>CBDBFX010000001.1:0-26457 GCA_965205205.1 Arenicellales bacterium
GGACGCCTCAGACCCTGACGCTTAAGGATTCCGCTGTGGCACTGGAAATTGAGGCGCAGCTGCCGATGACGCGGGAAGCGGATGACGCGTTGGCGCTGATTGACGCGAAAATACTGCGCGGACTGTCTATCGAGTTCATACCCGAAACGGTCAATCGCAGTGGCGAGGATTCTGTGGTGGTGGAGAGGGCGCGTCTGCTGGGCGTGGCGGTGGTTGACACGCCAGCCTACCCGGCGAGTTCCGTCTATGGTCGATGGCTTGAAGAAACCGTCTGCGCTGTCAATGAGGCGTGGAGGCTGCTTGTGTGATGTTCGGCTTAAACCTCAGATCCAAGGCGAAAGCGAAAACCTATACCGATAAGCAGATTGACCACGCGGTAGCGTCCGCCAGCCGCGCGGTGCTGAAGGAGTCCGCTGTGGCTGTCGCTGTGGCGGGTCTGTATCGATCCGCGTTTGCGTCCGCGGTGGTAAACCACCCTGCCGTCACCGTCGGCGTGATGGCTAAAATCGGGTGGGAACTGATCCGTCGGGGCGAGTTCTGTGCGGAAATCGTTATCAGGAGTGGGCGGGTGAGTCTGGTGCCTGTGTCGGAGTGGACGGTTCGCGGAACTGAACCAGACCCGCAGGGGTGGATGTATGAACTGCAGACGAATGCGCCCGACGGCGTGAAGGTTCATACGCGTCTGGTGTCGTCCGCCGCGGTGGTGCATTTGATGTTTGCGCAGGACGCGGTCAGGCAGTGGGTGGGCGTGAGTCCTTTGGACTGCGTGGCGCATTCCGCCGTGTGCGAAATGGATTGTGCCGTAGCGCAGGAATCGAAGTCACCGCGCGGTTCTCTGCTGCCGATGTTCCTGTGGGGTCGCGGGGATGAAGCGAAGCGCAAGGGGGAACTGCTTGACGCAAGAGCCAAAGAAATATCGCGCCTGGCGGGTGGCGCACTGATACAGCCGGTTGACCTGGCGGGACTGGACGCCGGTTATGAACTGCCACAGCAAAGTGGCGCGGACGCCTTCAGTCGATGGCAGCAGAAGCGGATCGGCTACCAACCGCCTCAGTTCTGGGTGGAGCAGAGGGCGTCGCTGGCTGACGCTGTCTGCGCGGCCGCCAGAGTGCCTCCCGGATTGGTATCCGGGGAACTGGGAAGCACCGGAAGGCGCGAAAGTTTGCGCCAGTGGCTGCATATCGGATTAGAGCCGTTGGCGCGGGAAGTGGCGGCGGAACTGGCGCTAAAACTGGACGAACCGAACATTGAAATCGATTTTCACAGGATTTTTGCAAGCGACCTGGCGGGTCGCGCGCGAGCTTACAAGCAACTGCGCGAGAGCGATTTGACGGAAGCGGAGGCGCTTGCGATATGCGGATTTGACACTGAAACAAACAACTGAATGAGGTATTGCGAATGTCAAGAGCTGAACATGAAACAAGGGAAAACGCGGGAGAGCAGCACCCCGCCGTCACCATTGGACGATCCGACCGCGATTTGGTGGTGGCGATGGTGACCGCCTGTGGCTATGCGCACGGGTTGGACCTGCACGGACGGCACGGCATAGGAAGTCTGCCTCACAAGAGAACCACTCCGGAAGTTGCGGCGCTGATTAACAGCCCTTTGGATGTGCGGGATCTGAAACGGTGCATTGGCGCGGTGACGAAAACTCACAGGGCGGATATTGCGTCGGCGGGACTGAATGCGGACGCGGTAAAACGCGCCTTTATGGCGGGGTTCGACCAGTCGCAAAAACACATTGGCGTGGCACTGGCGCAAAAGCACTATGTCAGGTAATTACTGCCGGGAACTTCCCGTAAGAACCGTCAGGTCGGCGGCTTCGGTGTCGGTGGTGTCGCTGGCGGAAGTCAAGCGACACCTGAATTATGACGACAGCAATACGGATGATGATGTTTATTTCGGTGAGATTATCGATGCCGTCAGCGATTGGGCGGGGGAATATCTGAACCGTCCCGTAGCTCGGGGTCAATGCGACTTCCATTTTGACGGGGACGGGGATTTTCTGCAGATTGATGAGACGCCCATACATTCGGTTGATTCTGTCGCTGTCGATGGCGCTTTGCTTGACACTTCGCTCTGGTCGGCGCATTACGCGGGGGTCGCTTCCTGGCGCACAGCCTGCGAAGTGTGGCCGGAAGGTGACGGCTGGGAGAGTCTGGTGGACGCGGTGACGCACGGGAGACCGCCGATACGGGTGCGCTGCCAAGTGGGTTGGACTGCGTCGGAAATACCGAAAGGAATGAGGCACGGAATGCTTAAAATCATCGAGGATATGGTCAATGCGCGGGGCTATCAGCTGCCTATGCGGATGACTTCCATAGTGGGCGCAACCCGTCATTTGCTTGATGTTTACCGGCGGGTGTCATTTTAAGATGTCAACTTCGGGCCCCAGAGGTTAGAAGTTGATGTGAACCTTCTGAACAAATTAAGTAGGCGCGTTGACACCTTACGCGCCATACCGCCGCGGCCAGTAGCCCGGTCGCTGCGGTTCAGGCGGGGACGCGGGTTTTCGGGTGGCACTTATACTACCCGCGTCACCCGTTTACCAGGTAAATGGGCTATACTGAACCCGCCGAACCGCCGGCCTCATTGAAGCAAGCGGTCCTAGCAAACTGGGAGTCCTCTTTTTCCTATTCAATTCCGGCGGTTCGGTATGCGTGTTCGCGCCGTTGATTGAAGATTGATACATTCACATATCGTTTGCGGACGCACAAAAGAAAACCCCCCAGTGCCAAAAGCAACTGGGGGGTTTTTTTGTCGGTGGGGTAGGGATTATTAACTTCGCAAAACCTTACCGCCGCGAACCAAGCGCCCGATCAAAAATTCAGTGCAGGGCCATTCCTCACTCCCACTCTGAATTTCGATTATGCGTTGGGTGTGAAACCGATCGACTAAATCTTCACAGATCACCTCGCAAATGTAATCGTCACCGATCGTCCATATGCTGCATATCGTCAGCCCCGAGTCGATGGTGTGATTTACCGCCAAAAGTTCCCGGCTGTAAAGTGTTTTCCAGTGGGATACGGGCCAAGGCTTTACCATTATGCCAACCCCCTCGCTTCCCTACTGGAAACCCTGCCGAACGCCACATTCTCGGCATTCAGTTCGGCTTTGGCGAGTTCCATAGTGCCACTCATTACGAAGCCGAGTTGACACCCGAGAATGACGCGTCTGTCGGAAGACTTACCCGTCCGCTTCCATTCCTGCAGACGATAGGAACGCCGGCAGTTGTGAGCTGTCTCATATGATCTGTGAAAATGCCCACAATGCTGATGATTAGGGCCGTAGCAGGTGAATTTCATATCGTATTACCCTGTATGTTGATTGATAAATTATTGATACAGAGAGAAATATAAACGATGTTTTGCAGAATGTCAACATTTTTTTGCGATAGATTGACTAAATTTAGTCAGAATGTTGACGCTAAATTACCGCCACAGCAAAAAATACCGACACACCCGCAGCGTTGGCGTATAATCAGGCGTGCATTTCATTCATCTTTATCCATTGTTGAGTTATGCGCCGTTGGTGTTCAAATCCCACTTGACCCGACAAAATGAATTGAGGCGTCCGTGAAAACCGACGCCTCATTTTGTTTGCGCCTTATAATTTCAGATGTGGGGCATTCAAACTTAACAATGGAAAATCATAATGAACTCTACCTATGGAGGTGGCGGAACGGACGCGTCCGCCCACAATTCCACATTCAAAACCACCCTTGAGGATGTAAGGTCGGCACTGCTTACGCGGGGCTGCAATCCAAAGGGAACTGCAAACTCACTCCAGGCGCGGTGTCCTGTCTGCCAGACGGCAGGGAAAGATGGAGGCGCGTTATCGGTAACGGACGTCGGCGCAAGCTCGCTTTTGTTCTGTCATAAGTCGGGATGTTCATACGAGGAGATCCTGCGCGGTCTGGGGCTGTGGCGCAGTCGGCGGGAGCATTCCACAGAACCCAGTCGACACCCCACAGAATCGGAAATCATAGCCGACTTCAAAACCCTAGACGATGATGGGAATGAAGCCAAAGCGGTTTTTGACCGAAAGCATAAATACCTCACAACCAAAGGGGAGACGATAGTCAAGAGCATCTATCGAACCTCAGACGGCAAGAAACAAGCGAGATACCGCCCGAAATTCGCCGACTGCGAAGGCACAATACTGCCTTACCGCCTGAATGAATGCGAGGGCGAGTATGCGGTACATATCGTTGAAGGCGAGAAGGACGCGGATACGCTTATGTCGCTTGGAATACCCGCCACCACCGCCCATACCAGTCCAATACCAGAGCCACAGTTAGAGCTTTTCAAACCATTCAGGCGCGTCTATGTGTGGGCGGATAACGACACCGCCGGTATCGATAAACAGGCTAAAACGGCGGAAAGGCTGAGGCACATTGTCGATGAGGTGTTTGTGGTCGGCATTCCCGAAGGTATGCCGGACAAATCGGATGTGACCGATTGGATTGACCTCAAGGCATTCATACCCGAAGAGGGCGAGGCGCTGGAAAGCGCCATTAGAACATGGGCGTTTGAACGAGGCGAGAGAATCACACCGCCACTGCCTGAATTTCACTCCGTCATGGATGTCGAGGATTCTGTCGAGGCGGATTGGCTGGTCGATGGACTCATAGCGAGGGGCTGCCTTCATTTCCTGATCGGTATGCCAGGCTGCGGAAAATCGACCCTGGCGGCGACCCTGGCGGCGACCCTGGCGAGTGGGCGTGGGCTGTTCGAATGCGACCCCCGTAAAGTTCTGTGCGTGCCGTATGAGGCGGATATGGGGTTTACAAGGCGCTGCAAATCGATTCTGAAACACCTGAACAAAGAGCCGGAGCGTCTGACCGACAGCCGCCAAAGAATGCTGCGCTGGAATCCTGCCAATAGGAAGCGCCTTGATGAGAACCTGATCGAATACATTGACGGGGGATATTTCCCTTCGGATATTGACCTGCTAGTGATCGATGGAATGAGCGACCTGATAGGTCAGCTGGACGAGTCGAGCGACGCGGGGCAGCCATTCAAGCGGTTCATATCAGCCTGCCAGACGCTGAATCCAACAATGGCGGTGCTGATCATCGGTCACCCGCCCAAAGCACTTTACGCGGATCATTCGCAGCTGGCGTTGCTGCCGCGTGGCACTGGGCAGTTCACTCAAGCCTCAGATGTGATTATCGGTATGCGTGGAATGGAGGGCAGGGCTACGGTCGGCATAACCAAGTCGCGCCTGACCGAGACCGGCGCGGTCTGGTCGGCTGTCATCGGCGAGTTGGACGATGGTCAGTCATGGACGGAATCGTTGAAACTGGAAGCGACGGGGCAGTCGAAACGCAGGGAGGCGGAGGCGCGGATTGAGGAAATCGCGAATCGGGTAGGGCCCCAACTTGCGCGTCTGACGGAGGAACTGCCGGCGGAGCGTAGGCTGTATCACTTCAGGGCGCTGGATCGCGCATTCATTCGGCAGGAAGCCGTCATAAAAGCGTTTGACGATGGCATAAATGAGTATGACGCGGATGACAGGCATAAGGTGGTCGAGCGTCTCATATTTGACGGAATACTCGCGAAACGCAGGGAATCCGTGAAGCGGAAATACAGCGATACCAGGCGTGAGGAGGTATGGATTTTGACCCTGCCGGAAGCGTGACGGTATGGCGGTATGGCGGTATGGCGGTATATAGTCTTATATCTATAGTCATTCCGCCATTCCGCCACTCTACTTTAACTATTTGATTATTAAGGGCGGTATTAAGATTTTAGGCATTCCGCCCAGGTCTCTTGAAACAAGCGCCCTGGGCGGAATGGCGGAATGGCGGAATGACTATAGAGAGTAGGCATTCATTCCGCCATACCGCCCAGGCAACAATGAAAAGGTGAAATGAATTGAAACCCATTAAAGAAAACCCGACAATCCGGGAAGTTGTTGAACGCAGGAAATCGGCGGCGAGGTTGGCTGATCATGACAGGTGTTATGCGAAACTGCTTACCGCCCTGCCAAACTACAAAACCTGCTGCCGCGAGACGCTTGTATCCGCCGTGTGCCAATATCTCGAGGAAGTGGTCGGCGATGATGATCCAATTGCGGAGGTGCGGTATTTTCTGAACCTGCTGCGCGATGACAGACGCAGTTGCGGTTGGAAAGCAAAGCGGTATGATCGATACGGAAGAAGAACCCAGTAAATGAGGTTGTGTAATGGAGAAACTGAAAGAACTGTTTGCGACGCGGATTAACCTGACCGCTGAGGGTTGGGAAAGAATGGCGCGCCACCTGGAAGCGCAGCCGAATGAAGCAATGAAGCGCCACGCCTGTCTGCGTTGGGATGTGGCGTCGATATGTGAACACCACAAGCCGGAACTGAAAGAACTGTTAGGCATTCTGTTAGAAATGTGGGTCGTCAATACAGGCATAGCGCCCGAAGAGATGGAAAGGGAATTTGCAAAAGCGATCGCGTCGCTGGCGGTCGCGCGGATCACAGCCGAACACATGGAAAACCAGTCCCGAACCATACATTAGCGTCATGGCAATGATCTTGCGGACGGCTTAAACGGAAGGGGTTGCGCAGGGGTAAGGCAAGGGCGTGACGCGATCATTCAAATATGGGCGAATTTAGGCGGTCACAGACGATTTGACTTATAATTGACCTTATGACTATTTACAGGATGACACCCTGCGGGGACCCCTGTCGATGTTATGGTTGGGGTGGGGTTAACCGTAACGGACGGGGCGAGACCTTTGCACAGACCCCTAAATGCGAGCTTCGGGACAGGAAATACTAGAAATCATACAAACGCAGCTATCGGTAGAACCTTATGCCTGGCAGAAGCGGTTTATCCGCAGGGCGTTCGGGGCTGATACGCGTCTGGCGGGGCTCTCGATGGCTCGGGGCGGTGGTAAGTCATTTTTGATAAGTCTGATAGTCGGCGCGTGTCTGTTACGCAAAAGCGTTCAGGAGCTGATCGTATGCGCCGGCCGGTTGAATCAGGCGCAAAGCGCGATAGTTGACCCGCTGTTCGAGTTGCTTGATGTTCCCACGCGTAAAAAACTGGGCTGGAGGTTCTATTCCAATTCGCAGCGCAGTTCGATAATCAGTCCCTCAGGGAAGCAGAAATTTGAACTGTTAAGCGGTGACCCGAAAGCGTCATATGGGAAGCGCCCTACTTTGCAGACCATTGATGAACCGAGAGAATTTATCGGCATTTCGCTTGATAGAATGGTTGCCGCCGCCGTCTCTTCGCTTGGGAAGCACAGCGAGGGGCGCGTAATCGTCTGTGGCACGCTTGACCAACCCGACAGTCCATTTGACGAATATTTGCGTATGGCGGATTACAGCGCCGTATATCAGGGGTCGGAACTGACAATGCGGGAGGCTGCCAGAGCCAACCCGTCATTGCGATATATGCCCGATAAGGCGGAAGAGGTCAAATCGGCGCTGTCTAGGGCGAGGCGCAATACGGGTGCGTTGGCTCTGGTGCGGTCGAATTATCTGAATCAGGGAACTCCCGATACCGATCAGGAATATGTATTGACTCCCGAACAGCTGAGGGCTGCGGAAGTTCCGGACGCGGTGCGGGAAGGCGCTTATGTGCTTGGGCTTGACACTTCGGAGACGCAGATGATGGGATTCGCGGCGGTTTGGGAAAATGGTCACTGCGAGGTGTTGGCTGCGTTCCCTTCGCTGCCTGACCTGGCGCAGCGGGGTCGGCGTGATAATGTCGGTTCGCTTTACTGTCAACTCTATGAATCCGGTCAGTTGATGACGGCGGGTCGATCGGTGGTCGATATCACGCTGGCGCTGAAACAGGTGCAAAGGCGCTGGGGCGATCCTGCTGCCGTCGTCAGCGATAAGTTCCGCAAGGCGCAGCTGATTGACAGTATGCGGGAGGTCGGCTGGAGTTCGCGGGTGGTGTGGCGCAGGTTCGGGCCTCACGATGGCGGTCAGGATTTCCGCGATTTCACCACCGCCCTGTTGGATGGTTATGTGCGGTTCAAACGGTCGCGCCTGGCGCGCGTGGCGTTCCGCGACAGCCGGGTCGGCAGGGATTCAAACGGCAATGTGTTCCTGATAGCGTCGGGGCGCAGGGCTGCGCGTAATGATGTGGTGGCGGCGGCACTGGTCAGCATAGCGGTGTGGTGGAGGCATAAACAGGCGCAGATGCGCGATATCGAGGGGCCGTTGCTGGATGTCGCCGTGGCGCGTTGTGACGCGTGATTTTGGACTGCGGAAACGATTTATCAGGCGCGCCAGGCGGGTTTGCGCCGGCTGTGGCGCGGTTGGCGTGGCGTTGGAAGTTGACCACGCCGTCGCGTTGGCACTGGGCGGTGCGGACGCGTGGTTTAACCTGCAATACCTGTGCGCCGTGTGCCACAGGCGGAAATCCGCTGTGGAGCGGAAACTTCTTGAGAGAAAACGAAAGCGGAAAATCCACCCGCAAGAGCAAGAGTGGATAGATTTTGTCAATGAACTTTGAGGTTAGGTAGGTAATGACTGAAACCCAGAAAATACAACTGGAATTATCGAAGACGCGGGAGCGTCTGGGAGTCCTGGCTGGTATGTCAGGTGAGGAATTTGGCGCGGATCAGCGCGAGGAAGTGTCGAAACTGACCGAATCCGCAACCAACCTGGAAGCGCGATACCGCGCCGCCGTGGTGGTGGAGCAGGAAGAAATGCAGAAGCGACAGGCTGCAGACCCCGAACACCGCAAGGTGACGCGGGAACTGCGCTGCGCGCCCTATGTGCGGTCGGTGCTTGGAGAACCTCTTACGGGGGCGGAGAGAGAATATTCGGAAGAATACAACCTGACCCATGATCAGCTGCCATTGGCAGCTCTGGCGAGGCGCGAAAACGGGAATGTTCAGAAGCGCGCCGATACGGTGACGCCGGTGCCAAGCGATTTACCCGGTAATCAACCCGACTTTTTGGGCGATATTTTCGCGGGTTCTGACGCTGATTTTCTGGGCGTCTCCATGAAGACAGTGCCAAGCGGGGAACACCTGACCTATGTGCTGACCACTTCCGCCACTCCGCAGATGCTGGCGAAGGGGGCGCAGCGGGAAGCGGCGGCGGCGGGGTTCGAGGCGCATAAGATGAGTCCGACTTCCGCCAGGACGCGCATTATGTTCCATTTGGAAGATGCTGCCCTGATACCGCAACTTGAGGAAGCCCTGCGTATGAATATGGCGGCCGCCATTCGCAATTTGATTGATGACGAGATTATCAAGGGCAGCGGGACAGCGCCGGCGTTGGATGGCTTCTTGAGCAATTCCAATGTTCCCACGACTCAGGGCGCTGTGCAGACTACCGCCGTAATGAAGGCAGCTGATGTTATAAACGCCTGGAGCGACGGCATTGATGGCGTTTTAGCCACGCGCGCCAATGAGGTCAGGGTGTTGATGCCAAGCGCCGCGTGGAGTGCGGGTGCGACTCTGACGCTTGATAAAAGCGCTGTCGCTTGGAACTATGGGTCTGATTTGGGCGTGATGTACAAAATCACTTCGCGGATACCTTACGACGCGTCCTCCACAGGCGCTAGCGCCAATGCCAGCGCCGGCGCTAAACTGTGCTGGAATATCAGGCGCAAGGGAAATATGCCGATGGAGGCGTGTCTGGCAGCGTGGGATAGCGTCCGTCTGGTGCGTGACGAGTATTCAAGGGCGGATTACGGTCAAATCCTGCTGACCCTGAATGTGATGCGCGATTTTGCGATTTTCCGAAATGACAGCTTCGAAAAGTTTAAGCAGAAGCCAACCGCCTAGTTTTCGCTATTGCGAGCTGAGGCGCGCGGAAGGCAG
This sequence comes from Arenicellales bacterium, assembly GCA_965205205.1. GTDB lineage: Bacteria > Pseudomonadota > Gammaproteobacteria > Arenicellales > JAJDZL01 > JAJDZL01. The sequence continues at coordinate 9,787 of CBDBFX010000001.1, forward strand.
GACGATCGGCGGGGTCGCGGTTCGATACGGTGACACCGCTGAAATCTGGGGCGTTCGGGAGTCAATCGCTGCGGGTGCGTTCGGTGCGAATGTCGCGGGGCAGGATATTCTTCTGAATGTCGCGCACGATCGGGGCAGGGCTATTGCGAGGACGCCTCAGACCCTGACGCTTAAGGATTCCGCTGTGGCACTGGAAATTGAGGCGCAGCTGCCGATGACGCGGGAAGCGGATGACGCGTTGGCGCTGATTGACGCGAAAATACTGCGCGGACTGTCTATCGAGTTCATACCCGAAACGGTCAATCGCAGTGGCGAGGATTCTGTGGTGGTGGAGAGGGCGCGTCTGCTGGGCGTGGCGGTGGTTGACACGCCAGCCTACCCGGCGAGTTCCGTCTATGGTCGATGGCTTGAAGAAACCGTCTGCGCTGTCAATGAGGCGTGGAGGCTGCTTGTGTGATGTTCGGCTTAAACCTCAGATCCAAGGCGAAAGCGAAAACCTATACCGATAAGCAGATTGACCACGCGGTAGCGTCCGCCAGCCGCGCGGTGCTGAAGGAGTCCGCTGTGGCTGTCGCTGTGGCGGGTCTGTATCGATCCGCGTTTGCGTCCGCGGTGGTAAACCACCCTGCCGTCACCGTCGGCGTGATGGCTAAAATCGGGTGGGAACTGATCCGTCGGGGCGAGTTCTGTGCGGAAATCGTTATCAGGAGTGGGCGGGTGAGTCTGGTGCCTGTGTCGGAGTGGACGGTTCGCGGAACTGAACCAGACCCGCAGGGGTGGATGTATGAACTGCAGACGAATGCGCCCGACGGCGTGAAGGTTCATACGCGTCTGGTGTCGTCCGCCGCGGTGGTGCATTTGATGTTTGCGCAGGACGCGGTCAGGCAGTGGGTGGGCGTGAGTCCTTTGGACTGCGTGGCGCATTCCGCCGTGTGCGAAATGGATTGTGCCGTAGCGCAGGAATCGAAGTCACCGCGCGGTTCTCTGCTGCCGATGTTCCTGTGGGGTCGCGGGGATGAAGCGAAGCGCAAGGGGGAACTGCTTGACGCAAGAGCCAAAGAAATATCGCGCCTGGCGGGTGGCGCACTGATACAGCCGGTTGACCTGGCGGGACTGGACGCCGGTTATGAACTGCCACAGCAAAGTGGCGCGGACGCCTTCAGTCGATGGCAGCAGAAGCGGATCGGCTACCAACCGCCTCAGTTCTGGGTGGAGCAGAGGGCGTCGCTGGCTGACGCTGTCTGCGCGGCCGCCAGAGTGCCTCCCGGATTGGTATCCGGGGAACTGGGAAGCACCGGAAGGCGCGAAAGTTTGCGCCAGTGGCTGCATATCGGATTAGAGCCGTTGGCGCGGGAAGTGGCGGCGGAACTGGCGCTAAAACTGGACGAACCGAACATTGAAATCGATTTTCACAGGATTTTTGCAAGCGACCTGGCGGGTCGCGCGCGAGCTTACAAGCAACTGCGCGAGAGCGATTTGACGGAAGCGGAGGCGCTTGCGATATGCGGATTTGACACTGAAACAAACAACTGAATGAGGTATTGCGAATGTCAAGAGCTGAACATGAAACAAGGGAAAACGCGGGAGAGCAGCACCCCGCCGTCACCATTGGACGATCCGACCGCGATTTGGTGGTGGCGATGGTGACCGCCTGTGGCTATGCGCACGGGTTGGACCTGCACGGACGGCACGGCATAGGAAGTCTGCCTCACAAGAGAACCACTCCGGAAGTTGCGGCGCTGATTAACAGCCCTTTGGATGTGCGGGATCTGAAACGGTGCATTGGCGCGGTGACGAAAACTCACAGGGCGGATATTGCGTCGGCGGGACTGAATGCGGACGCGGTAAAACGCGCCTTTATGGCGGGGTTCGACCAGTCGCAAAAACACATTGGCGTGGCACTGGCGCAAAAGCACTATGTCAGGTAATTACTGCCGGGAACTTCCCGTAAGAACCGTCAGGTCGGCGGCTTCGGTGTCGGTGGTGTCGCTGGCGGAAGTCAAGCGACACCTGAATTATGACGACAGCAATACGGATGATGATGTTTATTTCGGTGAGATTATCGATGCCGTCAGCGATTGGGCGGGGGAATATCTGAACCGTCCCGTAGCTCGGGGTCAATGCGACTTCCATTTTGACGGGGACGGGGATTTTCTGCAGATTGATGAGACGCCCATACATTCGGTTGATTCTGTCGCTGTCGATGGCGCTTTGCTTGACACTTCGCTCTGGTCGGCGCATTACGCGGGGGTCGCTTCCTGGCGCACAGCCTGCGAAGTGTGGCCGGAAGGTGACGGCTGGGAGAGTCTGGTGGACGCGGTGACGCACGGGAGACCGCCGATACGGGTGCGCTGCCAAGTGGGTTGGACTGCGTCGGAAATACCGAAAGGAATGAGGCACGGAATGCTTAAAATCATCGAGGATATGGTCAATGCGCGGGGCTATCAGCTGCCTATGCGGATGACTTCCATAGTGGGCGCAACCCGTCATTTGCTTGATGTTTACCGGCGGGTGTCATTTTAAGATGTCAACTTCGGGCCCCAGAGGTTAGAAGTTGATGTGAACCTTCTGAACAAATTAAGTAGGCGCGTTGACACCTTACGCGCCATACCGCCGCGGCCAGTAGCCCGGTCGCTGCGGTTCAGGCGGGGACGCGGGTTTTCGGGTGGCACTTATACTACCCGCGTCACCCGTTTACCAGGTAAATGGGCTATACTGAACCCGCCGAACCGCCGGCCTCATTGAAGCAAGCGGTCCTAGCAAACTGGGAGTCCTCTTTTTCCTATTCAATTCCGGCGGTTCGGTATGCGTGTTCGCGCCGTTGATTGAAGATTGATACATTCACATATCGTTTGCGGACGCACAAAAGAAAACCCCCCAGTGCCAAAAGCAACTGGGGGGTTTTTTTGTCGGTGGGGTAGGGATTATTAACTTCGCAAAACCTTACCGCCGCGAACCAAGCGCCCGATCAAAAATTCAGTGCAGGGCCATTCCTCACTCCCACTCTGAATTTCGATTATGCGTTGGGTGTGAAACCGATCGACTAAATCTTCACAGATCACCTCGCAAATGTAATCGTCACCGATCGTCCATATGCTGCATATCGTCAGCCCCGAGTCGATGGTGTGATTTACCGCCAAAAGTTCCCGGCTGTAAAGTGTTTTCCAGTGGGATACGGGCCAAGGCTTTACCATTATGCCAACCCCCTCGCTTCCCTACTGGAAACCCTGCCGAACGCCACATTCTCGGCATTCAGTTCGGCTTTGGCGAGTTCCATAGTGCCACTCATTACGAAGCCGAGTTGACACCCGAGAATGACGCGTCTGTCGGAAGACTTACCCGTCCGCTTCCATTCCTGCAGACGATAGGAACGCCGGCAGTTGTGAGCTGTCTCATATGATCTGTGAAAATGCCCACAATGCTGATGATTAGGGCCGTAGCAGGTGAATTTCATATCGTATTACCCTGTATGTTGATTGATAAATTATTGATACAGAGAGAAATATAAACGATGTTTTGCAGAATGTCAACATTTTTTTGCGATAGATTGACTAAATTTAGTCAGAATGTTGACGCTAAATTACCGCCACAGCAAAAAATACCGACACACCCGCAGCGTTGGCGTATAATCAGGCGTGCATTTCATTCATCTTTATCCATTGTTGAGTTATGCGCCGTTGGTGTTCAAATCCCACTTGACCCGACAAAATGAATTGAGGCGTCCGTGAAAACCGACGCCTCATTTTGTTTGCGCCTTATAATTTCAGATGTGGGGCATTCAAACTTAACAATGGAAAATCATAATGAACTCTACCTATGGAGGTGGCGGAACGGACGCGTCCGCCCACAATTCCACATTCAAAACCACCCTTGAGGATGTAAGGTCGGCACTGCTTACGCGGGGCTGCAATCCAAAGGGAACTGCAAACTCACTCCAGGCGCGGTGTCCTGTCTGCCAGACGGCAGGGAAAGATGGAGGCGCGTTATCGGTAACGGACGTCGGCGCAAGCTCGCTTTTGTTCTGTCATAAGTCGGGATGTTCATACGAGGAGATCCTGCGCGGTCTGGGGCTGTGGCGCAGTCGGCGGGAGCATTCCACAGAACCCAGTCGACACCCCACAGAATCGGAAATCATAGCCGACTTCAAAACCCTAGACGATGATGGGAATGAAGCCAAAGCGGTTTTTGACCGAAAGCATAAATACCTCACAACCAAAGGGGAGACGATAGTCAAGAGCATCTATCGAACCTCAGACGGCAAGAAACAAGCGAGATACCGCCCGAAATTCGCCGACTGCGAAGGCACAATACTGCCTTACCGCCTGAATGAATGCGAGGGCGAGTATGCGGTACATATCGTTGAAGGCGAGAAGGACGCGGATACGCTTATGTCGCTTGGAATACCCGCCACCACCGCCCATACCAGTCCAATACCAGAGCCACAGTTAGAGCTTTTCAAACCATTCAGGCGCGTCTATGTGTGGGCGGATAACGACACCGCCGGTATCGATAAACAGGCTAAAACGGCGGAAAGGCTGAGGCACATTGTCGATGAGGTGTTTGTGGTCGGCATTCCCGAAGGTATGCCGGACAAATCGGATGTGACCGATTGGATTGACCTCAAGGCATTCATACCCGAAGAGGGCGAGGCGCTGGAAAGCGCCATTAGAACATGGGCGTTTGAACGAGGCGAGAGAATCACACCGCCACTGCCTGAATTTCACTCCGTCATGGATGTCGAGGATTCTGTCGAGGCGGATTGGCTGGTCGATGGACTCATAGCGAGGGGCTGCCTTCATTTCCTGATCGGTATGCCAGGCTGCGGAAAATCGACCCTGGCGGCGACCCTGGCGGCGACCCTGGCGAGTGGGCGTGGGCTGTTCGAATGCGACCCCCGTAAAGTTCTGTGCGTGCCGTATGAGGCGGATATGGGGTTTACAAGGCGCTGCAAATCGATTCTGAAACACCTGAACAAAGAGCCGGAGCGTCTGACCGACAGCCGCCAAAGAATGCTGCGCTGGAATCCTGCCAATAGGAAGCGCCTTGATGAGAACCTGATCGAATACATTGACGGGGGATATTTCCCTTCGGATATTGACCTGCTAGTGATCGATGGAATGAGCGACCTGATAGGTCAGCTGGACGAGTCGAGCGACGCGGGGCAGCCATTCAAGCGGTTCATATCAGCCTGCCAGACGCTGAATCCAACAATGGCGGTGCTGATCATCGGTCACCCGCCCAAAGCACTTTACGCGGATCATTCGCAGCTGGCGTTGCTGCCGCGTGGCACTGGGCAGTTCACTCAAGCCTCAGATGTGATTATCGGTATGCGTGGAATGGAGGGCAGGGCTACGGTCGGCATAACCAAGTCGCGCCTGACCGAGACCGGCGCGGTCTGGTCGGCTGTCATCGGCGAGTTGGACGATGGTCAGTCATGGACGGAATCGTTGAAACTGGAAGCGACGGGGCAGTCGAAACGCAGGGAGGCGGAGGCGCGGATTGAGGAAATCGCGAATCGGGTAGGGCCCCAACTTGCGCGTCTGACGGAGGAACTGCCGGCGGAGCGTAGGCTGTATCACTTCAGGGCGCTGGATCGCGCATTCATTCGGCAGGAAGCCGTCATAAAAGCGTTTGACGATGGCATAAATGAGTATGACGCGGATGACAGGCATAAGGTGGTCGAGCGTCTCATATTTGACGGAATACTCGCGAAACGCAGGGAATCCGTGAAGCGGAAATACAGCGATACCAGGCGTGAGGAGGTATGGATTTTGACCCTGCCGGAAGCGTGACGGTATGGCGGTATGGCGGTATGGCGGTATATAGTCTTATATCTATAGTCATTCCGCCATTCCGCCACTCTACTTTAACTATTTGATTATTAAGGGCGGTATTAAGATTTTAGGCATTCCGCCCAGGTCTCTTGAAACAAGCGCCCTGGGCGGAATGGCGGAATGGCGGAATGACTATAGAGAGTAGGCATTCATTCCGCCATACCGCCCAGGCAACAATGAAAAGGTGAAATGAATTGAAACCCATTAAAGAAAACCCGACAATCCGGGAAGTTGTTGAACGCAGGAAATCGGCGGCGAGGTTGGCTGATCATGACAGGTGTTATGCGAAACTGCTTACCGCCCTGCCAAACTACAAAACCTGCTGCCGCGAGACGCTTGTATCCGCCGTGTGCCAATATCTCGAGGAAGTGGTCGGCGATGATGATCCAATTGCGGAGGTGCGGTATTTTCTGAACCTGCTGCGCGATGACAGACGCAGTTGCGGTTGGAAAGCAAAGCGGTATGATCGATACGGAAGAAGAACCCAGTAAATGAGGTTGTGTAATGGAGAAACTGAAAGAACTGTTTGCGACGCGGATTAACCTGACCGCTGAGGGTTGGGAAAGAATGGCGCGCCACCTGGAAGCGCAGCCGAATGAAGCAATGAAGCGCCACGCCTGTCTGCGTTGGGATGTGGCGTCGATATGTGAACACCACAAGCCGGAACTGAAAGAACTGTTAGGCATTCTGTTAGAAATGTGGGTCGTCAATACAGGCATAGCGCCCGAAGAGATGGAAAGGGAATTTGCAAAAGCGATCGCGTCGCTGGCGGTCGCGCGGATCACAGCCGAACACATGGAAAACCAGTCCCGAACCATACATTAGCGTCATGGCAATGATCTTGCGGACGGCTTAAACGGAAGGGGTTGCGCAGGGGTAAGGCAAGGGCGTGACGCGATCATTCAAATATGGGCGAATTTAGGCGGTCACAGACGATTTGACTTATAATTGACCTTATGACTATTTACAGGATGACACCCTGCGGGGACCCCTGTCGATGTTATGGTTGGGGTGGGGTTAACCGTAACGGACGGGGCGAGACCTTTGCACAGACCCCTAAATGCGAGCTTCGGGACAGGAAATACTAGAAATCATACAAACGCAGCTATCGGTAGAACCTTATGCCTGGCAGAAGCGGTTTATCCGCAGGGCGTTCGGGGCTGATACGCGTCTGGCGGGGCTCTCGATGGCTCGGGGCGGTGGTAAGTCATTTTTGATAAGTCTGATAGTCGGCGCGTGTCTGTTACGCAAAAGCGTTCAGGAGCTGATCGTATGCGCCGGCCGGTTGAATCAGGCGCAAAGCGCGATAGTTGACCCGCTGTTCGAGTTGCTTGATGTTCCCACGCGTAAAAAACTGGGCTGGAGGTTCTATTCCAATTCGCAGCGCAGTTCGATAATCAGTCCCTCAGGGAAGCAGAAATTTGAACTGTTAAGCGGTGACCCGAAAGCGTCATATGGGAAGCGCCCTACTTTGCAGACCATTGATGAACCGAGAGAATTTATCGGCATTTCGCTTGATAGAATGGTTGCCGCCGCCGTCTCTTCGCTTGGGAAGCACAGCGAGGGGCGCGTAATCGTCTGTGGCACGCTTGACCAACCCGACAGTCCATTTGACGAATATTTGCGTATGGCGGATTACAGCGCCGTATATCAGGGGTCGGAACTGACAATGCGGGAGGCTGCCAGAGCCAACCCGTCATTGCGATATATGCCCGATAAGGCGGAAGAGGTCAAATCGGCGCTGTCTAGGGCGAGGCGCAATACGGGTGCGTTGGCTCTGGTGCGGTCGAATTATCTGAATCAGGGAACTCCCGATACCGATCAGGAATATGTATTGACTCCCGAACAGCTGAGGGCTGCGGAAGTTCCGGACGCGGTGCGGGAAGGCGCTTATGTGCTTGGGCTTGACACTTCGGAGACGCAGATGATGGGATTCGCGGCGGTTTGGGAAAATGGTCACTGCGAGGTGTTGGCTGCGTTCCCTTCGCTGCCTGACCTGGCGCAGCGGGGTCGGCGTGATAATGTCGGTTCGCTTTACTGTCAACTCTATGAATCCGGTCAGTTGATGACGGCGGGTCGATCGGTGGTCGATATCACGCTGGCGCTGAAACAGGTGCAAAGGCGCTGGGGCGATCCTGCTGCCGTCGTCAGCGATAAGTTCCGCAAGGCGCAGCTGATTGACAGTATGCGGGAGGTCGGCTGGAGTTCGCGGGTGGTGTGGCGCAGGTTCGGGCCTCACGATGGCGGTCAGGATTTCCGCGATTTCACCACCGCCCTGTTGGATGGTTATGTGCGGTTCAAACGGTCGCGCCTGGCGCGCGTGGCGTTCCGCGACAGCCGGGTCGGCAGGGATTCAAACGGCAATGTGTTCCTGATAGCGTCGGGGCGCAGGGCTGCGCGTAATGATGTGGTGGCGGCGGCACTGGTCAGCATAGCGGTGTGGTGGAGGCATAAACAGGCGCAGATGCGCGATATCGAGGGGCCGTTGCTGGATGTCGCCGTGGCGCGTTGTGACGCGTGATTTTGGACTGCGGAAACGATTTATCAGGCGCGCCAGGCGGGTTTGCGCCGGCTGTGGCGCGGTTGGCGTGGCGTTGGAAGTTGACCACGCCGTCGCGTTGGCACTGGGCGGTGCGGACGCGTGGTTTAACCTGCAATACCTGTGCGCCGTGTGCCACAGGCGGAAATCCGCTGTGGAGCGGAAACTTCTTGAGAGAAAACGAAAGCGGAAAATCCACCCGCAAGAGCAAGAGTGGATAGATTTTGTCAATGAACTTTGAGGTTAGGTAGGTAATGACTGAAACCCAGAAAATACAACTGGAATTATCGAAGACGCGGGAGCGTCTGGGAGTCCTGGCTGGTATGTCAGGTGAGGAATTTGGCGCGGATCAGCGCGAGGAAGTGTCGAAACTGACCGAATCCGCAACCAACCTGGAAGCGCGATACCGCGCCGCCGTGGTGGTGGAGCAGGAAGAAATGCAGAAGCGACAGGCTGCAGACCCCGAACACCGCAAGGTGACGCGGGAACTGCGCTGCGCGCCCTATGTGCGGTCGGTGCTTGGAGAACCTCTTACGGGGGCGGAGAGAGAATATTCGGAAGAATACAACCTGACCCATGATCAGCTGCCATTGGCAGCTCTGGCGAGGCGCGAAAACGGGAATGTTCAGAAGCGCGCCGATACGGTGACGCCGGTGCCAAGCGATTTACCCGGTAATCAACCCGACTTTTTGGGCGATATTTTCGCGGGTTCTGACGCTGATTTTCTGGGCGTCTCCATGAAGACAGTGCCAAGCGGGGAACACCTGACCTATGTGCTGACCACTTCCGCCACTCCGCAGATGCTGGCGAAGGGGGCGCAGCGGGAAGCGGCGGCGGCGGGGTTCGAGGCGCATAAGATGAGTCCGACTTCCGCCAGGACGCGCATTATGTTCCATTTGGAAGATGCTGCCCTGATACCGCAACTTGAGGAAGCCCTGCGTATGAATATGGCGGCCGCCATTCGCAATTTGATTGATGACGAGATTATCAAGGGCAGCGGGACAGCGCCGGCGTTGGATGGCTTCTTGAGCAATTCCAATGTTCCCACGACTCAGGGCGCTGTGCAGACTACCGCCGTAATGAAGGCAGCTGATGTTATAAACGCCTGGAGCGACGGCATTGATGGCGTTTTAGCCACGCGCGCCAATGAGGTCAGGGTGTTGATGCCAAGCGCCGCGTGGAGTGCGGGTGCGACTCTGACGCTTGATAAAAGCGCTGTCGCTTGGAACTATGGGTCTGATTTGGGCGTGATGTACAAAATCACTTCGCGGATACCTTACGACGCGTCCTCCACAGGCGCTAGCGCCAATGCCAGCGCCGGCGCTAAACTGTGCTGGAATATCAGGCGCAAGGGAAATATGCCGATGGAGGCGTGTCTGGCAGCGTGGGATAGCGTCCGTCTGGTGCGTGACGAGTATTCAAGGGCGGATTACGGTCAAATCCTGCTGACCCTGAATGTGATGCGCGATTTTGCGATTTTCCGAAATGACAGCTTCGAAAAGTTTAAGCAGAAGCCAACCGCCTAGTTTTCGCTATTGCGAGCTGAGGCGCGCGGAAGGCAGGACGATCGGCGGGGTCGCGGTTCGATACGGTGACACCGCTGAAATCTGGGGCGTTCGGGAGTCAATCGCTGCGGGTGCGTTCGGTGCGAATGTCGCGGGGCAGGATATTCTTCTGAATGTCGCGCACGATCGGGGCAGGGCTATTGCGAGGACGCCTCAGACCCTGACGCTTAAGGATTCCGCTGTGGCACTGGAAATTGAGGCGCAGCTGCCGATGACGCGGGAAGCGGATGACGCGTTGGCGCTGATTGACGCGAAAATACTGCGCGGACTGTCTATCGAGTTCATACCCGAAACGGTCAATCGCAGTGGCGAGGATTCTGTGGTGGTGGAGAGGGCGCGTCTGCTGGGCGTGGCGGTGGTTGACACGCCAGCCTACCCGGCGAGTTCCGTCTATGGTCGATGGCTTGAAGAAACCGTCTGCGCTGTCAATGAGGCGTGGAGGCTGCTTGTGTGATGTTCGGCTTAAACCTCAGATCCAAGGCGAAAGCGAAAACCTATACCGATAAGCAGATTGACCACGCGGTAGCGTCCGCCAGCCGCGCGGTGCTGAAGGAGTCCGCTGTGGCTGTCGCTGTGGCGGGTCTGTATCGATCCGCGTTTGCGTCCGCGGTGGTAAACCACCCTGCCGTCACCGTCGGCGTGATGGCTAAAATCGGGTGGGAACTGATCCGTCGGGGCGAGTTCTGTGCGGAAATCGTTATCAGGAGTGGGCGGGTGAGTCTGGTGCCTGTGTCGGAGTGGACGGTTCGCGGAACTGAACCAGACCCGCAGGGGTGGATGTATGAACTGCAGACGAATGCGCCCGACGGCGTGAAGGTTCATACGCGTCTGGTGTCGTCCGCCGCGGTGGTGCATTTGATGTTTGCGCAGGACGCGGTCAGGCAGTGGGTGGGCGTGAGTCCTTTGGACTGCGTGGCGCATTCCGCCGTGTGCGAAATGGATTGTGCCGTAGCGCAGGAATCGAAGTCACCGCGCGGTTCTCTGCTGCCGATGTTCCTGTGGGGTCGCGGGGATGAAGCGAAGCGCAAGGGGGAACTGCTTGACGCAAGAGCCAAAGAAATATCGCGCCTGGCGGGTGGCGCACTGATACAGCCGGTTGACCTGGCGGGACTGGACGCCGGTTATGAACTGCCACAGCAAAGTGGCGCGGACGCCTTCAGTCGATGGCAGCAGAAGCGGATCGGCTACCAACCGCCTCAGTTCTGGGTGGAGCAGAGGGCGTCGCTGGCTGACGCTGTCTGCGCGGCCGCCAGAGTGCCTCCCGGATTGGTATCCGGGGAACTGGGAAGCACCGGAAGGCGCGAAAGTTTGCGCCAGTGGCTGCATATCGGATTAGAGCCGTTGGCGCGGGAAGTGGCGGCGGAACTGGCGCTAAAACTGGACGAACCGAACATTGAAATCGATTTTCACAGGATTTTTGCAAGCGACCTGGCGGGTCGCGCGCGAGCTTACAAGCAACTGCGCGAGAGCGATTTGACGGAAGCGGAGGCGCTTGCGATATGCGGATTTGACACTGAAACAAACAACTGAATGAGGTATTGCGAATGTCAAGAGCTGAACATGAAACAAGGGAAAACGCGGGAGAGCAGCACCCCGCCGTCACCATTGGACGATCCGACCGCGATTTGGTGGTGGCGATGGTGACCGCCTGTGGCTATGCGCACGGGTTGGACCTGCACGGACGGCACGGCATAGGAAGTCTGCCTCACAAGAGAACCACTCCGGAAGTTGCGGCGCTGATTAACAGCCCTTTGGATGTGCGGGATCTGAAACGGTGCATTGGCGCGGTGACGAAAACTCACAGGGCGGATATTGCGTCGGCGGGACTGAATGCGGACGCGGTAAAACGCGCCTTTATGGCGGGGTTCGACCAGTCGCAAAAACACATTGGCGTGGCACTGGCGCAAAAGCACTATGTCAGGTAATTACTGCCGGGAACTTCCCGTAAGAACCGTCAGGTCGGCGGCTTCGGTGTCGGTGGTGTCGCTGGCGGAAGTCAAGCGACACCTGAATTATGACGACAGCAATACGGATGATGATGTTTATTTCGGTGAGATTATCGATGCCGTCAGCGATTGGGCGGGGGAATATCTGAACCGTCCCGTAGCTCGGGGTCAATGCGACTTCCATTTTGACGGGGACGGGGATTTTCTGCAGATTGATGAGACGCCCATACATTCGGTTGATTCTGTCGCTGTCGATGGCGCTTTGCTTGACACTTCGCTCTGGTCGGCGCATTACGCGGGGGTCGCTTCCTGGCGCACAGCCTGCGAAGTGTGGCCGGAAGGTGACGGCTGGGAGAGTCTGGTGGACGCGGTGACGCACGGGAGACCGCCGATACGGGTGCGCTGCCAAGTGGGTTGGACTGCGTCGGAAATACCGAAAGGAATGAGGCACGGAATGCTTAAAATCATCGAGGATATGGTCAATGCGCGGGGCTATCAGCTGCCTATGCGGATGACTTCCATAGTGGGCGCAACCCGTCATTTGCTTGATGTTTACCGGCGGGTGTCATTTTAAGATGTCAACTTCGGGCCCCAGAGGTTAGAAGTTGATGTGAACCTTCTGAACAAATTAAGTAGGCGCGTTGACACCTTACGCGCCATACCGCCGCGGCCAGTAGCCCGGTCGCTGCGGTTCAGGCGGGGACGCGGGTTTTCGGGTGGCACTTATACTACCCGCGTCACCCGTTTACCAGGTAAATGGGCTATACTGAACCCGCCGAACCGCCGGCCTCATTGAAGCAAGCGGTCCTAGCAAACTGGGAGTCCTCTTTTTCCTATTCAATTCCGGCGGTTCGGTATGCGTGTTCGCGCCGTTGATTGAAGATTGATACATTCACATATCGTTTGCGGACGCACAAAAGAAAACCCCCCAGTGCCAAAAGCAACTGGGGGGTTTTTTTGTCGGTGGGGTAGGGATTATTAACTTCGCAAAACCTTACCGCCGCGAACCAAGCGCCCGATCAAAAATTCAGTGCAGGGCCATTCCTCACTCCCACTCTGAATTTCGATTATGCGTTGGGTGTGAAACCGATCGACTAAATCTTCACAGATCACCTCGCAAATGTAATCGTCACCGATCGTCCATATGCTGCATATCGTCAGCCCCGAGTCGATGGTGTGATTTACCGCCAAAAGTTCCCGGCTGTAAAGTGTTTTCCAGTGGGATACGGGCCAAGGCTTTACCATTATGCCAACCCCCTCGCTTCCCTACTGGAAACCCTGCCGAACGCCACATTCTCGGCATTCAGTTCGGCTTTGGCGAGTTCCATAGTGCCACTCATTACGAAGCCGAGTTGACACCCGAGAATGACGCGTCTGTCGGAAGACTTACCCGTCCGCTTCCATTCCTGCAGACGATAGGAACGCCGGCAGTTGTGAGCTGTCTCATATGATCTGTGAAAATGCCCACAATGCTGATGATTAGGGCCGTAGCAGGTGAATTTCATATCGTATTACCCTGTATGTTGATTGATAAATTATTGATACAGAGAGAAATATAAACGATGTTTTGCAGAATGTCAACATTTTTTTGCGATAGATTGACTAAATTTAGTCAGAATGTTGACGCTAAATTACCGCCACAGCAAAAAATACCGACACACCCGCAGCGTTGGCGTATAATCAGGCGTGCATTTCATTCATCTTTATCCATTGTTGAGTTATGCGCCGTTGGTGTTCAAATCCCACTTGACCCGACAAAATGAATTGAGGCGTCCGTGAAAACCGACGCCTCATTTTGTTTGCGCCTTATAATTTCAGATGTGGGGCATTCAAACTTAACAATGGAAAATCATAATGAACTCTACCTATGGAGGTGGCGGAACGGACGCGTCCGCCCACAATTCCACATTCAAAACCACCCTTGAGGATGTAAGGTCGGCACTGCTTACGCGGGGCTGCAATCCAAAGGGAACTGCAAACTCACTCCAGGCGCGGTGTCCTGTCTGCCAGACGGCAGGGAAAGATGGAGGCGCGTTATCGGTAACGGACGTCGGCGCAAGCTCGCTTTTGTTCTGTCATAAGTCGGGATGTTCATACGAGGAGATCCTGCGCGGTCTGGGGCTGTGGCGCAGTCGGCGGGAGCATTCCACAGAACCCAGTCGACACCCCACAGAATCGGAAATCATAGCCGACTTCAAAACCCTAGACGATGATGGGAATGAAGCCAAAGCGGTTTTTGACCGAAAGCATAAATACCTCACAACCAAAGGGGAGACGATAGTCAAGAGCATCTATCGAACCTCAGACGGCAAGAAACAAGCGAGATACCGCCCGAAATTCGCCGACTGCGAAGGCACAATACTGCCTTACCGCCTGAATGAATGCGAGGGCGAGTATGCGGTACATATCGTTGAAGGCGAGAAGGACGCGGATACGCTTATGTCGCTTGGAATACCCGCCACCACCGCCCATACCAGTCCAATACCAGAGCCACAGTTAGAGCTTTTCAAACCATTCAGGCGCGTCTATGTGTGGGCGGATAACGACACCGCCGGTATCGATAAACAGGCTAAAACGGCGGAAAGGCTGAGGCACATTGTCGATGAGGTGTTTGTGGTCGGCATTCCCGAAGGTATGCCGGACAAATCGGATGTGACCGATTGGATTGACCTCAAGGCATTCATACCCGAAGAGGGCGAGGCGCTGGAAAGCGCCATTAGAACATGGGCGTTTGAACGAGGCGAGAGAATCACACCGCCACTGCCTGAATTTCACTCCGTCATGGATGTCGAGGATTCTGTCGAGGCGGATTGGCTGGTCGATGGACTCATAGCGAGGGGCTGCCTTCATTTCCTGATCGGTATGCCAGGCTGCGGAAAATCGACCCTGGCGGCGACCCTGGCGGCGACCCTGGCGAGTGGGCGTGGGCTGTTCGAATGCGACCCCCGTAAAGTTCTGTGCGTGCCGTATGAGGCGGATATGGGGTTTACAAGGCGCTGCAAATCGATTCTGAAACACCTGAACAAAGAGCCGGAGCGTCTGACCGACAGCCGCCAAAGAATGCTGCGCTGGAATCCTGCCAATAGGAAGCGCCTTGATGAGAACCTGATCGAATACATTGACGGGGGGATATTTCCCTTCGGATATTGACCTGCTAGTGATCGATGGAATGAGCGACCTGATAGGTCAGCTGGACGAGTCGAGCGACGCGGGGCAGCCATTCAAGCGGTTCATATCAGCCTGCCAGACGCTGAATCCAACAATGGCGGTGCTGATCATCGGTCACCCGCCCAAAGCACTTTACGCGGATCATTCGCAGCTGGCGTTGCTGCCGCGTGGCACTGGGCAGTTCACTCAAGCCTCAGATGTGATTATCGGTATGCGTGGAATGGAGGGCAGGGCTACGGTCGGCATAACCAAGTCGCGCCTGACCGAGACCGGCGCGGTCTGGTCGGCTGTCATCGGCGAGTTGGACGATGGTCAGTCATGGACGGAATCGTTGAAACTGGAAGCGACGGGGCAGTCGAAACGCAGGGAGGCGGAGGCGCGGATTGAGGAAATCGCGAATCGGGTAGGGCCCCAACTTGCGCGTCTGACGGAGGAACTGCCGGCGGAGCGTAGGCTGTATCACTTCAGGGCGCTGGATCGCGCATTCATTCGGCAGGAAGCCGTCATAAAAGCGTTTGACGATGGCATAAATGAGTATGACGCGGATGACAGGCATAAGGTGGTCGAGCGTCTCATATTTGACGGAATACTCGCGAAACGCAGGGAATCCGTGAAGCGGAAATACAGCGATACCAGGCGTGAGGAGGTATGGATTTTGACCCTGCCGGAAGCGTGACGGTATGGCGGTATGGCGGTATGGCGGTATATAGTCTTATATCTATAGTCATTCCGCCATTCCGCCACTCTACTTTAACTATTTGATTATTAAGGGCGGTATTAAGATTTTAGGCATTCCGCCCAGGTCTCTTGAAACAAGCGCCCTGGGCGGAATGGCGGAATGGCGGAATGACTATAGAGAGTAGGCATTCATTCCGCCATACCGCCCAGGCAACAATGAAAAGGTGAAATGAATTGAAACCCATTAAAGAAAACCCGACAATCCGGGAAGTTGTTGAACGCAGGAAATCGGCGGCGAGGTTGGCTGATCATGACAGGTGTTATGCGAAACTGCTTACCGCCCTGCCAAACTACAAAACCTGCTGCCGCGAGACGCTTGTATCCGCCGTGTGCCAATATCTCGAGGAAGTGGTCGGCGATGATGATCCAATTGCGGAGGTGCGGTATTTTCTGAACCTGCTGCGCGATGACAGACGCAGTTGCGGTTGGAAAGCAAAGCGGTATGATCGATACGGAAGAAGAACCCAGTAAATGAGGTTGTGTAATGGAGAAACTGAAAGAACTGTTTGCGACGCGGATTAACCTGACCGCTGAGGGTTGGGAAAGAATGGCGCGCCACCTGGAAGCGCAGCCGAATGAAGCAATGAAGCGCCACGCCTGTCTGCGTTGGGATGTGGCGTCGATATGTGAACACCACAAGCCGGAACTGAAAGAACTGTTAGGCATTCTGTTAGAAATGTGGGTCGTCAATACAGGCATAGCGCCCGAAGAGATGGAAAGGGAATTTGCAAAAGCGATCGCGTCGCTGGCGGTCGCGCGGATCACAGCCGAACACATGGAAAACCAGTCCCGAACCATACATTAGCGTCATGGCAATGATCTTGCGGACGGCTTAAACGGAAGGGGTTGCGCAGGGGTAAGGCAAGGGCGTGACGCGATCA
>CBDBFX010000002.1:0-895000 GCA_965205205.1 Arenicellales bacterium
GTTGCGAGCTCCCGAGCACAGTCCATCAGCCGTTCAGGTGGAACGACACGATTGACCAATCCCCAACGCAGGGCTTCATCAGCCGACATTCGACGACCTGTGAGTAGCATCTCAATCGCCACCGCTCTGGGTATCCAACGGAACAGACGAAATGAAGCCGCGTCAGCTACAACACCAACTTTGATTTCTGGCAGGAAAAACTGAGCGTGGTCAGCGGCCACAATCAGGTCACCTGACAAGGCGAGTTCGAATCCGCCGCCAACGGCATAACCGTTGACCGCACTGATAACGGGTTTATTCAGATCATGCAATTCACAAAGGCCGGCAAATCCACCCGGACCATAATCACCATCAAGCTCCGCTTCACCGGCAGCCGCTTCTTTCAAATCCCAGCCAGCAGAGAAAAACTTATCCCCAGCACCCGTTACAATCGCAACTTTCAGCTCGTCATTGTCCCTGAATGCACAGAATATTTCTCCCAACTGAAAACTGGTAGCCGTATCAATAGCGTTTGCCTTAGGGCGATTGATAATCACTTCGAGTATCGACTCGTTCTGTTTGGTTAGAACATTGCTATTAGTCATAATATATTGATTTATAATGTTATCTTCTGAACATGCTTATCTTGTGCTATGAACATGTTGAATAATTCAATGCAGCAAGTTTCGGCTGCATCCATTCGTCTAAACCGCGTTCGCCACAGATCATATCGGATCGTTTCTGACACTAGACGATACAAGATGATATTTTATGAATCATACGAAATTCGAGATCATTACCAAATTGAATCCAATCATTAAGTGAGGAAAACTGGAATGTATTCGCTGAGAGTCACATCATAAAATGTTAAAAAATGTGTAAAAAAACGGAGGTGACTCAAGATGTTGAAGAAACGGTATTCGGAAGAATTCAAACAGATGGTTTGTGAAAAGATGCGGCAGGGGGTGGCGCCCTCGCAGTTGGCCCGCGAGTATGAGCCGCGGCTGCAGACGCTGTATCGGTGGAAGCGGGCGATGCTGCACGAAGGGCCGGACGCGGCGGCGGAAAGTGCGGCGAAGATACGACAGTTGGAAAAGCAGGTTCGCCAGTTGAAGGAGGATAGGGAAATATTGGAAAAAGCGGCGACCTGGTTCGCAAGGGCACACGGACAAGGGCTGAGCAGGTAAGCGTGTATCAGTTCATGTTGGCGAATCAGGTCTGTCATACGGTGGTGGCGATGTGTCGGGTGCTGCGCGTGTGTCGGCGCTCGTATTACAAATGGAAGCGTGCGGGGACGTCGGTGCGGGAGCGGCAGGATGACGGTCTGCGGCTGCGGATGCGCACCGTTCATGCCGGGGCCAAGAGCAGTTATGGGGTGCGTCGGATGGCGATGGAGCTGCGCAAGCAGGAATGGCCGCTGTTGGGCTGTCGGCGGGTGCATCGGCTGATGCGTGCGGACGGACTGGTGGGTCACACCTGGAAGAAGAAGGTGTTCACCACCACCCGTGCGGGTGATGGGGTGGCGGTGCCGGCCGATCTGGTGGGCCGACAGTTCGCCCGCGGGCGGCTCAATGAGCTGTGGGTGGCGGACTCGACTTACATCCGCGTGCGGGAGGGCTTTGGCTATCTGGCGCTGGTGACGGACGCCTGTTCTCGGCGCATCATCGGCCGTCAGTTCGGTCTGTGCCATGATACCGAGCTGATGCTGGGTGCGCTGGGTCAGGCGGTGTGCAGTCGGCCGTGCGACGGCGTGATCCATCATTCGGACCGCGGGGTGCAGTATCTGAGCGAGCGGTATCGGTCGTACTGGAATGTATTCGCTGAGAGTCACATCATAAAATGTTAAAAAATGTGTAAAAAAACGGAGGTGACTCAAGATGTTGAAGAAACGGTATTCGGAAGAATTCAAACAGATGGTTTGTGAAAAGATGCGGCAGGGGGTGGCGCCCTCGCAGTTGGCCCGCGAGTATGAGCCGCGGCTGCAGACGCTGTATCGGTGGAAGCGGGCGATGCTGCACGAAGGACCGGACGCGGTGGCGGAAAGTGCCGCGAAGATACGACAGTTGGAAAAGCAGGTTCGCCAGTTGAAGGAGGATAGGGAAATATTGGAAAAAGCGGCGACCTGGTTCGCCAAGGCACACGGACCAGGGCTGAGCAGGTAAGCGTGTATCAGTTCATGTTGGCGAATCAGGTCTGTCATACGGTGGTGGCGATGTGTCGGGTGCTGCGCGTGTGTCGGCGCTCGTATTACAAATGGAAGCGTGCGGGGACGTCGGTGCGGGAGCGGCAGGATGACGGTCTGCGGCTGCGGATGCGCACCGTTCATGCCGGGGCCAAGGGCAGTTATGGGGTGCGTCGGATGGCGATGGAGCTGCGCAAGCAGGAATGGCCGCTGTTGGGCTGTCGGCGGGTGCATCGGCTGATGCGTGCGGACGGACTGGTGGGGCGACAGTTCGCCCGCGGGCGGCTCAATGAGCTGTGGGTGGCGGACTCGACTTACATCCGCGTGCGGGAGGGCTTTGGCTATCTGGCGCTGGTGACGGACGCCTGTTCTCGGCGCATCATCGGCCGTCAGTTCGGTCTGTGCCATGATACCGAGCTGATGCTGGGTGCGCTGGGTCAGGCGGTGTGCAGTCGGCCGTGCGACGGCGTGATTCATCACTCGGACCGCGGGGTGCCGTATCTGAGCGAGCGGTATCGGTCGTTCTGTGCGCGTCACGGGGTGGTGCAGTCGGTGGGACGGATTGGCAACAGTTATGACAATGCGATGGCTGAATCGGTGTTTGCGACGCTCAAGCGAGAGTTGCTGATGGAGGATGACGGTGGTCTGGGTTTTGAGGACATGCAATGGCGGCTGTATGACTACATCGATGGCTTTTACAACGCCGAGCGTATGCATTCGAAGTTGGGGTGGAAGAGCCCGATCGAGTATGAGCGTGAAATTTTGGCACTCGGCATTTCGTGACAGGTCACGAAATGCCGAGTGATCCAGTGACCGGGATCTGGTAAGGGGTAGCGACTAACATTAGTAACTGTGACCGAAACCGAATACAGTACATGCCCCCTTTGACATTGGGTCACATAAGTACCAACGAGTATGAGTGAGATTTTTGAAAAACTGTTCTTAAGTGTGAACCTTTTTGATCATGATTTGTCATTTTGTTGTTGCCCAAACGTAATGACGATCTAGATACTGCTTGCGAATTGCGCCTGTTCTACATTCAAATGATTGATGTGCTTGCGGTGCAATCCGTATTTCTTGCCGATTCCTTGAGCAGGATAAAGAAGTACCTCATAAATGAACTGGTATTCGATGGGAGATTCAGGCTAGTTCTGGGAAATCACAACATCGAATTTTTTTCATAGAAACAGATCCTTGCGCCTGCACCTCCATTGGTAAGCAACACAAACGAATATTAGATCACTGATAATTGCGGTAGACAACATCAACAGCTACCACTCCAGTGCCGCGGGTGTAAACGAAGAGTGGGTTGATTTCAATTTCAGAATGTCTACATTGTTCATCATCAACGATTTTCGCTAAATTCATAATAAACTCCAGAACCGCATCGATGTCTCCCGCCGGTCCTCGGAATCCGCTAAGCAGTCGACCGATTTTCAATTGATTCAGACATGCCTCAACTTCATGCTCGAAAATTGGAAAATGGAGCACAGCGGAATCTTCGATCAAGTTCGCCAGTTTTCCTCCCGAGCCGATCACCATTATTGGACCGAAAATCGCATCTACCCGAATTCCAACCAACAGTTCGGCGATCGGAGCCGGTAGTTGCCGTTCAATCAACACCTCACCGGACAGCTGCGAGATCGATTCATAGGCCTTCCTCAGTTCTTCTTCTGAATGAATTCCAAGTATGACGCCGTCTGCCTCGGATTTATGAATCGTTTCGCGTGAAGACATCTTGGCAACGACCGGATATCCCAAGTGAGTGGCCGCAGTGATCGCTTCACCGAATTCCTGCACCATCACTCCGGCAACGACTGGCAATCCCATTGCCCGCAGCTGCTGTTTGCCCTCAAATTCCGTTGCCAGAATTTCAATACCTTGGCATTGCACCACATTGATCAGTGGCGCCAGTGTTTTCGCAGTTTTCGTTTTCACCGCGTATTCGACAGAAGCGGCAATTGCATTGATACACTCGACCATTCCGAACATTGGAGGAATGTTATGCTTCAATAGTTCAGCCTGATATTTCAGAGGCAGATTTTCATGCAGGGTTGAAACGACGACTACGTTAGATCCGGACTCGTCTTTGGCATTCGTGATGGCTCGAATCGCATAATCCCATTCAAGTGGGTCGCAGACCCCTTCCATTGGACAATCGATGACATTGACTGTAAGATTCTGGGACCCTTCATACACAGCCTGAAAACATTCTGTCTGTGCCCGCTGATTGCCCCAGATGTAGGTGTGATAATCCAGCGGATTCGAAACCACTACTTTTTCACCCAACACCGCATTGAGTTTGGCCGACTGTCTATCGGAAAATTCTGCAAACTCCAGATTTTTCTCAGCGGCGAGATCAGCCATCAACGCCGCCTCCCCACCGGAACAGCTGATCGAAGCAATCATCCGGCTTTCGCTAGGTGGAATGATTGAGACGAATTTGAGCGTTTCCAGCAGCTCAGGAATGCTCTTAACCTGAATGATTCCATATCGCCCGTAGAATGCCCGACTCACTCTGCTCTCAGGTGACAGTGAGTATGAATGTGTGCGAGCAACCCGGGCGCCAATCGCCGACTGACCGGACTCCAGTACAACGATTGGTTTTCTTTTCTCTAATGCTTCAAGGGCGGCGATCGAAAATTCACGTGCATCAACCACCCCTTCCAGATAAAGTCCGATCGCGGTAATGTCGGGATTGTCCAACATTGAACGAATGTAATCATGGGGTCTGACCCCGGCCATGTTGCCCGTCGAAATCAGGTACGCAACCGGTACGCCACGCCGCTGCATCGTCAGACTGACGGTAATGTTGCCACTCTGGCTGATGATCGCCACGCCACGCCGACATCGAACGCCACCCTGCTCATCCGGCCACAGTGCCACCCCATCCTGATAGTTCAGCACGCCATAGCAATTCGGGCCGATCAATGGCATATCGCCCATGGCGGCATTCAACCTCTTCTGATACTCAATTCCCTCTCCACCAATTTCGGCGAATCCTGATGCATAGCAGACGGCACCCCCTGCTTTCATTGCAGACAGTTCTCCGACCAATTCGACTGTCTGGTGATTGGGAACGGCGATAAAAGCCGCATCTGGCACTTCGGGTAGATCCTGCAACGTACGAAAGCAGGCGCGGGACTGCATCTCATCGCGGTGAGGATTGACCGCCCAGATGTCTCCGTCAAATCCTAATAGATCGCATTGGCGAATTACGCGCTCGGCAAATTTCCCGCCGATCACGGCAATGCTGCGCGGGCGCAGCAGTCGATCAAGCGATTTCGAACCTATGCTTTTCAATGCTGAAGATCATTGGGAGGGTCGGAAACGCGTTGAACCGGCAGAATATTGGTACCTGTTCAGAACATCCAGTATTTCAATCAGGCAGTTGTCGCGTAACCGTTCGAGATCTTGAACACTGTGGCCTTCCGCCTGGGCCTTGGTGCCTTCAATCATCCGCTCGGTCAGCTCGGGCGTCAGCTCGGGTGCTTCGAGGTAAGTCCACGGCAACTTCAGGGCCGGTCCAAACTGTTCCAGCATGTGTTTCATCCCTTCGTTGCCGCCGGCCAAATGAAAAGTCAGACATACGCCCATGATGGCCCACCTCAATCCGGGGCCATAAACGATCGCATCGTCAATATCTTTGGTTGTTGCCACTCCATCTGCAACCATATGCAATGCCTCGCGCCAGATCGCTTCCTGCAGACGATCGGAAATATAACCGTCCACTTCTTTTTTTACCATTAATGGATACATACCAATCTCTCGGTAAAATGCCGCCGCTCGTTCCGCCGTTTCAACCGATGTCTTTGAGCCGCGGACAATCTCCACCAGCGGCAGAAGATACACCGGATTGAATGGGTGACCGATCACGATCCGTTCCGGATGATCGGCCCCGGCCTGTATATCGGTTGGCAGCAGACCAGATGAGCTGGAAGCAATGATGACCTGCCGCGCTGCCAGTCGATCAATCCGCCGGTGAAGTCGGTTCTTGATTTCGAGCGAATCGGGCGCGCTTTCCTGAATGAACTCTGATGAACTGCACAGCTCTTCGAGATCCTGAACATAGGTAAATTTACCCGCCGTGTTGCGATCGAATCCCAGTTTCTCCAATGCCGGCCAGGCATTGTCAATATGCGATCGGATGACGCTTTCTCCAATGGGAGACGGATCATAGGCAACAACATCAATTTTCCGGGCCAGACAGCGGGCGGCCCAGCCGGAGCCGATCAGTCCCGCACCAACGATGCCAATAGATTTGAATAGATGCATATTCCAATACTCGAATGAACGGTCACCACATTGATCGGTCCAAATCCGAAACGCTCAGCTGCAGGCGATTCCTAGTTGTGCTCACCCAATTGAGGAACTTTTTTCGGTTGACTCGTCTCATCCATCAGGTCCGGTACAATCGGCATCGGAAGTGCGGGTATCAACTCGCCTGCTTCGGTTTCGATCTTTCTGTCAAATACGCCCCGAGTATTGTAGTGTATATCCTGAACCGCTTC
Organism: Arenicellales bacterium; assembly: GCA_965205205.1. Classification (GTDB taxonomy): domain Bacteria; phylum Pseudomonadota; class Gammaproteobacteria; order Arenicellales; family JAJDZL01; genus JAJDZL01. The sequence goes on from CBDBFX010000002.1 coordinate 6,673, forward strand.
CTCGAGAGTGGCAGCAACAACTGAACACGCATCTTTGCCATCAAACAGTCGCCGCCACTCTTCTGCCGATCGGGACTGGATGATTCTGGCGATTTCAACGATCAGCTTTTTCGGCTGATTGCGTTCGCGTTCCGCATCAGTTTCATACCCGATGGTGTCACAAAATACCTGCCAGAATCGATCTTCAAGAGCGGCGACAGCGAGATAACGACCGTCCTGAGTACGATAGACCTGATAACGTGGCGACCCACCAGTCAGCAACTGTTGACCGGAGTGCGGCCACCTGCCACTGCCCCATCCAAGCCCCAGACTCCAAAACATCAGCGGAAACAGACAGTCGGTCATTGATATGTCAATATGGACGCCCTCACCCGTCTGACTTCGCCGCTGCAGTGCCAGCAGAATGTTGATCACAGCCGGATACGACCCGCCGGCAAGGTCGGCAGCCAGTAGCTGGGGGACTGACGGTTTGCCTGCACTGCACTCACCAAGAGCCAGCATACCCGTGTCAGCAACGTAATTGAGATCATGGGCGGCAATCATGGACTTCGGACCCTTTTGTCCGAATCCGGTGATCGAACAGTAAATAAGCCCCGGATTGTTACGACTCAACTCATTGAACCCAAACCCCAGACGTTCCATCACCCCAGGTCGAAACTGCTCAATCACCACATCGCTGTCCTGAATCATGGACTTGATTCGATCTCGGTCTTGTGGATTTTTCAGATCTGCAGTTACACTGCGCTTGCCAGAGTTCAGAAGTGAAAAAGTGACGCCACCATCACCAAATGCGTGCTGATAAGTCCGCATCTCATCACCGATTCCGGTCCGTTCCACCTTAATCACATCAGCTCCGGCGTTGGCCAGCATCAGGGTGGCCAAGGGACCGGGAGCCAAGGTTGTGAAATCAATGATGGTGATATTGTGAAGGGGTGCATTGACTGCGGTAGAATCCATGTGCTGAACACTCCAGGCCTATCTGTTTCGAAGCCGCTGCAGAGTACTCGCATCCTGCCCGAAGAGAATCTTTTTCTCTTCATCCGACATCTGACCGGAATGAGGGTTAATATCCTTGGCCAGCTCATATGCTTTTGCTGTTGCCTCACGGCTGCGAACCTGTTTAAACCAGCGGTGCAGATTGGGAAACTTCTCAATTTCCTGCAGCTGCCGCTCGTGTGGAACAATCCATGGATAGCAGGCCATGTCCGCTATTGAATAATCGCCGCAGATATATTCCCTGCTTTCCAACCGATGATCCAGTACCGCATATAGCCGCGACACTTCGCCCACATAGCGATTGATGGCATACTCAATTCTCTGGTCCAGGTAAGTAACAAAGTGATGTACCTGGCCACCCATCGGACCCAGATTCGCCATCTGCCAAAACAACCATTGCAGAACGGCCGCCCGTCCCACCGGGTCAGGTGGAATAAACTGGCCATGCTTCTCAGCCAGGTAGAGCAGGATTGCACCGGATTCAAACAGTGTTACGTCCCCTGCCGCCGCCTGAGGATCATGATCGATTAGAGCCGGAATTCGGTTATTGGGCGAAACTTTCAGGAACTCGGCATCAAACTGCTCGCCTCTGCCAATGTTGATCGGAACAATCTTGTAGTCGACGCCGATTTCTTCGAGGCACATTGTGATTTTGTGACCATTCGGTGTGGTCCAATACAGCAATTCATACATTCTTCGTTACCTAGTGATTGTGAGACATAAATTGGTGAACGGGCCAGCGATCATCAAATAGAGTTGGTATTCTACTTCATTCACTCAATGTTCATAGTGTGCAGCTGAAAGCACGCATCCAGACTTGCTGTGTAATTTCTATGGAATTCAGCCGCGCAGGTACGACTATCTTGGAGCTGTCGGATTGAACTCTCAAAAACCGTGCTGTAGCTTGATTTGAATCACTGGGCGGCCTCAGCCAATTTGCGGCACCAAGATAACTGACAGAGCATCTGAAATGGCGGTCTGGATGCTTGTGATCTGTTGCCGGATTTTGTACTGGGATCTTCAACAGGCGCAAGACTGGAACTGTGGAACAGAACCTTTTTTCGAACTGACTCGGCTGGGATTTTCAGTCAGAATTTGGCAGGATCTGGCTATTCCAATCGCCTCGAGATCTCTCGATACACGGACTGACAAACGCCGAACGTAACACTGGCTAAACGAGCGGACAATCAGATTGTTCAATGCGCATCAACTCCTGACCGTTTACTTTAGCCCCAGAACCTGCAATTAATGGAATCTCATCTGTGTCTACCAGGGGAAGACACTCCATCATTTGTTCATCAATTGGATATAAAAGTTCAATCTAAAAATTGATAGCTGAACTGCCGACTTGATAAAATTCCTAGTGCGTTAGATTGATCTGTAATAAACAGCATTTCGAAATTCTCGATAATGAATGATGAGTTCATCCTCACTCATTTCAAGATGTGCTCATTTTGACAGAGTTTCAATCAATCATGCCAACCAATGACATACAACTGAATTGCAACTCTCTTTGCCTATACGACATTCACCGTTTTTCAGAGCCATAAATTGCAAAAATACGACCTCATCATCAGAAATGGGTGCATTGCCCAGAAAGACGGTTCGACAATGACATCCGACGTAGCATGCGGAAACGGTCAGATATTGCTCATTCGTTCAACCATCAATGCCAACGCAGCGGACCAAATTGACGCCGCTGGCAATCTTGTGCTACCCGGGGTTGTCGATGCCCAGGTTCATTTTCGCGACCCAGGCAATACCCATAAAGAAGATCTCGCCTCGGGGTCCCGCGCCGCAGTGAGAGGTGGCGTTACCAGTTTTCTTGAGATGCCGAACACGCAGCCACCGACCATTGATCAGGAAGCGCTTAAGCGCAAACTGATTCGAGCGTCTGAGGTCTGTGTCGCCAACTACGGTTTTTTTATCGGTGCGACGCCGAAGAATTTAGCCGAATTGAATTCGGCAGACCCAGTCTGCGGCATTAAGATATTCATGGGATCGAGTACCGGTAACCTGCTGGTCGATCAATCTTCCGATCTGAGAAAAATATTCAGGAATGGAAGCCGTCTGATCGCCGTTCACGCAGAGAACGAGGAACGGTTGAATGAGCGGAAGGCAACCCTACTGAACAGTCAGCAGGAAGTGACCGATCTGCGGATTCATACACAGATACGGGATGATACCTGCGCATTGCTTGCAACACAGCAGGCGACGGAATTGTCGCGGCAATACGACCGCCGACTGCACATTCTCCATCTTACCTCAGCGAAAGAAGTTGAATATCTCAGGCGGAAAAAGACTGAAAAAATAACTGTAGAATGCACGCCCAATCACCTTTTTCTGACAGTGGATGACTATCTGGACAAAGGCAGTCGGGTGCAGATGAATCCTCCGATTCGATACCAGAAGGATCAAGATGCGCTTTGGTCAGGGTTAAAAGACGGGACCATCGATTTCATCGCAACCGACCACGCTCCCCATACGCTACAGGAGAAAGCACAGCCCTATCCCGACTCACCTTCCGGCATACCCGGGGTGGAAACATCTCTGCCATTAATGCTGACCGCCTGGCGATCCGGCCGATGTACGCTGGCCCAAATTCTGAAATGGATGTGCTGGGGACCGGTTGAAGCGTATGGCATCCGCAACAAAGGCCAGCTCAGCGAAGGCTACGACGCCGATCTCACCGTTGTAAACATGGACGACTATCGAATCGTCCGCGACTCTGACATGTTCACTAGATCACGCTGGAGTCCATACGCCGGCAGAGAATTAACGGGATGGCCAATCTGGACAGCTGTAGGCGGCAAAATCGCATTCGCGAACGGCAGTATCTGTGAACAGATCAGAGGAACCGCGCTGACATTCCACCACTGACGAATTCCTCATCATTCATTGAGGTTCTCTGGTCAGCATAAGAGTGAATGGACCGTCGTTCTCCAGTGCAACTCTCATATCCGCACCAAATACTCCGGTCGCCACATTGCCGGCGACGACACATTTCAGTTCCGCGACAAAACTGTCAAACAGAATACTTGCGGACGCCGGCTCCAGTGCTTGAGTGAAATCCGGCCGTCGACCACGATCGGTCGACGCATAAAGGGTAAACTGAGGTACTGCCAGAACTTCTCCGCCGGTCTCATTCAGTGAGTGCTGCAAGCGACCCTGAGAATCCGGGAATATGCGAAGGTTGACGACCTTGGCCGCCAGGTCATGGGTCGCTTTCTCACAATCACCGCGTGCGAAACCGACAAACAGCAGCACACCTCTGTTAATGGAACCGACTAGCCTGAATTCCCATTACACAATATGCTGTGACAAAATTTCTACCGCAAACGAGACTCCAAGCCGTCTTTCAGCCCACTAGTCGGTCATATTGTCATAATATTCATTATAATAATTTATATTATCATCAATATTCATAAAATCCACCTCCGTTTATGGCACCGCCCCACGCAGGCTCAGAATCCTGCCTAATCCAGTGCCGCATACGGATTTTCCGCACTGTCACTGGCTTTCATTCTAACATTCCCGCCTTCAAATCTAATTCCGGCCATGTCAGAACTTTCAGCTTGACATCTGCTGACTTTATGTGATATATTGGTTTCATGTTCAACTACAACTATTTTTATGACATGACCGCTCCCAATCCCCAAAACCTCTTCCTGCAACCCACCTCCCCCATGATGCGCCGCTACGAAGCGCTCAGAGCCCGCTTCGTCGACGGCTGCTCCACCCAGGAAGCCGCCCGCCGCTTCAACTACTCTCACGGCTCGTTCAGAAACCTGTGCTCGGCCTTCCTCGCCAATCCCACCTGGACGTTCTTTCAACCGCCGCCAGCACCGCCCCCTCCGGCCGCCCCCAAACCCCCGCGCGCCCGCCGAGACCAGCTGATCTGCGAGCTGCGCGACACCCGCCAGCTGTCGGTCCATCACATCGCCGAGCAGCTCCATGCCAACCACATACCGGTCAGCGTCTCAACGGTTAGCAACGTGTTGAAAAAGGCCGGCTATGCGCGGCTGCGCCGCCGACCGGGCCATCTGCTGAGCGATCTGGTCAGGCCAGCCCGGGCGGCGCCCGCGGATGTCCGTCAGCTGGACCTGTCGCCCCGCCGCTTCACCACCGCTTACGGCGGTCTGTTTCTGTTTCTGCCGTATCTGGAACAGCTCGAACTGAACCGGCTGCTGCACACGCACGCCCTGCCGGGCAGCGAGATGATGCCGGCGGCCAGTGCGGTCCGCGCCCTGTTGGCCCTGAAGCTGTGGGGCATCGGCCGCCCCAGCCAGGCGATGGCCGACGTGTTCGATCCCGGCCTGGCGCTGTTTGCGGGACTGAACGTGTTTCCCAAACGCGCCACCCTGACCGAATACAGCTGCCGGGTGGATCCCCGGACGGTGCCGCCGCTGATGGCCGCCTGGCTGGCCGCCGCCCAGCGCCACGGGCTGCAGACCGGTGGCAGTTTCGATCTGGACTTTCACACCATTCCCCATCATGGCGACGAGGCGCTGATGGAGAAGCACTTCGTGTCGAAACGGTCCCGAAGACAGCGGGGCATCCTGGCGTTTGTCGCCCGAGACGATCAGGCGCGGGTGTTCTGCTATGCCAACGCCAAAGTCAGGAAAGCCAACCAGGCCGACGAGATCCTGCGCTTCGCCGAGTACTGGCGCCGGCACACCGGCCAATGGCCGCGCGAACTGGTGTTCGATTCCAAGCTGACCACCTATGCCAATCTGGCGGTCCTCCAGGCGCGGGGAATCGGCTTCATCACCCTGCGCCGCCGCACCGCCAAGCTGATTGATGCCATTCATGCGATACCGACCGAGCAGTGGCGGCGCCTGACACTGACCAACATCGGCCGGGCGTATCGAACGCCGCGGGTGCTCGAGCAACGGGTGCGGCTGCGCGGCTATCCGGGCGACCTTCGCCAGTTGGCGATCATGGACCTGGGACATGAAAAACCCACCCTGCTGATCACCAATCAGGACAACGAAAGTGCGGGACGACTGGTGGACCGCTATGCCCGGCGCATGGTGATTGAAAACGCCATCGCGGCGGCGATCGACCTGTTTCACATGGACGCCCTGTCGGCCTCGGTGCCACTGAAGATCGAGGTCGACCTGCAGCTGACCGTGATGGCGGAAACGCTGTACCGGCTGTTGGCCGAGCACGTGGCCCAGGGACACCAGCGCCAGGTCCCGCGCACGCTGTTTCGAAAATTCATCAACGCAGCGGCGGAGATCGTCATTGAGGAGACCGCCATCACGGTGCGTTTCGGTCGCCGGGCCAACAATCCCTTTCTGGTGCAGAACGGCTTTGCCGAACAGCACTTCGTCATCCCCTGGCTTGGCCAGCGCACGCTGCGCTTCACTTTCGGCTGATTCTCAGCCAAAATGTCATAGCCGATTTCGCGGTGGGAATCCAGGCTAGTGAAAGTTATGCGGATTTTGTTGACAACCTTCAAAAGGAAATATCTAGTACCATATTTCCACGACCTCATGAAATAACAGAGGAATATTTCGTAGGTAAAACAATAACTTTAAATAACCCTAATGATGACAGCCTTGTAAATTTTGCCGGCCCAAATTATTCTGGAATTGTTGATTCATTTCAAATCGATCAACAAATGGCGAAAAATATTTTCCGGTACCTAATAAGGAATGAATACATCGAACTTGATGATTCATTATCAGACACTTATTTTGATGCAGTATCAAACAATTCAATGGCTCAATTACCTGAAGACTTAGAACCGTATACAGATCAAATATTTTGTCTAATTCACGGCGTAATAGACAAAAAATTCCTTCCCGTTGAAAATATAGGTTGCAGACAAAAAATTAATCAACTCAATAAAAATTTTCAGAAACAAGAATTCCAGAGACTTTGGAAGAGAATCAATCATAAAGCTGTTTACAGTGTTGATTTCGATTCCAATGAACTCATTGAGAAATGTGTGAAAGCACTTGAAACGTTACATATAACACAAATGCGGTATTCCACAGTTTCTGGAATCCAAAATGAACAAATATCTGATAAAGAGATCCAATCAAACGACAGCTTCCATACCACTCCAGATCATTCTTCCACAATTTCAGTAAGTGATTTACCAATTTCAGTAAAATATGACATAGTTGGAAAAATCGCAGAGAATGCACTGGTAACCCGCCGCACATCTGCAGCCATTTTGTCAAAAATTGAACCAGAATCATTCAATAAATTTCAGACTAATCCTGAACAATTCATTTCTAAGGTGTCGCAGACTGTCATTGAGCAAAAAGCAACAATGATTGTTGAACATATATCCTACAACAGACTACAGGATTCGTATGATGTGGATATATTTACTGCAGATAAGACTGAGCATACATCTTTTACGAGCAGTCAACTAAACAAACATATTTATGACTACGTGAACACAGAGTCAAAAATTGAACATCAATTCGTTAGAGATTTAGATTCAAGTTCAGAAGTCATTGTTTATGCAAAACTTCCTAGAGGGTTTTGGATTCCCACGCCCGTCGGCAAATACAACCCTGACTGGGCAATTACGATTAAAAATGCAAAAAAACGGCACGTATATTTTGTAGCTGAGACAAAAGGTTCAATGTCATCTTTACAGTTGCGGAAAGTGGAAGATATAAAAATTCGTTGTGCGGAGAGGTATTTCGACATAATAAACAAAAAAAAATCAGATGGCCAAGTTAAGTACGCTGTAGTTAAGGGTTATGAGGAGCTGATAGATTTGGTGAATTAGTGCCAATTGATGTAACCGTAATTCTGTATTGAAATACAAGCGGCCAATCCCAATATGCTGGGCAAAAATCGAATCCATAATGCAGTCGCTTTGCTCGTATCAACGAATCAGCATCAATCAGGTAAGACATCAGGAAACAATCCCCAGCCGTCTTGCTAACTTATCAAAGGTTCGGGTCTTTCGAAAGCCAAGCATCCGAAACGATTCGGTGAATGAAGTGCCTCCTTCAAGTGTACTGATGACAACCGCGCGTGCGAATCGATGGCCAACCCGAGCACTCTGACTTGAATAGAAGTCACCTTCACCACTACGTAAAACCAGCTTTAGCTTTTTTAACTCTGCATCATATGCGGTACGGAATTCGTCCTGAGTCAAATCTCCCAAATCTTGGATGCGGCGAAGGATGACCAAAGTGCTGACTTTAAATCGTCGCGCGAGCCGATCAATCGCAACGGTGAGATTTTCGCGCTTTTGATAGTCCTTACGCAGCGAAGCGAGTGGAACCAGAAGTTCGGCAGCAACACTGCTGCACCATGCCTCAACCTGATGAGCAGGTACAGCGTCGAGACACGAATTCGATAAGGCCGTCTCTCCAAGCCATAGATAAGCCAGTTGGTGTGCTAAAGTAAACATCTGTGCAGCTTTCGTATCAGCAGCATTGACGAAGATCAATGGCGCAAATTCATCCGCCAGCGCAAAACCTCGAAACTCACCAGGATCAAGTTTACGATGCGTATTGTTGGAAACGATGCCTGACATCATCACCAATACACCAAGCCCCTCCGTCACCTGAACAAGGTGCCGAAGCGCCTCTGTCCATGTCGTTAATGAACTGCGTTCCTCAGGATCAAATTCCAGCACATCTCGAATTTCCGTTGCAATTTGCTCAACATCATCCTGAATCGTTGCAGAGCCGACAAATTCAAGGGACTCCTGTCCATTCCTAAGTGCAAAGTCTTGATACCAGTCTTGACGTTGCTGGCAGAGATAAACGGTATCAAGGAGATCCGGGCTTGGGCGACGAAGCGGTGTGCTGCCAACGGTTCGAAAATCTGGGATTGGTACACGTTCTTCAACCTGCTCGGATAGAAAAAAATATCCGATCGGCGCGTGAACTGTCCGGGCAAGCTTCTCGAGCTGCTTAAATGTTGGTCGCAAGGCACCGGCTTCCCAGTCAGCATATTTCGGGAAATGACGAATCAGATCTTCTACATTCATATTCGCCCGTTCGCGCATCCATCTGAAATTCTCCGGCTTGATGTCGACTCGTAGCATTTACATCATCTCACCACGGGCAGAAATTCCAAACGCGTTTTGAAACATTGAACAAAAATGAGGTCTGCTGAACCTGCAGTTCAACAAGAATTCTGTGCATGCGGATCAGCCAATCTCAGTCGCAATAGGCCAGCAGTTTCTCGTATAGGACTTTTGGAAGCAGTACGCCTTGCGACTCAGATTTGATTCGATGCTCCAAGCGGCGATCACCAGGTAATCTCACGCCATCTTGCTCACATGCTGCGGATAACATCGCTTCAACTCGCTCACCAAACCCAGTCGTGCCGAAACTCTCTGGATCAATCGCAACAAAAAATTGGCCGACCCCTGGCGGACCGCCCACATTGTCCCCAAAGCTGTTTGCGCGATAAGACATGTTTGGGCCACCAATTCCGCCAGCCAGCACATCAACCATCAAAGCCAGCGACACTCCCTTATAGCCACCAGCAGGCGCCATGGATCCCTCCAGACCGGCCTTCGCATCCGTGGTTGGTTGACCATTCTCATCCAATGCCCAATTGCTCGGAATGGGCTTTCCGTCGGCAGCTGCATGAACAACATTGACTTTCGCCGTCGTGCTTGAAGACTGATCGATAATCAACGGCGGCGCATGCTTTCTTGGAACTGCAAATGCAAGAGGATTCGTGCCAAAAAATGCCCGGGTGCCACCCCACGGCGCAATTGCAGGCGGCGAGTTGGCAAAGGCAGAAGCGACCAATCCGCGGCGTGCGAGCTTTTCGACATACCAACCGATCACCCCGGCAGCATAAGAATTCCGAACCGACATGGCGGCGATGCCACTTTTATGAGTCAACTCGACAAACGCATCCACTGCCATCACAAATGCACTGTGTGCGAATCCATTCTTGGCATCGACAGCAATGACGGAAGGTGCACACTGTTCCCATTCTGCTTTTGCTCGGCCGTCAACCTTTTCACATCGTAAATGGCCGCAGTAGTGCGGCAGGTAGTTCAGACCGACATTGCGTATGCCATCCGCTTCGGCATCGCGTATCGATTCTGCAACGGGATTCGCATTCGATTCGACAGCACCACACCCAACTAAAGCGCTCAGACTTAGATTGAGCACTTCGTCTAACGTAAGTTTTACATCCATCATCCATTCTCCTACGGTTACCCTGAAATTTGTAGCCGGTTACGCGGCTGCAAAGTCCTGTTCAGTTGAAATGTAAATCAAAGCGAAACATCCAAGTGGATGACCTGCTGGACTTTAGCGATATTTTTTGCCGGCACGAGCATCAGGGACAGATCGAATGACGCCGATTATAGTTTCGCATTTAACCGGATTTGGTTCACGATGTTCTCAATCAGCTCAGAATCACTCTCCAAAATCGATCGACTCCGATCATTCAGGCGTCGTTCCTGCATTTCAGGTCCATATGTGATGATACTGACCAGGACTGAATGTTTCGGTCACTCCAGATCACAACAGGAAATCGTCAGATAGCCGGTCTGGGACAGCAGCGCTTCCACTCCGATGCCCTCCACGTCCAAGCTCGACGCCAGCCACCTGTCTCTCCCGGTTCCGTGGACCGACATCCCTTTCCAACAGCACCTGAAACAGAAACCTCGGTGAACCCAACCACATCCAGCCACTGAATGAAAACGTGCATCGGACAGAAGCTGACCGTACGAAAAGAAATCCCCTGTCAAGTCGAACTTGACAGGGGATTATTTCAATGCAGTTGTGAGCAGCTAGAAATTGAATCGAACTGAACTGCCCAAATGATCAACTGAACTTGTCGTTCTCTTTCTTCAGCTTGGCAGATTCAGCCTTTAACTGGGAAATATGCCAGGCCAGCCAGAAAACGAGACCTCCTATCACTAGCAGAAACTCAGTTCCCACAAAGGGATAAACTGGACCGATGTCGGCTATGGTGCCAGCCCAGTCCGTAAAATCACCTGTAGTCATTAGATCTTTCCTCCAATTGTGTGTTAACCGCTTTTGGCGGCATTTTCTGCATCAATGATCGCCGTCTCTTCCGCATCAATCATTTCCTGAGTACCAGCATCCAGGCCGGCAATCTCAACGGCCCGGGGAATACGCAGTATGCCAAAGCCGTTCAAAATCTTGGCGAGTATGTATCCAGGAAGGAAACCCAGCACGCCAAACATGATGATCGCACCGAGGATCTGACCGAGTGGGTTGATTGATGCAAAACTCGGATCCGGTGAGGAAGGATATCCCCAAAGCATGAAGCCACAGATCACGACACCAAAGAAACCGGCATAGCCGTGAACGGCAACCGCACCGACCGCATCATCAATTTTGAATCGACGCTCCACCCAGTAATGCATCTTGTACATGAAGATCACACCAACGATGGCGATGAACATCGCCTGAATGGGATGATACAGATCATTGCCAGCGGAGGCCGCGATGATTCCTGCAAGACCAGACGAATAAGTCCAGAAAGCATCGCCTTTCGAGACCCAGTAACCGGCCAGCAGGCCGCCCGACAGAGACATCAGAAAGTTCAGGGTGATCGCGCTCAGCGTGGTCGGCGCCAAATAAATGTTGGTGGCCGAGAAAAACACGCCATCACCGGCCTGAACATCCCATATCGGAACATTGCAGGCGACATAAAACCCCCAGAATCCGGTATAGATGAGAAACAGTCCGATGGCGACCAACCAGGGATTCCTGGGGTTGATGTTGCGGGCGGTGCCATCGGCGGCGAACTTGCCGATTCGCGGACCAAGCACGAACAGTACACCCAAGGCGAAACCACCGGCAATCGCGTGAATCACACCGGATGCATAGGCATCATGATAACCCAGCAGCTGAACCATCCAACCACCGGAGTGCCATCCCCAAGCGGCATCGATGATCCAGAATACCGAACCGATCGCCACCGCCAGGATCCAGAACGCACCCGACTGAATGCGCTCAATCACCGAACCGGACACGATCGATGCCGCCGTCCAGGAGAACAGCAGGAATGCCGCCCAGAACACGCCATTGATTCGTTCCCAGCCATCGGCGCCGGCACCCATGTGCGCCCCCATCAACTGACTCCAGGGCTCTGCATGCGGAGATTCCACGATGCCACCCGTAATGAAAGGTCCGTTGGGAAAGGCGAAATAAATCCACCAGCCAAAGAAGAAAAATGTGATTGTCACCAGCGGAATCAGCATTGTGTTCTTCATCAACGTATGAATGTGATTTTTACGCCGCGAGGCACCCACTTCATACATACAGAAGCCAACGTGAATCAGAAACATGATGACAACGGTAAGCCAATAATAAAACTCTGTAAAGATTACTACCAGAGCTCCCAATTGGTCATCCATAGTCTACTACCTCCTATAAAAGGGATCTGAAACTCAATGAATACCTGAAAATTAAAATTATTTATTGTCTCAACTTCAAAACGTCAGGCATCGAACTGAAGTTTTTCATCAGCAGTTATTTTATACCAATTCCATCAGACAACTCGGAAACCAAAATTCGCCCGCAGTCAGTCACCGTCGTCATTTTGCACTTCACTCGGCTCAAGTTCCACCGCCGCCCTGATCAGCGTCTGAGTATAAGGTGCCTGCGGATGGCCATAGATCTGTTCCGTCGGCCCCTGCTCAACCACGCGTCCAAACTGCATGACGACGACGGAACTCGCCATTGCCCGCACAACCGCAAGGTCGTGACTGATAAACAGATAAGCCAGAGAATGGGCCTGCTGAAGATTCCGCAGCAGCTCGATGATCTGCGACTGTACCGAACGGTCGAGTGCGGATGTCGGTTCGTCCAACACGACGAACGTGGGCTCTAATATGATCGCTCTGGCAATGGCGATGCGCTGGCGCTGGCCACCGGAGAACTCGTGCGGATAACGATGACGGGTGTCCACATCGAGTTCGACCTCCCGCATAATCTCAACAACACGATCATCGCGTTCTGACTGGGTCAGGTGCCGATGGTGCACTTTCAGTCCTTCCGCAATGATCTCGGCGACTGTCATTCTCGGGCTCAGGCTGCTATAGGGGTCCTGAAATACGATCTGCATGCTTTTTCTGAATTGGCGCAGGTTTTTCGTTGTCTGTCCCTGAATCTCGCTGCCCATAAAGCGAATGCTTCCGTCGCTTGCGATCAGCCGCAGCATGGCAAGGGCGAGAGACGTCTTGCCAGATCCGGATTCACCGACGACACCGACCGTTTCACCGGCGCGAATGGTGATGCTGACGTCATCGACCGCTTTCACATGATCTACGACGCGACGCAGCACACCCTTTCGAATCGGGTACCAGACTCGGAGCGAATCGATCTCGGCAACCACCGGTGCCGACGCCGCCGGCCGGCCGCCCGTACCCGATGGTTCCGCCGCCAACAGCATCTTCGTATAGCTGTGTCGGGGCGCATCGAAAACCTCCGATTTCGTACCCGTTTCAACAAACTGACCCGCTCGCATCACGCAGATGGTATCGGCAAGCTTGCGAACGATGTGCAAATCGTGACTGATAAGCAGCAGTGACATTCCCAGCTGCCGCTGCAGTTCCAGGAGCAGTTTCAGGATTTCGGCCTGAATGGTCACATCCAGCGCCGTTGTGGGCTCGTCGGCAATGAGCAGTCCTGGTTCATTGGCCAGCGCCATGGCAATCATCACCCGCTGGCGCTGTCCTCCTGACAGTTGATGGGGATAAGCGTCGAGCCGCTGACTGGCGTTCCGAATTTTCACCATCTCCAGCAGTTCCAATGAACGCTCCCGAGCATCGGCCTTAGTCAGTCCGCGGTGCAGAATCAGCGACTCGCTGATCTGTTTGGCAATCGTATGCAGCGGATTGAGCGAGGTCTGTGGTTCCTGAAAGATCATCCCTATCTTGCTGCCGCGATGGGATTCAAGGACATTGCGCGGGGCGCCAACCAGTTCCTGACCCTCATAAACAATGCTTCCTTCCGGATGGAAAGCCGCTGGGTAAGGCAGCAGCTGTATGATTGACAGGGCGGTAACCGACTTGCCGGAGCCGCTTTCACCCACGATCGCCAACGTTCTGCCGCTCTGTATGTCGAATGAAACCTTTCTGACCGCTTCGGTAACCCCGGCCACCGTTTGAAACGAGACCGACAGATCTCGAACTTCAACCAGGTTTGGGGATGAGCTCTGGCTTTTCGGAGGCACTGTCATTTGAAAGTCTTCCTGGGATCAAATGCGTCTCGCACCGCTTCACCAATGAACATCAGCAGACTGAGCATGATCAGAATGACGAAAAATCCCGTCAGACCCAGCCACGGCGCCTGCAGATTGGCTTTGCCCTGCGCCAGCAGCTCACCCAGCGATGCGGAGCCCGGCGGCAGACCGATGCCCAAAAAATCCAAGGAGGTGAGTACCGTAACCGAACCCGCCAGCACAAACGGCATAAACGTGATGGTTGCAACCAGTGCGTTCGGCAGTACATGTTTAAACATGATTCTGGCATTCGAAACACCCAGGGCCCGGGCTGCGGTAATGTAATCGAAGTTCCGCGCTCGCAGGAACTCCGCGCGCACCACACCGACGAAACCCATCCAGGAAAAAAGCAGCAGCAACCCGAGTAGCCACCAGAAATTCGGTTCCACGACGCTAGCCAGAATAATCAGCAGATAAAGCGTCGGCAGTCCGGCCCACACTTCAATGAAGCGCTGAAACAGTAAATCGATCCAGCCACCGAAGAATCCCTGGACCGCACCCGCCGCCACCCCGATGATGGCACTGATCACCGTCAATGTGAAGCCGAACAGTACCGAGATGCGAAAGCCATACAACAGTCTTGCAACGACATCACGAGCCTGATCATCCGTACCCAGCCAATGACGGCCGTCCGGCGGCGACGGTGCCGGTGATGGAAGGTCCCAGGCCACAGTGCGGTGGTTGAAGGGAATAATTGGCCACAGCATCCAGCCGTCGCTTGCGATGAGCTCCTTCACAAACGGATCTCTGTAATCCGCCTCGGTGGAAAATTCTCCACCGAACGCCGTTTCCGGATAAGACTTGAGAATGGGAAAGTAAAGATCCCCCGCATAGCTCACCAGATACGGTTTGTCATTGGCGACGAACTCAGAAAAAAGTGCGATGGTAAACAATACCAGAAATACCCACAGCGACCAGTACCCACGTCGATTGGCGCGGAAACTGCCGATTCGACGGCGCGTGAGGGGAGAGATTTCGACGCCGAAAAATCGAGAACTCGGCGCCGAATTCGGCCGCGCTTTCATCTCAGGTTTCCCTAGATTCGAAATCAATGCGCGGGTCGACGACGGTGTACATCAGATCTCCCAGTAAATTCATCAGCAGTCCAAGCAGGGAGAAAAAATACAGCGTCGCAAACATCACCGGATAATCCCGATTGAATGCGGCCTCAAATCCCAAGAGTCCCAACCCATCAAGCGAGAAAATGATTTCGATCAGCAGTGATCCGGTAAACAGGATGCTCACAAAGGCGCCGGGGAACCCGGCTATCACAATCAGCATGGCATTTCGAAACACATGACCGTAGAGCATGCGGCGCTCGGCAACCCCCTTTGAACGCGCGGTCAGAACATACTGCTGATTGATCTGATCAAGAAACGAATTTTTCGTCAGCATTGCGAGGCCCGCGAAGCCACCGATCACCATCGCAATGACTGGCAGCGTAATGTGCCAGAAATAGTCGATGATCCTGTCAAACCAAGCCAGCTCCTGCCAATTTTCGGAAACCAATCCGGCCAACGGAAACCAGTCCAGATAACTCCCGCCAGCAAATATCACCAGCAGAAACACGGCGAACAGAAAACCAGGTATCGCGGTGCCGATAATCAGTACGATGGTCGTCCAACCATCGAATGGCGTACCGTCCCGAGTGGCCTTGATGATCCCCAAGGGAATGGATATCAGGTAAACCAGCAGCGTGGTCCAGAGACCGAGTGAGATTGATACCGGCATCTTGTCCAGTACCAGATCGGTCACACTTTGGTCGCGAAAAAAACTGTCGCCGAAATCGAAAATCAGGTAGTTTTTGATGGTCTGAATGAAGCGTACATGCAGCGGTTGGTCAAATCCAAATCGTTTTTCGAGTTCGGCGATGAACTCGGGATCGAGACCTTGTGCCCCGCGATATTTGCTGGTGACTGCGCCCGCCCCGACATCAATCTGCTGATCGCTCAGCTGGTTGATGACCTCACCGGTACCGGTTCGGGTAACGCGTTCGGTAATATCGCCGCCGACCCCGCTCAGCGAGGCAATGACCTGTTCCACCGGACCGCCGGGGGCGACGTGGATGACGATGAAATTAATCACCATGATCGCAAACAGCGTTGGGATCATCAGCAACAGTCGACGAATGATGTAAGCGGTCATCTCGGCTATGTCGCCAACATTGGAAATAGCATTGCGACGCTGGGAAATTCGTCTAGTTGAAGTGCATCAGCCGCGGTCAGACTAATGGTTGGTGGCATCCCCGGAACGCGCCGCCAGTGTCGCAGCCTTTTCCTCGTCAAACCACCAGCGAGCGATCATGGCGCCGGATCTCGTTGGGATGTCAGGTCGGGAGAACTTGTCCCAATAAAGCAGCCGATCGCTTTGGATATGCCAGTTTGGAATGACGTAATATCCCGCCAGCAGAACGCGATCCAGCACCCGAGTGCGGGCGATCAGCGACTCCCGATCCGGCGCTTCAATAATCAACTCGATCAACTCGTCGATGACCGGATTCTTAATGCCCGCGAAATTTCTACTGCCTGGCAGATCAGCGGTATATGACCCCCAGAATGAGCGTTGTTCATTACCCGGTGAATCAGACTGACCCCAACCGGAAATAATCATGTCGAAATCAAAGGAGCGCACCCGATTCAGATATTGGCTCTGATCAACCAGCCGCACCTTCGCATCGATACCAAGTCGGGAAAGATTACGGGTAAATGGCAATACGATTCGTTCAAATGCCTGGCTTACAAGCAGAATTTCAAACTGCATGCGCTCTCCAGTCTGCTGATTGATCAGCTTGAGATCCTCAACCGTCCACCCGGCTTCGGCCAGCAGATTCAGCGCCGCGCGTAGATTTCGTCGGACCTGTCCACTGCCATCGGTCTGCGGTGGACGAATGGGTTCATCGAAAACCTCGGCCGGCAGACGATCCCGATACTGCTCAAGAATTTCAAGTTCCTCACCTTGTGGCCGGCCAGTGGCCGCCAGTTCGGAATTGGAAAAGTAACTCGCGGTACGCGTGTATTGACCATAAAAGAGCTGTTTGTTCGTCCACTCGAAATCGAAA
The DNA here is from genome assembly GCA_965205205.1 of Arenicellales bacterium. Taxonomy (GTDB): domain Bacteria; phylum Pseudomonadota; class Gammaproteobacteria; order Arenicellales; family JAJDZL01; genus JAJDZL01. The sequence goes on from CBDBFX010000002.1 coordinate 23,942, forward strand.
GCGTAACCCAGGGCTTTACGCACTTTCGGATCCGAGAATTGTGGTCGACGGGTATTCATGACGAACGCCTGCATGCCGGTTGGCAGCTGGTGTCGGAACAGCTCTTTCTTAAGCCATCCTTTCCTGACCGATGGTACGTCGTAATCCGATGCCCACGCTTTCGCCTGGTTCTCCAGACGCAGGTCGACGTCCTGAGACTTCAGAGCCAGGCGGATCGCCGTATCGTCGAGGTAGAAGTCAACCCGTTCCGTATCGAAATTGTGCAGTCCACGCTTGACAGGCAGGTCAGCACCCCAGTAATCCTCAACTCTTTCATAAACGATATATCGTCCGGCTTCAAAGTCTCTGACCCGAAATGGACCGCTACCTAGGGGCGGCTCCAGAGTGGTGCTGTCAAAGTCCCGGGTTTCCCAGTAGTGTTTGGGCAGGATGGGCATTTGTCCAATAATGAGTGGCAGTTCGCGGTTTTGTTTTTCACTGAAATGAAACTTGACGCGCCGATCGGCGAGCTTTTCGGTCCGGTCCACGCTTCCATAGTAATGACGATAAAACTCTTGGCCTCGCGTGGTCAGCGTTTCGTAGGACCAGACGACATCATCTGCCGTGATGGGTACACCGTCGTGCCAGCGCGCCGCTGGGTTTATGTTGAAGATGACCCAGGACCGATCCTCGGGCACTTCCAGTGACTCTGCAATGAGTCCATATTCGGTAAACGGTTCGTCATCACTGCTGGTTAACAGGGTCTCGATGGATCGCGTACTGGTTGCATTACCTTTGGGTATGTAAGGATGAAAACTGTCAAATGTGCCGCGGGCCGCGGTTCTGAGCGTACCACCCTTCGGCGCATCAGGGTTGACATAATCGAAATGCCTGAAGTTCGGGCCATATTTCGGTTCACCGTGCATCGCAATGCCGTGTACCGGCTGCGGTGATTGCGCAGACGCCAATGAACCTGTGAACAGAAAAACACACATCAGACTGAGCTTGGTTACCGATGTGTATGTTCGCAATCGTAATTTCAGTTTCACCATATTTTGCTTCCCTTTTTGATATTTTGTAACTGCCTTATACTGAAAAGCAGTCAGATTTTAACCCGATTATGCAGGTTGACGCAATCACGATACTTGCCAGTCGTCTCTCGTTGCCCAATAAATTGGTAATCTGGGTTAATCTGGGTCAGATTGTCGTCCAACGGCAGGTTTCCATTTGCTGTTTCGTTCGATAGGGTCAGGGGTGTCTTCCAAGACACGCCAGTTAAGCGATCTGGTTAACCTAACTGTTGCTCTCAATTTTGTCTGAAAACCGGCCTGCTAGAATTCATAAGGAGGATCTCTCACCTGTAACTGACGATCCAGAAAATATTATTCTACTGATGATGAATCCTAAAATCGTATTGGCCATCGAAATCAGGGAGAATCGGCGCGTTTCTTTTTTCCTGCCTCGAAAGCAAAATTTTATTCGGAATGACTCAACCCGTCACCCATTCGACTGTTTCGGATCATCAATGTGCCTGAAAAAAAATTGTTGGCAGCTTTGACTTTGTCCGTAGCGGGTTCCAATTAACCCAAGACTGTTGGACTGCTTTCGCGGGCCGAGCCTACGGGATGGCCATCTTGACCGATGGCGGAAGACGGTACGCCATCGGTATCGGAACCTGCTACTTCGTTATAATCCAGAGATGATATAAGGTGTGCAGTGGCACCTTCATCTTCTGTCCAAGTGACTGAGTGGTGGGCGTATTGCTCATTGGTACCAGTCAAATTTGATGACAATTGCCGTTGCGGAATAATCTACGGACATTTGATGGCTGATGTTGCTTGGAGAAATATTGGAATTTTCATCACCAGCTCCAACATGTCTGTGCGCGAATCATGTGAAGCCTTCTCCGTTCCTACTAAATGCTTCTTCGGGATAATGATTTTGCTGGGACTGGTCAGTTCTAAATCCATAACCTACTCGCGTACTGACTTAAGAACTGAGTCTGTGTGTGATTTCCATGATTAACTTTACAACATGATCAGAGTAGCAGTCAGTCCGAAAGTCATCCGCTGGGCGCGGGAACGCGCCGGGTTGGAGTGGAACGATCTTCAAAACAGGTTTCCAAAACTAATGGAGTGGGAAAGCGCATCCATTCAACCCACCATCAATCAGTTGCGAGACTTCGCCAAGGTGACGAGAGTGCCATATGGATTTCTATTCCTGTCAGAGCCGCCGACGATGCAGTTACCGTGTGCCGACTTCCGGACAGTTAAAAATACACGACTCCCGGGCATCAGTCCAGAACTGATGGACACCGTCCATCTAATGCGACGACGACAGGCCTGGATGCGAGAAGCGCGGATGGAAGTGGAAGCGAAGCCGGTGAGCTTCATTGGCACCGCGTCCCTATCAAGCAATCCAGTAGCCATCAGCCGAGAAATGCGGCAGACACTTGGGTTTGTTGATGACTGGGCAAAAAAGGTGAAGGACTGGACGGGTGCCGTTGGCGAACTGCGCAGAGCCATCGAAGCGCTTGGCGTCATGGCGGTTATCAACGGCATTGTTGGAAACAACACCCATCGAAAGCTGGATGTGAAGGAATTTCGTGGCTTTGCACTGAGCGACCCCTATGCCCCATTAATTTTCGTCAACGGGGCTGACGCAAAGTCCGCCCAGATGTTCACTCTCGCGCATGAATTGGCGCACTTGTGGTTGGGTGATGCCGGCGAAGGTTTGTCTGGCTATGAGGGACTGCAGCCAGACGGTGGAGAGGTAGAGCGGTTTTGCGACCAGGCGGCAGCCGAATTCCTCGTGCCTTCTGCCGAGCTTCAGGCTGCTTGGCAAAAAGATGCCAATATTGAGACACTTTTAAAGAATCTGGCTGGAACATTCAAAGTCAGCCCAGTGGTGATCGCACGTCGGGCAATGGACCTGGGTCTGATCAAACGTGACGAATTTTTCACTTTCTACCGCGAACATACCCAAAGAGAATTCCAAGAACAGCAAACGAAAAAAGGCGGTGGAGAGTTCTACCGCAATCAAGACTATCGCGTTGGTCGGTTGTTTGCTTCACAACTGGTTCGGGCGGCGAAAGAGGGGCGCATCGGCTTTAAGGAAGCCTACGACCTGACCGGACTGAATGGCGGCACATTTCAGCGTTATGCCCATAAACTCAATATCACGCTACCATGAGTTCAATGCAAGGTTATCTTATTGATTCCGATGTGCCAATCACGGCGAAGAATCGATACTATGCGTTTCCGATCTGTCCCGGGTTTTGGGACAGCATTTTGTACGGTCATTCGCTCGGGTCCATCCACAGCATTGATCAAGTCAGGCGGGAATTACTCCTTGGTCACAAGAACGATGACTTGGTGCAGTGGGTTGATCAATCTGTACCCGAAAGCTTCTTTCTCAGCAGCGATTTTGGAGAAATCGTTATCGCCTTCCGCGAGGTAATGGACTGGGTACACCAACATCCACAGTATTATGACGAGGCCAAAAGCAAATTTGCGACTGGTGCGGATGGTTGGTTGGTCGCACACGGCATAGTACATCAAAAGTTTGTTGTTACCAACGAGCAACCGAGCCCGGAGTCGCGCAACCAAATCAAACTGCCTGATGTCTGCAACGCCTTTTCCGTCGATTTCAATGACACTTTCGCTATGTTACACAAACAAGATGTCCAATACCACTATTCACCAAATTTATGACCGATGGCTGTTGTACAACAAGTAAGAGTTTTGGCAAAACGTATGCATTATTCAAGCAGGTTACAAAACAATTTCCGTAAAAACCTTGTTTATGTAATTCAGAGAGTGTTTGATATTTCGAATAAGCGTGCAAATCCGAAAAGAGCCATTTTGTATTGATCAGACACTCTTATCAATCAATAGAACAAAGGTCATATATTTAAGACGCGTACTTTAGAAGTCTCTGGTAACTGCCTTCGGCTGCTAATTCCGACTTCGACCGCGAAATGGTGGTCAAGCACTCTCCAAATTCTTGAGACTTCCAAGGTGGATCTTGAATAATCGCATCGAATACACTCAGCACCTCACTAGAATATTTCACGCATAATTCACTCTCCTGCAAAAGTTTGATAACGTAGTGAGGATGCTCAATTGGCTGGAGCCAAGGACCGATCAAATCCACTGCATCTGGAAATCTCTCTCCAGCCGCGATACTCATCAGAACTAGAGAATCCGCAATTTCACTGGAACGTCGATCATTAGATTTTGGCCACATTTTCTGCCAGAAAGGCCGAATACGATTGTCCCAATAGTCGTCTTGCACAGTAGCACTCTCAAGCGCATCCGTAAGCGTTGTTGCCACTTCCTCCAATCCTTCCAATGGCAGTGCTTCAAATGCTGATTGAAAGTCGATCGCATCTTTTTCACCCATATATTCCAATGTCGCGCGGGTCAAGAATTCGGCATACCGTCTGCGATACTCGGATAGGTGATCATAGTGGCGCGCTGTTTCAATTAACTGTGACTCGAGAGTTTTCAATAATAACCCATCAAGGCTTGGGGACCAAAGGAAACCCTCCCAAACCAACTGGGCTTCCACCAAACTGTCTGACCAGTTGAACAGCGGCAAAAGGTGCCGCTCGGTCCAAGATTGATCAGTCCGAAACAGTGCGGTCAATCTTGCAGCCAACAGTAATCTGCCCGGGCGAAGTCCTTCGAACTGTGTGTTGCATATTTGCGAAAAAAGTGGCTCAATGTCGGCAGGTAGACCGTCGTTGTCTCTCGGCTTGCTCCTGAGCCATAAATTCAACAGAACTTTCGTAACCATGCCGATCGGAAGGTTAATTGCCTGGTTGACTGACCGGGGAATCGGTTTACCTATTTCATTCGCAACAAAGTTCGATTTGATAGGTGAATTCAGAATGCGCTGACACAGATCAAGCAGCATTTTCTCGTGTTTGTCGACAAATTGAGCCGTCGCATCAAGCCACCATGCAACGCTACTCACAACATCCGACAAATTGTCATCCGGCATGTTCACGATCAATGAAGCCAGCTTTGGCCACAACGGTTCCTGAAAATGCTCCGCTTTGCTCCATACCTGTAATGCCTCTCGCCAGCGGTCTTTGAGCCAAATACCCTCTTTAGCCAATTCACTTAACGCGTCAAGACAAAGCGACGGCTCAGTACCACATGTGTCGCTCCAGTTGTCTCGATAAGACGGCAACCTATGATGATACGAATCAGTACCTAACCATTGAACCAAATCGCATCGATCAAGAGGTACAGTTTCGATCTGAATTGGTTCCTCGTAATCTGGATCACCAGTACCGAAAGTCCAAATGCTAAATTCCTCACTCTCATGGGGATGCAAGCACCACGAACGGTTTGCTGAGGACAATTTTTCTAATTGGTTCCGTGCCACATCGCCCAATTTAAGCCCTGATTCTTCCAGTTTAATCAGGCGCAACCAAACGGATTTATCCACAATAACCTGCCATGTTTCAGGCTTTGGGTTTGTTTTAAATATGTTGTGAGGAGGACCATTCAGAATGATAGCTTCGATCTGATCCAAAAACGAGGATAGATTGTGGCCCTGCAATACCAAGACGCGCATAACTTCGCGCTGTGTTTCAGCAGACCACAACCACCGATGATCGTCAGAAAGCAACCAATCAAACCATTGCGTGGAATTGATGCAACCATCTTGACTGGCCGCGAAGAAGGCAAGGCGTTTGAACGTTGGATACGGAAGATCAAACCAATTCATCGCGACCCGAGTCGCTCTCGCAGGATCAGTCTGCCAAACGGCCAACCAGGCATCGCGAAGCAGCTCAATCAGTATCACCCAATCGCGATTCCCGCGATTCTGCCAGTGTGGTTCAATTGATGGCAGGTCCACATACGAACCGTCGTTGTAATCATCTGCTTCTCCCACTTCGCGCAGGAGATCCAGGCAATCGTGCAATAACTGCTGGAAATCACCCAACAGCGCAGGCAGAGCGTGTTTCCAGTGCTCAGCGTTTCGATCACTAAAGGCCGACTGAACATAGTCAGCTGCAAGAACAGGCTTCCAATCGAAAATCTGACTTAATCGGTTGGCAGGTGTCTTTTCTGAAATATCATCATACCCATAGCACCTACCCAAAGAAATCATGGGCGAGAGAAAACTGCGCAATTCCAGCCGCAGTGATGCACTTAGGCCTTCGGACTTCAGGCGATCTATCCATCCATAAAGATCATCAATAACTTGGGGTGGCTTGATACGGCCTCTCAAGAATAAGCGCCAAAGCGCGCGCATCGCTTCGTCGGGTATCGCATCAGGTGAGTTAGCCCGAATTTCGTTCAGCTCGTCGTTTTTTTCTTCATTGAGTAATTTTTCATAGTGATCGAGATTGGAGTCGATTAAACTGGGCAAATGAAAGTGCAACAGACTGTCATTTCCTATCAGCCAAAGAATCAGCCTTGGATTGTTGAGGTGGCGTGTCAACCATTGAGCAATGAAATAAATCTCTTCATCCCAAGCGATGGTCTGTCGATTTTTCCTGAGTTTCAACCGTGAAACACTATCGCAAAATGCAGACTGACTGAGAAAACCGAATCGAAGATCGGCAACAGGAGGCGATTGAGGTAAAATATTGAATCTACCTAAACTTTCGTTTTCGCCGCAGTGTTCTGAAAACTTATCCAGCCACTTTAATGACGGTGCTGGATTGTGTTCTGCAAAGCACTTGGCCGGTCGTCCTGATCGGTCTGAAAGCGCCCAGAGCATCCGTCCTACGAAATCATTCTTGTGTGTACTTTCAGAAGGGTTCGCAGGTGCATAATCGACCACGATTGCTTCCTTGCCAAAGACTCCATCGCGATAGGTTTTCGCCCACTTTTGTAATGTTTCATGCAATGCCAAATGGCTGTTGCTGTCTGAATGAGGCTCGTAAAAGATTGGCGAGATTCCCATTGAATTCCAAGCGTCAGTTATGATTCTCTGTTGGCCAGAATGACATTTCACAAAGGCATAAGTCTGAAATACCGCTTCATCTGGCAGTCGATCAGTTGCCAACGCGTGCATCATGTAACGCAGTACCAAATCATTGACACCATATCCAACGAAACAAACCACGAAGTTGCGAAAAAGTTCGCTGATAAAGCGTGCCGCCCATCCATCTCTCAGGTAAGCCAATCCAAAATCACCACTGGTAACGATAAGACTGCGCAACGCACTTTCATCTTTATCTAACTCTGAAGGCAGCAATCCGTGCAGATAAACCAGCCCATTCCAAGATCGATCTTTTGGAACAGGTAGTGCAGGTGCGATATGTGAATCATATGACAGCTTATTTTTTGCAATGACGTGCTCAAAGATTCGATCATAGTTTGTTGTAACAAGTCTCAGCCTTCCATTGCGATTTCGAGCTAGTTGAAGTAGCGCTGTGTGAGTTTCAATGGCCTCAGTGCGCTGCAAATTGGGCTGTAGGGACTCTACCAAAGCTTGTCGAACCGCAATTCCCTGTCCGGGAAAGCGGCGCTCCAGTAAGTACAAAGTATTATCGTACTGACCCTGTTCATAGGCACCTTCTTCAATCCCGGTACGTTTCGTGCCCAACTGTTGATAGATCCGATCAACCAATCCCTTGAAATTAGGCAATTCCGCTGGACGAGAAATACCTGCACCACAGAAAAAGACTACGCGACTTTCTTCGTGTGCGTGTAGCAGTGTTTCTGGAACGCTCGGGCCATTACGAATGAATTGCATGGGATTGTTGTAATTCAGGGATAAATAGGAAAGATGATATTCTTTCGAGAAAAATGGTTCGAATGCAACATGTCATGGAAAAAAGAACCATCTGGAGATTTTTTGTGTTACTCAAAAAAACGCATGGGGGTTCGAGAAAAAACTCTTGAATACAATCAATTGTTGGGCACTATCCCTGCATTACTTATCGGTAGTTTCAGAATTCTTCCCGCCGCGATCATTTCATTGTCTAATGTGTAGATTACCTCTGCGTCGCGGTGACTCGCAATAGCTACATGCAGTGCGTCCGCAGGCTTTAAACTCGTCTTGAAACTACCGAGCAGCTCTCTGACATGATCAAAATCAGATTTTCTCGGTACAATCACATCAAACGATTTCTCAACCATCATCTCAAATCTTGCAATCGTATCACGCGCTACACCTTCATCCTGCCTACGTGCACGAACTTCGCGGGCAAGGGTTGATACAAACTCAACCCGTGTCCATTCACTCACTACCCAATTGTCACTTGGCAAGTGTTTAAAAAAATTCTGAATCTGATTGGTGGTACCTTCGGAAAGAAATAGAGGCACGAGAAAACATGTGTCGAAATAGCGGCGCATTCAGTTGGGCTACGGCCTCACTAATATCCCTCATCCCGGATTTCGCGAATCAAATCAACGGCCGATTGACTCAATCGGGGCATACGAGCACGAAACGCGGCTAGCTCCTCAAGTGGCAACGGCTTCTTGCGCCGAATAACTGAGGATAATTTCGCCAGTGTTCTACCACGATCAATAACAGATACCTCCCGCCTCATTTCTAGTTTTTTTAGAACTTGGGGGAGATGTTCCTCAGCCTGAGCCAATTTGATTGTTTCCACAAAATTCTCCAATGGCATCTTGCAAAACTAACCCCATTTTAACTTATCCAGCCTGATTCCTCACAACTGCCGCGACTCCTACACCACATTTCAAGTCGCTAAATCGAATTCTTCAGAATATTTGATGCATACATCACAACATTTTAATTCGCTTATCAACTCAAACCACCTCATAGCAGACTAGACTTAAGAAGTCTGCATTCATAGAATATCCAAGTCGATTCCTTCCCATATATGCGTTAATCAAAAGAGAAATCGAGTTAGATAGCTAAGATTCAGAAATTGTCATCTAGACATCAATTTGTAGCCAAACTGATTGGTCTTAAATTAGTGCTCTGGCCGGAATCAAACAACTTCTTGTACCTGCCGAGCTTGTACCTGCCGAGCAATTTTGTCCACTCTCGACAACACTTGATCCAAGTTGCCAGAAAGATCAAGTGCCGTAACAACGAGGTGCTTTCTTGAGTGGCGAACGATGTACTGCGACCAGTCAGACTTACCCTTCGCATAGACGAGAATTCCATGAGATAGGTCGAGGGCGGATACATAGGCGAACAACTGATACAGATCGGCGTTAAGACCGCTATCAGCAGTCGTCTGCTTGTATTTCACATCGCCAACGAATCGACATGCCTTACCTTCCCACCAAGTCAGATCTGGCCTTAACTTCAGACTTCCTGACATGGTAACCGACTTCAGCGGTGTTTCACGGATGGACAGGTCTGTCAAATCAGTGGTTTAAAGTTCTCCAGCTGCGACTTTCTCCCGATCGGGCCGTCCAATATGGGCAGCTCCATAAATCTCTCGCCACAGATTCGATCATGATACCTCAGTGTCCGTCGGCCGGGGGTTGAAATCACCGGTTGACATCCTGGCCGCCGCCCGCCCGCCGGCGGCATCCGCACCCTCCCATCACGCCGGTGGTCGGCGGTTGTCGGTCGGCGGTGCGGTTGAAAAAGAACGCAGAAAAAAGTGAAAAAATCCTCCGCATCGGTCGGCTGCAGTATAATTAAGATCATAATCATCAATACATTATAGCAGGATTCCAACATGCTTTACACAGACGCCATCCAGCAGCCCCTGGAACTGATTCCCGCACAGGCGACGCACATCTGCGGACCGTTCTCCTTCGTGGTCTACCGGGGCATGACCTACTACTACAACTACCTGTCGCCGGTCGACTGCCATCCGTGCGATGACCGCCCGGCCATGCTGCTGCGCATCGCCCGCCTGCGGCAGCTGAATCGGCTGCCGGTGAAGGATCTGATGCGCGCCTTCGAGGTGTCGCGGGCGACCGTGAAACGGGTGGCCGACCGGTGGGCCGAGCAGGGCGATGAGGGCTTCTACGCGCCACGCCGGGGGCAGGGCCGGGCCCGTTCGGTGATGACGCCGGAGATGGTGAAGCAGGCCGAGATGCGGCTGGCCGCCGGGCTGAGCCAGCGGGCCTGCGCAGCCGAGCTCGGGGTGTCCACCAGCACCTTCAACGAGAACGTGCGCGCCGGCGTCATCCGACTGCCCGCCGCCCGGGCGGCGGCGGCCAGCGAGCGCTCGCAGCGCAGTCGCCGCGACCGTCAGCCGGCGGCCGGACGCGCCTGCCACGACACCGAACGCCGCCAGCTGGCGGCCAACGGTCTGCTCCAGGAAGCGACGCCACGGTTCCGCGAACCGGCCCTGGCGGTGCGCCATGGCGGCGTCCTCGCCGCCCTGCCCGCCCTGCTCCGGGAAGGACTGCTCAGTGCCGCCCAGGGTCTGCTGCGCCTGCCGGCCGGCTTCTACGGCCTGACCTGCGTGCTCCTGCTGCTCGCCTTCATGGCCCTGGCCCGGGTGCGCAACGTCGAGTCGCTGGGCCACCAGCCACCCGGCGAATGGGGGCGCCTGCTCGGCCTCGACCGCGCCCCCGAAGTCAAGACCCTGCGCCGCAAGATCGCCCAGCTGGCCGACTCGCCCGACACCATCTGCCAGCTGCAGCGGACGCTGACCCGCCATTGGCTGGATGAGACCAAAGCCCGCCCGCTGACGCTGTCCGTCGATGGCCATGTGAAAGTGTACAGCGGCCAAGGCCGTCTGCCCCGCCACTTCATCGCCCGCCAGAAACTGTGTCTGCCGGCCAGCGTCAGCTACTGGGTCAACGCCCTCGGCGGCGAGCCGCTGCTGTGCCTGCACCAGCCGCTGGACGCCAAGATGGTGCAGACCCTGGAACACGAGGTGGTGCCCGAACTGCGCGCCCTGGGGCTGGTGCCGCCGACCGACCGGCGGCGCACCACCGGGGTCGAACCGACGGTGACCCTGGTCTTCGACCGCGAAGGCTGGAGTCCGGCCCTGTTCCTGCGCCTGGCCGCCCAGGGCGTCGCCTGCATCACCTGGCACAAGAACGCCAAGGGCGACGATTGGCCCGCTGATGAGTTCACCGACTGCGAAGTGCCGATCGACGGCCCGGCGAAAACCAAGTGGACCACCGTGCGCCTGGCCGAACGGCGGCTGCGACTGCGCGGCGGCCCCGAGGTGCGGCAGATCCGCCGCCTGATGGACGACGGCCGCCAGGTGCCACTGATCACCACCCATCCGAAACGATCGATGGCCGAGATCGCCGGCGCCCTGTTCTCGCGCTGGGCGCAGGAGAACTTCTTCAAATACATGCGCGACGAGTTCAACCTGGACGCCCTGCTGGAACACGCCCTGCAGCCGGTCGACCCCGACCGGCGGGTGGTCAATCCTGAATACCGCGCCGTGCAGAAGATCATCGACCGGGTGAACAAGACCCGCGCGCGTCGGCTCGCCAAGGCGCACCCCACCGCGACGGCCGACCAGCTGACCGAGATCGCCCAGCTGGAACAGGAACTGGTCCGCCTCAAAGCCCAGCGCAGACAGCTGCGCAGTCATGTCCGCGTCGGCGACCTGCCGGTCGAACGGCAGCCCGAAGCCCTGCCGCCGGCCAAGCGGCTGTTCATCGATCTGGTGCGCATGATCGGCTACCGCGCCGAGACCCGCATGATGCCCCTGGTGGGCGGCGACCGCGCCGAGCAGCCCACCGCCCGCCGGCTGCTGCGCACGCTGCTGGCCGCCGACGCCAACCTCATCCCCGATCGCTCGCAGAACGTGCTGCGCGTGGAACTGCTCGGCCTGGCCAATGGCGCCACCGAACGGGCGCTGCGGCCGGTGCTTGACGAACTGAACCGCAGCCGCACCTGTTATCCCGGCACCGAACTGCGAATGGTTTACGACATCGCCCGCTGACCGTCGCCCCGCCGCAGGGCGGCGAGAGGCTTTTCAGCCGCCGGCGGCCGACACACCCGAAACCGACCCCTCGGCGGCCGCCGTTCAACCGACGGCCGTCTCGACACCACCGATTCAGCGCCCAGCCGGCGACCCGACTTCACACCACCCCGCGGCATCGGCCATCAGCGCCGTGGCGATGACGCCGACGCTGAAAATTCAGCTCAAGACCGCGCGGAATCCAAGTGTTGAAAATCGACGCAGATGGACGCCTCAGTCCGCTCCACTGGTGAAAAATCAATCATAATAATTGGCTTAGGTCAGGAAGTCTGAACTTGATTGAGCCACCCAAATCCAGCGAATCGATTTGATACTCACCGAACTTCTCATATTCAGCGACCTTCAGTGAGTTTCTCAAGGCGACGGTTACAAAATCCTGAAAAACACGCGCCATGTCCACCACGAAGCCAGATGCGCGAATCTCGCCTCGGTTCGCCTCAAATGCGCCATTCCGTAAGATGATCTGTGCCAAGGTCACCACAACTCGGTAGTGTTCGTTTAGATGGTTGAATTCTACGTCTGGCACGTTTTTTGGTGAAAACTCTACGTATTCGACGCCATCAAGAATTCCCATCACCTGAGCCAGCTGTCTGTAGATTTCCGGTCGAAGTAACATGTAGTGGAGTCGCCAAGCTGCCGCCTTGACGAGACGGTTCAGTAGAATGTCATCTGTATATTCATCGTATCGCACCTCAATCGGCAATAGTGCGCCACTTCTTCGACTAACTTGATCAGCAAATCTAACTCGTCCGCGTATGGTGTTCAACGCTTCGTTCCGGATCCGGTATCCGTGAAACAGTCCTCTAGAAAAACACTTCCGCGCGGCCATCACAAATGCAAGTGCCAGTGCATCAGGCAACTCCGCCTTCTCTGGAAAATCAAACTCATTCTCTAAAAACCTGACTTTGCCGATGGCATAGCAGAGGAGCGAAATCAGGCGTTTTATCGCAATCTTGGGTGATATGTGAACCGAAAGACTCTTGGTCTGGAACGCACCAATGATTGAACCTGAGGTGAGCTTATACTTACTCTTGCCATTGACTTCAGGAGTAATGCTCAATTTGATTCCAAACTCATCTTGGGTTTGAAGCAGCTCTTTAAGTTGCTCATCCGAAAGATGAATTGAATCGCTTGTTTTATTCTCCTGGAGATTGATCTTCCGCATTGTTCACCTGCAGTTCTTGGGACGGACTCGTCGCCGCATCCTCGGCAACATTATTCGAATTCTGGTTCATACTCTCTTTCAACGATTTCAACTGAAACTCCTTTTTTTTCTTATCGTCACCGAAAAACTGTTCCATGATATACGGCAGAACCTCATGTTTCCATATCCGCCTGACACCCTCTTCATCAAGCCCATTCCCATTCATAAAGTAACTTGACCCCACCGCCGCGGCGTTGTACCCTTGCAGCTTTTCATTGGTATGTCTGACCAGTTCAACCAGCCAAGCAACACTCGCCGATTCCCATGTCTTCATCCACCGGTCCAAGACGTCTCCAATCGGCGGCTCATACGGGTCAAATTCCACAAATGCGAAACGGCGCCGCAACGCCAGATCAACCAGTGCAATTGACCGATCGGCTGTGTTCATGGTGCCAATGATGTACAGATTTGGCGGCATTCTAAACGGCTCATCGCCCTCCTCGCGATACATCAGCTCAATGGGTTGGTTCCGGTATTCCAGCAGAAAATATAGCTCCCCCAGCACTTTCGCCAGATTGCCGCGATTGATTTCGTCAATGATCAGCACGCATTTTTGCTCCGTACCGACTGCCCTCGCCCTTGCTGCGATCCGAAGCAGCGGACCGTCTTTCAGTCTGAACGTCGGCCGCCCGTTCTCCAGTATGGGCCGATACCCGCGGACGAAATCCTCATACGAATAGGATGGATGAAATTGAACGAGATCCCAACACTCATCATTTTCATTGGTCAGATGTCTGGCCAGTTTCTGTGCGATGTAGGTTTTGCCGGTGCCTGGCGGCCCCTGAAAAATGACCTGTTGCTTATAATCCAGCAAGTTTATGATGTTTTCAATAAACTCATCAGACAGAAATAAATTATTCACAAATTTTTTCCGTGATTTCAAAAATTTCTGGCGTTTTTTTAATTCTTTGTCAGCCAATTTCCATCCTCTTCCACGACGGTCTGGTTCTTCCTTTTCCTGCCTTTCAACTTTGTCATCTGCGCTTAATTTGCCTAATATCCCGTTTACAATACCGTCATTCACAACATCATTGTTTTTTCCTACGCCTCTATATATACCAGCGAGTTTACCGATTTCTGACGGAAGAAGATATTTACCGTTGGCTGTGGGTTCCCTCAATAATTCTAGAATTGCTTCTTCCAAGTAGTATTGACCTTTACTTGCAATCTGCTTTAGACAAGTCATCTTGCATTCTCCTCTATTCGTTGTTTGGCTATCTGAATATATTCAGGATTGATGTCGATTCCAATACTGTACCTGTCCGACCTATGGGCCGCCAAACACGTCGTTCCACTGCCGACAAACGGATCCAAAATGATTTGATGTTTCTGACTGAACAATCGAATCAAATGCTCGCAAATCTGGATTGGCTTGGGAGTCAAATGACTGTTGTATGAATTACGCTGATCCTTTTCAACCGTCATCACGGTTGATGGGGCCTTGCCCACCAAGGTTTGAGTGGCATCAATCAATCCCGTTTCCCAATGTTGCCAATTTTCGACAAAAGTACCTTGCTTTGGCTTTTGTGCGCACAGAATTGACTCAAATTGAGGTTTCAACTGCGGCGTCTTGCGACCTTTCATGCGCTTTATTAATGCTGCTTTTTCCTTTTCTGAAAGCTGCTCGTTTTTCTCGATGAAATGATCCATCGAGAATGCCTTGAATTGCGCTCTGCGAGTAAAGCGCCAAGCGTATTGATCCCGAATTTCAAACCCGGCATCTTCAAACGCTATCGCCATACGATGAAACAGTCTGGGTGAAGAAAACACCAAGGCAAATCCCCCCGGAAACAAAACACGATGCAGTTGTTCGGCAACAGGTGCCATGAATTCCTGCAAAGCTTTGCCTTGTCTGGAATCAAATTTCATTCCGACGGGCAAACCACCTACAGTCCCAGTTGATCGTTTTCCCCCATTTCCCTTTTTCCAATGATCGTCCAGACCGTCCAGAAAATAAGGTGGATCGGTCAGTACCATGTGAACATAGTTGGATTCCATATCCTCCAGAACATCAAGGCAGTTCCCGGGATAGAGCTTGGATTTGGATTTGGGATGAAATAGCTGCTGTGCAAAGTTTTCTAATGCTTGCATGGCTTACTCCTGTATCAGCACGTTGTCGCCCAGGCGTTCTCCCACCATCTCGGCCGCCAAGTGCGTCATCATGTGCTTGGTATCCAGTTCCCGAAGGTTGTGACGGTCAGCAAATTCATTCACATATCGCTGAATATGCTTAGCACTGAAATGGTGCAATATCCCATAATATCCCTTTTTGAGCATTGCCCAAAACGATTCAATTCCGTTAGTATGGGCTTGATCGCGGACATATTCTTCAATTCAATGCCTAACCGATTCATGATTAGGCAATCTCTGCATCCGTGCAGAGTTTGCTACCATGGGCAACAATTTCCCAAATGAACCCACGTGTAGAGTTTCCGCGCTAGTACTATCAACCTCCTTGGCAATTACCTGCTTGGTTTCTGTATTTTTGATTCCTACGACAGCCGTTTTGCCAACCGTACCCCGGCGAGTCAATTCCTTGTGTTTGGACTTCGGCCCGTTCTTGCGTTTGCCCCCCCCCATGTAGGTTTCATCAATTTCAACCGGACCGGCAAATTCAGTTTCTTCAAATGTATAAGCTTCACGAATCCGGCGCATCATAAACCAAGCGGATTTCTGTGTGATGCCCAAATCCCGATGCAACTTCATGCTGGAAACGCTTTTCAATCCCGTAATGCATAGGCCGATGGCAAATACCCACATGCGAAGTTTGATGTTGGAAGCTTCCAGTATAGTACCTTGGCGCACAGAGAAATGCTTGCGACAGGTTTTGCATCGATAAGGCATAGGCTTATGGTTCTTGCACTCGCTATACCGTGCGCTACCACAATGAGGACAAACCGGACCGTTTGGCCAAATAATGGATTCGAACCAGGTCCGGGCAGATTCTTCATCAGGAAACAGTTCGGTTAGTTCAATCAGGGCTATCCCTTCCCTATAATGCTTGCTAGGTGCGTTTAGTACCATTATTTGATTTCCTCCAATGGTTGAATTTCAGTATTTTACTACATCAATGTTGGCTAGTACAGTATATAATCCCTTAATCTTTCAACAAAAACTCTATCTCATGAAATCGGCAACTTGGAAATTTGTTGCTGATTTTTTCAAGTATCTGCTGGTATTTTTCGAATCCAAATGGTTCAGAACGTATATTGAGTTTGCAAAGAGAATCAATTCTATCGTTGATAGGCACGAATTCTCCAGGATTGATCAGAAAGAGTACTTCAGTCAGTTTGGTATGTGCAACAAATTTAATCTGCAATGCATCATTGAAGTCTGAACTCCGTATATGCTTCAACCCTTGACGTGCACTTTTAAAAAGGCGCCATAGCACGTCAGCCTTGCCTTTACCTCCATCATGAAACAGCAGATTTCGAAACTTTTTTTTAAACGCCCATAATTCATAACCACCTTGAGCCACCTCAGGCAGACCAAAAACTTCGCTGACACTTGCACAGACAACCGGCAATATTTTCGAAGTATTGCGAGAGGCGAGCGAATAAAAGAATGATAAGGGATCAATGTTTTGGTCCCCATACCTTAACAATAAGAACTCAGAATCAACTGATTCCCAATTTACCAGCCTGGCTTTCCTAGCTAATTCTTCCCTCCCGTCATTCTCAATCACTTCCCCAAGCTTGGAAAACCAAGGAATCCAACCATAGATTTCTTTCACGATTTCAGTCTCCGATTCTTTGTTTGTACCGTGCCGTAAACTGCCGTCAATAATAGTCCTTTTCTAAGAATCCGCGCCCTGATTCATATGCGAATAAAATAAACCATGTCAGTAACTGTCGGGTAAAACGAGGTGTTTTTGGTGAAGTATCATCATTCTGTCCTTCTGAATTGAAACCGCATTGTGCGCGTTGAATACTGCGATGGCCGCACTCTGGGTCGTATCGAAGGCTGGGCGACACTTAATCTGATCAACCGAATCTTAGCTGATATTGGGTCGAAAGATCGCTGTTTTTCATCGTTTACATCGTCCTATATTACTGTAATAATTGGCTTATTTGAAAATTCAAGGTATCCATTCACATGCCTATTCAAAATATCTAATCTCGAATTTTGCTTGTTCACTATATTCGTGCGTAACGAAATTTTCATACGAATCCAAACAGATGAAAATGATGGCGAATGCAGTACCATTGACAAGGTACAAGACAGTGGAGTATTTTGCTTCGCTCAATTTAGAGCGATTGAATTTGATTTTGGCGGAGTTTCAGAGCGTGCCGTTACGGAACAGGCTATGACAGATATCGCCAAGCCAGGAACAGAAGGTAAATGAAATGTAAAATCAAGAAAATAAAGGGTAAATATCGCTCTATGTCCGTGGTGGCTCTATAGCGTTTGCCCTTTCCTGAATCTGCGAGGGCCCATTCGTACTTATAGATGGCAGTGGGCAACTTTTCTTCGAGCTGATGAATAATTTCGAACTTAATCGTGTTCAGATTTTTATGCGACTTGATAATCTGAACCCACAACACAGAAATCAACATTCCCAAAACCGGAACGAGGAAGACAAGCCAAGAATCAATTAGGTTTTCAAACTGAAGGCCGTAAATGGCGACAATTGCCGCATTGATGGTTAGCAGATGCCTGTTTGAGGCGATCCGTCGCGCACTCACATTTTCCGCTGACTGCACATAGAGCTTGTACTGCTCCACCAGGTCGGCCTTGAATCGATCACCATAATCCTCTTTGGTAAAGAGAAATAACCCTTTGTCTGATGGTTCTGACATCGCTCTATCTCAGCCCATCAATCAGCCTTTTCAAATTCTCCCATGTCCACGGGTAAATTATGTCCAATATTCCTGCTGAAGTAGGCTTGTGACAAATTATGTCGGAGCGACCTTGCAGAAGAAAGTAGGGCTTTTTTTCCTCTTGCGTGATCGCCAATTCGATTGCAACACCCTTAGCACTGTCTGTATGCGCGCCACATATAACGATCGTGAGATCTGTGTGGCGAATGCGATCGCGGACTTTCGCCTGCCAATTGTCGACAAATGGCTCGTGCACGGACCAGTCAGCCAACTCGAATGGAGAATCGGAGCGCTTAGACTGAGCTTTGAGAGTATTTCTTAAATCCTCGTCATAATCAAAATCAAAGCTGATAAATGCGCGTTTCATGTTTACAAATCAAAAACCTATAAATTTAACGAATTCCCAATTCAGAGCAGATGTAACTGATTCGGGTTTATCTCGAAAAATGCAGTCTATGGTAAATTACGAAAAGTTCCAAATACTCCGTGAGTGTCTTTTGCTTAAATTCCACATATCCTTTATCAGTATTATAGACTCCATCAAATCAACAGTTCTTAATGGCGTGGTCCGTCGGTGAAACCAATACCTGACTGTCTGACCATCAATCATGCAGATCTATTGACCCTCGGATCGGCATCGTCCTGACCCATAAGATGAGTGAACCCAATGTTCAGACTCTAGGTTTCTTAAGATCATTCCAACCGGCGACAAAACCCCTGCCCGCCGGCGAAGGAAGATCTCTGCTTTGGGTCCAGCCTTCGGACAGCGGCAGTTTCTGAATCGAACCGCGGTTTCGCCCCAACCGATGCAGGAACCACGCCGAAAAACCGATGGCCAGCCGATACAGTTTTGGATGTCTTGCAATCATTCCCCACAGCCAAAGACCGAGCCGCGTTGACCGGTCAATCAGACCGCGTTCAAAAATCTGGCTTCTCAGTCTGCGTAGCAGTTTTGGCAGCGGGATTCTGACCGGACACACCGCCTCACAGCGGCCGTTGAGCGTACAGGCATTTGGTAAATTCGCAGCATTCTGCAGACCGACCAGCAGAGGCGTCCAGACTGAACCCATGGGCCCGGGATAAATCCAGCCATACGCGTGCCCGCCGACTGCCTGGTAGACTGGACAGTGATTCATGCAGGCTCCGCACCGAATGCAACGCAGCATCTCCCAGAACTCACCCTGCAGCATATCCGAGCGACCGTTATCAAGCAGAACGACATGATATTCAGTGGGTCCGTCCATGTCGCCCGAGTGTGCAGGACCACTGTAGATACTGGTATAGGATGATATTTCCTGCCCAGTTGCGCTTCGCGCAAGAAGTCTCAGGAATACAGGTAGGTCTCGATGCGTTGGAATGACCTTTTCGATGGAAGCGGTAACGATATGGACCCGTGGCAGGGTACTGCAGAGATCCCCGTTGCCCTCATTGGTTACCAGCACCGACGATCCCGAATCCGCCAACAGGAAATTGGCGCCCGTAATTCCCACATCCGCGCTAACAAAATGCTCCCGCAGAACCATCCGCGCCTCATTGACGATGGTGGCCACTTCCTCAACCCGCTCAGTCAGTCCGTACTTCCCATGATGTTGGTAAAAGAGGTCGCTGATTTCGGCGCGGGTCTTGTGAACGGCAGGTGCAATAATGTGACTTGGCTTTTCTTTGGCCAGTTGGATGATGTATTCACCTAGATCGGTTTCAATCACTTCCATCCCTTCATTTTCGAGCGCATCGTTCAGCTCCATCTCCTCGCCGATCATCGACTTGCCTTTCGCGATGCGGCTTGCTCCAGCCCGTCTGCAGATGTCGATGATGGTTTCCACACCCTGAGCGGGCGTGCTGGCAAAGTGCACCTGCCCACCGACCGCTTCAACCTGGTTCGCGAACTGTTCGAGGTACTGATCCAGATTGGCCAGGACATGATTTTTGATGTTGACCGCATGATCTCTCAGTTCATCAAAATGAGGAAAATCTTCAACCGCTTCCCTACGTTTATCGACAAACCCGCCACGCGACTTTTTCAACGCCGCCTGCAGCGTTTCATTCAAGAGCGCAGTACGTGCGTTTGATTTGAATTTCGATGATGCGATTTCCATGAGTGTCACGGATATCAATTCCGCGGCTCACCAATCCCCGGCTGATGGCCGAAACCCGCCAATACTTCGGCAATGTGCAGAACGCGCATATCACTGTCGGTCCGGCTCAACCTCCCGGCGATATTCATCAGACAGCCCAGATCTCCACCAAGTACCGTTTTTGCTCCAGTTGCTCTGAGGTTCTGGGTTTTTTCCGTAACGATCTGAGTCGAAATCTCTGGATATTTGATGCAGAATGTACCACCAAATCCACAGCAGGCCGTCGACTCTCTGCACTCCGTCAGTTTCAATCCCTTCACTCTGCCAAGCAGTTCGCGCGGCGAGCTTCGAATGCCCAATTCCCGAAACCCTGAACACGAGTCGTGATAGGTACAGGTACCTTGATACTCCGCCGCGATGGCAACCCCTTCTGTCCTCACTAAAAATTGTGTCAGCTCATAAGTGCGTTCGGCGATGACTCGTGACTTCTCCCGTCGTTCGCCAGCTTCCTCCGCCAACAATTCTGGGATGTGCAGCTTGATCATCGCCGCACACGAACCGGATGGTGTAACAATGTAGTCATAGGCGGCAAATGTATCGATCAATCTACGAGCCACTTTTCGCGCGCCCTTGAAATCGCCACTGTTGTAGAGTGGTTGACCGCAACATGTCTGGGAATAAGGAACATCCAAGTGAAAACCCGCATTCTCAATCAGTTTCGCCGCCGAATAACCAACTTCGGGGCGAATCAGATCAACCAGACAGGTTGCAAACAGGGCGACTGACTGACCATTTGGTGCGACTTTCTCAGTCACGGCGGACCGAACCCAGGTTACGAACTAGTTCAGCAGTTTGCCGGGCAGCCAAAGTGCGATCTCAGGATAGGCGATAACCAAGCTCAGACCGATGATCTGCAGTAAGACGAACGGTACAATGCCTCGATAAATCTGCTGAATCTTAACTTCAGGCGGAGCAACCCCTTTCATATAGAACAGCGCGAATCCGAACGGTGGGGTCAGAAAACTCGTCTGCAGATTCACCGCCACAAGAATCGCAAACCAGTAGACCAGATCGATCTTTGGAACGTGACCGCCAAAGTCAAGCAGTTCTACAATGGGAGCAAAAACCGGTAGCACGATCAGCGTGATTTCAATCCAATCGAAAAAGAACCCCAGGACGAACACGATCGCCATCAGTGTAAAGAGAATGCCCCACGCACCAAAACCACTGTGCTCAACGATATCAATCACAATGTCATCACCGCCCAGCGAGCGAAACACATAGGAAAATGCGGTGGCTCCAATGAAAATGAAAAACAGCATGGCACCGGTCAGCGCGGAACGTTCAACAACCGATCGCAACATCTTGAAATTAAGACGCCCTTTTATTGCCGCCATCAATGTTGCACCGGCCGCTCCAACACCCGAGGCTTCGGTTGGTGTCGCCCATCCAGCAACAATTGACCCCAACACCAGGACAATCAGAGCCACCGGTGGAACCAATCCATTCAGAATCATCTTCCAGAATTCGCGACGGTCCTTAGGCCCTATATCTTTAGGTAAAGGCGGAGCCAGCTCCGGTTTGATTGCGCTGACGGTCAAAATGTAGACTGCGTAAATGCCTGCCAGAAGAAAGCCGGGAAACACCGCCGCGACGAACAGATTGCCAACCGATCGGCCGAGCAGGTCCGCCATGATGACGAGCATGATGCTGGGCGGAATCAGAATGCCAAGGGTGCCGGAAGCGGCGATGGTGCCCGTTGCCAGCGGCATGTTGTATTGGCGCTGAATCATGATCGGCAATGCCATGAGCGTCATCATGACCACCGATGCGCCAATGATGCCCGTCGTCGCAGCCATGATGGTGCCCATCGCCGTAACGGACAGTGCCAGACCTCCTGGAACCCGTCTCAGCAGTACCTGCAGGCAATAGAGCAGATCTCGCGCCACCCCGCTTTTTTCCAGCATGGTGCCCATGAATATGAACATGGGAATGGCCACCAGCACCAAATTGTCTGCAATACCACTCCATATCCGTCCAACGATATTGAAGAATTCAATCGGTACGAAAACATCCAGATAGACGCCGAGATATCCGAATCCGAGTCCGATGCCGCCGAGAACCGCGGCCACCGGAAATCCGGAAAACAGCAGAATCGCCAGGGCGAGAAACATGAACAGCGGCATGTAGTCGATAAAGAAATCAAGCATGTTCATGCACCCTGCTGATTCTCGTCAACTGGCAGCTTGACCTCGTCCAAGCGAACCGTTTCGGCTTTTTCTCTATCGTCCACCATCTGAATCAGTTCTGCCGTACCAAAAAGCTGAAGGATTTTACGAAAGGCCATACTCAGCGCACTGAGCAGCAGAATGAAAAAGCCAATTGGAAGTGCGGCTTTGATGATCCAGCGATAAGGCAGGCCGGTCGCGGAAGCCGCCATTTCATTCTGTGCAAATGACCGGTGCCACCAGTCCGCACCGTAATAAATCACAATGACACAGTAAGGGATCAGAAAAACCAGACAGCCGAGAAGTTCGATCCACAATTTCACCCGCGCGTTCAGTCGTTCGCGCACCAGATCGATTCGCACATGCGCATTTTTGAGGTAAGCCCAGCCCAGGCAGAAAAGAAACAGAACCGCATGAATGTGCCACTCAAGTTCCTGAAGTTTGGTTGAACCCAGGACCAGAAAACGTCGCGTAACGACATCAAATACGATCACAACCATCAGCAGGATGGCGACCCAGGCCGAAACGCGTCCGATCCATACAACGGCAGATTCAGCAATAACGTTCAACCGCAATAACGCTTTCATGCCAAGTCGGAAGGGCTCTGTTCTCAAATTGAAGCCAAGGGTGCGGTCTGGCACCCCTGGCTTTCAGCAGTGGAATTTACTTTTCGATGCGCACCTGAACTTACAGGTACCCGAGTTCGCGCCAGATGGCGTAATCGGCACGAAAGGCCTGTAGGTGATCCCAGACTCGCTTGAAATCCGGATTGCTGGCGCTTTCCTCGGCGACCACCTCGAGCCATGCCGCTTCCAGCTGATCCAAAATTTCCTGTGGCCAGCGATGAATGTTGACGCCTTTGCTCTGAAGTTCTATCAGCGCCGGTGGCTGAATCGCCTCACCCTCAACCAGGCCGTAGCGGAAGTTGTCACCGCAGGACAGTTCCAGCCAAGCCTGCTGCTGATCTGACAGAGCCTCCCATTTCTCTTTGTTCATCAATATTTCAAACAAAGTGGACTGCTGATGCCAGCCTGGAAAATAATAATGCGAGGCAACCTGGTAGAAGCCAAGATTCAAATCGATCGCCGGCATCGAAAATTCCGTTGCATCAATTGAGCCACGCTCAAGTGCGGGGAAAATATCGCCACCTGCAATCAGTTGTGTAGAGACGCCAACCTTTTCCATGACTTTTGCGCCCAGACCAAAAAATCGCATCTTCAGTCCCTTCAGATCATCAATCGAATTGATTTCGTTCCTGAACCATCCGGAAGCCTCCGGCGCAATAACGCCGCAGATTAAGGAATGAAGACCATGCCGGGCATAGATTTCATTCATCAGATCAATGCCACCGCCAAAGTACATCCAAGCACCATATTCGCCCGCCTGCGGACCGAATGGAATGGCTGCAAACATGGCTAGGGCAGAATTTTTACCATACCAATATCCGGGGGTCGACCAGCACGCGTCGACTGCACCGGATGCAACCGAATCAAAACACTCTGCCGGCGGAACAAGCGCATGGGGATCGAAGTATTTCAGTTCAAACTGACCGTCGGACACCCGATCCAGCGTTTCTGTTACCTGGTTCCCCAACGTGCCCAACTGTGTCAGATTTTTTGAAAACCAACTCGCCATTTTCCAGCGAACCTTATCATCGGAAAGTAGAGGTGGGGCAAAGACAAGTCCTGAGAAGGCAAAACTGGCAGCCGCCATCACTGCAATTATTTTTCGAGAAAACATCATTTTCCTCCCTGTTAAGAAATAAGCCATATCGCGAAGTGCAGACAGGCCGAATAACAAACTGTCAAAAATTTTGAACATTTGCAATCAATTTGATTTGATTATAGATAAACTGACCGAGCTGTAAGATTATTCTGAAGCCGTACCGGATTTCTGTGGGGCAGTCGAGAAACCTTCCAGATCGGCGGCGCGTCAAAAAGAAAACAAGATATCACCTGTAAAGAAAATGCTGACTGACATTGCTGAATGCAGGACTCTGCTGCAGGATGGTGAACCGCTGATCGTGAATGCTGCCGCGCGGAAAGAAGCGGCGGTGGCCATGCTGCTCAGTCAGGGTCTTCACAGCACCGAGTGTCTGCTGATCGAGCGCGCCTGGCGGGACGGCGATCCCTGGTCCGGACAGATGGCCTTCCCGGGCGGCCGCCTCGAGAAGCAGGATGCTGATGTGTTAACGACCGCGATTCGAGAAACAGCTGAGGAAATCGGAATTGTTCTGAGCGGCGAGAATCGCATCGCCCGACTGGATGACCTGGTCGCACCCAAACTGAGCCACGCCCGCGGCATGGTCATTTCCTGCCACGTGTTCGAGGTGCCGCGTTCCATTCGATGTACGCCCAACGAAGAGGTGCATGATCTGGTCTGGGTTCCACTTGCTGCGCTATTGAAGGATCGTCGCCATGTAACCGACTATCAGCCGCCTGATTATGACGGCCGATTCCCGGGCTTTCGACTGAATGACGACGATCACCGGGTGATTTGGGGATTGACCTATCGAATCATGCGCAGTTTCTTCCGCAAATTTGGCATAATCGACTTTAATACGGCTGACTGAAAGGCACCGTTTGAAGCGGTTTCGTCAATTGCTGAGGAGTCCGCGCGCACGGGTGGCCAACGATGAACAACCATCGGTTTCTGCCGTAGCCGGGGTGAGGTTACCGAATCGGGCGATGTGAATGAAGCCGCTGGCAGGCGACACTGCAGGCAGTGCCACTGCGGGCGTTGCTGGCGGGGCGGACGGGTATCTGGAGGACGATTGGACGATACGGGAGTTCGGTGGGAACAGTCTGCCGGATGGTCGTCTGCGGCACCGTCTGATTGAGATGTGCGGTACTGGAAGCAGTGTCGCGGCGGTGTCGGTAGCCGAGATTTTCCCGGCCGCGGCGGGGCAACAGGCGGCCTATTGATTTCTATCCAATGCTTCGGTTCAGACTTCCTGACGTGGTCGTCGATTTAAACAATTGTTCACCGATGGATCGGATTTTCGAATCAGTGGGTTGACGTTCTCCAGCCGCCGATCGAGTCCGATCAGGTCGTCCCGAACGGTCAGACGGAAAAAATGAGGGAAGGGAAAATCAACCGCCGGGGCGCCGCCGCTGAAAGTTCAGATCATGAACGCGAAACGGCTGTGAAAAGCGGCCATCCGATGGACGCGTCAGCCTGCTCTACAGGTGGAATGGTTCTCATGACAAATAGATGGGATGAGTGGCGCAGAACTTATCCTGTTGACGTGATCAAGTGCTCCAGACATACCGAGCACGGTGGTAAATAATGCCGTTGCGATTCGTTCTGCGACGAAGGTGAGAAAGAAGCCGCAGGGTGTACGCGACGCCATCTTCAGGACGATCAGCCGGAGTCCAATAGGATCTGGCCGGTGTCCGCCGCCTCATGCTGAGTCTCTGCAAGCCATTGCTGAATGGAACCGTTCGTGGAATCGGTGGCACCATTCATACTACAATATCAACAGACGGTTCGTTGAATGGAATGGAAATGAACAAGCTTAACCTGCCAATCGGCTCCTCAGCCTTTCGAAACATCCGCGAGGGGGGCTATTACTATGTGGACAAGACACCCCACATTCACAGACTGATTGGGGGTGGCGAATACTATTTCCTGTCGCGGCCGCGGCGGTTCGGGAAGACGCTGCTGCTGGACACGATGCAGGAGCTGTTCGAGGGGAGTGAGGAGCTGTTCCGCGGGCTTCACATCCACGACCGATGGGACTGGTCGGTCCGCCATCCGGTGGTGCGACTGAGCTTCGGCTCCAACTATGGCGCACCAAACCGACTGGAAGACAATGTCAACAACCAGTTGGCCGCCATTGAAAAATACTTGGGTCCCGAACTAGCTTCACCAACGCAGTACGGACCGGACCGACTGTACAATCTCATCCTCGCTCTCCATCATCAGACCGGTCGGCAGGTGGTGGTGCTGGTGGACGAATACGACAAGCCGATTCTGGATACGCTGGAGAATGAGACCCTGGTCAGAGCCAACCGCGATTACCTGCGCGGCCTGTACGGCATCATCAAGGACTGCGCCCGACATGTCCGTTTCGTGTTCGTGACCGGCATCAGCATGTATTCGAAGGTGAGTCTGTTCTCGGGACTGAACAATCTCAGGGATATCAGTCTGAGTCCGAAGTACAACACCATCTGTGGCTACACGGATGCGGACCTGGACACGGTGTTCGCACCGGAGCTGTCGGACCTGGACCGCGAAGACATCCGGGAGTGGTACAACGGCTACCGCTGGAGCTGGCGCAGTGAGGAGAAGGTCTACAATCCTTTCGACGTGCTGCTGCTGTTCGAAGAACAGGAGTTCAAACCTCATTGGTACAGAACCGGCACCCCCAGCTTTCTGCGCAACCTGATGGCGAAGGGACGGCTTAGCACCCTGGGGCTGGAGAACCTGTGCCTGTATGAAACGGAGCTGTCAAATTTCGATGTCGAGCGCGTCAACCTCAATGCACTGCTGTTCCAGTGCGGTTACCTGACCATCGCCGACCGGCAGGTTCGGGGTTCCAGGATCTACTACGCGCTGAAATACCCGAACCACGAGGTGCGCCTGAGTCTGAACGAGGAACTGGTGGCGGCGGTCACCGGGAAGCTGACGGAAGCGTCGGTCCGGGGTGAAGAGCTGATTCGGCTGCTGCAGGTCAATGATTTCGACGGTTTCGCGGCGGAGATGCAGTCGTTTTATGCGAACGTGCCGTACGAGTGGTATTCGAGCAGCGAGGTGTCGCGCTATGAGGCGTTTTACGCGAGTCTGCTGTTCGCCTGTTTCATCGCCAACGGTGTGGAGGTGAGTGCGGAGCAGTCGTCGGCTGAGGGGCGGGCGGACCTGGTGGTGCACACGGGCGGCGAGGTGTTCGTGCTGGAGTTCAAGGTGGCGGCTGTGGGTGAGAAGGTGGAGTCGAAGGTGTTGGAGGCTATGGTGCAGATGCGCGGGAAGAATTATGCGCTGCCGCATCAGAGCCGCGGGCGCAAGGTGCATCTTTTGGCGATGGCGTTCAGTCGGAAGAAACGCAATCTGGCGGCGATTCGGGTGGAGCGAGCCTGAACAGGTGAAAAGGGTTCAGAAGGTCATCAACATGAAGCCGATCCAAAGCCCCAATAGATGCCAATGACACCGCCCATCACCGTTCAATTCGATCTCTCAGAGAATTGCATGGTACCACTTCGCCCGTCAAACCCACCATCTGCATCCATTCCGTCAAGGGAGTCGTTCAATGATCACCCTCAGTATTGATCACTCTCAGTACCTTTTCCCTTTTCCATCGCCGCCAGCCACCCACCGAACCAAGGATGAATTGTCCTGTGGTGGCATCAGAAGTACGAATATCCACAGATCTTCCGGCGTGGCATCTGCATCCTCAGTGCTTCGCCCATCCACAGAACGCGGTGCCAGCCGCTTTGAGTTTTCTGGCAAACACTAAATGGGGAGTTTCTTGCCGGAAAGAACAGGTAAGTCGGAGTTAACGATTGTACAGTCGTTTCCTAGTACCTCCTAACGGTGGGTCAAGACTATACTTCGGCTTAATCTCAACGCCAAGTTTCCTGAGCTGACTCTCCAATTTGTCATGCGCATTAACTATATTGACATCAATATTTTTGTTTCGCTCCAAAATCTCTTTTTTTTGCAAATTCACATCATTTCGTTTATTCATCTCAAATCGGACCACGACATCGCCAGTCAATTGTCCATGCCACCCCCCATCGCTTCCATTGTATTCAACCACCCGTCAGACACCATGAGGTTCTCATTATGACATCATTCACCACGACAGATCGGCTTAATGTCATCATCAGTGCGCCGCCGGATTCGACGTTAACAAATTGTAGATCACCGCATCGATACGAATATCCATGTGGCATTGAAACAAGCCGGCATCACGCCTGCTGGTGTTCGTCGCCCAGCATGTCAAGCAGATCAAGTGTCGAAAGACTGATTTTGCCGATCGTGTCGGGCTGGCCGCATCAGCCAGTTCGGTCTCAGCCGACCAAGCTACATGCTGGCACCCGAACTGCGCGACATATCACAAGAGTGCCGTCAGCTAGTGCGTCCGCACACCCGCATCCATCGGATCTTTGAACGCGCCGCCCTACTCGTCGGCGACATCCTCTCCGGTCTGTTCGAGGTCAACAGCTAGCGAATCATTGAAGGATTCATCCGCGAACCCCTTGCCACAGGCAATCATCAATTCACGGTCCGTTCATGTCAACCGGCACCACCACGAGCTGCGCGACGCACTGAACCGACCACCGACGCCAACCTCATCCCCAACGAACCACAGGGCGTACTGTGCGTGCAGCTGCTTGGACTGGCCAACGGCGCCACCGAATGGGCACTGTGGCTGGTGCTTGACGAACTGAGTAGAAGCCACACATGCGATCCTGGCACCAAACTGCAGAGTGATTTATGACCTCGGCCGACAAAAGTCGGAATTTTCATCCGCCGCCGTTCGATCAAGTGTCGAATCACGACATCCAACTCAAAACCACCAGTCCAACTCCCAGCACCGCCGGTTATCCGACCTCACCACCCGAGTGTTGTCAGCTATGATTGACACCGGTGAATATCTGCCTTCCGCTTGACGCGTCAGTCTACCTCACAAGTGAAAAATTTATCATAATAATTGCATTAGATCAGGAACCCTGGGCTTAATCAAGTGATTTCCGACACCAATCGAATCTGTTGCATCTCGTGAGTACCACTCCACCATCTCCGGTAACCGACCGGTTTGACCGACCGATACGCGATCTTCGCGTCTCGATAACCGATCGCTGTAATTTCCGTTGCGTTTACTGCATGCCAAAGGAGTTTTTTGGCTCCAACCACGCATTTCTCGAACGGACCGAACTTTTATCCTTTGAAGAGATCGACCGTGCAGTCCGCGCGTTCGTCGCCAATGGCGTTAAGAAAGTGAGAATTACCGGTGGTGAGCCCATGGTGCGACGAAATCTTACTGATCTCATTGCCAGACTGTCGGTTATTCCAGGCGTTGACGACCTGAGCATGACCACCAATGCCTCACTGCTGACGCTGAACGCGGCAAAGGACCTGCGTCAGGCAGGATTGCGACGGATCACAATCAGCTTGGACGCCATTGACAATGAGGTGTTCAGTGCGATAAACGATGTCAGATTTCCAGTTGAACGCGTGCTGAGTGGAATTGAAAACGCTAAGACCGCGGGCATATCTCCCATAAAAGTCAACATGGTGGTCGCCCGCGGCATGAACGAAAACGAGATTCTGCCAATGGTGCGTCAGTTCCGTAACACTGGTGTGATATTGCGTTTCATTGAGTTCATGGATGTCGGCAACACCAACGACTGGCAGATGGACAAAGTGATTTCCGCCAGAGAGATCATCGACATCATTCAGCGCGAATTTCCGCTTCACGCCACCGCACCGACCTATCGGGGGGAAGTCGCCAAGCGTTGGAAGTACCAGGATGGTGGCGGCGAAATCGGTGTCATCTCGTCTGTAACGGAACCTTTCTGCGGCACCTGCAACCGAGCTCGACTGACTGCTGAGGGCAAGGTTTACACCTGTCTTTTCGCCACCGGTGGATTTGATCTTCGAGAGCACATTCGTCAGGATGTCGATATTGATCGCCTGACTGAATTGGTTGGGGAACTGTGGTCAAATCGCTCCGACCGGTATTCAGAACTTCGCTCGAAAGCAAAAGTCAATGTACCAAAAGTGGAGATGTCCTACGTTGGTGGTTGATTTTTAGATTTGCATCAAGAGGTGAAATCTTTGTAACTCAGCCATTGGAACGAATCTGACGTATCACAGTGCCATGTGTTTTGTTTTACGCATTGATTCCGACCGGAATTTTCTGCCAAGTATGCAATCTTGCTGAACAAGATCGTAATATATTCGCAATATCATTTACTTATATGTTCCCAAGTAGTTGACATTTCCTCCAATGTACAGGTTATTCTGTAAAAGAACTTGCATTTATTCAGAATGTCTTACGCGACCAGATTTTATTCAACTACACGCTTCTGCGTTGACCCGCAGGTATTCGTTAACGAACCCATCGGTCGCCTCTGCTAAGGCTTGCAGAATAAAAGCAGCATGACCGCCATGACCTCCAAAAGAAATATTACTCCATGTTTCAGCACGACCGAAATAACTCTCCCTTTCTGCATCTTTGCTGTACACCTCTCTGAATATATTGAAATTAAGGGATAATTTTATAACGAAAGCACGTCCTAGAACATCAACATTCACATAAAGATAAACAGGAAAAAGCACTTCTGGCTCCTCGTAAATCCTTGCCCCTCTCAAACGGGATTCTACTGCCGTCTTTATCCTTTCTTCGGTCAGTCCGATTTTTTCTGCATTATCGGACAGATCCTCTACAAATAGTGCAACTGGCTCGCAATAATTCCAAAGTTTGAATTTTTCTAAGTATTTTTCTATTTCTACTCTGTCTACTACCTCCGCAGCACACAACGTATTTGCGAAAAACAGCATGGCAACTAAGGCCATAACCTGAAGGTAAATATTCATCAGCTTACGTGTGGGAGACTCCATCGTCTACAGCCCTATTCTTGATCATAATTGCGAAAATTTATTTCTCTGTTTAGAGTGAATAATTGCTGTGCGGTCCTGAATTCAAACTTTGTTTCAAGAACAGCCAGCCGTTCCCTAATATCTCGTGTTTCTTCGTGAAATCCATCCACATTTTCCTCTAGTCTAACAATGGAGACATACACAAATACGGATAGGCTGACCACAACTCCAAGCATCCACTTGTTAGTTTCAGATCTGTCTTTGTCCCTATTGTCATTTTCATCCCGAAGTTTTTCTCAGCTTCCAATTTCTGTAGTCGATCTTCATGATTGGATAAAACAAGATTGTCACCCTGCAGCATGGGAGAACTTTCATTGAAGATGCTATCCTTACCTTTGTTCACTTGCCAATTCTTTTCTCTTTTCAAACTCCGCTAATATATCTTCATTCGAAATCTGAATATCACGTAATCCTGGCACGTAATTTTTTCTCCACGCTCCATGCTCCCAATGAGTGATGGCTACAAGACGATTGCGCGGTAAAAATTCCACTGCCTCATCAGGATATTTTGTGCCCGGGTGAGATTCTGGAATGTCAGCGGGGAATTCAAGTGATTCAGGTTTTACATGGCCAGAACCAAATATCTTTAGTAGATGGTACAGGTCTGGATCTACTGGGCCGTAATCCCATGCTTGAAAAATTCCACCAGATAAAGGTTCGTGTTTTCCATGTTCCCCCATATAAAACATATGGCAGATATAGGCAATCTTCTGTTGTTCAAGATTGCCCAATTTCCAGTCTGACTGTTCACAAAGCCTCTTTGCAATAGTAAATATGGAAACAGTCATAGTTCTATTCTCCTTCTAGATGAAGGCTCAACTACAGCACGGTACTGTTTTTGAATCTCTTATGGCTAATCGGACAAACCGACGTACCGTTCGACCCACTGCGCCGGGTTAGCAAAAGCATTTTTCAGGTACATACATAATCAATTGATTTGTTATAAAAAACCTTTCGAAACTGGTCTACGTGCTGGAACTTTTCTTGTTCTTCTATATCCCTCAATAAATCCAGACTTCCTGACCTAAGCCAATTATTATGATCGATTTTTCACCAGCGAAGCGGACTGAGGCGTCCATCTGCGTCGATTTTCAACACTTGGATTCCGCGCGGTCTTAAGCTGAATTTTCAGCGTCGGCGCCATCGCCACGGCGCTGATGGCCGATGCCACGGAGTGGTGTGAAGTCGGGTCGCCGGCTGGGAGCTGAATCGGTGGTGTCGAGACGGCCGTCGCGATCCGACCGCCGGTTGACGGCGGCCGCCGAGGGGTCGGTTTCGTGGTGTGTCGGCCGCCGGCGGCCGAAGTGCCTCTCGCCGCCCTGCGGCGGGGCGACGGTCAGCGGGCGATGTCGTAAACCATTCGCAGCTCGGTGCCGGGATAACAGGTGCGGCTGCGGTTCAGTTCGTCAAGCACCGGCCGCAGCGCCCGTTCGGTGGCGCCATTGGCCAGGCCGAGCAGTTCCACGCGCAGCACGCTGTGCGAGTGATCGGGGATGAGGTTGGCGTCGGCGGCCAGCAGCGTGCGCAGCAGCCGGCGGGCGGTGGGCTGCTCGGCGCGGTCGCCGCCCACCAAGGGCATCATACGGGTCTCGGCGCGGTAGCCGATCATGCGCACCAGATCGATGAACAGCCGCTTGGCCGGCGGCAGGGCTTCGGGCTGCCGTTCGACCGGCAGGTCGCCGACGCGGACATGACTGCGCAGCTGTCTGCGCTGGGCTTTGAGGCGGACCAGTTCCTGTTCCAGCTGGGCGATCTCGGTCAGCTGGTCGGCCGTCGCGGTGGGGTGCGCCTTGGCGAGCCGGCGCGCGCGGGTCTTGTTCACCCGGTCGATGATCTTCTGCACGGCGCGGTATTCAGGATTGACTACCCGCCGGTCGAGGTCGACCGGCTGCAGGGCGTGTTCCAGCAGGGCGTCCAGGTTGAACTCGTCGCGCATGTATTTGAAGAAGTTCTCCTGCGCCCAGCGCGAGAACAGGGCGCCGGCGATCTCGGCCATCGATCGTTTCGGATGGGTGGTGATCAGCGGCACCTGCCGGCCGTCGTCCATCAGGCGGCGGATCTGCCGCACCTCGGGGCCGCCGCGCAGTCGCAGCCGCCGTTCGGCCAGGCGCACGGTGGTCCACTTGGTTTTCGCCGGACCGTCGATCGGCACCTCGCAGTCGGTGAACTCCTCAGCGGGCCAATCGTCGCCCTTGGCGTTCTTGTGCCAGGTGATGCAGGCGACGCCCTGCGCGGCCAGGCGCAGGAACAGGGCCGGACTCCAGCCTTCGCGGTCGAAGACCAGGGTCACCGTCGGTTCGACCCCGGTGGTGCGCTGGCGGTCGGTCGGCGGCACCAGTCCCAGGGCGCGCAGTTCGGGCACCACCTCGTGTTCCAGGGTCTGCACCATCTTGGCGTCCAGCGGCTGGTGCAGGCACAGCAGCGGCTCGCCGCCGAGGGCGTTGACCCAGTAGCTGACGCTGGCCGGCAGACACAGTTTCTGGCGGGCGATGAAGTGGCGGGGCAGACGGCCTTGGCCACTGTACACTTTCACATGGCCATCGACGGACAGCGTCAGCGGGCGGGCTTTGGTCTCGTCCAGCCAATGGCGGGTCAGCGTCCGCTGCAGCTGGCAGATGGTGTCGGGCGAGTCGGCCAGCTGGGCGATCTTGCGGCGCAGGGTCTTGACTTCGGGGGCGCGGTCGAGGCCGAGCAGGCGCCCCCATTCGCCGGGTGGCTGGTGGCCCAGCGACTCGACGTTGCGCACCCGGGCCAGGGCCATGAAGGCGAGCAGCAGGAGCACGCAGGTCAGGCCGTAGAAGCCGGCCGGCAGGCGCAGCAGACCCTGGGTGGCACTGAGCAGTCCTTCCCGGAGCAGGGCGGGCAGGGCGGCGAGCACGCCGCCATGGCGCACCGCCAGGGCCGGTTCAGTGAACCGTGGCGTCGCTTCCTGGAGCAGACCGTTGGCCGCCAGCTGGCGGCGTTCGGTGTCATGGCAGGCGCGTCCGGCCGCCGGCTGCCGGTCGCGGCGACTGCGCTGCGAGCGCTCGCTGGCCGCCGCCCGGGCGGCGGGCAGTCGGATGACGCCGGCGCGCACGTTCTCGTTGAAGGTGCTGGTGGACACCCCGAGCTCGGCGGCGCAGGCCCGCTGGCTCAGCCCGGCGGCCAGCCGCATCTCGGCCTGCCTCACCATCTCCGGCGTCATCACCGAACGGGCCCGGCCCTGCCCCTCACAACATCCCACAAGTGAGTCTATTCATTCTGGACCATGCTCTGCCTTCTGATCGCCCGATAGGTGAAGACCGACTCGCGCAGCAGCACATATCCCTCCCATAGTTTCATGACGCCCGGCAGCGGCTGACTGCGACGCGGATGAAAACCCGCCAACCGCGCCACATCGACGACGAAACTGCGGATGTCCGGCGCCTCGCCGGGCGGCGGCTTCGGCCGGCGGATGCCATAATCATCCAGGCGGGCGTTCAGCACCCACAGGTCATCTTCACTCACCACCTCGTCGGCCGGCGTCTGCGGGCGGTCGCGCGCCATCCGATCGAGGCTGAACACCTCACAGGCGGTGATGGCATCGAACGTCAGGCACTTGCGCAGGTCATCGGCATGGTCCAGCTGCCGCTTCTCGATGCCGGCGCCGGTCTTCAGGGTGCGGAAGTACTCCTCAATGGTCCAGCGCAGCTCATAGTATCGCACGGCGGTGCCGGCGCCGGCGGCATCGGCCTGTCCCTCGGTGGTCAGCAGCAGCCAGTGCAGCGGCTGCTCGCCGGCCGGCGGGTCCGCTTCAATCGCACTGACCGCCAGCATCTCAATCGGCGCCGTGTCCGCACCTGCGGGTGGCCACCGCGGCGCCGCCAACCGCACCCGCGCCGCCCGCAACTCCAGCCGCACCTCGCGCCCCGCACGCTTCCGACCACCCCCGCAGGCCACCACCTGCACGGTCTTCTCCGCCAGCGACGGCAACCTCTCCATGTGCGCCCACAGACACTCGCGCTTCCCGCCTGCCAACAGCACCTCGCGGCGACTCCCGCGCCGCACCCGAACCAGCAGTCCGGCCGACTGCGAGCGCGCCTGATCCAGTAGTCCCCACAGGTCGCCCTCCCGATCGCATACCGTCACCACCCGCGTCCGCGCACAGGCCCGCTCCAGCTCACAGGCCCGCTCCAGGCCTTCACCCCAGCGATCACTCTCCAGCTCCAGCCGATCCGCATAGTCCGCATCCAGCGCATACACCCCCAGCGGTCGCCCCGCCTCGTTCACCGCCAGACCCACATGCGCCTTCAGACCCTGCACGCCCGACCCACCGCCACCAATGTTCACCAGCCCCGCCGTCGCCGGCCGACTCGCATAGTTCAGCGCCGTCGTGTCCTGCAGCGCCAGCACCACCGGCTCCAGCCGACAGCGATCCACCATCGCCGCCCAGTGCGACTCCAAGATGTGTTCCATTTTCACCCTCCCGTTCGATAACAGCCGGTAAGCCGCACGCAAGTCCGCCCGCCGGGGAAAGATCTGCGGCAGCGACGCCCCCGGCCGCTCCAGCCACGCCCGACCCATGCGCAAGATCCGCGCGCACACCCGACCGTCCGGATGCGTGCTGCGACCATATTCCACATCCGCCCAATCCGTCTTCTCATCCATGTGCAGCGCCGGCGCCGCCTGAATCTGCCGCACCGGCTCGGCGCACAGCACCGTCCGCCAGCCGCGCACCAGCGGTTTCAGCCACACTGCCCGCACCACCGTGCCACCGCCCGGCGAGCAACCCGAGGTGCCGCCCTCACCGCGCTGCCAACCCGCCGCCCGGTAGCTCGTCCCCGGATGCTCGGGCGCCACATACGTGTACGCCAGCACCGGTCGTACATTGTACTTCGTCTCCCAGTCCTCGACCACCTGCGCACACGCCAGCTCCAGCACCCGAGAAGCCAGACCGTGAACCCGCACCCCCGGCAGAATCAGCAGCCGCTGGTTGTTCAGCACCCGACTCAGATTCGACACCCGCGCCTCACCCGACCAGCCGATGAACGCATCGCGCACTTTCTGGTGCCAGCTCGCCGCACAGAAGTTCAGCCCGCCCAGACGACCGTAGCGCGAAGAACACACCCAGTAGCGCAGCTGGCCACCCGGCGCCTGACGCCAGCCCTGCGGGTGATGCGTGCGCATCATCGACTCCCACTGCCGCCGTTCCTCGTCGCCCGACACCGGCTCGACCGTCACCTCACCCAGTGCTGACAGCGGGCAACGCAGCGCGCGGTCCGGATAAGCCGCCTCAGGCGGCGCCTCGCGGCCGCCCGAACCGAATGACGGGTGCGTCGCCGGCAACGCCACACCCAGCCGCTCAGCCAGCACCGGCAGCGCCTTTCGGGCCGAGGCCACGCACAGCTCGCCCGTCGTGCCGGTCCACTGCTCGCGCTCGCACAGCTCGAGGGCCAGGGCGTTGCGCGACACACCCGGCGTCGACGCCGCATTCTGAAACCAGTCGATGGTCTGGGCGTGAAACTGATGGAGACCTACTTTCATGGTAGGCCCTGTTTTATCACATTATGAAAAAAGATTCAACTGTGACTATTTGTGAGGCCCTGCCCCCGGCGCGGCGCGTAGAACCCCTCATCGCCCTGCTCCTTCCACCGGTCGGCCACCCGTTTCACGGTCGCCCGCGACACCCCGAAGGCGCGCATCAGATCCTTCACCGGCAGCCGATTCAGCTGCCGCAGGCGGGCGATGCGCAGCAGCATGGCCGGGCGGTCATCGCGCGGATGGCAGTCGACCGGCGACAGGTAGTTGTAGTAGTAGATCATGCCCCGGTCGATCACGAGGGAGAACGGTCCGCAGATGTGCGTCGCCTGTGCGGGAATCAGTTCCATGGGCTGCTGGATGGCGTCTGTGTAAAGCATGTTGGAATCCTGCTATAATGTATTGATGATTATGATCTTAATTATACTGCAGCCGGCCGATGCGGCGGACTTTTTTCACTTTTTTCTGCGCTTTTTTCAACCGCACCGCCGACCGACAGCCGCCGACCACCGGCGTGATGGGAGGGTGCAGATGCCGCCGGCGAGCGGGCGGCGGCCAGGGTGTCAACCGGTGATTTCAACCCCCGACCGACGGACACTGAGGTATCATGATCGAATCTGTGGCGAGAGATTTATGGAGCTGGCCATATTGGACGGCCCGATCGGGAGAAAGCCGCAGCTGGAGAACGTTAAACCACTGATTTGACAGACCTGTCCATCCGTGAAACACCGCTGAAGTCGGTTACCATGTCAGGAAGTCTGAAATCACTCAAACAGTCTTTTCCATTTTCGAATCGACCCAGACCGGTATTGTAGCTATCGCATATAAAATCTCGAATGTCACTAGCCTGAATTCCCATTACACAATATGCTGTGACAAAATTTCTACCGCAAACGAGACTCCAAGCCGTCTTTCAGCCCACTAGTCGGTCATATTGTCATAATATTCATTATAATAATTTATATTATCATCAATATTCATAAAATCCACCTCCGTTTATGGCACCGCCCCACGCAGGCTCAGAATCCTGCCTAATCCAGTGCCGCATACGGATTTTCCGCACTGTCACTGGCTTTCATTCTAACATTCCCGCCTTCAAATCTAATTCCGGCCATGTCAGAACTTTCAGCTTGACATCTGCTGACTTTATGTGATATATTGGTTTCATGTTCAACTACAACTATTTTTATGACATGACCGCTCCCAATCCCCAAAACCTCTTCCTGCAACCCACCTCCCCCATGATGCGCCGCTACGAAGCGCTCAGAGCCCGCTTCGTCGACGGCTGCTCCACCCAGGAAGCCGCCCGCCGCTTCAACTACTCTCACGGCTCGTTCAGAAACCTGTGCTCGGCCTTCCTCGCCAATCCCACCTGGACGTTCTTTCAACCGCCGCCAGCACCGCCCCCTCCGGCCGCCCCCAAACCCCCGCGCGCCCGCCGAGACCAGCTGATCTGCGAGCTGCGCGACACCCGCCAGCTGTCGGTCCATCACATCGCCGAGCAGCTCCATGCCAACCACATACCGGTCAGCGTCTCAACGGTTAGCAACGTGTTGAAAAAGGCCGGCTATGCGCGGCTGCGCCGCCGACCGGGCCATCTGCTGAGCGATCTGGTCAGGCCAGCCCGGGCGGCGCCCGCGGATGTCCGTCAGCTGGACCTGTCGCCCCGCCGCTTCACCACCGCTTACGGCGGTCTGTTTCTGTTTCTGCCGTATCTGGAACAGCTCGAACTGAACCGGCTGCTGCACACGCACGCCCTGCCGGGCAGCGAGATGATGCCGGCGGCCAGTGCGGTCCGCGCCCTGTTGGCCCTGAAGCTGTGGGGCATCGGCCGCCCCAGCCAGGCGATGGCCGACGTGTTCGATCCCGGCCTGGCGCTGTTTGCGGGACTGAACGTGTTTCCCAAACGCGCCACCCTGACCGAATACAGCTGCCGGGTGGATCCCCGGACGGTGCCGCCGCTGATGGCCGCCTGGCTGGCCGCCGCCCAGCGCCACGGGCTGCAGACCGGTGGCAGTTTCGATCTGGACTTTCACACCATTCCCCATCATGGCGACGAGGCGCTGATGGAGAAGCACTTCGTGTCGAAACGGTCCCGAAGACAGCGGGGCATCCTGGCGTTTGTCGCCCGAGACGATCAGGCGCGGGTGTTCTGCTATGCCAACGCCAAAGTCAGGAAAGCCAACCAGGCCGACGAGATCCTGCGCTTCGCCGAGTACTGGCGCCGGCACACCGGCCAATGGCCGCGCGAACTGGTGTTCGATTCCAAGCTGACCACCTATGCCAATCTGGCGGTCCTCCAGGCGCGGGGAATCGGCTTCATCACCCTGCGCCGCCGCACCGCCAAGCTGATTGATGCCATTCATGCGATACCGACCGAGCAGTGGCGGCGCCTGACACTGACCAACATCGGCCGGGCGTATCGAACGCCGCGGGTGCTCGAGCAACGGGTGCGGCTGCGCGGCTATCCGGGCGACCTTCGCCAGTTGGCGATCATGGACCTGGGACATGAAAAACCCACCCTGCTGATCACCAATCAGGACAACGAAAGTGCGGGACGACTGGTGGACCGCTATGCCCGGCGCATGGTGATTGAAAACGCCATCGCGGCGGCGATCGACCTGTTTCACATGGACGCCCTGTCGGCCTCGGTGCCACTGAAGATCGAGGTCGACCTGCAGCTGACCGTGATGGCGGAAACGCTGTACCGGCTGTTGGCCGAGCACGTGGCCCAGGGACACCAGCGCCAGGTCCCGCGCACGCTGTTTCGAAAATTCATCAACGCAGCGGCGGAGATCGTCATTGAGGAGACCGCCATCACGGTGCGTTTCGGTCGCCGGGCCAACAATCCCTTTCTGGTGCAGAACGGCTTTGCCGAACAGCACTTCGTCATCCCCTGGCTTGGCCAGCGCACGCTGCGCTTCACTTTCGGCTGATTCTCAGCCAAAATGTCATAGCCGATTTCGCGGTGGGAATCCAGGCTAGCGTAAAACGCCTCATAGCGCGACACCTCGCTGCTCGAATACCACTCGTTCGGAACGTTCGCATAAAAAGACCGCATCTCCGCCGCGAAACCGTCGAAGTCATTGATCTGCAGCAGCCGGATCAGCTCTTCACCCCGGTCCGACGCCTCCGTCAGCTTCCCGGTGACCGCCTCCACCAGCTCCTCGTTCAGACTCAGGCGCACTTCATGGTTCGGATATTTCAGAGGGTAGTAGACCCTGGAGCCCCGAACCTGCCGGTCGGCGATGGTCAGGTAACCACACTGGAACAGCAGCGCATTGAGGTTGACGCGCTCGACATCGAAATTTGACAGCTCCTTGCCATACAGTCCCAGGTCCTCCAGGTCCAGAGTGTTCAGCCCGCCCCTGGCCTCACAAGGGCCCACACTTGAATCTCAGAACATAATGTGATAAAACAGGGCCTACCATGAAAGTAGGCCTGCATCAGTTTCACGCTCAGACCATTGACTGGTTTCAGAAGGCGGTGTCGACGCCGGGTGTGTCGCGCAACGCCCTGGCCCGCGGGCTGTGCGAGCGCGACGAGTGGACCGGTCCGACGGGTGAGCTGTGTGTGGCGGCGGCCCGCAAGGCGCTGCCGGTGCTGGCCGCGCGGCTGGGCGTGGCGTTGCCGGCGCCGCACCCGGCATTCGGTTCGGGCGGTGGTGAGGCGCCCCCCGAGGTGGCTTACCCAGATCGCGCGCTGCGTCGCCCGCTGTCGGCACTGGGTGAGGTGACGGTCGAGCCGGTGTCGGGCGACGAGGAACGGCGGCAGTGGGAGTCGATGATGCGCACGCATCACCCGCAGGGCTGGCGTCAGGCGCCGGGTGGCCAGCTGCGCTACTGGGTGTGTTCTTCGCGCTACGGTCGTCTGGGCGGGCTGAACTTCTGTGCGGCGAGCTGGCACCAGCAGGTGCGCGATGCGTTCATCGGCTGGTCGGTGGAGGCGCGGGTGTCGAATCTGAGTCGGGTGCTGAACAACCAGCGGCTGCTGATTCTGCCGGGGGTGCGGGTTCACGGTCTGGCCTCTCGGGTTCACGGTCTGGCCTCTCGGGTGCTGGAGCTGGCGTGTGCGCAGGTGGTTGAGGACTGGGAGGTGAAGTACAATGTACGACCGGTACTGGCGTACACGTATGTGGCGCCCGAGCATCCGGGGACGAGCTACCGGGCGGCGGGTTGGCGTTGCGGTGAGGGCGGCACCTCGGGTCGCTCGCCGAGCGGAGGCACGGTGGTGCGGGCGGTGTGGCTGAAACCGCTGGTGCGCGGCTGGAGGACGGTGCTGTGCGCCGAGCCGGTGCGGCAGATTCAGGCGGCGCCTGAGTTGCACATGGATGAGCGGACCGATTGGGCGGATGTGGAATATGGCCGCAGCCGGCATCCGGACGGTCGGGTGTGCGCGCGGATCTTGCGCATGGGTCGGGCGTGGCTGGAGCGGCCGGGGGCGTCGCTGCCGCAGATCTTTCCGCGGCGGGCGGACTTGCGTGCGGCTTACCGGCTGTTATCAAATGAGCGAGTGACAATGGAGCACATCTTGGAGCCGCACTGGGCGGCGATGGTGGATCGCTGTCGGCTGGAGCCGGTGGTGCTGGCGCTGCAGGACACGACGGCGCTGAACTATGCGAGTCGGCCGGCGACGGCGGGGCTGGTGAACATTAGTGGCGGTGGGTCGGGCGTGCAGGGTCTGAAGGCGCATGTGGGTCTGGCGGTGAACGAGGCGGGGCGACCGCTGGGGGTGTATGCGCTGGATGCGGACTATGCGGATCGGCTGGAGCTGGAAAGCGATCGCTGGGGCGAGGGTCTGGAGCGGGCCTGTGAGCTGGAGCGGGCCTGTGCGCGGACGCGGGTGGTGACGGTATGCGATCGGGAGGGCGACCTGTGGGGACTGCTGGATCAGGCGCGTTCGCAGTCGGCCGGGCTGCTGGTTCGGGTGCGGCGCGGGAGTCGCCGCGAGGTGCTGGTGGCAGGCGGGAAGCGCGAGTGTCTGTGGGCGCACATGGAGACGTTGCCGTCGCTGGCGGAGAAGACCGTGCAGGTGGTGGCCTGCGGGGGTGGCCGGAAGCGTGCGGGGCGCGAGGTGCGGCTGGCGTTGCGGGCGGCGCGGGTGCGGCTGGCGGCGCCGCGGCGACCGCCCTCGGGGGCGGATACGGCGCCGATTGAGATGCTGGCGGTCAGTGCGATTGAAGCGGACCCGCCGGCCGGCGAGCAGCCGCTGCACTGGCTGCTGCTGACCACCGAGGGGCAGGCCGATGCCGACGGCGCCAGCACCGCCCTACGGCACTATGAGCTGCGCTGGACCATTGAGGAGTACTTCCGCACCCTGAAGACCGGTGCCGGCATCGAGAAGCGGCAGCTGGACCATGCCGATGACCTGCGCAAGTGCCTGACGTTCGATGCCATCACCGCCTGTGAGGTATTCAGCCTCGATCGGATGGCGCGCGACAGCCCGCAGACGCCGGCCGACGAGGTGGTGAGTGAAGATGACCTGCTGGTGCTGAATACCCGCCTGGATGATTATGGCATCCGCCGGCCGCATC
This sequence comes from Arenicellales bacterium, assembly GCA_965205205.1. Taxonomy (GTDB): domain Bacteria; phylum Pseudomonadota; class Gammaproteobacteria; order Arenicellales; family JAJDZL01; genus JAJDZL01. The sequence continues at coordinate 65,744 of CBDBFX010000002.1, forward strand.
CGCCACCCGGCGAGGCGCCGGACATCCGCAGTTTCGTCGTCGATGTGGCGCGGCTGGCGGGTTTTCATCCGCGTCGCAGTCAGCCGCTGCCGGGCGTCATGAAACTGTGGCAGGGATATGTGCTGCTGCGGGAGGCGGTCTTTACCTATCGCTCGCTCAGAAGGCGAGGCATGATCCAGAATGAATAGATTCAACTGTGGGATGTTGTGAGGCCCCTGGCCAGTCGGTCATGCAGATAACTCGGCGTGCCGGTTTCATACCAGTAGGACTCGAACTGTCTTTTTTGGAACAGCAGCAGCACGTCGAAGGGATTGTAGACATCTTCCTCACCGAGCCAGCTGTAGCCGTTGTACCAATTCCTGATGGTCTTTCGGTCCAGCTTCGGCAGTTCCGGTGCGAACACCGCGTCGAGGTCCGCATCCGTATAGCCACAGATGGTGCCATACTTCGGGTCCAGGCTGATGTCGTAAAGATTGTTCAGCCCCGAGAACAGACTCACCTTCGAATACATGCTGATGCCGGTCACGAAAACGAAACGGACGTATCGGGCGCAGTCCTTGATGATGCCGTACAGACCGCGCAGGTAATCGCGGTTGGCTCTGACCAGTTTCCCGTTCTCCAGCGTATCCAGAATCGGTTTGTCGTATTCGTCCACCAGAACCACCACCTGCCGACCGGTGGTGCGATGCAGTTCGCGGATCAGTCGATACAGACGGTCCGGTGCCGAACCCGTCAACGTCGACGGCTCAACACCTGCGTCTTTTTCTATTTGTTCCAGCTGGGTATTGGCGTTGTTTTCGAGTTTGCCCGATTCGCGATAGTCGGAGCCGAAGCTCAGCCGCACCACCGGATGGCGGACGGACCAGTCCCAGTGATCGTGGATGTGAAGCCCGCGGAACAGCTCCTCACCGCCCTCGAACAGCTCCTGAATCGTGTCCACCAGCAGCGTCTTCCCGAACCGCCGCGGCCGAGACAGAAAATAGTACTCGCCACCCTCGATCAGTCTGTGAATGTGGGGCGTCTTGTCCACATAATAGTAACCCCGCTCGCGGATGTTTCGGAAGGCAGAGGAGCCGATTGGCAGGTTAAGCTTTTTCATTTCCATTCCATTCAACGATCCGTCTGCTGATATTGTAGTTGAATGATGCCACCGATTCCAAGAACGGTTCCATTCAGCAATAGTTTGCAGAGACTCAGCATGAGGCGATGGACACCGCGACCAGCCCCTATTGGAATACGACCGACCGGTCTCGAGACGGATCGCGTACGCCCTGCGACTCCATTCTACACCTTTGTCGCAGAACGATTCGAAATGGATCAGAGAGGTGTCATTGAACGCTGTGCCCGATATGTTTAGGGCACCTGATAACGTCAACAGGATAAGATCAGAGCTCCTGATCCAATCCGATTATCAGGATGACCATTCCACCTGTCCTGAACCTGCTGGGCCTTTCCGACCAAGTTCCAGCGCGCTGGACCTATCTCTCCGATGGTCCGAATCGTGAATATCAAATCAAAGGACATTCCCTAATATTTAAGAAATCCGCCCTGAAGGATATAGGCTTCAAGTATCGGGAAAGTGGCTTGGTCTTACATGCACTGAAGTCCCTGGGTCGGAAACATGTCAACCAGAAAGTGATCATTTCTATCCGCCAGCACCTGGAGACAAAGGACTGCGACCGAATCCTCAAGGACACCCGATCGGTTACCGGCTGGATCTATGAAATCATCAAACAGACCTGCAGGGAAAATGACTGATGGAGAGTGTCGCCCATCTTTCCATGTGAGAACGAAGCGAACTGTTTTCAGAGACGGCGACATGGAAAAACACCACACCTTCCGTAGTGGAAAAAGACTTTTGGGCAACCTGGATTCTCAACCGACTGTTCCGAGAACCGGGGCTTACGCATCTAATGAAGTTTAAGGGAGGCGCCAGTCTCTCGAAAGCATGTCATCAGATTGAACGTTTCTCGGAGAATATCGATTTGGTTCTGGACTGGCGTGTTCTAATAGGTTGCGAAAACTCCTTGACCGAACGCTCTAAAACGAGCAGGCGCAACTGAGATTGGTAATCAACGAACGGGCGCGGCAGTACATTGATCAGGAGCTGTTGGGATTGATCAAGGTGGCGCTTGATGGTTTCTGTGGCTGTCGCGTTGACACCAAAATCAGAACGAAATTGATATCAAATACCCTGTGGCTTTCCCTGACAACTACCTCCGTTCTGGGTTACGACTGGAAATCAGTCCGCTGGCCTCATGGTTGCCAAACGAGGAGAAACGGCTCAGCTGTTATGCGGTCAAGGCGTTTCCCAAGGTGTTTGAAAATCGCCAATGCACGGTCAAAGTAATCAGACCGGAACGCACCTTCTGGGAAAAAGCAAACATTCTGCATCGCGAGGCCAATCGTCCTGAAGGCAGTCCACAGCCGCACCGCTATTCTCGCCACTATTATGATCTGATGATGATAGATCAATCACCGGTTAACGTACGGGCATTGGCCGACCTTGGTCTGCTGGCCGGCGTAGTGGAGTTTAAGCAACGTTTCTATCCACGGGGATGTGCTGGATACGATTTGGCGAAGCCCGCCCGGCACATTGGTACTGGTGCCGGATGGGCATGTGTTGGCCTCCATCAAGTCCGATTATCAGGCAATGGGGAAGATGATTTTTGGAAAGGCGACAGATTTCGAGGAAATTCTGATGACACTCCAGTTGCCACAAGAGGAAATAAATGGCGATTAACGCCGATTCGAACTGACAGACACAGTCATCTAATTTTTGGGGTCATATTTGTCAATGTTCACCAGAGCATGGGGTTGATTCTCCGGTCACTGCTCTCACGCTTGACCGTAACCAGTCTGAGCAACGCGGCCAATACTTATCAGACGAGACCGTGACCCTCAGGCACTCATTCATTTCAGCCTTGTCAGACCGATAGGTTGAAGGGTTGGCTGATATTCACGGTTGGGCGTTTATCTTTGACGACCATTCTTGCATTCATCTTCCGCGTCGATTCACATTCATGCAGGCACGGAGACATCCTGCCACCGGTCCGCCGGCCCTTGACTGATAAGCTACGGATCCACAAATATACGGCCGAAATTCATTGACATGGTATTACCAATGCCGCTGAGGGTGGAGTCCGTGCGAATTGGGTCGATTAATCCGAAACCTTGGATTGCGTCAACCGCTCATATCGTGCCCCTTCGTTCGTCGGCGTGGAACGAACGAGGTCAACTTCCCGCACCGCCCACCGCACGGGTCTCATTCGACCCCCAACGGGCCGCCCGACTTTTCTCGCCAGAGTGACATGTGGCACAAACCGACGTTGATCCGAACCGCCTCGTCCCAGCCCGGTCCGAATCCTGCTGAACAGATCGTTCAGTTCCCCACCGACATCATCTGGCGCCGCCCAGACAATACCGTTGTGCCGCCAATGACCGATTCGACTGAATGACAGAGAAAAGGGAGAAAACTCAACCGACTCAACGAAATGCTCCACATCTGCCACCGCCGAGTGCGGCACCTCGCCCAAAAACAGCAGGGTTACATGTAGGTTCTCAGCCGGTGTCGGACGACCGAACCTGACAAGACCCAGCTGAGCCTGAACATCAACCAGCGCCGAGCGGACTGCCGCATCGGGCCACAGAGCTACGAACAGTCGCTGAGGCCTGTTTTCCGTCACTCCTCGCCTACAAATTCAATAGCCCCGGCCAATGCCCTTTCGGCCGTTGCCTCGCGAATCCGCTGCCGTCCACCTACAAATTGAAAACTCTCATCCACCACCCTTCCGCTTCGGTCCGACCAGGCGATCCACACCGTTCCCACGGGCTTCTCATCACTACCGCCTTCGGGACCCGCAATTCCCGTTACTGAAACCGCCAGGTCCGCATGGCTGGACCTCACACCACCCGAAGCCATTTCACGAGCCACTTCACCCGATACCGCGCCATGGCGGCGAAGCGTGTCTGAGCGAACGCCGACCAGTTCCTGCTTGGCATCATTGCTGTAAGTGATGAAACCCCGCTCAAACCAGGCGGAACTGCCGGGAATTCGGGTAAGTACCTCCCCTATCATCCCACCTGTACAGGATTCCACCGTGGCGATCATCAATTTCCGCCTGCTGAGCAGACGACCCAACCGCTGTGCAAGTTCAGTGATGAGATCATGCATCCTGGCCTACTCCTGTGGGAACACATCAAGACTCCGCTTGAATCGGTGAAGATCATCAATGGCAACTCCGGCATTCAACGGCGGCGCGTCAGGTCGCTCGAGGCCGTCTCCATAGCCAAGCACAATCAGGCGGTGGGCTGACTGATCGATCAGCAGGTTTTTCACGAATGCGTCAAATGCTGCGCGATCGATCATCTCGATTTCGCGGGCCATGGATTCGCGGGTATCGAAACCAAATGCTTGGTGATCAATTGACGTCCAATAAACTTCCGTTTTTTCAATCAGCGAATCATATTTTTTCCGCAGCTGAGTAACCAGACCATGCTTATATGCCTGAAAATCATCATCACTGATCTGCTGGCTCAGCCAATCTGGAAAGTTGCCCAGGAACACATCGATCGCGGCATTCATGTCAGACGGCGCAGCATCGGGAGACTGAATCACAAACATAATGCCGGGCACCTTACCAACCACAAGGTAGTGTGAGAATACCACATATCCAAGTTTCTGAACGGAGCGAAGATCGGAGAAAAACGGTGTCTGAACAATCTGTGCCAGCAGGTGCATGTAAGCTTGTTCGCGCACCGATCGGTCAGCACCCTGCACATAGAGAGAAATCGCCGAGTCTGGATTTTCCATCTCCAGCAGCCGATAAAAGGGACCGCTGCCGGACAGCACGACGATTCCGGGCTTACTGACTTCAACCACATGCTCAGGATCGACCAACGCTGCAGCCATCCGCCCCATTCTTTCAGCGACCGTGGAATCAATATTGCCATGCGACAGTGCCACCACATTGATCTTCTTGAGTACCTCACTGCCAAAGTCCAACAGATCAGCGAAGACAACCTGCTCAAGTGCCTGTAATCTCTCTGCGTCAGTCCAGTTTGGAATCAGAATGGTGGAGTAAAATTCTGCAATGGTCTGCCGATAGGCGGATTCTCTGGCACCGTTCCTGATGCTTCGAATCATATCCTGTCGATGCACTTCGAACCGCCGCTCATCAAACTGAACCTCCTTCAGAGTATCCAGTATTCGTTCAAGAAGCACCGATTGATTGTCGCTGAATCCGGATATCCGAAAACTGAAGCCGCGCGAGTGCGGGTACAGGCTGAACTCCAGTCCGGCGACGAATGCCGGGTAGATGAATTCGTTCAGCTGATCATTGATCGAATCAATATAAAGCGACAGCAGGACTGCATGTCTGGCCGAAGATTTAGCAAGCGGACTTCTGATCGTTACAAAAAAATTCGCCCTCGGTACGTCGAAAGAGGTATCGGCCTGATGCCAAAGTTCAAATCCAGGACTGCTGTAAATACGTTGTGGAATCGGTGGTTCCGAAACAGTGATCAGCTCGAGGTTGTTCGGTATAAACTCATTGCGCGAGGGCAGCCAGTCGGCCGCGTCGGCTGAATCCGACTGCCAGCTGGCAATCGTTTCCGGAGCGATTTCCTCAATTGAATATTCAGACTGCAGATAAGGCGTTACCCGATCCGTTTCGACGATCGCACCAGCGAGAATAACAAGAACATTGGCCGGTATCATGCGGTTCAGTACATCGGCAATCAGATCTGGCGCGTATTCCTGCACTAGATACAGTGCTGGAAACAGCTCATCTCTCGGATACTTGTGCAGTTCAGAGGCAAGATACGTTACGGCACTGGATGGGTCGTCAATTTCGGCATAGCGATATTCAATTTCACTCAGCGCCCTGTTCTCCTCAAATCGCCATTTCTCTATGCCGCGTCGCTTGATTTCCCTGATGTACTGAAATACGTAGGCCGCCACACTACGCCAGTTTTCAAAGCCTTCCTCCGTTAACGAAATTCGCACACTGAGCGTGGAAGTCGTGATGCCGGTATTTCCCGTCGACGAATACAATTCCAGCGCCCAACCCTTCGTTTTCAATGCCGACAGCAGGCTTCCCTTCCCTTCGTGACCAAGCAGATGAGCGACGTAGCTGCCCGGTCGTTCGCGCCAGTACAATTCCAAATTCTGCAATGGAAACATCATTGTCAGACTGGGGTCATGCTTCAGCGTCCGATAGCGGAGCAAGATCGGCAGACGGTCCGCAGCAAATAAAGGTTCTGTAATTTCGCGCTCGCCGTACCGTTTATCGTCAATACCAGAAAAATGCACCTCGACCCAATTCTGCAGCTGATCCAAAGGTTCGCGGCCAAGCACGACCAGGCTCATCAGATTGGCGCTGTACTTCTCTTCAAAAAACTGGATCAGCTCGGCGCGGATGTCTCCTGCCAGCGTCTCCTTGGTCCCCGAAGCGAAGCGCGACGCGGGATGATTGGGGTTGTAAGTCTGGCGCATTGCCGACCAGCGTCGCACCGCATCGCGCTGCGTACGCATTTCGAACTCTGCATGAACAACCGCCCGTTCCCGATCAATCTGCTGGGCGGGAAATAATGGTGCGATGAAAAACTGCGCGAACCGGTCCAGTGCGGGTTCGAGATAATCGGCATTGATCTGAAAGTTGTAGTTGGTGTAATCGATCGCTGTTGACGCATTCGTCGAACCGCCGTGCTGTTCGATAAAACTGCGATAACCATCCAACTCGGGATACTTCTCGGTGCCCAGAAACATCATGTGTTCGAGATAGTGTGCCAGCCCAGCGCGATCCGGCGGGTCATCGCCTGCACCAATGCGCACGGTCAGCGAAGCGGCGGCGCGAGAGGTTTCTGGGTCCGAAATGACAAGCACCTGCAATTGATTTTCGAGTTCAAATGCCCGGTACTCACGATGGTCGTTGGGGCTCTTCTGAAATTCTGCACCGACCGTCACAGACGTGAGCAGTCCAAAGATCAATACGAAGATGCGCTGACAAATGTGTAACTGACTCCTATTCATAAACGAAATGACTGCTCCAAGTGAACCCCATAGGCGTCGGCATCGCGTCCACCTGACCGGTTATCGCAGTTGCCAATCTGCAATGGCGTTAAGAAAATTGCTCGGACCGACTGAACTTGAACCAGTGTTTCCAGCAACCGGCAGGTCCTGTGACGCAGCACATACGACTCTCGAGACAATTTCCATAGTGGATAAAAGATTCGCACCGGACCCATTGGAAAAAGGTGCGAATCAATATGTTTGGCGTCCCCAGGGGGATTCGAACCCCCGTCGCCAGCGTGAAAGGCTGGTGTCCTGGACCTGGCTAGACGATGGGGACGACAAGATAAAGATCTGATAATGTGTGGTGGAGCCAGGCGGGATCGAACCGCCGACCTCTACAATGCCATTGTAGCGCTCTTCCAACTGAGCTATGGCCCCTGCCGTCGAAGATGGATATTATATTGCTTGCCGACCGAATGTGCTTGGCGGAATGCACCCTCAGTTCATTCAAATTGTCAGCGATGAACGACTGTCAATCCACTTCATCGCCGCGTCGAGTCGCCGCCGCACCCGCTCCCGACCAATCAGTTCAATCGTAACATCAATTCCAGGTGACACCGTACCGCCGGTCAAAGCCACGCGGACGGGCTGCGCGATCGCACCAAATCCGATCCCTCGATGCTGAACCATTTCAGCTATGAGAGCATGAATGGATGCACTGCTCCAGTCTGCAAGATTTTCCAGAGACTGCCGCAACTCATCTAGCAGCGGTCTTGACTTCGCAGTCAGATGCTTGACGGCTACGGCCTCATCGTATTCAGCCTCGTCACTAAAAAAATAAGTGCTTTTCTCAACGAATTCAAGCAGCGTGTGTGAACGAGGCTGCTGCAGCTCGAATACTCGTCGACTTCGTTCTGAATCGTCCACCTTGATGCCCCGTTCATCAAAAAAAGGACGGGCGAGATCGAGACCGGAGGCAGGTGACAGATTCATCAGGTGCTGATGATTGATCCAATTTAATTTTTTAGGATCCAGTGAAGCTGGCGAGCGATTGATCTTCGCGGAATCAAAGAACTCGATCATCTCGCTGACGGTGAACAGTTCCTGATCGCCATGCGACCACCCCAGCCGCACCAGATAATTCAGCACGGCCTGTGGCAGGTATCCAGCCGCCCGCCATGCCAGGACGCCATCATCACCGTCTCTTTTGGAGAGTTTTCTGCCTTCTGGCGACAGAATCATTGGTACGTGTCCAAAATTGGGGACCGGTCTGTCAAAAGCATGAAAAAGATGAATCTGTCGAGGCGTATTGTTCAGGTGATCATCACCACGAATGACATGCGTACATCCCATTTCAATCTCATCGACCACCACTGCAAAGTTGTAGGTCGGCGTCCCATCGGAGCGAATGATGATCAAATCATCAAGTTCGGAGTTCTGATAATGGACCGTTCCCTGAATCATATCCTCAACCGTAACCGTCCCCGCTGTCGGGTTGCGGAAACGAATCGTTGACGGCTGGTCCGCCGAAGGCGTGAGCCCAAGATCGCGGCATCTGTTGTCGTAGCGCGGTTTGACTTTGCGGGCGACGCAGTCAGCTCGCAGCACCTCCAATCGCTCCTTGGTACAGATGCAGTGATAAGCCTTGCCCGCTTTGACCAATGCGTCGGCGCTGGCCCGATACTCACCGACTCGCTGCGACTGGTAAATGGGTTGGCGATCATAGTCGAGTCCGAGCCAGTTCAGGGATTCAAATATGAGCGCGGTTGCCGCAGCAGTTGAACGCTGACGATCGGTGTCTTCAATCCTCAGCAGAAACTCACCGTTGTGCCGTCGCGCAAACAGCCAGGAAAAAAGAGCCGTGCGCACGCTGCCAATATGAAGCCTACCGGTTGGACTCGGAGCAAAACGGGTTACGACAGACATCTCAAGCACCCTATTCGTTGCTGAAATTGAATTGAATGAGCGGACCGGTTTGTGTCATTCGACTGACCGCAGACCAGCAGTCCGATTAAGCGAAGCCGGAGCGAGCATTTTCTGCTGGCACTGTCATTTCTTCGACTGAACGGGCCGATGCCGATATTATCTGAATTAATGAGTCCCGAATTTCCGCGAATCCCATTTTCAGCTCGTCTGATGGACCTGACCCAGAGGAAGAAACAACAGGAATTGCGATGGACTGGTCACGGTGGACGGACGGGGTCGTTGAATCACCGGACGAATGCCGACCTTCCCAGACCAAACCATCAACACCATTACTGGATGGTTGCGATCGGTTCATTCCCGTCGCCGATCGGATAATGTTTCAAGTCTCTCAATCATGTTCTTATGATGGGCCATACCTGAAAACCTACACAGCTCCTGCAGACAGGTTGGGCTGGTTACATTGACTTCAATCAGTCTGCCCCCTATAACATCGATTCCACAAAAGAAAATGCCCTGCTCGAGCAGTCCAGGCTTGAGCGCACGGCAGATTTCCCAGTCGCGGCTGTCCATGTCAGCTGAAACCGCCTCCCCGCCCTGATCCAGATTGTTCAGTTCCTGTCCTTCGGCATGCACGCGCAGTACCGCACCGATCGGTTCTCCTTCAGTCAATAGAATCCGCTTGTCACCGCGCTTCGCATCGGGTAAATACTCCTGCGCAATAATCCAGTGCCTCCCCTCTCTCGAAATCTGTGCGATCAGTCGCTCATTCGCCGCCCCACTTCGCTCAACAAATACAATTCCCTTCCCTCCATGGCCGTCAACGGGTTTGAGCGTAACGCGCGCGTGCCTGTCGATGAACGCCAGGATATCGCAGACATTTCGAGACACCAGAGTCTTGGGAGTGAGACTTGGATAAAGCATCGCCGCCAGTTTTTCATTCCAGTTCCGAATGCCGGCGGGCCGATTGACGATGAGCGTTGTCGAGCCGACCAGGTCCAGCAGCAAAGTTGAGTAAAGGTAACTTCGATCGAAAGGCGGGTCGGTTCGCACGACAATGACATCCATCGCCGACAGATCAGCCGCATGCCGTTCAAGAACGGTAAATGGCTGTTCAATGGAAGCGTTGATTTTCAGTTTTTCAACACATGCCGTCACACCGGCGTTTCCCGCCTGCATCGAACTTTGATTAAAATAAAATACTTCGTTGCCGCGCTCCCATGCAGCCAACATCAGATAATAAGTCGTATCCTTATAGGCCTTGACGGTTTCGAGCGGATTCATCAGGAAAGCAAATTTCATAAATTGAACCCTTGTCGCAATTGGTCGTGCTGATCGAATCATCAGCCCCTGTTGGACAATGTGCGCCTGACTAGATTGATCGGAGTCATTCTAACAACCACCCATAATCGAACAGTTTGAAAACAACAAATTTTATCAGGCAAATCATCAATAACGACATTGCCAGCAACAAACGCGAAGGACCGGTGGTAACCCGGTTTCCGCCGGAACCGAATGGTTTCCTGCATATCGGACATGCCAAATCCATCTGCCTGAACTTTGGTATCGCGCAGGATTACGATGGCATCTGTAATTTTCGCTTTGATGATACCAATCCGAGTAAGGAGAATATCGACTACGTCAATTCAATCATCGCTGACGTAAAGTGGCTGGGTTACGCAGAAGATGCCGATATCCTGCATGCGTCCGATTACTTTGATCAGCTCTATCGCTTTGCAGTCGAACTGATTGAAAACGGCAAGGCTTATGTGGACAGTCTGACCCCGGAGCAGATTCGCGGGTACCGCGGCACCCTGGCCGCACCCGGTCGAAACAGCCCCTACAGAAACCGTTCCATCGACGAGAATCTAGATCTGTTCGCGCGCATGAAGGACGGCGAATATGCAGAGAATGAACACGTGCTGCGCGCTAGAATCGACATGAGCGCGGGCAACATCAACCTGCGAGACCCCGTGCTCTACCGCATCAAGCACGAATCCCATCCCATAACGGGCAATCGGTGGTGCATCTATCCGCTGTATGATTTCGCCCACAGCCTCTCGGATGCCATTGAGGGCGTAACCCACTCACTATGCACCATGGAGTTCGAGGACCACCGGCCGCTCTACGACTGGTGTGTTGACAACGTATCGACGCCATCGCGACCCGAACAGATTGAGTTCTCTCGACTGTCGCTGGAATACACCGTGCTGAGCAAAAGACTGCTGACCCGGCTGGTCGACGAGTCTCTGGTCGATGGTTGGGGAGATCCCAGAATGCCGACGCTTTCCGGGCTGAGAAACCGCGGCTATACGCCAGCTTCCATCCTTGACTTCTGCGAACGCATCGGCATTACCAAGAACTTCAATTCAGTCGAGATGAGCGTGCTCGAAAACTGCATCAGAGAAGATCTGGACTATAGCGCTCCCCGCATCATGGCCGTATTGGATCCTCTGCCAGTCGTCATAGAAAACTACCCCGATGAGCAGACGGAATGGATTTGCGCCCAAAATCATCCAAAGCGGCCGGAACTCGGTGACAGAAAGGTACCATTTTCGAGTCGAATCTATATTGAACGCAGTGATTTTCTGGAACAGCCACCCAAAAAATTCTTCAGACTGTCTCCCGGCGCAGAGGTCCGACTTCGGTACGCTTATCTCGTAACCTGTACCGAAGTCATCAAAGATGACCGCGGCAACGTATCGGAAATTCGCTGCCGCTATGATCCGGAAAGCCGCGGCGGCCTGGCGCCGGACGGTCGCCGGGTGCGTGGTACGATTCACTGGGTCTCACAGCCAACCGCCATCAGCGCGCAAGTCAATCTCTATGATCGTCTGTTTACGGTGCCTGATCCGGGCAGCAGAAAATACACCGATTTTTCCGCATTGATCAATCCAGATTCACTGCAGGTGACAGACGCAGTGATTGAGCCGGAGATTGCATCCGCGGATCCAGGAAGCCGTTATCAGTTCGAACGATGCGGCTATTTCGTGCTTGCGTCACCAAAGAACGGTACCGAGAAGCCGGTTTTTCATCGCACCGTCACTCTGCGCGATTCTTGGGCAAAGAAAACCTGAAGGGTTAAAAAGGTAGACATGATGAAACTCCGTGAAGGCGAGACCTGGATTTCAGCCCCCGAGTACGGACGTTCGCTCCGAACTCTGACGATCAACCTGCTGGTGCGAAACATGGCTGCCGCCGTTGATTTTCAAACCAGCGTACTTGCGGCGGACATCGTCTATACCGATCCAGATATCGCCATACTGCGGGCCTGCGGCGCCGAGTGGATGCTTCATGCCGATCACACCTATCTTGAAAATCGAATGTATGACCTCATTTCACAGACCGACACGAGAGGCGTTGGTGCGGAAATTCGCCTGCATGGCTGCGACCCGGATCAAGCGGCCAGACGGGCCCATCAATTCGGATACCCCGTCTTTGCCGAACCCAAAGATAAGCCCCATGGACTGCGCGAGTGCTATCTGCAGGATCCCGACGGGTATATGTGGGTCCCAGACATACCCTGTCACAATGGAAACGACTCAGTGTGATCGGTCGATCATCCCAGATTCGACCGATTGACAGCTGAAACCGGAAACATATTTTGACTCAATCACCATTCACGGACTGAACAACCATGGAATATCTCGTCGAATTTCTACTTTTTTTCGCTAAGACTCTGATTGTGATCCTCGCGATTGTCATTCCCATCATGCTGATTTCCGCCATCGCGGTGCGCCAGCGCCAGCACCAGAAGGAGCATCTGGAGGTCAATCACATCAACCGTCGCTACGAGACCATGTCCAACACGATCAACTCCGCGCAGCTGTCAAAAAAACAGTTCAAGGACAAAATCAAGCGACAGAAAAAGGAGCGAAAATCGACGGCCAGAGGTGGAAGCGATACCAGTCAAGAGAAAAATCATATTTATGTTTTCAAATTCAAGGGTGATTTGGAAGCTTCGGAGATTGATCGGCTAAGGGAGGAAATCACAGCCGTACTGACCGTCGCTCAACCGGCGGATGAAGTCGTTGTCAATGTGGAGAGCCGAGGCGGCGTCGTACATGGTTACGGGCTTGCGGCATCACAGCTCAAGCGCATCAAGGACAAGAACATCACCCTGACTGTCGCCGTTGACAAGGTCGCCGCGAGCGGTGGCTACATGATGGCCTGCGTCGCCGACAAAATCATCGCCGCACCGTTTGCCATCGTTGGATCAGTCGGTGTGCTGGCGCAAATCCCCAACTTTCACCGACTGCTTGAAAAGCACGATATTGACTTTCAGGAATACACCGCCGGCGAGTACAAGCGTACCGTGGGCATGTTCAGCGAGCCGTCCGCCAAAGGAAAATCAAAACTCAAGGAAGAAATTCAGGAAACTCACAATCTGTTCAAGGAATTCGTCAAAGAAAATCGCCCGCAACTTGATGTGGATCAGATTTCGACCGGCGAGCACTGGTATGGCACTCAGGCATTGAAACTCAATCTGGTCGATGAGCTGCGTACCAGCGACGATTATCTGCTTGAGGCCAGTGAGAACTACGAAATCTATGAGGTGAAGTACATACACAAGCAGTCTTTGGCCGATCGCATCAGCCCCGCCGCCGCCAAACTCATCAACGGTCTGCTGTTCTGGAACAACAGGCTTTCAAACGCATTCTTTCCGATTGACAGATGATCGCGTATTCGCTGGATAACGGAAAACCGCAGTGCGGTGAAAACGTCTACATCGCCCCTGGCGCCGCGGTGATTGGAGATGTTGTACTTGGAAACAATGTCGGCATATGGTTCAACTCAGTCCTGCGTGGTGACAACGAACGCATCTGCGTTGGCGATGGGACGAATATTCAGGACGGCTGCGTGCTGCACACCGATCCCGGTTGCCCACTCAATATAGGCGCCAATGTAACGGTCGGCCATCAGGCCATGCTGCATGGCTGTACGATTGATGATGGAACGCTGATTGGCATCGGCGCCGTCGTGCTGAACAATGCCACCGTTGGCAAGCATTGTCTGATCGGAGCCAGTACACTGATCGCCGACGGCAAGATCATTCCAGATAACAGTCTGGTCGTCGGCTCACCGGGCCGCGTGATCAGAACTCTGAATCAAGACGAAATGGATATGCTACATCGTTTCAGCCTCTCTTACATCGACAAGATTACGCGATACAAATCAAGCCTGCAGGTAACTGATCACTATGAATGACAAGTCAATGCGCGTCATTGAAGTACCAGCACCAGGTGGTATCGAAACACTGAAATCGGGCAGTCGGCCCATACCCGTTCCGCGGGCTGGGGAAGTTCTGATCAAAGTCGCGGCAGCCGGATTGAACCGAGCCGATGTGATGCAGCGCAACGGACACTACCCACCCCCTGCCGGAGTTTCCGATCTGCTGGGGCTTGAAGTATCCGGTACGATTGTTGACGCCGCTCCGGATGTTGGTGGCGTCGAATTGGGAGCGGAGGTCTGCGCATTGATTGCCGGCGGCGGTTACGCTGAGTTCTGCACCGCGCCCGCCTCCTCGTGTCTACCGATTCCAGATGGTGTTTCGCTGATTGAAGCGGCCGCACTGCCCGAAACATTTTTCACCGTATGGACCAATCTTTTCATGCAGGGAAGACTCCGGCGCGGCGAGAAGTGTCTGATTCATGGCGGCAGCAGCGGTATTGGATCAACCGCAATTCAACTTGCCAAGGCATTTGGCGCTGAGGTCTGCGTCACCGCTGGCTCTGATGACAAGTGTGCGGCCTGCTCTGAGATCGGCGCGGACCTGGCAGTCAATTACCGAACCACTGATTTTGTGGCGCAGGTGATGAGCTGGACCGATGCCAGAGGCGTCGAACTGATTTTGGATATCATCGCGGGAGATTACACGGCTAGGAACATCAAGTGTCTGGCAGTCGAGGGCCGGTTGATCATTATCGCCACTCAGGGCGGATTCAGAGCGCAAATCAATGTTCTCCCCATTATGATGAAACGATTGACCATTACCGGTTCCACCCTGCGGTCTCGAACCGAAGAGCAGAAAGCTGAAATTGCGAATGAACTGCGAGAGTCGGTCTGGCCACTCCTGAACGAAGGCAAAATCAAACCGATCATTGATTCGACTTTCCCAATGAATCAAGTGTGCGAGGCTCACGCTCGAATCGATTCCGGATCGCATATCGGTAAAATTCTACTGACCATGAACTAAACGAATCCACTGTCCGGGAGCATTCGCATGCTGCTCGTTCTGAACAATCCGACTGCCGCCATGCAATGGTGCTATGCACAGCGTGAACTTGACCGAACGATCGGTTTCGTTCCAACCATGGGTGCACTCCATCAAGGACATTTATCGCTACTGGAACGCGCCATTGAAGAAAACGATGTTACCTGTGCAAGCATCTTCGTTAATCCTCTGCAGTTCAACGAATCGGAGGATTATTCCAGCTATCCGCGCTGTCTGGATTCGGACTATCGTCGGCTGGATGAAGTGGGATGCGACATGGTTTTCAGCGGCACCAATCGCGACATGTTTCCAGAATCTCAATCAATTGAGAATGTCGAGCTGTTGGATCCGGGACCTGCCGGTAAAGGACTGGAGGGCGACTTTCGGCCTGGCCATCTGGAGGGGGTCTGTACCGTCGTCGAGCGGCTCTTTCATTTCGTCGGCGAGTGCCGCGCCTATTTCGGACTGAAGGACTATCAGCAGACACTGGTCATCCAACATCTTGCCAGGCGACTGGGTTTCCCGGAGATCCGTACCTGTAAAACCTTGCGGGATGAAAACGGACTGGCTTTATCTTCCAGAAATACGCGACTATCTTCGGTGGATACTGAGCTCGCAGAGAATATTTTTCTCGCACTGCAACAGGCGAAAAATTTATGGGAAACGGGTTGCCGCGACTGCGATCGTCTGCGAGCGGCCATGAGCGACAGTCTGCCAGCGTCCATTCAGGTTGAATATGCCGATCTGCGCGACCCATATGATTGGCAGACCAAGTCACCTGTAGGAACCATCCACCAGGCCATCGCGCTGATCGCCGTCAGAATTGGCGGCGTACGTTTAATCGACAACCAGCGGCTTGATGTCGAGTAACCGCTTCGAATCTGCATGCCGCCGGGTGACCGTGATCTCAATCCGGCGAGCAGAGATTCAGGTATTCACTCAGTTGTCTTCGCTACCCCGCCTGAAATTAAATCTGGCACCTGATTCAATCGCCTCCGGCCACCTGGCAGTAATCGTTTTCATGCGAGTGTAGAAACGCACTCCTTCCGGACCGTGCATATAGTGGTCACCAAACAGCGACCGCTTCCAGCCACCAAAACTGTGATAGGCCACCGGTACTGGAATTGGAACATTGATACCTACCATCCCGATTCGAACATTTGAGATAAAGTGCTGCGCACGCCCGCCATCCCGCGTAAAAATCGCCGCACCATTCCCATATTCGTGATCGCTCACCAGGCGAAGGGCCTCGTCATAACTGTCCGTTCGTACCACACACAATACCGGCCCGAATATCTCATCGGTGTATATTTTCATTTCTGGTGTAACATTGTCGAATAGACAACCGCCCAAAAATGCTCCACCCTCATGACCTTTCAGTGAGAAATTCCGTCCATCGACAACAAGATCCGCACCTTCGGACACACCGAGATCGACGTAAGATTTGACCTTTGCATAGTGGTCAGGCGTCACCAGCGGCCCCATCTGCGCATCATCCATGGTGAAAGGTCCGATGACAAGACTGCTGACGCGGGGTTTCAATCGTTCAACGAGTTCGTCGGCCGTTTCGTCGCCAACCGCCACAACGACAGATATCGCCATGCAACGTTCGCCGGCCGAACCATAGCCCGCGCCAATGGCCGCATCGACGACTTGATCCATATCAGCATCCGGCATGACGACCATGTGATTCTTTGCACCGCATAGGGCCTGAACACGCTTGCCATGTTTACATCCGGTCTGATAAATATACTCACCAACTGCAGTCGAGCCAACAAAGCTCACCGCATTTACTTTTGGGTGAGAGAGCAGCGCATCCACCGCTTCCTTGTCCCCGTTGATTACGTTCAGGACTCCGTCAGGCAGACCTGCCTGC
The DNA here is from genome assembly GCA_965205205.1 of Arenicellales bacterium. Taxonomy (GTDB): domain Bacteria; phylum Pseudomonadota; class Gammaproteobacteria; order Arenicellales; family JAJDZL01; genus JAJDZL01. Next base: position 82,772 of record CBDBFX010000002.1, read on the forward strand.
TGCATCATCTGCGCCAGCATCAGCGGGCAGGTCGGATCTTTCTCCGATGGTTTGAGAACAAAGGTGTTGCCGCAGGCGATGGCAACCGGAAACATCCACATGGGCACCATCGCCGGAAAATTGAATGGTGTAATTCCCGCACACACGCCAACCGGTTGACGAATGGAATAACTTTCCACGCCCTTCGCAACCCGCTCAGACATTTCGCCCTTAAGAAGCTGTGGAATACCACAGGCGAACTCAACCACCTCAAGCCCGCGCCCAATGGAGCCTTTGGCATCTTCAATGGTCTTGCCGTGTTCGGACGACAATGCCGCCGCCAATTCATCCATATTTTTCCTAACGATTTCACGGAAAGAAAACATGAACTGTGCTCGACTCGCCGGCGGCGTCGCCGACCAGGCCGGGAGTGCTTCCGCCGCGGCATCTATCGCAGATCCGACTTCTTCTGCACTTGCTAATGGAACCTGTTTAACGACCTCACCAGTTGCAGGGTTATAAATATCGCCAGTTCGACCGCTGACGCCCTGAACCCGCCTTCCGTTGATATAGTGATAAAGATTTTCTTTAACTTGCATATCCATAATTGATTTGATTTGGACTCCCCGCCAATTCTGAATAATACTAAATACTGATAAATCAGTATAACAGAACTGACGACTGAATGATGTGGTTATAGAGATACGGGAGTATTGGCGATGGATCTGTTCGGAACTTGCCTGAAATTTGCATCAAATGATTTCAACAGTGTTTTTGCCGTATCTGCCGCTGATAATTCGAGATTCTCTTAGGGCTGGAACGACCTGATACCTGAATCCAACAATCAATCAGCCGACCGCTTTCCAACAGTTTCGAGAGGTGGCGAGTCGACGACAATCCGCGTTCATTGTGAAGAACGCGTTGCGTTCCATTCAGCCGTTCTCTAATTCCCATCGGCTTTTCGGATCAAACTCAACCGCCCAACGCGCTCGGCAACCTATTCATGCCTTGCGATACTCGACTCCGTCCAAGATCACTTGACATCGGGTATTTTTCGGAGCATCTATTTCAAAGGATCAACCCCAGAGTTGAAAATGGCGTTGAAACAATGTACACGCCTTCCTCGCATCTGAATCACAGTCCAACGTTCTTCACCTCGTCCGAACTGAGCTGTGTCATTGCTTTCTGCCCCTTGTCCTGATGTCCAGGCCTCATCGTCCACAGTTTCCGTAGAACAGTTTCCAGACATTATTCTGGAGAAGTACCGCACCGACCATTTGACACATGTTTACCTGGTCAACACCCTAGAATGACAGCTCATCCCGCCCAATCGAAGTGCGAAATAACCCATGACCTACCGGATTCTACTTTAATCAGTTCAACCGCTCTCCGGCCGAATGGCTATGCGGAGGCTTGAGGTGATACTCCAGCCTCACCCTCAGGTCATCGCCATTCTTCGCAGAAAACAGGTCCGAGGGAAGAGTGCCAATCTCCTCACCCGAATCAGAGACCACCGTTCCTCAGCTTCGCAATCTTCTCCCTGCTGAACTGCGTCGCCGTCTCAACATCCCGATCCGAATATCCCGCTCGGATCATGCGCTCGGCCGTCTCCTGAACGCCTTTCTCATGACCCTTCTCCAGTCCCGAATCATGGCCGAGCTGCCATGCCTCGGCAACCGAATCCGGCTGCAGCTCCTCCCATATCCTCATCACATCCTGCATGTCCTCATCTCCCGGCATCGCCGCCAGCTGTTCATATAACATCTTCTTAGTCTTCGAAATTATAATTGACCGTCTTACGCCTGACAGGTATTTCACCAGACTGCTGATGAAGGACCGGCGCACCGCCGCCGTCAGCAGTCGCGCCCGCACCACCCAGTCGGCACACCGCCGCTCATCCGCCTCCCAGATGTCGGCCATCACCTCCAGCACCAATGCCTCCTTGAGCGGCAGCTGCCGCAGACGCCGCCGCACCGCCACCTCGCGCAGGTTAACGAAGATGGTCTCGAAGTCCAGCAGCCGGTGGCGGTTGAACTGCAGAAACTCCTCATCCAGACCGGCGTGCCGCCAGGCGGCAAAGGACTGCCGACCATGCCACTCGCCGCAGCCATGATAGATGATGACCGGCAGGACCGCACGACTGCCATTCTGATACAGCAGCGTGATGTAGCTGAGCAGCTGTCCCATCACCCGTCCGTCCTTGGAACTCTTGTGTTCGAAGATGAAGTGGACGCGGCTGTGCGCATCGTGTCGGAGTCGGACCTCGACGATCAGGTCGGCCTGATAGCCGCGCAGCTCCGGCTCGTCATGATGAACGCCGTATCTCAGAAACGGCGTCAACTGCCGGTTTCAACCGGTCTCCCGACCTCGAATCTCAACAGATGCCCGCCCGATTCGAAGTGCAAGCAGGTCCGATTCGCAAGGTGCGGGCCTTCCGCGGCCGGCTCGGACACCGGGGCACCTTGTGCCGCAACACCATTGCCATCCAACAGTTTCAGTAACGTTTCAGTCAGTTGACTGAAACGACTGAGCGGCAGCGTACCGCATTTAAACCGCTTCAAGTAAAAATCTCAACGTGGTCAGATACTGAACATTGGTTTGTCGACAACTGCAAAATATGACAGCCACTTATCGTCTATTTACATCCAGAACTTCGGTTTAACCGATCACCATTCGTCGTCCGCTGATGAGAATTTTGAAGCCTTCCTGTTCTCGACGCGGGCATGACACTTCAATATGGCATCAATGCTGGCTTCGACCGCATCAGACATTCTGGTTGCTGTTTACCAGGTAAACACCCCAAAATCGACAGTTCATCGTCCCATATCGGAAGGTGAACTGACCCATGACAGATGGTCTGAAGCCGATGCGACGGCGACCCATTCTGTCGCTCTCTGGCAAGCTGGGATGGTTTGATAAGAGACTTCGACACGGCCCGGCCGTCAGCACCTGCCAGCCGCGCGACCCGTGCCGCGCATCCTTCCCCGAATGCAAACTCCAGGGAAGAATGCCAAGGTCCGCAACCGAATCAGAGACCAACGTTCCTCAGCTTCGCAATCTCATCTTTACTGAACTGCGTCGCCGTTTCAACATCCCGATCCGAATATCCCGCCCGGATCATGCGCTCGGCCGTCTCGCACCTGGCCTCCTGAACGCCTTCCTCATGGCCTTCCTCGAGACCTTCCTCACGGCCCGAATCATGGCCGAGCTGCCAAGCCTCGGCAACCGAATCCGGCTGCAGCTCCTCCCATATCCTCATCACATCCTGCATGTCCTCATCTCCCGGCATCGCCGCCAGCTGTTCATATAACATGTTTTTAGTTTTACATCCAGAACTTCGGTTTAACCGACCACCATTCGTCGTCCGCTGATGAGAACTTTGAAGCCTTCCTGTTCTCGACGCGGGCATGACACTTCAATATGGCATCTATGCTGGCTTCGACCGCATTAGACGTTCTGGTGACTGTTTACCAGGTAAACACCCCAGAAACGACAGCTCATCGTGCCATTCCGGAAGGTGGAATGACCCATGCATGACAGATGGTCTAAAGCCGATGCGACGGCAATCCATTCTGTCGCTCTCTGGCAAGCTGGGATGGTTTGACAAGAGCCCTCGAAACGGCCCGGCCATCACCATCTGCCGGCCGCATGATCCGTGCCGCGCATTCTTCCCCGAATGCAAACTCCAGGGAAGAATGCCAAGGTCTGCAACCGAATCAGAGACCACCGTTCCTCAGCTTCGCAATCTCCTCTTTACTGAACTGCGTCGCCGTTTCAACATCCCGATCCGAATATCCCGCTCGGATCATGCGCTCGGCCGTCTCGCACCTGGCATCCTGAACGCCTTCCTCACGGCCCGAATCATGGCCGAGCTGCCAAGCCTCGGCAACCGAATCCGGCTGCAGCTCCTCCCATATCCTCATCACATCCTGCATGTCCTCATCTCCCGGCATCGCCACCAGCTGTTCATTTAACATTTTCTTAGTCTTCGAAATTATAATTGACTGCCTCGCACCCGACAGGTATTTCACCAGACTGCTGATGAAGGACCGGCGCACCGCCTCCGTCAGCCGCCGCGCCCGCGCCACCCAGTCGGCACACCGCCGCTCATCCGCCTCCCAGATGTCGGCCATCACCTCCAGCACCAGCGCCTCCTTGAGCGGCAGCTGCCGCAGCCGCCGCCGCACCGCCACCTCGCGCAGGTTAACGAAGATGGTCTCGAAGTCCAGCAGCCGGTGGCGGTTGAACTGCAGAAACTCCTCATCCAGACCGACGTGCCGCCAGGCGGCAAAGGACTGCCGACCATGCCACTCGGCGCAGCCATGATAGATGATGACCGGCAGGACCGCACGACTGCCATTCTGATACAGCAGCGTGATGTAGCTGAGCAGCTGTCCCATCACCCGTCCGTCCTTGGAACTCTTGTGTTCGAAGATGAAGTGGACGCGGCTGTGCGCATCGTGTCGGAGTCGGACCTCGACGATCAGGTCGGCCTGATAGCCGCGCAGCTCCGGCTCGTCGAACAGTGCGCCAGGCACGGTGCGGACGGTGCGCAGGTCATACTGTTTCAGTTCGGCTGGTGGCAGGGCGAGCTTCAGCAGGGCTCGCACCGGCCGGAGCTGTTGAAAGTGGGCTCTGAAAAACAGATCGTGCCAAGGGCCGGTCGGTGGGTCCTGGGCTGGGGAAGGGACAGTGCCTGACATCTGGATTCACCTCGCATGAAAGGGCGACATACTGAACGGCCGCCGCCCAACCGACCGGTTCGGCGGCTGGCGCGTTGGCATGAAAGGCGTCTTGTACCTGGTTTCGGGAGCGTTTTCAACAGAAAACTGAAAATCGGCGCGGATCAATTAATCTGCCGCTGACATCAAACCGATATTTCTGAATGGCGGAGGTCTCTGCGGGGAAAGGTTCGGCAATGCTCACCTGGAACGGCAGCGGGCAAGAATGATGAACGACGTATCTCAAAAACGGCGTCAACTGCCGGTTTCAACCGGTCTCCCGACCTCGAATCTCAACAGATGTCCGCCCGATTCGAAGTGCAAGCAGGTCCGATTCGCAAGGTGCGGGCCTTCCGCGGCCGGCTCGGACACCGGGGCACCTTGTGCCGCAATACCATTGCCATCCAACAGTTTCAGTAACGTTTCAGTCAGTTGACTGAAACGACTGAGCGGCAGCGTACCGCATTTAAACCGCTTCAAGTAAAAACCTCAACGTGGTCAGATACTGAACATTGGTTTGTCGACAACTGCAAAATATGACAGCCACTTATCGTCTATTTACATCCAGAACTTCGGTTTAACCGATCACCATTCGTCGTCCGCTGATGAGAATTTTGAAGCCTTCCTGTTCTCGACGCGGGCATGCCCCTTCAATATGGCATCAATGCTGGCTTCGACCGCATCAGACATTCTGGTTGCTGTTTACCAGGTAAACACCCCAAAATCGACAGTTCATCGTCCCATATCGGAAGGTGAACTGACCCATGACAGATGGTCTGAAGCCGATGCGACGGCGACCCATTCTGTCGCTCTCTGGCAAGCTGGGATGGTTTGATAAGAGACTTCGACACGGCCCGGCCATCACCACCTGCCGGCCGCATGATCCGTGCCGCGCATTCTTCCCCGAATGCAAACTCCAGGGAAGAATGCCAAGGTCCTCACCCGCAACCGAATCAGAGACCACCGTTCCTCAGCTTCGCAATCTCCTCTTTACTGAACTGCGTCGCCGTTTCAACATCCCGATCCGAATATCCCGCCCGGATCATGCGCTCGGCCGTCTCGCACCTGGCCTCCTGAACGCCTTCCTCATGGCCGAGCTGCCATGCTTCGGCAACCGAATCCGGCTGCAGCTCCTCCCATATCCTCATCACATCCTGCATGTCCTCATCTCCCGGCATCGCCGCCAGCTGTTCATATAACATGTTTTTAGTTTTACATCCAGAACTTCGGTTTAACCGACCACCATTCGTCGTCCGCTGATGAGAACTTTGAAGCCTTCCTGTTCTCGACGCGGGCATGACACTTCAATATGGCATCAATGCTGGCTTCGACCGCATCAGACGTTCTGGTGACTGTTTACCAGGTAAACACCCCAGAAACGACAGCTCATCGTGCCATTCCGGAAGGTGGAATGACCCATGCATGACAGATGGTCTGAAGCCGATGCGACGGCAATCCATTCTGTCGCTCTCTGGCAAGCTGGGATGGTTTGACAAGAGCCCTCGAAACGGCCCGGCCATCACCATCTGCCGGCCGCATGATCCGTGCCGCGCATCCTTCCCCGAAAACCATCCTCAGGCTAGAATGCCAAGGTCCGCAACCGAATCAGAGGCCACCGTTCCTCAGCTTCGCAATCTCCTCTTTACTGAACTGCGTCGCCGTCTCAACATCCCGATCCGAATATCCCGCTCGGATCATGCGCTCGGCCGTCTCGCACCTGGCCTCCTGAACGCCTTCCTCACGACCTTCCTCACGACCCGAATCATGGCCGAGCTGCCAAGCCTCGGCAACCGAATCCGGCTGCAGCTCCTCCCATATCCTCATCACATCCTGCATGTCCTCATCTCCCGGCATCGCCGCCAGCTGTTCATTTAACATTTTCTTAGTCTTCGAAATTATAATTGACCGTCTCCCCCCTGACAGGTATTTCACCAGACTGCTGATGAATGGCCGGCGCACCGCCGCCGCCAGCAGCCGCGCCCGCACCACCCAGTCGGCACACCGCCGCTCATCCGCCTCCCAGATGTCGGCCATCACCTCCAGCACCAGGGCTTCCTTGAGCGGCAGCTGCCGCAGACGCCGCCGAATCGACGCCTCGCGCAGGTTCACGAAAATCGCCTCGAAATCCAGCAGCCGGTGGCGGTTGCATGCCAGAAAACCCGCATCCAGATCGGCGTGCCGCCAGGCGGCAAAGGACTGCCGACCATGCCACTCGGCGCAGCCATGATAGATGATGACCGGCAGGACCGCACGACTGCCATTCTGATACAGCAGCGTGATGTAGCTGAGCAGCTGTCCCATCACCCGTCCGTCCTTGGAACTCTTGTGTTCGAAGATGAAGTGGACGCGGCTGTGCGCATCGTGTCGGAGTCGGACCTCGACGATCAGGTCGGCCTGATAGCCGCGCAGCTCCGGCTCGTCGAACAGTGCGCCAGGCACGGTGCGGACGGTGCGCAGGTCATACTGTTTCAGTTCGGCTGGTGGCAGGGCGAGCTTCAGCAGGGCTCGCACCGGCCGGAGCTGTTGAAAGTGGGCTCTGAAAAACAGATCGTGCCAAGGTCCGGTCGGTGGGTCCTGGGCTGGGGAAGGGACAGTGCCTGACATCTGGATTCACCTCGCATGAAAGGGCGACATACTGAACGGCCGCCGCGCAACCGACCGGTTCGGCGGCTGGCGCGTTGGCATGAAAGGCGTCTTGTACATGGTTTCGAGAGCGTTTTCAACAGAAAACTGAAAATCGGCGCGGATCAATTAATCTGCCGCTGACATCAAACCGATATTTCTGAATGGCGGAGGTCTCTGCGGGGAAAGGTTCGGCAATGCTCACCTGGAACGGCAGCGGGCAAGAATGATGAACGCCGTATCTCAGAAACGGCGTCAACTGCCGGTTTCAACCGGTCTCCCGATCTCGAATCTCAACAGATGCCCGCCCGATTCGAAGTGCATGCAGGTCCGATTCGCAAGGTGCGTGCCTTCCGCGGGCGGCCGGCTCGGACACCGGGGCACCTTGTGCCGCAACACCATTGCCATCCAACAGTTTCAGTAACGTTTCAGTCAGTTGACTGAAACGACTGAGCGGCAGCGTACCGCATTTAAACCGCTTCAAGTAAAAATCTCAACGTGGTCAGATACAGAACATTGGTTTGTCGACAACTGCAAAATATGACAGCCACTTATCGTCTATTTACATCCAGAACTTCGATTCAACCGATCACCATTCGTCACCCGCTGATGAGAATTTTGAAGCCTTCCTGTTCTCGACGCGGGCATGGCACTTCAATATGGCATCAATGCTGGCTTCGACCGCATCAGACATTCTGGTGACTGTTTACCAGGTAAACACCCCCAAAAACGACAGTTCATCGTCCCATATCGGAAGGTGAGCTGACCCATGACAGATGGTCTGATCCGAGGCGACGGCGACTCATTCTGTCGCTCTCTGGCAAGCTGGGATGGTTTGATAAGAGACTTCGACACAGCCGGCCGTCACCACCTGCCAGCCGCGCGACCCGTGCCGCGCATCTTTCCCCGAAAACCATCCTCAGGCTAGAATGCCAAGGTCCGCACCCGCAACCGAATCAGAGACCACCGTTCCTCAGCTTCGCAATCTTCTCCCTGCTGAACTGCGTCGCCGTTTCAACATCCCGATCCGAATATCCCGCCCGGATCATGCGCTCGGCCGTCTCCTGAACGCCTTTCTCATGGCCGAGCTGCCATGCTTCGGCAACCGAATCCGGCTGCAGCTCCTCCAATATCCTCATCACGTCCTGCATGTTCCCATTTCCCGACATCGCCGCCTACGACCCCTTCTTCGTCTTTGAAATTTTATTCAATGGTCTCGAGGGTTATCAGCAGCCAGTCAGGTGAGTTACCTGAAGTTATTTTACTATGTCGAAATTTCTCCAAATAACCAAGCGTCGGGTGTCAGATTCCATGCGCTGCGACACACATATTCTTCAGTTTTGCCTTCGCAAGACTACGGCCAAGTAGACCTAGGCCACAGTCAGGCGCTGCGATCAGACGATCGGCATCTATATGGTTCATCGCCTGATTCAGCCTAGCCGCGATCTCTTCTACACTTTCGATTCGACTGAGCGCAATTGCGACCACACCTATAATGACTTTCGAATTCTGTACACGCTCCAGCAGACTCAGATCATTCGGTCTGTGAGCATCTTCGATTGATACGACATCAACCGAACTGTGATCAATGGCGTCAATAATCTGAAAATAAGCCATCTGGTCAGCTTTGGGATAATCAAGTCGGTCCAATCGGTCAGGGTAGCCGCAGCACATGTGCATCGTCCTTACGACGTGGTCGGGCACCCCGTGGAAAACGCGCTCTAAATTCTCGACACCAAATTCCAAGGCAATTTCGGGTTTCCTTGCGAAGACCGGCTCATCAACCTGAATATGCAGACATCCAGCATCAGCGAGGGCCAGCACTTCCTTGTTAAGCGCATCAGCAATATCAGCACCCAGTTCCCTGTCTGACGCATAGTACTCATTTGCATTGGAATCCGTTACCGTCATTGGACCTGGCATGGTGATCTTGATCGGGCGGTCCGTCAATGACTGTGCGAGCTTCCAGTCTTCGACCAGGAATCCCGTCTCGCGGGGATAAATCGGCCCGGTTATTGTCGGCAGTTCTGCGGAATACGTCCCCCCGCGCAGTTCGCGTACTGAAAGGTTCAAGAAATCAATGCCGCCCAAATGTCGGCAATGGTAATGAATATAGTTTTCGCGCTTGACTTCTCCGTCAGTTGGAATATCAATTCCCACCTCGGTCTGATCGGCCACAACTTGACCGTATGCAGCTCGAATCGTTTCATCTGCTGAGTGACCCAAGGCGGCAACTGCCGCTTCCCAACGCTTTGTGGGTTCAGCAGAATCTGGCCCATCCGGAATATTGAACCAGTCAGGCAGCTTCAGAAAATCTGGTTTTGGATAGGCGCCAATGCAGGTAGTCAGCATAAGTCCTACATTTTCCGAGCATCAATACTCAGAGAAAACTCAGTTTCCATCAGATTCTGACTGCGACTGATCAGTCAGATTATCCGGCTGAAAAATGTTCAGGTAACCTTCGGTACCGGTGGCTGGCTTTTCTTCCTCTGACTCACCCTGTAGATTCTGAGGTGCAAATATACTCTGGTAGCCTTCGGTTCCCCTGGCTGAAACTTTTGAGTCTTCGTCTGCTTGCAGCGATTCCTCGGGCTGCTGCCCCTGTAGTTCAATCGCCGACTGGAACATCTGCTGCTGCTGACGTTTTTCGACCCGTCTCTGTATGTCCGCCTGCCGTTGTGCCTTCACAGCAGCTTTACACTCTTCCACACCGACCGTACCCGTAAAAAAAACAGTGCCCAGCCCTGCGACGATGATTAATGCAAACAGAATAAATGCCGGTTCTGATGCGAACGGCCGTAGTTTACCGGCTTTAGCCGCCTCGCCGCGCGCAACCGCTTTCTGTGCCTTGGCCCGACGTGCTTCACGGCGCTTGGAGATTTCAAAAATCACTGCTCCGACCAAAGTAAGGAAGACGATGGTCACCGCCAATGCACTGATCGACGGATCAATACCGTAGCGAACCTTACTCGCCAGTACGGTCGTCAGAGTGCTGCTCGAAACGATTGTAAATATGGTTGTGTTGTAATTTTCAAATGACGCCAGAAACGCCAGCACGGCTGCCGACCCGATCGCCGGCGCCAAAAACGGCAACAGAACTTTGCGGAATGTCTGTGTATGCGTCGCCCCAAGATCCAATGCCGCTTCCTCCAGTACCGGATCGAAACGCTGCAACCGGGCGATAAAGATCAGCATGGCATAAGCGGAGATGAACGTAGCCTGCCCAATGATTGTCAAGAATATGCCATCGTAGAAAATTGATTCTTCCGTGGCGCCCAGCATCAGGCCAATCCGATCCCAAAAAAGCAGGGTCGAGATGCCAAGCACCACACCGGGAACCAGAATAGGTGCGATGGTGACAGTGTACAGCCAAGGACGGATACGCGGTCCGACCTGCATGAGCATCAGCGCACCGGCAAGGCCCAAAGGAACAGCAAGCAGTACGACGCCAATGCCGATGAACACGCTGTTCCGAACTCCAGTGACCAGACGCGTATCCTGCATCAGGACATCAAACCATTCAACCGTGAAGCAGTCCCAAGGGGATACTCTTGGGAAATTGGACGTGTTGAACGCGGTCATCCCCATGACGATCAATGGGCCGAATAGATACAGAAAGAAAAGGCTGACAAAGCCAATAACCAGAATCTGCTGTACCCGACCCTGGATCATTTCATCATTTCTCCAAACTTCACTTTGGCGACTCTCATCATCACCAGCACCAGAACGATACAGGAAATCAGCAGAATGATTGCGTATGCCGAACCCCGCGCCCAGTTGCCGGCCTGGTTGAAACCCTGGTAAATGATCTGAGTAAACCACAGACTGCTGGGACCGCCCAGTATCTGGGGTGCCGCCAACGCGCCAGCCGTCAGCATGAACACCATCGTACAGCCGGATGAAATACCCGGTTTTGCATGTGGCACGACAACCCGCCAGTGGATTCTCCACCAAGGTGCACCCAAATCCCGCGCCGCTTCGATCTGATTGATGTCAAGACTCTCGATCGCATTGTAAATCGGAAAGATCATCAGCAGAATAAAGGCATAACTGAGACCGGCCCACAATGCGATATCGTTGCGAATGAAATCGTAGGGCTGGTCAAGAATCCCAATTGCAACCAGAAAATTATTGATGATTCCAGTTGATCCGAATATGATCTTGAACGCAAATGCTCGCAGAATCTCGTTGATCCAAAATGGCACGATCAAAGACAGCACCATCAGTCGGCTCCAGCCACCCGTTGCCGAATGGGCAAGAAAATAGGCGATGGGATAGCACAGGGCGAGATCTATCAGTGTAACAAAAACCGCCGCGGCAATCGTACGAAAGAAGACGGTTAAGTCGATGATGTTAAATGAGTCGGTCGACATCGCACTGCCAAACACCATGTACCGGTAGTGCTCCAGCGTATAGTAGTGTTCTTCGGTGCCAAATTTCGGCGGTGGTACATTGGCACGGATTGAAAAATCCAGCATAAAAAGCTGGGGCAGGATAATCATCATGAACAGCCATACACCGACTGCAGTGATCAGAAACAGTGCGACTGCAGTACCGTTTCTGAGAAAGAAATCCCGCCAGTAGTTCACAAAGCTCATCACTTGTAACCCGAAAGCTATTCCGCGGCCAAAGGTCCTTCTGGAAGCACGATGGCCGATTGACTGGAGAACCCGATGGATACGTCCTTCGCACCACCATGTGCCCTGGCTGACCCATCGTTTACGAAAGACATTTTCACACGTTTCTGCGTGGGCCCAATATCAAGAAACACCTGCCATAAATTTCCTTCGAACTCCTCGTGGAAAACATTCGCCCTGAACTGATTATCCATGGCCTGACCATTCACAAACTGTACGGATTCGGGGCGCACGAAAACAAAGACATCATCACCAACACTGACCTTTGACTCGGGATTGCCGCTGCAACGCGCCTGGATCACTCCTTCGGCAGAACTGACCGTAGCCAAGCCGTCCGAAATGTTCTCGACTTTGCCGGCAAATCGGTTGTTTTCACCGACAAATGAAGCTACGAAAGAGGTATCCGGATCATCGTATATGGTGGTTCCATCACTCACCTGTTCAACGATTCCTTCGCGCATCACCGCGACGTTGTCCGACATGGTGAGTGCCTCTCCCTGATCGTGAGTGATGTAGATGAAGGTAATTCCCACCTGCTGTTGGATCGCCCGCAGTTCGGTACGCATGTGCTGCCGCAGTTTCAGGTCAAGTGCGCTGAGTGGCTCGTCAAGCAACAGCACCTTGGGGCGAGCGCACAATGCCCGTGCGATCGCCACCCGCTGTTTCTGACCGCCCGACAGCTCGCTGACCATTTTATCGCCCTGCCCAGGTAATGCGATCATCTCAAGCAGTTCATCGGCACGCTTTCTGCGTTCCGATTTTCCAACTCCTCTGACCTCAAGTGAAAAAGTGATGTTCTCCCAGATTGTCATCAGGGGAAAAAGAGCAAGATTTTGAAAAATCAGGGCGGTTGGACGACGATTGGGCCCGATGCCGGCCATATTGTCACCGCCAATCAGCACATTGCCTTCAGACGGTGTCAGAAATCCAGAAACGGCTCTAAGCAAAGTTGTTTTGCCGCAACCGGACGGTCCTAGTATGGTGAAGAACTCTCCACCTCTGATGTGAAGGTTGACATCCCGGGCTGCGACAAAATCACCAAACCGAATCCAGACCGATTCCAGTTGCACATCTGCACTCATTACTCACACCTCCTGACTTCGGGGGAATTGTAGCGGTTCAGCACCCGCAAAATCGGGTGCTGAACCACTAGAATAATTGAAGGATCAAGCGTTTACAAACTTGTTTCGATACTCAGTTCTCACATCAGCGTACCATTGCGGTTCTGCCGGCCATGGATTAAGATTGGCCAATGCCTTACCCGGATAGGCTTCAGCAAAGTTTTTCTTGTAATTTTCACCGGCAAAGGCATCCGCTCCGATGATGGCTGAATTGTAGCCATGCGTGTCAATGGCGCGGCCAGCCGGCTCCTTCAGGAAACAGAAATCGACGAACGCATACGCCTGATCAATGTTGGCTGCAGCTTTGGATAGTGACATTCCATCAACCCACGCCATGGCTCCTTCTTTGGGCGCCTGATAGTGGACCGGCTCGCCTTCGGTCTTCATCGCAAGCGGCGGCCCGTCCCAAGTCTGACCAACAAGCACTCCATCATTCAGAAAGCCGTTTTTCTGAGTGTCTGCATCGTTCCAGAACAGCTTGATCTGTTCTTTGTTAGCAATGCAGAATGCTGCTATTTTTTCCCAGATTGGGCGCATTGCACTCTCGCTCTCATAGGCTCTCCAGACATCGCCGGTTTCCAGCTCGTCAATTGTTTCCATATAGAGTCCAGCTCCCAGCATGCCAGAGTGTGGCCGGACCATGGTATTGCCTTCCGCCGAACCGTCCCAGATGTTGCCATAACTGGGCTCACCCCCAGGTGGAGAATACAGATCGGTTCGCCAGGAAATCGCTTCGGTACCCCAAATATGCGGTAGCCAATGCGACCCGGCTTCACCAAAATTCCACTCACGACCGCCAACCGACAGCATGGCAGGATTCACATTGCCGATGTTGGCAATACGGTCATAGTCCCAAGGCTGTAGCAGATCAAGGTCGACCCACTGCCCAGAACGAATATTGGTCGGACTGCAGATGTCAACGCCTTTACCTTTTGTCGCTTTCATCTTGTTGATGATTTCCTCGTTGGATCCGATTCCGGTGTAGTTGACTGTAATGCCTGTCTCATCTTTGAACTGTGCCAGAAAATCTTCTGGAAGATAATCCGACCACATCATTACGTTCAATTCACCGGATGAAGCGAGTGCTTTCGAACTGATCACCCATGGTCCAACCGCGACAGCACTCGCCGCCGCACTGGTTTTAATGAATTTACGGCGGCTGACGCTACCGATTGATTTGTCTTTCATAATAATAATTACCTCCCGACATCAATGATTGTCAAAATTTAATGCGTTACCCACTCTGCTGAGTATCAAACCACGTCTATCAGACGATTTTACGCTGATACTAATCATAATACAAATCACAATTGAATTGTTTTCAGTTTACACAGTTTATTCTACTTCCAAGATTTCACAATTTGCGATTGGCTTGCGACAAACCGTTGTGCTTTGTAGAAATGTGGTACATTTGATGTTGCGATTGATATGTTTTCTGTCAATTTCTTCGCATTCTAGTATTCTACTACGCAAACGTTTCCACCTAGAATCAATGGCATCTCTTTTTAATGATGATTTCAAGATCCCGCATATTTCGGCGTAACCATGAAATTCTATGTATCAGTTTGTTATATATCAAATATTATCAACATTCTCAAGTCGACTTCAGGTAATCCTGCACAGCGTACGATCAGAATCCACTGGGCATCGAAGGGTCTTCTCCCTTTCCAATCAGATAGGGTGCGGTTCGATCAACGAGGTCTCTCTCGAAATCTCCACCCATTTCCCGAGCATCGCGAAGCATCGTAAACAGTTCGCGCGCTTCTTTCCCTGCAGCATCAAACCATTCCGGGTTCGCGTATCTGATCTGGCAAAGTCCCCTGAAACCCATCGTAATGTATCGCAACTCAAGGCTAGGAGCTGCCCCCCCGGGTCGTGGGTCGTGGTTACCTGCTAACAAATTCTCTAAATGCTGGTGTAGGAAGCACTTCACCCGCTTGAATCGTTCTTCACATTCTCCAAGGACGCGTCTTGTTGCAACCCTTCTGGCCATCGGATGGGTAACTGCTGCGAGCAAAAACTTATCTTGGGATGGCGACCTTTCGTTCTTCCAAATTTCAACCAACGTATCAAAGATTACCCGTAAATGGTCCTCACTACGTACTGCTCGCCCAACACCGGAGTAGATCGACCAAGCTGAGTAATCATTACCCATGTGGAGCACCCGTCCAGCGGACCCGTCCAGATTTACGATTGCGTCAAGCAGGATCTTGACTGTCCGTTCTGGGCAGGCAGTGAAGAGCCAAGTAAGCGGCATGTGTAACCGGTTTGCTTGCCATGCACTGAAAGATTGATTATTCTCAACGCCCTCTTCGAGATCGGAGAGCAACGCGGCGATCGCATCTTTCAAGAGTCTTTGGTCATCCTCGTACTTTTCGGAACTATATGCGGTAGGTCGAGGCGGTAACCCATCCGAGCCCAGTGGAAAATTCCCATCTTTCCATTGCCGTTGCGTGCATTTGTACAATTCCTCCTTCAATGTGAAACTGATACCATTGCCAGCGCGCGCTTCTTTAACTACCCGACAGAGCAAATCCTTCAACTCTCTCCATGCGCCTTCGTTCGACTGAACAATGTACAGATTGGGGATGCTTCGGAATGATTCGTCGCTCATACTATTCCACTTAGTGTCTAATTTTTGATCTTGTCAATTTATATTTCAGATATTATCAATGTTCTCAAATCTACTTCAAATAGTCTTGAGCAACATACAATCAAAATCCACCGGGCATCGAAGGATCTTTCCCATTTCCAATCAGATAGGGTGCGGTTAGATCGACGAGTTTTTTCTCGAAATCTCCACCCATTTCCCGAGCATCGCGAAGCATCGTATACAGTTCGCCGGCTTCTTTCCCGGCAGCATCGAACCAATCCGGTTTCGCGTACCTGATCTGGCAAAGTCCTCGGAAACCCATCGTAATGTATCGCAACTCAAGACTAGGTCTTCTCCCTTGGGGCCGCGGATCGTGGTTGCCTGCTAACAAATTCTCGAGATGCTGGCGTAGGAAGCACTTCACCCACTCAAACCGTTCTTTGCATTCGCCAAGAACTCGTCGTGCTGCGACACGACTTGCCATCGGGTAGGTTACAGTGGCGAGGAGAAATTTATCCTGCGATGGAGACTTCCCGTTCTCCCACGATTTGATCAGCGTGTCAAAAATAACTCGTAATGATTCCTCGTTGTGCGCCGCTCGCCCAACACCCGAGTAGATCGACCAAGCAGAGTAATCATTTCTTATGTGTAGCACCCGTCCGGCGGGCCCGGCCGGATTTACGATTGCGTCAAGCAGGATCTTGACTGTCCGTTCTGGGCAGGCAGTGAAGAGCCAAGTAAGCGGCATGTGTAACCGGTTTGCTTGCCATGCACTGAAAGATTGATTATTCTCAACGCCCTCTTCGAGATCGGAGAGCAACGCGGCGATCGCATCTTTCAAGAGTCTTTGGTCATCCTCGTACTTTTCGGAACTATATGCGGTAGGTCGAGGCGGTAACCCATCCGAGCCCAGTGGAAAATTCCCATCTTTCCATTGCCGTTGCGTGCATTTGTACAATTCCTCCTTCAATGTGAAACTGATACCATTGCCAGCGCGTGCTTCTTTAACTACCCGACAGAGCAAATCCTTCAACTCTCTCCATGCGCCTTCGTTCGACTGAACAATGTACAGATTGGGGATGCTTCGGAATGATTCGTCGCTCATACTATTCCACTTAGTGTCTAATTTTTGATCTTGTCAATTTATATTTCAGATATTATCAATGTTCTCAAATCTACTTCAAACACACATGATTTGCGGGTCAATACATCCCGTTTGAATGTAACTTTTCACTAAAAGTTGCCTGCGGTCGCCTGAATGGGCGTACCACCCATCCAGGCGACCGCAGGCAACTGCTTTTCTCAGCATCCCGACGACTATAATCCACCACGGAAGCGAGATCGAGGACGTTTTTTTTCTGCCGCTGTCAAGCGCGCTTTCAAACTGTTCCCGGGCCATGGCTCCGAATCCCGTTTTGTACCCTGCACCGCAGAGGACGCACAGCAAATTGGACCGCGACTTCGTGAGTCAGCTGTCCATGACCCCCGCTTCCATCATGTTATGTTCAATCATCCATCAGACATCCTGAGGTGCTACATTATGACATCATTCGCCAACAAAGATCAACTCCAGGTCATCCATCCGTGTGCCGCCGGCCTCGACGTGCACAAAATGCAGATCACCGCCTCGGTGCTGCGGTCGAACCCCGGCACCGAGGCCGACGTGCACACCCGGCAGTTCTCCGCCCTGCCCGAAGGACTCGCCCAGCTGATTGACTGGCTGTGCGGCTTCGGCGTCACCGCCGCGGCCATGGAAGCCACCGGCATCTACTGGCTCAATGTCCATGCGGCCTTGGAACAGGCCGGCATCGAGCCGCTGGTGTTCAACGCCCAGCATGTCAAGCAGATCAAGGGCAGAAAGACCGATGTCGCCGACAGCATCTGGCTGGCCCGCATCGGCCAGTTCGGTCTCGGCCGACCCAGCTTCGTGCCGTCGCCTGAGTTCCGCGAACTGCGCGAGGTGTCCCACAAGCGTCGCCAGCTGGTGCGCGAACGGGCGCGCGTGCGCAATCGCATCCATCAGACCCTGGACCGCGCCGGCCTGCGCATCGGCGGCATCCTCTCCGACCTGTTCGGAGTCAATGGCCAGCGGATCATTCAAGGGCTCATCCTCGGCCGCTCGCCACAGGAGATCATCCATTCGCTGTCCGCCCATGTCGAGCGGCATCGCCACGCGCTGGGCGACGCACTGAATGCCGAGCTGACCGACTGCACCCGCTTCCTGCTCGAGGAACACTTCACCTCCTGGCAGCAGCTGAACGACCGCATCCGGCGGTTCGACGAGTTCATCGAACACCGCCTGCGCGAGCACCAGCACCTCATCAACCTGCTGACCACCATGCCGGGCGTCAACCACACCGCCGCCCGCGCCATTCTCATCGAACTCGGGCCCGACATGAGCGTGTTTCCCTCCACCGATCAGTGCGCCGCCTGGGCCGGCCTGTGTCCCGGCAACAACGAAAGTGCCGGTAAACGCCGCGCCGGACGCACCCGCCGCGGCAACACGCACCTGCGCAGCATCCTCATCGAGTGTGCCTTGGCCGCCGCCCGAACCCAACACAGTCAGTTCAACGGCTATCACCGCAACCTGAAGATCCGCCGCGGCTACCGCCGCGCCACGGTCGCCACCGCCCACAAGATGCTGCGGGCCATCTACTGCATGCTCAAACACGGCGAGTGCTATCGAGACCCGAAGGTCGACTACGAGGCGGCCATGGTGCAGCGCAACGCCTCGCGTTGGCTGCGGATGCTGCGCGAACATGGCTTCGCACCAACCCCTGAGACCCAACCTGCGGTGGCCGCCTGAACGACGCGCCAACCACTCCCTTCACTGACTGACCGCTTGACCTCGCCGCTGATGGAGACCGAGGGCCAGATTAACGGGAACGCCCTTTAATCCCCTTCAGACTGCGACCGGAGCCGTTGATTATGTTTTCCGACCCTCGGTGGTCGGACCGTTCCGCGCGCCTACAATCCAGAGAAGTTACACAGCAAATAGTCTTGAGCAACATACAATCAAAATCCACCGGGCATCGAAGGATCTTTCCCATTTCCAATCAGATAGGGTGCGGTTCGATCAACGAGGTCTCTCTCGAAATCTCCACCCATTTCCCGAGCATCGCGAAGCATCGTAAACAGTTCGCGCGCTTCTTTCCCTGCAGCATCAAACCATTCCGGGTTCGCGTATCTGATCTGGCAAAGTCCCCTGAAACCCATCGTAATGTATCGCAACTCAAGGCTAGGAGCTGCCCCCCCGGGTCGTGGGTCGTGGTTACCTGCTAACAAATTCTCTAAATGCTGGTGTAGGAAGCACTTCACCCGCTTGAATCGTTCTTCACATTCTCCAAGGACGCGTCTTGTTGCAACCCTTCTGGCCATCGGATGGGTAACTGCTGCGAGCAAAAACTTCAGACTTCCTGACATGGTAACCGACTTCAGCGGTGTTTCACGGATGGACAGGTCTGTCAAATCAGTGGTTTAACGTTCTCCAGCTGCGGCTTTCTCCCGATCGGGCCGTCCAATATGGCCAGCTCCATAAATCTCTCGCCACAGATTCGATCATGATACCTCAGTGTCCGTCGGTCGGGGGTTGAAATCACCGGTTGACACCCTGGCCGCCGCCCGCTCGCCGGCGGCATCTGCACCCTCCCATCACGCCGGTGGTCGGCGGCTGTCGGTCGGCGGTGCGGTTGAAAAAAGCGCAGAAAAAAGTGAAAAAAGTCCGCCGCATCGGCCGGCTGCAGTATAATTAAGATCATAATCATCAATACATTATAGCAGGATTCCAACATGCTTTACACAGACGCCATCCAGCAGCCCATGGAACTGATTCCCGCACAGGCGACGCACATCTGCGGACCGTTCTCCCTCGTGATCGACCGGGGCATGATCTACTACTACAACTACCTGTCGCCGGTCGACTGCCATCCGCGCGATGACCGCCCGGCCATGCTGCTGCGCATCGCCCGCCTGCGGCAGCTGAATCGGCTGCCGGTGAAGGATCTGATGCGCGCCTTCGGGGTGTCGCGGGCGACCGTGAAACGGGTGGCCGACCGGTGGAAGGAGCAGGGCGATGAGGGGTTCTACGCGCCGCGCCGGGGGCAGGGCCGGGCCCGTTCGGTGATGACGCCGGAGATGGTGAGGCAGGCCGAGATGCGGCTGGCCGCCGGGCTGAGCCAGCGGGCCTGCGCCGCCGAGCTCGGGGTGTCCACCAGCACCTTCAACGAGAACGTGCGCGCCGGCGTCATCCGACTGCCCGCCGCCCGGGCGGCGGCCAGCGAGCGCTCGCAGCGCAGTCGCCGCGACCGGCAGCCGGCGGCCGGACGCGCCTGCCATGACACCGAACGCCGCCAGCTGGCGGCCAACGGTCTGCTCCAGGAAGCGACGCCACGGTTCACTGAACCGGCCCTGGCGGTGCGCCATGGCGGCGTGCTCGCCGCCCTGCCCGCCCTGCTCCGGGAAGGACTGCTCAGTGCCACCCAGGGTCTGCTGCGCCTGCCGGCCGGCTTCTACGGCCTGACCTGCGTGCTCCTGCTGCTCGCCTTCATGGCCCTGGCCCGGGTGCGCAACGTCGAGTCGCTGGGCCACCAGCCACCCGGCGAATGGGGGCGCCTGCTCGGCCTCGACCGCGCCCCCGAAGTCAAGACCCTGCGCCGCAAGATCGGCGCCCAGCTGGCCGACTCGCCCGACACCATCTGCCAGCTGCAGCGGACGCTGACCCGCCATTGGCTGGACGAGACCAAAGCCCGCCCGCTGACGCTGTCCGTCGATGGCCATGTGAAAGTGTACAGTGGCCAAGGCCGTCTGCCCCGCCACTTCATCGCCCGCCAGAAACTGTGTCTGCCGGCCAGCGTCAGCTACTGGGTCAACGCCCTCGGCGGCGAGCCGCTGCTGTGCCTGCACCAGCCGCTGGACGCCAAGATGGTGCAGACCCTGGAACACGAGGTGGTGCCCGAACTGCGCGCCCTGGGACTGGTGCCGCCGACCGACCGCCAGCGCACCACCGGGGTCGAACCGACGGTGACCCTGGTCTTCGACCGCGAAGGCTGGAGTCCGGCCCTGTTCCTGCGCCTGGCCGCGCAGGGCGTCGCCTGCATCACCTGGCACAAGAACGCCAAGGGCGACGATTGGCCCGCTGAGGAGTTCACCGACTGCGAGGTGCCGATCGACGGCCCGGCGAAAACCAAGTGGACCACCGTGCGCCTGGCCGAACGGCGGCTGCGACTGCGCGGCGGCCCCGAGGTGCGGCAGATCCGCCGCCTGATGGACGACGGCCGGCAGGTGCCGCTGATCACCACCCATCCGAAACGATCGATGGCCGAGATCGCCGGCGCCCTGTTCTCGCGCTGGGCGCAGGAGAACTTCTTCAAATACATGCGCGACGAGTTCAACCTGGACGCCCTGCTGGAACACGCCCTGCAGCCGGTCGACCTCGACCGGCGGGTAGTCAATCCTGAATACCGCGCCGTGCAGAAGATCATCGACCGGGTGAACAAGACCCGCGCGCGCCGGCTCGCCAAGGCGCACCCCACCGCGACGGCCGACCAGCTGACCGAGATCGCCCAGCTGGAACAGGAACTGGTCCGCCTCAAAGCCCAGCGCAGACAGCTGCGCAGTCATGTCCGCGTCGGCGACCTGCCGGTCGAACGGCAGCCCGAAGCCCTGCCGCCGGCCAAGCGGCTGTTCATCGATCTGGTGCGCATGATCGGCTACCGCGCCGAGACCCGTATGATGCCCTTGGTGGGCGGCGACCGCGCCGAGCAGCCCACCGCCCACCGGCTGCTGCGCACGCTGCTGGCCGCCGACGCCAACCTCATCCCCGATCACTCGCACAGCGTGCTGCGCGTGGAACTGCTCGGCCTGGCCAATGGCGCCACCGAACGGGCGCTGCGGCCGGTGCTTGACGAACTGAACCGCAGCCGCACCTGTTATCCCGGCACCGAGCTGCGAATGGTTTACGACATCGCCCGCTGACCGTCGCCCCGCCGCAGGGCGGCGAGAGGCACTTCGGCCGCCGGCGGCCGACACACCACGAAACCGACCCCTCGGCGGCCGCCGTCAACCGGCGGTCGGATCGCGACGGCCGTCTCGACACCACCGATTCAGCTCCCAGCCGGCGACCCGACTTCACACCACTCCGTGGCATCGGCCATCAGCGCCGTGGCGATGGCGCCGACGCTGAAAATTCAGCTTAAGACCGCGCGGAATCCAAGTGTTGAAAATCGACGCAGATGGACGCCTCAGTCCGCTTCGCTGGTGAAAAATCGATCATAATAATTGGCTTAGGTCAGGAAGTCTGAACTTATCTTGGGATGGCGACCTTTCGTTCTTCCAAATTTCAACCAACGTATCAAAGATTACCCGTAAATGGTCCTCACTACGTACTGCTCGCCCAACACCGGAGTAGATCGACCAAGCTGAGTAATCATTACCCATGTGGAGCACCCGTCCAGCGGACCCGTCCAGATTTACGATTGCGTCAAGCAGGATCTTGACTGTCCGTTCTGGGCAGGCAGTGAAGAGCCAAGTAAGCGGCATGTGTAACCGGTTTGCTTGCCATGCACTGAAAGATTGATTATTCTCAACGCCCTCTTCGAGATCGGAGAGCAACGCGGCGATCGCATCTTTCAAGAGTCTTTGGTCATCCTCGTACTTTTCGGAACTATATGCGGTAGGTCGAGGCGGTAACCCATCCGAGCCCAGTGGAAAATTCCCATCTTTCCATTGCCGTTGCGTGCATTTGTACAATTCCTCCTTCAATGTGAAACTGATACCATTGCCAGCGCAGGCTTCATTAACTACCCGACCGAGCAAAACCTTCAATTCTTCCCATAAGTCTTCCTTCGACTGAAAAATGTACAGATCAGGGATACTCTGTAGTGCATCGGGTGGTTCCGCGAGCATTTCACTCCACTTGATGCCGACTTTCGACCCTGGCAATATTTCCTTCTCGCCGTTCGGTAGATGCTCGACAATTTTTATTCGAGCTTCAGCAGAAAGCGGTCGCAATCGGGCGAGGGGTTCCACGATGCGAACGTGGTCACTTGGTCGAATCGTGTGCCCAGTTTTACGGCCGCTGTACCTCTCGTCCCACATCTGGTCCCCACCTCTGCGGATATGTAGGTGAACATGCTCGATGCCGGGAGCTAGGTTGACACATCGTTTTCCATTAGGTTCAGTTTGGTAAGTTTCGCCAGCCGGAATCGCTTTCTTTCCAGGAACAATTTTCACCCATTTCGTATCGGTTGCTTCCGAATCATTTTGTGTTTTCTTCCGTACCTCAAGCTGGATACTGGGAACCTTGTCAAGCCAAGCCGGTGATCCTGTCTCAGAGTCCCGCGCCAGATTTTCGGCTAGTTCTGCTGCCGCGCGAACCGTATCCGTTGCCTTTACAATGTGGATATCAACAACGTTTCCGGCAAGGCGTCGAATCGATTTTTTGAACTCAGCGGTCATCTCCTCCCCGGCAGGATTCTCAACCACGATCGCAAGAGGTTTTCTTCCTTTTTTACCCTTTAGAAAACTTTTGATTCTGCATTTTAGCGATTTCGGAAGTGAGTCATCTAGCACTGAGATAGTCTGACCTGTGATTGGCGATTCACCCGACAACACTTTCCAACCGCCTTCAGGCTTTGGCCAGCTCCGATGCTCAATAGAATTGATGTCAATTCCGAGCTCTTTGAGCGAACTCGCGTTCATTCCCGTCGCCAGCATCTCGATCCACCGCGTCCAGCGGCAAATTATGTCACGATCGCTGATACCCTTCGCAGCCATAGCGTTCTGGACAGCCTGTACTTTACGGGCAGTCCATGCCTCGCTCTCCTCGCAGTCATCCATCACGGAACTTCGTTCAATACAAAGGAAACTTTGGCTCTGATCCTTCTTAGACCAGTAGCGAAGCTTCAGGACTGTCCAGTATGTCTTCCGGTTGACGCTGATTACGAGAACCGCTCCCTCATCTTCTCCGAGTTTCTTCTGATTTATAACCGCTTTGAGAGCGGCCACGGAGCGCCACACAAACTCGACCCGACTTCCTATAAGCCGTTGAGGTCGTAACTGCTCAAAGGATTCATGCAGGAATTCAATAGCAGTCTTACCCGTATTTTTTATGGTATTTTTGCCTCCCAAATACGTATCGTCTGGAATGACAAGAGCCAGATGTACCGGTCCACTGGATGAATCTTCCCGCGTCCTGCGAGTCGCATCCGCAACGAGCTGCCATAGCGCAGACGGTAACGAATCGCGTTGATTTAACGAGAGCGTTTGCTTTCCAGCTGCACAGTTCAGGGATGTGGCCACGTCGACAATGAAACGACCCACCCGGGCAATCCTTGTCGCAGACAGTGCCTGTGAACCGAATAGCCAGGTATCATGAAATTTATACAGGCAAGATCGAAAGCCAAGCGTCCGCGCCACACCATTCTCGTCAATGAGATGATCTAACCAACCGTTGGGATCAACTGTAATAAATCGACTCATCCCGGTTTGATGATCTTTGCGATCATGTCTTTCAGCTTCGTATCCCACGCGAACTCTTGTTTGGGTATCCAGTGGAGCTTCTTGATTAAACCCTACGACCTTTGCGGCCCAGTCTTCCAGCTTGGCATCCCACGCGGGCTCATGCTTAGGTGTCCAAGGGAGCACCCCGACTAATCCATCATGATCAGTTGGAGCATTGTGTGCATCCCACCAAACCGTGGCTTCTGGTCCGGCAGTGGCCACGGCACCGAGCGGCAGTATCTTATCAACCTGTCCATAATTAATGATGCGGAACCTATTATTGGTGGCGACAGCGAATTTCGCAAGGATGCCAGTATCATGAAGGTAGCGCCCTTGTTTCGGTGGATGCCTCGCCTTAAGCACCGGAGCATGCGACAGCGTGCCGCCACGATTATCGCGTCCAACTGCCTCGTGTAGTTTCATTGCTGCTCGGAGTCCAAGAAGTTCCATGAAAGTCCGATGTTGCCACATCCACTGACTTTCGTTCACAATATTCATTGCATGTAACTGCAACCAAGCACGCCAGATTTCCCGGTAACGCGAATCGAAGCGAAGAGCAAAATTGGGTTGAACGGGATGTTTCGCTTCGGATACCCGACGTTCTCGCAGAATTGATTCGACGCGACGTGCACGGAGTTGATGAGCTTCTATTGTGGCCCTTCTCGCATCGGTACCGCAACCTTCGAGCCAGCTCGTTGTCTCTCGTACAGTCAATGCCGCAAATGCCCGTAACACTTGATTCTCAAGGGTATTAATAGTCTCGGAGCGTTTCGGAGCTTTGATTCTCTGCCGGGCACCGGCCCTCTCGGCAATGTTTCGCCCAGGCTGAGCCGAGAGCCATCGAAGCGTCTTCGCGTCGGTGCGGCGAACCGCCTGAAGTTTTAGTAATCGATGTTCGTTACGAAGCACAGCACGAGGGCGTGTGCCGAGATCTTCGAGTACAACACGCAATTTCCTGGCCTGCATCGCGAGCAGCTCGCCTGGTGGATCGCCTTTTTCCAGATGCCAATCGTTCCAGACATCTTTCTCCAGTCGCATATACGCATCTTCTATTGAGGGCGCTGTTGCAAATACATCAGGTGTAGCGTCGAGGACTCGGGCCGCTCTTCTCAGAATTCTCGCTCTCTTATCGTGTGAGCACGGCCACAATCTGACATCAATGACGAGCGATGTCCCCGGTTTCACGGTAATAACCATCGTTCGCTCCGCGCCAATGCGCCAAGGTACGAGCCAAGCAACAAGATTGGACGAGACCGCAACATTTCGACTAGTCTGCTGACCGGGTATTCTAGGGAGCGGTTGACGATGCCTGCCCTCCAGCATCGGATAACCATGCGGAAGTTCCCCAGTCGCCGCGACGATGACTGGCGGTCCGTTTGTACCTGCTAGACCCAGCAATTGATTTCTTTGATCAGCGTGTATGTGTTGGCTTTTAACAGACGTATTTCCTGTCACATATCGAATGAATTCCTGGTAGGATTCATACAATTTCATTGTGATCCTTCCATCGCTTAGGTCTAATCATCATCCTCGTAGGTGTAGCCCGGCCACGAGAAAATCTGTGATGCCTCAGAGTCTTGTGCAGCTCTTTCCAGCGCATTCGCAAATTTAACATCTCCAAGCTCATCCTCACAGAGCCTCCTCAGATCCCTTATCGTATCGGAGCATTTGTTCATTTCCACACCAGAGAGCTTTGGTAGGAGACGCATGTTAATCTGATCAATCATCGGTATTGTCCAGTCCTCACCGGGATAGCGCTCAATGTAGACCTTGATGCTCTGTGCAATTCGATAACCAAATCCACGGTTGGCACTCTGCATTTGGCGCGCTAGGGTTCTGAGGGTTTTATCGACCTGTTCTACTCCCATTTCGACTGTGGTGCGACGATCAGACCATTCAAACCAGCGTTTGTAGGGCAGGTAACCATCTGCCAACTCAATGGCAGCTTTCGGCGCATTAGCGTGCGAACTAAGAGAATTGGGTGCGGGTGGCGCAAACTGAATGGAATTCGCTCGGTCTAGGACTTTGTCCGAGAGTGCCTGAGTGGTCTCGTCCTCGTTCAGTGTTCCAACCCAAAGAACATTATGCGGAACGTACAGATGTTTAGGACGCTCGTCTTTGCCGTAAGGGAGATCTATTGCAATCTGTGCATCCCCGCTCCGGTCACCATCGCTTTTCTTCGTACGCGGTCCCCGCATCTCGAGCCTTGATAGAAACTCTGAGAAATAGTATTCCGTACGCGCAAGGTTCATCTCGTCTAGAAGAATGATGAGCATTCTTTTCTTCCACTCATCCGGGTTTTTAATTTTGACTTCTATCGCAAATCGACTGTCGAAATGACCAAGTGCGCGGGCTCGATCTGTGGGTCGATAACGTTCCGCCACGAAGTCGTAGAAACCGAGAAGATCCTGTGGCGAATCCCAGCCGGGCTCGACCGGTACGTGCAAAAAATGGATCCCAAAGAATCGGGCATAGGCTCGAGGAAGCTGACTCTTTCCGGTTCCACTCAACCCGCTCAACACCGTAAGCGGCGAGAGATCGTTCACCTTTAGGCTTGTATGAAAGGCACGGATGATTCGCTTTGAATACTGTAGTCCAAGATCATCCAGAGATCTCTCGAAATCATTCAGCAACTCTTCTTCGCCGATTTCCGCACCGACATTCTCAAAATCTTCCAGGCAAACTGGCCTAATCCGGAAAGCATCAAGCTTTTCATCGTTTTTTTTATCTTGCTTAATTTCTTCAAGCTTCGATTTTCTGATTTCTAATCTCGCCACCTCATCTTCCGCATGTGTACGCCGAGCGTCAACTTTCTCATATTCCCTCTTGGCATTTTCGGCATCGTTGTGCAACTGATCCAATTCTTCCTTGCGTTTAGCGACTTCTTCATTCCAAGTATTCTCGTCGCTGACTATTTCGTTCGGATAACGGCCAAGGGCTGACTGAATCTCACTCAGATGCCGCTCAGCTTCGATCCGACGTTGATTGAGCTCATCAATTTGATTTGATTCCTCTCGCTTGAAATCATCAAACTCTTGGCGCATCGCATCAAGTTGATCATGATCTTGCTTGGTCTTCTCGAGCAACCTTTTTTTCTCTTTGATTTCATCCTTAAAACGAGATTTTTTCTTTTCTAGCCTCATGACCTCGTCTTCCGCTTGTGTACGCCGAGCGTCAACTTTCTCATATTCCCTCTTGGCATTTTCGGCATCGTTGTGCAACTGATCCAATTCTTCCTTGCGTTTAGCGATTTCTCCACTCCAAGTTTCCACGTCGCTGATTATCTCATCCGGGTAACGGTCAAGAGCGCTCTGGACATCCCTCAGACGTTGTGTGGCTTCGGCACGACGTCGTTCCAGCTCATCTATCCGCTTTGATTCCTCTCGCTCGAAATCCTCAAGCTCTCGGCGCATCTTTTCAAGTTGCTCGTGATCGTGCTTGACCGTCTCCCAGCGTGTTCGCGCCTCTTCGGCCTGCAGGGCCGCTTTGAGGATGCCCTCCTTTTCCTGGCGCAGGTTTTCGATCCGTGTTTCTTCCTGCTCCCGTTCCCGTCGCCAAGCTTCGATCGAACCTTCTTCTTTCTCGCGCCATTTGAGACCATTCAGCCGCCCAATAACAAACGCGGCCGCTAGTAGAGCGATCATGAATGCAATGAGCGCAAGCTCGACGGGGCTACCGACTAGGCTGAATTCACTGGGCGTCATTGTTGTGGCTCCGATATACCGCTGGTCTGATTCAGAATGTTCAAATCCTCGATCAAATCGCTGATCCGCCGGCGAGTCCGCGTTTCACGCGACATCAGATCCTGTAGCCGTATGTCAGCTATCTCAACCTGTTCATGCAATTCGTCTCGTCGCACCGTGGCTCTGATCAGTTCATTTTTGACTTCATCAAGTTTTCCCTGTTCCGTCAACAGCGATTTGCGAGCCTCTTTGAGCTCTTCTCGAAGAGGATTCAGCTGGCCTACCGCACGTCTGTTTCCAATTTCGACATTCTCTCTTTCTTCTTTCAGTTGATCAATTTGTGTATGCAAACTCTGCTCCTCAGCCCGTAGGCTCATCAGTTCCGACATTTTAGATTCAAGACGAAAATCCGCATCGGCAAGGTCGATTTTGATCTGATTAAGATTCTGCTCTTCTGTCCCTCGATCCGATCTGATCTGCATGAGTTTCGCCTGCTCATTGCGAACGGCCTGCTGTACCGCAACTAGACTATTCTCCTCGGTCTCAATTCTGCTGAGCAGATTTTGGTTTTCGTTCTCCAGGTTCTCTTTCCGTTCGGCAAACTGACTGACCGTTCTCCGCAGCGTATCCGATTTAACAGTGAGGTCTGTCACTTCCCTGTTCAAACTTTCCCAATCATCATTCGCACTCTTTTTCTTGGCTTGAAGTCCGTCAAATTCACTACTCAAACGGTCTAGTTCAGCACTCGCTTCCGTTTTTTCGGTTTCGAGCCTGTTAACGGATTCTTGATTGTCTTTGACCTCGTTTTTCAATTTTGACAGCTCATCTTTCCACTTCGCAATCTCTTCAATTAGTGCATCCCGTTCTTCTTGCAGACTGGGCAGGCGAGCTTCGATTTCTGCCACTTCCTTCTGCCTCTCTTCCGTTGTAAGTACTTCCTCGGCAACCACCGAGAACGCGAATGCGAGTGCTACGGCCGCAAGCGCAAGCAATGCAACCGAGAAGCCCGTGGTACGACGCTGTTGCCGCACCGATTCAGATGCCGATGTCATGGCTAATCCTCCTTCGTAGCGTTCCGTGATGTGAGCGGAGTCGCCGACCCGGCCTCCCCGCGAATTCTTTCGATCGAACCTGCTTCATCCAGCTCAATCTCATCGGCCCAGAACCGTACTGGCCTCCAGCCGAGGCACCTAAGAATACGATCCCGATATTCGTCTTTCAGCCGGTAACGGTTTGGCAGCTCCTCGTGCCAATACCGTCCGTCCACCTCAATGTCCAACCTGACAGGCAGTCCGTCGGCCTGACCGATGATTGCGAAATCTAGAAAATAGTGAGCCACCGGGCGCTGCGGAACCAGCTTGAATCCAGCTTCGGTCAGCATTTCCCCAAATCGCCGTTCGATTTTTGAGCTTTGTGGCCGCGGCCGATGCGACGGTTCCTGAACCAACCTCCTACGGTCCCGTGCTTCGCGATACAACTCGTCGTCGGATGCGTTGGTTCCAAATGCCGCAATGATGTGTATCACAAGTCCGCGCCTGCGCGCGGATTCAATAGTCCGTCGAAATGCCGGACATGGATCAGGATGCCGTCCCCAATCCCTTTGAGCAACCAGCAGGTCCGCACGCACGCCCTCTTTCTCGAGTTGCATTGTAACGCTCTCTGCGGTTGATTCGTTCACTGAGAGGATGCGCAGTGAATCCGTTTCACGCTGGGCGATGCCGATTTCAGTTTTGGCAACTTCCTCGGTTCTGCCTGTCTCGACAAAGGTCCATTCGGTAGCGTGGCGAGTAATCGGCTGAAGCTGCCAACGGTTGAAGCCATTCAGCACCAGTTCACCGCGAACCAGAGCCTTACGGATGGCATGGAGACGCGACTCACCATCGGCGAGTTTCGGTCGATAGGTTCGTAAGCGCCCACCCCAGGCGCGTCTTAGTGCGGAATCCATTCCATAGTAACGATTTGAAGCAGGTAGCATGGGCGGCATTCTGCAATGGGGCAACTTAATTCAGCGTCGCGTAGATACGCATAACTCATCGTTCGCCCCTCCTCGAACCAAGTTTCGGATGGTCTGCCCGACCCACCTCACCTGACTCCTGATTTCACGTCGGTGTCTCCAAACCCCTGCACAAAGCTGGAAATTGATTTTTCAGACCAACTGTCAGATTGAATTGCAGACCCATGCTCCAAGCCACCTGATGACTTACGAATAATCCTGATATTCTATCCAATCAATTTCCTGCGTATGTCTTCACTCACCCAATTTCTTCAATTTACAAATCTGACGGATTGTCCAGAACACTTCTCAATTTGGTGCAAATCTCATCAATGTGTTCTTCTGTCGAAATCAGAGGCGGTGCGACAATCAGCACATCGCCCGTCGCTTTGACGTGCAATCCAGAATGAAACAGTTTTTTCTGAGTCGCTATACCAACGCCACCTGGCGTATCGGAAGGCTTCAGATCAATGCCAGTGATCATTCCGTAACCCCGGATATCGGAAACGATGTCGCAATCCTGTAATGCGAATATCGAATCCTGAAAATAACCGGAGAGCGATCTGCCGCGCGCAAACAGCTGTTCATCCCGATAAATGTCCAAAGTCGCGAGACCGGCGGCACAGGCGGCCGGATGCCCTGAGTAGGTGTAACCGTGAAACAGTTCAATTGCACGTTTGGGAGCGGCATTGATGATGGCATCGTGAACATGTTGCGCGACGACGATCGCTCCCATGGGCTGAGCCGCATTGGTTATCGCCTTGGCCAGCGTCATGATGTCGGGTGTTACGCCAAAGGTCTGCGCCGCAAAAGGTTCCCCCGTACGCCCAAAACCACAGATCACCTCATCGAAAACGAGCAGGATGCCATATCGGTCGCAGATTTCGCGCAGCCTTTCAAGATAACCGACCGGTGGCACCAGGCAACCGGTTGAGCCGGCGATGGGTTCGACAAAACAGGCGGCGATCGTATCTTCGCCATAGTTCTGGACGAATCTCTCAAGATCATCTGCAAGGTAAGCGCCATCAATCGGTTGATTCCGCTGAAAGCGATTCTCCGGTAGCCAGGTGTGCCTCAGGTGCGCGACGCCGGCCAGTCCCACACCAAAAGCCTGGCGGTTCCTGACCATGCC
This sequence comes from Arenicellales bacterium, assembly GCA_965205205.1. Taxonomy (GTDB): domain Bacteria; phylum Pseudomonadota; class Gammaproteobacteria; order Arenicellales; family JAJDZL01; genus JAJDZL01. The sequence goes on from CBDBFX010000002.1 coordinate 113,752, forward strand.
GCTGAGACTGGTACCGCCTAGGTTGACACCGTGATACGCACGCTCTCTTGAGATCAATCGCTGCCGCTGACCTTCGCCGCGGACGTAGTGGTAGGCCAGTGCGATTTTGATCGCGGTATCGACGGATTCGGAACCGGAATTGACGAAAAAGACTCGGTTCAGTCCGTCGGGGGTAAGCTCCGTTAACCGTTGTGCGAGTTTGAAAGACAGCTCGTGCCCCAACTGAAATGGTGCGGCATATGCCAGAGTCGCCAGCTGTTTATGTACCGCGTCTGCGATTTCTGGACGGCTGTGCCCCGCAGCACAGCAGAAAAGCCCCGAAGAGGCATCAATGATCGGCCTGCCTTCCGGTGTGTACAGATACATCCCCTCACCCCGCGCAACGATCCTTGGATCGGATTTGAAGTCGCGATTGTTGGTGAAAGGCATCCACAGGCTTTCCATTGATTGATGATCCAAGCGCATTGTCTTACCGCCTTTTTATCGATGTCAAAGTGGATTCAATTCGAAACTTGATGGTGAATTCGACATTTGTTCTGCTCACAATTTTACAAACATGTCAGTCAGAAAATATCGGGTAATTTTTGGTAATTCAACAGGACTAATTTTGATCGGACGGTTTCAGCATGAATTTGGATTCAAATTGCTGTATTTCCCGTCAATTACACCACCAATACGAAGACAGCGTAGGCTTTTTCTGCAGTACGCTGACCTGGTGTGACGGATTGGCACGGGCAGTCAATTTGCCCGCGGGAGTCTGATAATTGAATTGAACCTGATCGGACAACCGAGTGATTTCGCCGCCTATACCAAGTTTTTGCTTTGCGGCTGGTCTCCTGAAGGTTTGGCCGATTGACCACCGAACCGCGAAGTACATTCATGCGCACATCGCCTTCACGAGTCTGATGTGCGTGCGTCATCTGCAGTATCGCCTGGCCCTTCGGCAGGGTCAGGTGGTGTCGGCGGCGGTGATCGCCAATGCGCTGACGCAGGTTCAACACCGCATGCTGGATGACAGGGCCGGTGGCGCTATGCACTGCCGCCAATTAACAGTGAGATGGGTCGGAAACTGTATCGGGTGATGGGGGTGGTCCACGATCTGGAACCGTTCAAGCTTAGGTTACAGGACTCAGGATGGAGGCCTGGATGATGGCAGAAATGTAGTGCCTTGGGGTCAGTTTGACTTTAATAAAAACAACAGATTAAAGAAATTAACCGTCGAAGTCGGCAGATGTTCGCTGATCGTCAGCGGGTACAGCATCAGTTTCCTCAGCACACATGTTTTCACACGTTGAGCGGGTTGGTGCAAGACAAGTGCCTACTTGACAGGCTGTCGCCTGCATTCATCCTGAATGGTCCCGTCGGTAAGGCGCAAATGTCTTACCCAGACACTTTCCAGGATTCACCCAATCCAATATTCACCACTGCAGATTTGGCGAAAGAATGTCATTTTCACCGACGATTGTCTGTTCTAATCAAGAGATGTATGCAATATCATAACGGCACTGATTTCACCTTACTTGATTGACAGGAAGTCGGGAGAACTGAAACATGAAGATTGGAGTGCCGAAAGAAACCAAGACAGACGAATATCGCGTCGGTCTCGTACCTGAAAGCGTACGCGAGCTGACTGATATGGGACATGAAATATTCGTTGAATCGAATGCCGGTATCGGCATTGGCGCCAGTAACGAAGACTACCGTGCGGCAGGCGCGGAAGTTGTCGCCACGGCAGACGATGTGTTCGACCGCGGCAACATGATCGTTAAGGTGAAGGAGCCACTGGCTCCGGAACGCGCACTTTTGCGCGAAAACCAGATTCTCTTTACTTATCTGCACCTGGCTCCCGACCCCGCTCAGACCCGCGACCTGGTTGACAGCGGTGCCGTATGCATCGCTTATGAAACGGTTACCGATGACAAGGGCACCTTGCCGATTCTTGCACCCATGTCGAAAGTCGCTGGGCGGATGGCCGTGCAGGAAGGTGCTTGGTGTCTCGAACGCCCCCATGGTGGTTCAGGTCTGCTGCTCGGCGGCGTACCGGGTGTTGAACCTGCCAAAGTGGTGATCATCGGTGGTGGCGTGGTCGGCACCCATGCAACCCATATCGCCGTCGGTATGGGCGCCGATGTCTGGGTGTTGGATCGAAACGTGCAGGTACTTGATCATCACTGGGTACAGTTCGGTCGTTCAACGAATGGTGTTTACTCGACTCGAAGCACGCTAGAAAAGCACGTTACCAGCGCCGACCTGGTCATTGGCGCCGTTCTCATTCCTGGCGCGACCGCGCCCAAACTGGTTTCCGACGAGATGATCAGCCGGATGCGGCCCGATTCGGTCGTGGTCGACGTGGCGATCGATCAGGGCGGCTGCTTTGAAACTTCAAAGCCCACGACGCATTCTGATCCAACCTACAGAGTGCACGACATCACCCACTACTGCGTTGCGAATATGCCGGGGGCAGTGCCAAGAACCTCCACCTACGCGCTCAACAATGTGGTACTTCCATTTTGCGCGAGCATTGCCAATTTGGGATATAAAGAGGCCCTGCAGCGCGACCCGAACCTGATGGCGGGCTTAAACGTGTGTCACGGGAAGGTTACCTATCGGGAAGTTGCTACGAGTCTCAACTACGACTATGTTTCTGCCGAAGCTGCACTGGCAGCGGCTTGACAGGCAGAAGATCATTTTCAAATTCATACTGAGGAGCAGTTCATGCCAAAAATGACGTCAAGTGAAGCTTTTGTCGAAACTCTGGTTTCTTATGGTGTTACCGATGTGTTTGGAATCGTCGGTTCCGCCTATATGGACGCCCTGGATATTTTCCCGGCGGCGGGCATTCGATTCATTCCAACCGTCCATGAACAGGGATCGGCACATATGGCAGACGGCTATGCCCGCGTCAGCGGCCGGCACGGTGTCTGCATCGGTCAAAATGGCCCAGGCATCACAAATTTTGTTACCGCCATCGCCGCGGCCTACTGGGCGCATTCTCCGGTGGTCGCAATTACGCCAGAGACCGGCAGCAACACGTTGGGACTCGGAGGATTCCAGGAAACCGAGCAGTTGCCCATATTCTCGAAAATCACCAAGTTTCAGGCTCATGTCAATGGCCCCGGCCGAATGGCGGAACTGACCGGCCGGTGCTTTGACATGGCAATGGCGGAACGCGGTCCAACCCAACTGAATATCCCACGCGACCATTTTTACGGCGATGTGGATGTCGATATCCCTGAACCGAGGGTGATCGAACGCGGCGCAGGTGGTTCGGCGGCACTGGACGATGCGGCGCGAATTCTCGCGGAAGCTGAATTTCCAGTCATTCTCGCCGGCGGTGGCGTCATCATGGACAATGCGGTTGACTCCTGTAAGGAACTCGCCGAGTACCTGTCGGCTCCGGTCGTCAACAGTTACCTGCACAATGATTCGTTTCCCGCCAGCCACAAGCTGTGGTGTGGACCGCTCGGCTATCAGGGCTCAAAAGCCGGCATGCGTCTGATCTCCAAGGCGGATGTCGTCGTTGCGCTTGGCACCCGGCTTGGACCATTTGGCACATTGCCGCAGCACGGCATGGATTACTGGCCGAAGAATGCCAAAATCATCCAGATTGATGTGGACTACCGCAAGATTGGACTGGTCAAGAAAATCGCCGTTGGAATCTGCGGGCAGGCAGGCGAAGCCGGTTCCGCGATACTCGAACGGCTGAAAAGCCGGGAAAAAATCGCCTGCATTCAGAATCGTGAAACAAGGGAGCGTGAAATTGCCCGCGAGAAACAGGCTTGGGAGAACGAACTGAACGAATGGACGTCGGAACAGGATGACTGGAGCAGACAGGTCGCCGCCGAAGACCATGCGATGATGCATCCCCGCCAGGTGCTCCGGGAACTGGAAAAAGCCACACCCTCCAACGCGGCGATCTCAACCGACATCGGCAATATCTGCTCGGTATCCAACAGCTACCTCCGGTTCGAGAAACCGCGCAGCATGTTCGCAGCGATGAGCTTTGGCAACTGCGGCTATGCCTTTCCGACCATCATGGGCGTTAAGGTCGCGGAACCCAAACGCGCCGCCATCGCTTACGTCGGGGACGGCGCCTGGGCCATGAGCATGGGTGAGATTCTGACCTGCGTCAGGGAGAATATACCGGTCACCCCCGTCGTGTTCAACAATCGACAATGGGGTGCGGAAAAGAAAAACCAGGTCGATTTTTACGGTCGAAGGTTTGAAGGCGTCAATCTGGACAATCCAAGTTGGGCGCAGATTTCCAAATCGATGGGTGCCGAGGGCATTGTCGTCGACAGCCTTGACATGGTAGGCGACGCCTTGAGAGAAGCCTGTGCCGCCCAGAGTGAAGGTAAAACGACCGTCGTTGAAGTCATGTGTACGCGGGAACTTGGCGATCCGTTCAGGCGCGATGCGCTCAGCAAACCCGTTCGTCACCTCGACAAATACAGAACTTACGTCTAGTGCTGCAGACCTGTGAGCGATCTGGATGATCTGGTTCAGCTTATTCGGGACAGACGGCACATCGTAGTGCTGGCGGAGGCGGCGGACGAACGGATGGTTCGTGCCGCCGGGAAATTGGTTGCGCAGTCGATCGCGTCGCCGATACTGACCGGTAATGAGGGACAGATTCGCGCCATCGCGCGCGTTGCCGGCATTTCGCTTGAAGGCATTCGGATCGCCGACCCTCAGCTTGATGTCAGCAACATGGAGCGCTATGTTGCGCTTTGTGCCAACGGACCCCGACCGCTAAAACCTGAGATTGCCAGGCGGCTGCTACGCAAGACTCTGATGTACAGTGCCATGTTGGTGCAGAGCGGAGATGCCCATGCCATGATCGCCGGTTCCTCGGTTGAGACCGCCCGCGTCATTGAATCGGGATTGATGATTATTGGTGCGGAAACCGACCTTGCGACACCTTCAAGTTTTTTTCTGATGACGGTACCGAGTCCTGACCATGTGGGCGGCAGGCGCATGGTGTTTGCCGACTGTGCGGTCAACATCGATCCCAGTGCGGAACAGCTGGCCGACATTACCTGTAGCACTGCAAAAAATGCCAGACTGCTGCTACACGATGTTCCTCGTATGGCGCTGCTGTCTTTTTCAACCAAAGGCAGTGCTCAGCATCCTGCGGTCAGCAAAGTGCAACAGGCGGCTGAACTGGCGCAAAAGCGCCTACCAAACGTGTTCATCGATGGTGAATTTCAGTTCGACACCGCCTTTGACGCGCGCGCCGCTGCTCTCAAATTGAAAGAGCCCGGGGCAGTTGCTGGACAGGCCAACGTGTTCATTTTTCCGGATCTGAACGCTGGCAACATAGGCTACAAAATCACTCAATATCTGGGGGGCGCTCAGGCCATAGGCCCCATCCTGCAGGGCTTCGCCAAACCGATCAGCGACCTATCGCGCGGTGCTACCGTTGACGATATCGTTAAAGCCGTGATCGTATTGCTGGCTACAGCATCAAGTTGACTTCACCGCTGCAATCATGATCATTGATAACCGATTTGAAAATAGAAACAAGGGAGTCTCGCACACCACAGCCGGCCTCCGGGTTTTAAATACCGATGCGCGCCTTCAAGCCCGTTTACACCTGCACATTCTCCATCAGTTTTCTTCACATCCTCGGCGCTTGGATGCTGGAACCCGCGAACCGGGTAGATTCTTCTACGACTATCGGAGTCGTTCATTGACATCATGGTAGACAGAAAGACAAGGACAACTGACCCAGCCCCTGATTCCGCCGTGATCGATGCAGCTGCGGAATTTCTGAATCAGCCGCTGGAACGACATGGCAGCGAAGGCAATCTTCAGTCCGACCTGGAGGCGCTGCTTCGGAAAATCGGTGTCGTTACCCTGGAATCCCATTACTCGACGGCAGATGGTGAAGCGGACATCTATCTACCCAATCGACGAACGTTCCTTGAACTGAAAGCCTACCCAGGTGCGGTTGAGCCGAACAAACCTCAGCACGGCAGAGCGTCTGAGTCGCCACTCACACAGCTGGACCGTTATGTCATCGGTGAGATCAATCGGGAACTGGGCCGAATTCCCTTTGATGATGGTGAATATGACCGTCACAACTGGATGGGTATCGTGACAGATGGCCGGAACTGGCACCTGTATGAATACCCGCATAAGTATCAGTCCATGGGAAGATCCGTCGGCAGTGCCAGACACTTCATGAATGAAGCTCAACCCTTGGCCGCGTTTCTGTGTTCGCTTCTCAGCGAAAGACAGTTTGGCAGGGAATGGATACCCAGCGACCCCGGTGTACTGTTTACTGAGCTGAACAGTGATCTGATCAGTCTGTATCAGCAGCTGCCCGCTAAAGCAAAAGAGACCACCCGAACAAAAATGGAGCTTTGGCTTGACATGATGCGAACCTCGGGCATGGTGCCAAAGGATGATGAAGGAAAGGAAAGACTGTTCGTAACGCATAGTTTCCTGATCGCGGTGGTACGCTTTGTCTCTCATTCGCTGCCATCCAGTCCGCAATCCGATTGGGAGTCCGTCCTACAGGAAGGTTTCACGGCATGGGTGCTGGAATTCGAGCGCGGCCGGAAGTGGGCCGAGAAACTATACCACCTCGTCTCCGTCTATGACTGGCGGCGGCGCGAGGAAGATGTCTTACGCAGTCTGTATCAGCATATCGTCAGCGCGCATGATCGCAAGATATTCGGTGAATTTTATACACCTGATTGGCTGGCGGCCATGATGGTGGAGGAAGTTCTCGATGATGAATGGCTCGAACACGCCATCAACGCGGCGGTTGCAGCCATTCGCAGTAATTCGGCGATGCAGGGAATCGGCGTTCTCGATCCAACCTGTGGCTCAGGAACATTTCTCATCCATGCGGCTCACCGACTCCTGTGTGCCGAACCGATGCGGAATTTCACCCCGGTGGAGAAGGCGGACATCGTCACCCGTCTGATCAATGGTATGGACATTCATCCGGTAGCTGTGGAACTGGCCCGCGTGAATCTGGAACGAATACTGCCCGCTCCTCCGTCCATGGGGCACCAGGCATTCCAGATACACTTGGGCGATTCACTGCAGACCGATTCCAGTGGGCAACAGTCTCTATTCGGTCATACCTCTGATCTGATGCGGGTGATGACGCCGAAAGGCAGAGAACTGCTCATACCGGTGAATTTCGTTAAAGGGAACAGATTCGCCAACGACATGCGGCAGCTGGTTAACGCGGCGAAACAGAAACATGAACTGCCGGAATACCTGACCACATCCATGACGGAAGATGAGATTGGACAGATGAAAAAATGTCATTCAACACTGATGGACATCATCGCGGAAGAAGGAAATTCAGTCTGGACATGGTATACGATAAACATTGCGGCACCCTATCTGCTGGCGATGCGAAAGGTGAATCGAATTGTAGCCAATCCGCCTTGGGTTAAACTGGCCGACATTCAGATTGCGGGGCGAAAATCACTGATGGAGCAGTACGGTCGCTCGCTGGGAGTGTTTGTTGGAGGGGTGCAGGCACCACACAACGACATAGCCAGCTACTTCATTCTGGCTGCGCGCCGACTCTACATGGCCAATCCCGAAACGGACCCCGCCTCCTGGCTGGTTAAGAAATCGGCGATTTCCTCTGGGCAGTGGGGATTGTTTCGCGAAAAGCACAAAAATACGCTACGACAATCGGTGGATCTGGAACAGTTGCAACCCTTCGGGGGCGGAGATGCCACCCGCAGCTGTCTGCTGATGGAGCACTGCTCCTTCAAGCGGTATGACAGCAGTGGAGTGCCCAGGCTGGAAGCCCGGTTGAATACAAAAAAGAAGGGGTCTCGCCCCAAACCAACCGAATCTTCAGAATCCGCAAGGCGCAAATTCGAATTTGCTGAAGCACCTGATCCGCTACCAACGGAGTCGTCAGCGTACTTGGCTGACGGCCGAATAAAGCAGGGGGCAACCTTGGTACCACACGTGCTGGCCATCTTGAATGAAGTCGAGGGACCTGATCACGACAATCTTATGAAGGTCACAACCCAACGATCGGTCAAGAATCCTTGGAAAAAAGTCAGTCCACAGACAGGAAACATACCCTCACACTGGGTTCGGCCGGTGCTGACATCCTCACAAATGATGGTTTATATACCGGGACTCAGAACGATGCAGGGAATTGTTCCGGCGGATGAACAAGGTAAACTGCTTGAAGTTCCAGAAACCATCTGTCCCTTCTGGTCGGAACTGGATGAAATCTACGAGAGTCATTCAGGCATCGGAGAAGGGACTCCAAAAACACTGTTAAAACAGTTTGATTTTCAATCAAAACTATCAACACAACTCAATATAGACGAAACCATGTTTCCGTGGATGGTTCTTTATCCATCCTCCGGAGACATAATGAGAGCGGCTCGAGTCAGAACAAAATCTGGAGTCGCGGATTCCACCCTGTTCTGGCTTCCAGTCCATAACCTCACAAGGGCCCACACTTGAATCTTAGAACATAATGTGATAAAACAGGGCCTACCATGAAAGTAGGCCTGCATCAGTTTCACGCCCAGACCATCAACTGGTTTCAGAAGGCGGTGTCGACACCGGGTGTGTCGCGCAACGCCCTGGCCCGCGGGCTGTGCGAGCGCGACCAGTGGACCGGTCCGACGGGTGAGCTGTGTGTGGCGGCGGCCCGCAAGGCGCTGCCGGTGCTGGCTGCGCGGCTGGGCGTGGCATTGCCGGCGCCGCACCCGGCATTCGGTTCGGGCGGCGCGGGTGCGGCTGGCGGCGCCGCGGCGACCGCCCTCGGGGGCGGATACGGCGCCGATTGAGATGCTGGCGGTCAGTGCGATTGAAGCGGACCCGCCGGCCGGCGAGCAGCCGCTGCACTGGCTGCTGCTGACCACCGAAGGGCAGGCCGATGCCGACGGTGCCAGCACCGCCCTGCGGCACTATGAGCTGCGCTGGACCATTGAGGAGTACTTCCGCACCCTGAAGACCGGCGCCGGCATCGAGAAGCGGCAGCTGGACCATGCCGATGACCTGCGCAAGTGCCTGACGTTCGATGCCATCACCGCCTGTGAGGTGTTCAGCCTCGATCGGATGGCGCGCGACCGCCCACAGACGCCGGCCGACGAGGTGGTGAGTGAAGATGACCTGCTGGTGCTGAATACCCGCCTGGATGATTATGGCATCCGCCGGCCGCAGCCGCCACCCGGCGAGGCGCCGGACATCCGCAGTTTCGTCGTCGATGTGGCGCGGCTGGCGGGTTTTCATCCGCGTCGCAGTCAGCCGCTGCCGGGCGTCATGAAACTGTGGCAGGGCTATGTGCTGCTGCGGGAGGCGGTCTTTACCTATCGCTCGCTCAGAAGGCGAGGCATGATCCAGAATGAATAGAATCAACTGTGGGATGTTGTGAGGTCCATAACAAGGCAGAGGCCGGGTTTTTGGTTACCCTACTGAATGCCGCCTGTCTGAACCGCGCCTTTTCGGATTCCAAGGAAAGCGGCCGACATTTTCAACTTCATCCCTGGCGAAAGATCCCAATTCCAAAGTTCGATCAATGCAACCGTCAACACGGGCACTTGGCGGAATTATGCACGAAAGCGGAAGAACTGGCACAAATGGTGGCCAAGAACACTCTGGAACGAAAACCCAAAATTGGACAGGTGGGAATATCCAAAGCGATTCGAAATGAACTTTACTCGAGCGAGGTTGGTCAGGAAATTGAAGATATCGTTGCCGGTCTGTTTCCTGAACTGACGACGATGAAGTAATATTCTCTCAGTATCCTACTGAAATCATTTTGTCGTTCCATTTTGGTAACCGCCCGAGCGATCGGCGGCCGCTGCTTGAACTTCCTGTAATTTCAGAAATTCTGACCTGATCCAATTAATGTGATCAATATTACAACTGTGACGCAGACTGACGCCTCCATCGGGCGGTCGATTTTCAACGACCGTTCCGCGCCCTTGACCTGAACTTTCAACGGTGACGGATGATAAGTCCGATACTCAGTACCACCGACCGGAACCGACTCGCCAATTGGCTGTGGCGGCTCGGCGAGGCGACGGTCGATACTTCCAATTTTCCGTCTGTCCATTCGGGACTGGCTCGGTCGTCGGCTGGAGAACATCAACTACAGATTTGACAGGTCGGTCCATCAGTGAACGACTGTTGGTATCAACTGCCATGTCAGGAAGTCTGAAGCTGTATTCAACTCCACTCAATGGAGGTCGGAAGTGGGCTTCGGGAACGGTTGCTTACCAAAATCCACTGGAAACGGTACAGAATGCGAAAGAGCCGCTTTCAGGAAATGGGCGGAATCTGTTTGAGATGAATGTGACCGATCAACTGAAATGTGTGATTTGAATTTACCTTTCTGACCGTGGCCTGATCAGTTGCGATTCTCATCAGGGTTGGCAGATGGGTATGTTTTGCACGACGTGCCTGGCTCAAAATGCATTTCGATCCTATTGGGTGAGCAGGTCCAAACCTATATCGGCCCCGAAAACATCCATCGCCTGAACGAGTTTCAACGAGGTGGCATTCTGACCGCCGCTGCCGCGTTGGCATTGGCGCTCGAAGTCAATGCGGCTGGAATCGCATTCAGTGGATGGACGAATCACTGCGGATGTAGACGCCGTGCCGGAAGACCTGTGGAAATTCACCCGTCTGATGCCGCTGCAGAAAAATTCATCATCGGCTCGGTTGGTGCTGGCGGCATTGGAAAGGATAAAAGGTACGGAGGATGGCCATCAAACAGCGATGGGCGGTGTCATTGGTATCTACTGAAGTTTCTGATCCGTTTCATGTTGATGGGCTTCTGAACCCATTTCACCTGTTCATGCTCTCTCCGCCCGAAGCGCTGCCAGATTGCGGTCCTTTTGACTGAACACCACCGCCAGCAGATGCACCTTGCGCCCGCGGCTCTGGTGCGGCAATGCATAATTCTTCCCACGCATCTGCGCCAATGCCTCCAACACCTTCGACTCCACCTGCTCAGCCACAGCCGCCACCTTGAACTCCAGCACGAACGTCTCACCAGCCGTGTGCACCACCAGGTCCGCACGCCCCTCAGCCGACGACTCCTCCGCACTCACCTCCACATCGTTGGCGATGAAACAGGCGAACAGCAGACTGGCGTAAAACGCCTCATAGCGCGACACCTCGCTGCTCGAATACCACTCGTACGGCACGTTCGCATAAAACGACCGCAGCCCCGCCGCGAAACCATCGAAGTCATTGACCTGCAGCAGCCGGATCAGCTCTTCACCCCGGACCGACGCCTCCGTCAGCTTCCCGGTGACCGCCTCCACCAGTTCCTCGTTCAGACTCAGGCGCACCTCATGGTTCGGATATTTCAGCGCATAGTAGATCCTGGAACCCCGAACCTTCGAGTCGGCGATGGTCAGATAGCCACACTGGAACAGTAGCGCATTGAGGCTGATTCGCTCGACATCGAAATTTGACAACTCCTTGGCATACAGTCCCAGATTCTCCAGGCCCAAGGTGCTGAACCGACCCTTCGCCATCAGGTTGTGCAGATAACTGGGCGTGCCGGTTTCATACCAATAAGGCTTGAACTGTCCTTCATCAAACAGCAGCAGGATGTCAAAGGGATTGTAAACATCTTCCTTGCCGAGCCAGCTGTAACCGTTGTACCACTTCCTGATGGTCTTTCGGTTCAGCCCTGGCAGCTCCGGTGCGAACACCGCGTCGAGATCCGTATCCGTATAGCCACAGATGGTGCCATACTTCGGGTCTAGGCTGATGTCCTTGAGATTGTTCAGTCCGAGAACAGACTGACCTTCGAATACATGCTGATGCCGGTCACGAAGACGAAACGGACATGACGGGCGCAGTCCTTGATGATGCCGTACAGACCGCGCAGGTAATCGCGGTTGGCTCTGACCAGTGTCCTGTTCTCCAGCGTATCCAGGATCGGCTTGTCGTATTCGTCCACCAGCACCACCACCTGACGACCGGTCTGATGATGCAGAGCCAAGATGAGATTGTACAGTCGGTCCGGTCCGTACTGCGTCGGCGAAGCCAGTTCGGGATCCAAGTATTTTTCAATGGCGGCCAACTGGTTGTTGACATTGTCTTCCAGTCGGCCCGGGGCGCCATAGTTGGAGCCGAAGCTCAGCCGCACCACCGGATGGCGGACCGACCAGTCCCAGTGGTCGTGGATGTGAAGTCCCCGGAACAGCTCCTCACTGCCCTCGAACAGCTCCTGCATCGTGTCCACCAGCAGTGTCTTCCCGAACCGCCGCGGCCGCGACAGGAAATAGTATTTGGACCCCTCGACCAGATTCCGGATGTGAGGCGTCTTGTCCACATAGTAACAGCCGCCTTCCCGGAGGCTGCGAAAGTGTGGGTCTCCGATTGGCAGGTTAAGCTTGTTCATTTCCATTCCATTCAACGATCCGTCTGTTGATATTGTAGTATGAATGGTGCCACCGATTCCACGAACGGTTCCATTCCACAGCAGGTGGCAGAGACTTAGCATGAGGCGGCGAACACCGTCCATACCCGATTGGAAATGGCACTTGTCCGTCTCAAGACGGATCGTGTACAACCTGCGACTCCACTCTTACCTTTGTCGCAGCACCAATCGAAATGGATTGATGGCGGTGTCTTTACCGTGGCGCTCAATATGGTTAGAGCCCTTGATAACGTCAATAAGATAAGTTCAGAGACCCTGACCCAATCCAATTATGATGATGACCAATCCACCTGTGAAGCAGACCGACGCGTCAATCGGATGGCCGATTTTCAACAGCCGTTTCGCGATCTTGATCTGAACTTTCAGCGGTGGCGCCCCGGCGGTTGATTTTCCTTTCCCTTATTTTTTCCGTCTGGTCATTCGGAATACCCTGATCGGATTCGATCGGCAGTTGGAGAACGCTTACCTACTGATTTGAAAAGCCGCTCCATCAGGGAAGAATTGTTGAAATCGACTGCCATGTCAGGCAGTCTGAACTTTGATGATTTCCCGCCACGGCATCCAATCAGCTCGAGTTATTTCCGCTGCATGTCAAAAAGAGTACAAAGTCACCCGCGCGATCCCCTATGCCGCGAATGAATGATTGGATCAGCGATTCGCTGACGGTTGATTTCAGTTTTCCTCAACCACATGGCAGGCACACTGTACGCCGGACGATAATGTCTTCAATTCAGGTATAACCGTTCTACAGCGTTCCACGACGTGTGGACATCGGGTGTGAAACACACAGCCTGAGGGTAAATTCAACGCAGTCGGAACTTCACCCTTCAATCTGATGTGCGAAGATGCGGACTTCCCCAGTTTTGGAATGGCAGACAGCAACGCTTGAGTATAGGGATGCCGGGGATTGGAAAAAATCGCCTTGGTTTTGCCAAGCTCGCAGATTCTGCCAAGATACATGACGGCCACCCGGTCGCCAAAGTGTTCCACAACCGACAGATCGTGGGTGATGAACAGATAGGTCAGTTTTCGCAGCTGTCTCGCTTCGCCCAATAAGTTCAGAATCTGTGCCTGAATGGATACATCAAGTGCCGAAATTGGCTCGTCGGCAACGATGAATTCCGGATCCACCATTAGTGCTCTCGCGATACTGATGCGCTGACGCTGGCCACCTGAAAATTCATGAGGAAATCTAGAGCCCCATCCCGGATTGACACCCACGGACTGCATCACTTCCTGGACTTTCTCTTTATGCAACTTGGGTGAAAGGTCCGGCCGATGAAATCGAACGGGTTCCAGTAGAGTCGAAGCAACGGTCATTCGCGGATTGAGAGATGCATACGAATTTTGAAAAATCATCTGCATTTTCCGTCGATAAGGCAGCAGACCGCGACGTGACAGGTGATCGATTCTTTTCCCTTCATATACAATCGTACCACTGCTCGGCGCTGTCAGTCCCATGATCGCTCTTCCAGCCGTCGTTTTACCACAACCACTCTCACCGACCAAACACAATACCTCACCGCGGTCAATGGAAAGATCGATACCGTTCAAAGCATTGACATATTGAATCTGCCTGTGTGGTATGCCGCGCTCAAATTTCAATTGATCCAAAATTCCACCGGAAACGTTGAAGCGCTTCGTTAGGCCTCGAATTTTCAGAAGAATTTCTGGAGCTGAACGATGCACCGGACTTACAGCCTAAGCATGAATCGGAAAATGACAGGCAACCTTCTGTGATTGGCGCTCAGTCAATTGTGGAGTCTGCGTCTTGCACCGCTGCCGCACGAAATCACAGCGATTGTGAAACGGACAGCCTGAGGGAATGTCCTGCAGAGTCGGCATCGTGCCGCGAATCTGATTCAGTCGCTGACCGGGAGTGGTCATCTCTGGCAGCGCATCGATCAATCCGCGGGTGTAGGGGTGCATCGGATTCTTTATGACCGATGGCGTTGGCCCTTCTTCAATGATTCTTCCGGCATACATGACGAGAACTCTCTGCGTAACCTGAGAGACAATGCCAAGATCATGGGTGATCAGTATCAATCCCACCGCAGATTCTTCGCACAGATTCAGCAGTAATTCCAGAATTTCCGCCTGTGTGGTAACATCAAGCGCCGTCGTGGGTTCATCCGCGATGATGACTTGCGGGTCGGTCAGCAATGCAATCGCGATGACCACTCGCTGGCGCATGCCTCCTGACAGTTCGTGTGGATACTGTTTGAGACGGGTTGCGGCTGCAGGAATCTGCACGGCACGGAGTTTCTCAACGGCGATTCGTTCCGCTTCGGTTCGCGGCATGTTTCTGTGTGCCTGAATGGTTTCCACCATCTGTGTTCCGATTGTCAGTACCGGATTCAGAGTTACCATTGGATCCTGAAAAATCATGCTGATTCGATTGCCGCGAATGGCCTGCATTTCATTTTCACTGAGCTCGGAAAGGTGGATGCCATCAAACTCAATGCACCCATTCGACATCAGACCCGGTCTGCTGATCAAGTTCAGAATGGCGAATGCGGATACCGATTTACCGGCACCGCTCTCGCCAACAATCCCGATGCGTTCGCCGTGTTCCAAAGTGAAACTGACATTTTGAATCGCTGTAAACACACCGGTTCGCAGGGGAAAAACGACTTCCAGATTGTCGACGCTCAGTAATGACAATGGGCTAACAACGGCTGATAAAGCTAGTCATACAGTTTGGGATTCAACACATCACGCAGCCAATCGCCCAACAGATTGATCGCAAGAATGAGCACCACGAGCACAATGGCTGGAATGACTGTAATCCACCAGGACCCACTGAAGATGAACTCGAACCCGTTGCGAATCA
Organism: Arenicellales bacterium; assembly: GCA_965205205.1. Lineage (GTDB taxonomy): Bacteria > Pseudomonadota > Gammaproteobacteria > Arenicellales > JAJDZL01 > JAJDZL01. Next base: position 128,997 of record CBDBFX010000002.1, read on the forward strand.
GTGAGCCCAAAGATGGTTTGGTTACCGGCATTCCGAGTCCGAGAAAGGACAGTGCCGCTTCTGTGATGATCGCATTCGCCACCTGCACTGTGGATATGACCAGCAGCGGGGAGAAAGTGTTGGGCAGAATGTGTCGATAAATAATGGTGACCGGCGGTAGCCCGATCACTCTTGCCGCATCGACATAATCCTGTTTCTTCGCCGCCAGTACGCAGGCTCTGACCGTTCGCGCATACTGCGGCCACTCAGCCACCCCGATCACCAAAATGATCGCAATGATCGCGAAATCCTCATAGAACCGCAGGCCGACCGTTGCCTGAAATACCGCCAGAATGACAATCGCCACCATCAGTGTCGTAAACGACAGCTGAATATCCGCCACGCGCATAAGAAAGCTGTCCAGGCGACCGCCAAAGTACCCTGCTGTCAGACCGATGGTGATGCCGAGTGCCGCCTGCAGACAGGTGGCGAATATTCCAATGACGATCGATATGCCGGTACCATAAAGAATGGTACTCAGCATATCTCGCCCCATAGCATCGGTACCCAGAATGAACCGCGGGTCCGAATCAGAACTGCCGACGGGTGGGATTTCCGAGTCCATAATGTCAAACTGAGTCAGATCCCATGGATCGTAGGGAGCGATCAGCGGTGCCAAGACCGAAAGCACGACGTATAGACCGACCACCGTGGCGCTTACAATAGCAGTTCGACTGTGAACGAAACTGTAAAACACCAGAGAGTTCTGTACCCGATGCCAGTGATTGGATCGTTCGGTGAGATTTTGGGTATCCATCACCCTGTCCTGTGGCCTAGCGTCCCATCAGTTTGACCATCGGATTGACCAGTCCATAGACGATGTCAACAATCGTATTCGTGATGACGAATATCAGCCCCACGACGATCAGATAGGCAACGATCAATGGCGTATCAACCCGATTGATGGCTTCCAGGAACATGAACCCCATGCCGGGCCATTGAAAAACGGTCTCCGTCAGAATCGTGTACGCAACCATGATTCCGAGTTGTACGCCGCCAACGGTAATGACTGGAAGAAGGGTATTCTTGAATGCGTGGACCACCCAGATCCGTCTTTTCGACAGACCCTTCGCCCAGGCATACTTCACATATTCGGATTCCAGTACTTCCATCATTTCTGAACGGATCATGCGTACAAAAAGCGGCAGAATGACCGATGCCAGGGAAACACTTGGCAACAGCAGATGCCGCAGCCCGTCCACCGTCAGGAGACTCGTTTTCCAGAAACCCAACAGAGTTACCGTTTCGCCACGTCCAAAGGATGGAAGCCAGCCGAGTTCAACTGCGAAAATCTGAATCAGAAAGATGGCCGTCAGAAAAACGGGGATTGAAATTCCCAGGATGCTCAATCCCATTGAGAATTTGGCAAACCAATGGTGCGGTCGAATCGCGGCGAACATTCCAATCGGAATTGAAAACAGCAGAATCCAAATGGACGCGGCAACGACGAGATCGATGGTGGCCGGAAGTTTGTCCAGAATGACGTCGACTGCGGGTCGCTTAAAGAAATACGAGGTTCCCAGATCACCGTGAACCGCACTCTTCAGAAAACGTCCGTACTGAACCAGGAACGGATCATTAAGACCCAACTGTTCGCGAAGCTCATGGCGAATTTCTTCCGATACCGACTGACCCACCAATTCTCTGAGCGGATCGCCCAGTTCATCCTGAATGGAGAAGCTGAGCAGGCTGATGACCAACATCACGATGACGGATTGGCCCAGTCTGCGGACTAGAAACGCGAACATCGCTCCATCATCTCAAGGCCTGGTATTGGATGGAGTACGCCCGTCGGGCGCAAGGAATCGGTCTAGGCACGATTAGTCATCAGCCGACGGCGGCACTGGACAGTCCAGTGAGCGGTATTCGACTCGATCATATCTGTGAATGAATGACTGCAAAGTTGAAAGGTGAAGGCGGGAAGATACCCACCCTCACTCTTTCCGATTGAAATTTACTTCATCACCAAATCACCAAGATACGGAAAGTTCATCACGTTGACAATGGGAGCGATATCAACACCTGTACGCGCCGCCCAGGCTCGGTCCTGCCAATGCAGTGGTACGAATGCCGCGTCATCGTACAGAATTTTCTCAATCTCCTGCAGCATGGCCGCTCGCTTGGCACCATCCGTTTCTTTCGCGCTGGCCAGAGTCAGACGATCCACTTCGGCATTCGAATAGTTGCCGCTGTTGTATTGGCCATAGCCGGTTTCGGGATCTGGAGTCATGGTCAGAAACTCCGAAAAGTTTGCTGAATCTTCCGTGTCTGAATGCCAGCCGATCATCATGATGTCGGCTGCGCGTTCATCAAACTTGGGCCAATATTGAGCCTTCGGCATGGTCGTCAGATCGACCCGGATATTGATTTTGGCGAGCATGCCAGCGACTGCTTCAGCGATTTTCGCATCGTTGACGTAACGGTTGTTTGGAGCCATCATCGTAGCTTCGAACCCGTCCGCATAACCCGCATCCGCCATCAGCGCCTTCGCTTTTTCAAGATCGAATCTAGGCTGTAGTGAATCGTTGTATCCCAAGTACCCTTTTGGGCTCTGTTGCGCGGCGGGGGTACCGAAATTTTTCATGATTTTTTCGACGATGCCCATATTGTTGACTGCGTGAACAATAGCCTGTCGGACTCGGACATCAGCGAATGCCGGCTGCCGTTTCTGATTGAGCTGAAACGTGATGATTCGTGTGCCGCTCATGGTGACCAGATCAACACCGTCTGTTTTCGAAACCCGCTCAAGATCGGTCGGAGGTATCGGTGCCGCAAAGTCAATGTCACCGGACAGAAGAGCCGCGACTCGAGTTGGATCCTCCTTAATCGGTGTGAATATGATCTGTTGCACATTACCGGGTGAGTCCGTATCCCAATAATCAGAAAAACGTTCAAATACGACCTGTACCCCCTGCTCGCGGGAACTCACAGTGAATGGACCCGTGCAGGATATGTTGGTTGAGGCAAACGAATCGCCGTGTTTTACGATTTCACTTTTATCGCGACCGCGCTCGTCGTTACCACTATAGAACTCGCTGTCAAGCGGGAAAATATAGGTCGCGGTATGTTCAACCAATGGATAAGGCCCATCGGTGACAATTTCCACCGTGTAGTCGTCGACGACGTTCATACCGGTGAAGTTAACGAAAATTCCTTTAAAATCTTCACTCCGCTTCAGACGGTCGAATGTAAAGACGATATCTTTGGCGGTCATCTCGCGGCCCGAGTGAAATTTCACACCCTGACGTAAATTGAAACGGACCGTGGTCTCGTTCATTCGTTCCCAGCTCTCCGCAACGCGCGGATCAAATCCAAGATCCTGATTCCAGCGAATCAGTGGATCACACACCATGTGCGATAACTGTAGTGTTCCACCGGATAACTGCTCGTGAATATCAAGCGAAACAGGATCCGCATCGTATGCGAGTCTGAGCGTGTTGGCGTGTACCACCGTAGTGGCCGCAAAAAATAGGATTGCAGCAAGAGAAAGTAATTTGGTTTTCATGGCGTCTCCAAAAAAACGGGTTAGATGATCATGACAGTTTTAACGTAGGTAAAAAGCTTGCAACACTCACAGCATATTAAACCAAATTGCATGGAAGATGGTTGACCAAGATACGACGAGATATCAGCAGCTGCCGACCTGATTCTGCACGAGACATTCCCAGCTCCAACCACCTCTCCAGCAGACTGTACCACACCCAGTCATTGCAGAGGATCACTCTGTCTTCTGCTGATCTGAACCCACAATCGGTTGCTACCGACATTCCGGTCGCACCACAGACGACAGGCTCGCAACGAATGTCATTGCGGCTACGAAACCTGATCCGGATATCAGCGTCAAAACGCTCTTTCAAATTTAGTTGCAGATTCAGTCTTCCTGGCCAAGCCAATTATTAGGATGATTTTTTCCTGTTGAGCGGTCTGATGCGTCCAGCGGCGGTTTTCAACGACCGTTTCCCGTCCTTGACCTGAACTATCCGCGGTGGCGGCTGACAAGCCCAATACTCAGTACCGTCGGCCGGGATCGACTCGCCGATTGGCTGTGCCGGTACGGTGAGGCGACGATCAAATCTTCCGTTTTTCCGTCTGACCATTCGGGACGGGCTTGGTCGTCGGCTGGAGGACATCAACCCACTGATTTGACAGAGCGGTCCATCAGTGAACGGCTGTTGATATCGACTGCGATGTCAGGCAGTCTGAAACTGTATTCAACTCAGCTCAATGGAGACCGGAAGAGGACTTCGGGAACGGTCGCTTACCGAAACCCCACTGGAAACGGCACAGATCAATAAAGATCGAGAGCGGCTTTCAGGAAATGGTCGAAATCTGTTTGAGATGAATGGGACCGATCAACTGAAAAGTGTGATCAGAATTCGCCTTTCTGACTGCGGACTGATCAGCCGCGATTGTCATCGCGGCCGCCAGATGGGCATGTTCTGCACGTGTCTGACTGAATGGGCAATTCGATCTCATTGGGTGAACAGGTCCAAACCAAAATCGGGTCCGAAAAACATCCGTCGCCTGAACCAGATTGAACGAGGTGTATTCTGATCGCCGTTGCCGCGTTGGCATTGGCACTCGAAATCAAAGCGGCTGGCATCGCGTTCATTGGATGGACGAAGCACTGAGGATGCAGACTTGCCGTCGGAAGAGCTGGGGAAATTCGAACTTTCGCTGTCACTGCAGAAAATTCATCATTGGCGCGGTGGCTGGCTGGCGGCGATGGAAAAGGTGAAAGGAACCGTGAGCGGTCATCAAACGACTCCCTTGACTGAACGGAAACGGATGATGGGTTTGACGGGCGAGGCGGTACCATGCGATTCCCAAAGAGACCGAATCGAACGGTGATGGGCTGTGTTATTGACATCTATCGGGGGTTCTGATCCGTCTGATGTCGATGGCCTTCTGAAACCCTTTCACCTGTTCAGGCTCGCTCCACCCGAATCGCCGCCAGATTGCGTTTCTTCCGACTGAACACCATCGCCAAAAGATGCACCTTGCGCCCGCGGCTCTGATGCGGCAACGCATAATTCTTCCCACGCATCTGCGCCATAGCCTCCAATACCTTCGATTCCACCTTCTCACCCTCAGCCGCCACCTTGAACTCCAGCACGAACACCTCGCCGCCCGTGTGCACCACCAGATCCGCCCGCCCCTCAGCCGACGACTGCTCCGCACTCACCTCCACACCGTTGGCGATGAAACAGGCGAACAGCAGACTCGCGTAAAACGCCTCATAGCGGGACACCTCGCTGCTCGAATACCACTCGTACGGCACGTTGGCATAAAACGACCGCAGCTCCGCCGCGAAACCATCGAAATCATTGACCTGCAGCAGCCGGATCAGCTCTTCACCCCGGTCCGACGCCTCCGTCAACTTCCCGGTCACCGCCACCACCAGCTCCTCGTTCAGACTCAGGCGCACCTCATGGTTCGGATATTTCAGCGCATAGTAGATCCTGGAACCCCGAACCTGCCGGTCGGCGATGGTCAGGTAGCCACACTGAAACAGCAGCGCATTGATGTTGATGCTCTCGACATCGAAATTTGACAGCTCCGTTTCATACAGGCCCAGGTTCTCCAGGTCCAGCGTGTTCAGCCCGCCCTTCGCCATCAGGTTGCGCAGAAAGCTGGGTGTGCCGGTTCGGTACCAATGAGGCTTGAACTCCTGTTCTTTGAACAGCAGCAGCACGTCGAAGGGATTGTAGACCTTCTCCTCACTGCGCCAGCTCCAGCGGTAGCCGTTGTACCACTCCCGGATGTCTTCGCGGTCCAGGTCCGACAGCTCCGGTGCGAACACTGCGTCGAGGTCCGCATCCGTGTAGCCGCAGATGGTGTTGTATTTTAGATCCAGACTGATGTCGTCCAGATTGTTCAGTCCCGAGAACAGACTCACCTTCGAATACATGCTGATGCCGGTCACGAACACGAAACGGACATGGCGGGCGCAGTCCTTGATGACGCCGTACAGGCCGCGCAGGTAATCGCGGTTGGCTCTGACCAGTTTCCTGTTCTCCAGCGTATCCAGGATCGGCTTGTCGTATTCGTCCACCAGAACCACCACCTGCCGACCGGTGGTGCGATGCAGTCTGCGGATCAGATACTGCAGACGTTCCGCACCGGTGTAGTCCAACGTCGGCGGTTCAACGCCCGCGTCTTCTTCAAGTTCGATCAGCTGCCGGATGACGTGGCCGTCCACGCTGCTCGATTCGCGATAGTCGGAACCGAAGCTCAGCCGCACCACCGGATGGCGGACGGACCAGTCCCAGCGGTCGTGGATGTGAAGCCCCCGGAACAGCTCCTCACTGCCCTCGAACAGCTCCTGCATCGTGTCCAACAGCAGCGTCTTCCCGAACCGCCGCGGCCGCGACAGAAAATAGTATTTCGACCCCTCGACCAGATTCCGAATGTGAGGCGTCTTGTCCACATAGTAACAGCCACCTTCCCGGAGGCTGCGAAAGTGTGGATCTCCGATTGGCAGTATGAGCTTGTCCATTTCCATTCAATTCAATTCAACGAGCCGTCTGTTGATATTGTAGTATGAATGGCGCCACCGATTCCACGAACGGTTCCATTCAGCAACGATTCACAGAGGCCGCAACATCAGGCGGTGGATACCGGCCAGACCCTATTGGACTCCAACTGATCGTTCCGAAGACGGTGTCGCGTGCACCCTGCGGCTCCGTTCTCACCTTCATCGCAGAACGAATCGAAACGGACCCATGGCGGTGTTATTTACCGCCGTGCTAGGTATGTCTGGAGCGCTTGATAACGTAAACAGGATAAGTTCAGAGTTCCTTGCCCAATCCAATTAAGATGAAAACCATTCCACCTGTGGAGTAGGCTGACGCGTTCATCGGCCAACCGGTTATCAACGGTCGTTCCGCATCCTTGACCGGAACTTGCGGCGGTGGCGGATGACAGGCCCGATACGCAGTGCCGTCGCCCGGGACTACCTCGCCGATTGGCTGTGGCGGTCCGGTGAGGCGGCGATCAAATCTTCCGTTTTTCCGTCTGACCATTCGGGACGGGCTCGGTCGGCGGCTGGAGGACATCAACCACAGATTTGACAGGCCGGATCATCAGTGAACAACTGTTGATTTCGACTGCCACATCATGAAATCTGAGGTTTGCTTTATTCGCGGGTGCGGCCGATCTGAAAATCCCACGCTTTTAACACAGTTGATTTGACTTGAGGTATGGAATTTTTCAGTGGAACGAATGTCAACTCATAATCAATTAGTTAACGAACATCGCCATTGCGTCAGATGGACCGCTGGAGACAGTGCTTTACTTGGTGGTCAAATATTTACTTCTTCCAATTCGGACCCAATTCGAATGCCAATGGCGCGTCTCGACCTTTGAGTCCCCAATAACCGGGTCCTAAACGGACAATTGGATCAAATGGATGAATTTGGAAATACTCGCTCACCCCGCGTACTTCAGTCAATCGTTCCAGAATCTGAAATGTTTTCAGCGGTCGGCCAGCTTCTGTCAAAATGTCGACGACGGTCTGATGGATTTTGATTCGAGATACTTCCGCCGAGTCCTGTCGCCTCAGGGACCAGGTCATTCTTCCAAGGTACTGAAATTTACTGGATGTGGACAGGGCGATATTCAGCAGATACTTGTTCAGTTCTTTAAAACCGTCCTTAAAATCAACAGGCATCCTACCGATCAGTTCGGTTGTGTTCCACTGTTTACTGCTTGAGGATGAGCGCATGATGTGCTCCACTTCATGGCACAATCTGATCATCTCATGCTCAGTAAGTGGATTGTGTTGAGGTAACCCATAAGTTCCAGGGCCAAACAGCAGACCAACGTTGATCAACTGGTTGGTGATGTACAACGGTTTCTGAGCGCAACCATAAATGAATTTTGCGCGTGCGGCGATTTCTGTCCGGTGCAACGGTTTGTCAGATTCGGTAAGGATTAATCTGAGCATCTCTCTTGCGCCTTTTCCATATCCGACCAGCTTTCTTTCACCATCCCGCGTGGTTGCAAAATGACAGAGTTTCGAAACCTCACTCCACAGCAGATCCTCGAATGGACGGATCGATTCAGGCAGCCGACTCTCAATGACCACGCGAATGTCATTCTCGTTCCAGCCTTGATCAGCTAATTTTGCAAGTCTCACGGCTGCCTCACGGACTGCATTATTCCATTCCACCTGTCGGATTCGACTGAAGTATGAATCGCCATTGATTTCGAGAAAATACAGACGTTCCGTCAATGTCATGCTGATCAAATTCTTGACGAATTCAACATGAGTGGAAACTCCCTCAAACCAAGGGTCGATTCGTTCCAAATCCACCACCCGCAGCGGAAACAGAATTTCTTCCAGCAGCTGTCCGATCTTTTCGATTAAGGTAGTGCTCCAGGAGTAGTTCTTTACCAGATCACCCATCGTCCGACTCTCAATCTGTCTGATCCGTACGCGCGATAAGTTTAATTCGTCCGCAATCTGCTGCAGTGTCGCCCGAGAGGTTTCATAACCCAGCCGCTTGGACAGTATGTAACGGCTTCGCGCTGGCAACGACAGCAGAGATTCGCGAAATTCACTCAGAAGATGATAAGATGGAAGCGGGGCAAAAGGATTCAAAACTCAGTCGGACCTTCTTTAAAAGCTAGATGCAGGGCATCAACCGCGCTGTCCCAGAGCGGCAATCCAACAATCAGGCGGTTGCGGAAGCTGACTGCCTGACCAGTCAGTTTGACTGATCAGCCACAGTCTGGATTTTAGCATTGAGAAATGCAAGGTAAACCAATCGTGAAAAAATCCAGGGCGCGGCTCAGGGAACACTTACTAAATCACCGGAATTCATGCCTTAAGCAATCCACGGCAATGGCAATGGTTCAGCTTAGATGCATGACGATAATCGGATTCCAATTCTCGGGCCCGCGTCCATTCCGACCACAGGCCGGAAGCGAACGAGCTGAATCCGCGCGACCGCAGTTCTGAGATGATCAGTCCCGCTCATCAATGGGCACATACGTCCTTGGTTCAGAACCGTTATAAAGCGTGAGCGGACGAATCAAAATGTTGGTTTCGAGCTGCTCTAGAATCTGCACGACCCAGCCTGGCGTTCGCCCGATTGCAAAAATCGGCACGAAGAGGTCCACTGCGATGCCATGCAGATGATAGACCACACCCGAGTAAAAATCAACATTGACGTTGACGCCATAACGCGACCACGGTTTCATCGCTTCGACCAGCGCCTCAAGAATTTCATACCAATACGGCTGCCCCATCTGTTCTGAGAGGCGTTTGACGCCTTCCTTCATGTGTCTGGCGCGGGGATCTTCGGCGCGATAGACCCGGTGTCCGAATCCCATGATCGGCAGCTTGTTTTTGCGCCGCTCCTTCACATATTCCACCGCATGTTCCGGCTTGCCTACTTCCCGCGCCATCAGCATCACATTTTCGGCCGCCCCACCGTGCGCAGGTCCGGACAGAGCGGCAATCGCCGCGGTGACCGAGGCATAGAGATTGGCATCGGTACCGGTAACCACCCGGGCGGCAAATGAAGAGGCATTGGAACCATGTTCGGCATGCAGAACCAAATCCCGATCAAACAGCTCAGTCGCCTCATCGCTCGGCCGCTCATTGTTCAACTGGTATAGAAAATGGGCGGCATGACTCAGTGCGGGGTCCGGCTCAACCGGCGGGCGACCATTTCGAATGCGATCGTGCGCGGCAATGATCATCGGCACCTGCGAGGTCAGACGGATGCCCTTGGCGATGACGGCCTCACGCGAACGCTCATCCGCTGCTTCATCAAACGATCCCAGTGCTGAAACACAGGTTCTGAGCACTTCCATCGGATGTGCGCGCCGCATTGCGGCAATCATGTCAATAATTGGCGGCGGAAGAAATCTCTCGGCTTTCAGGCGGCCATCAAACTCTTCCAAAGCTCGACGCGTTGGCAGCTCGCCTTCAATCAACAGATACGCAGTTTCCTCGAATGTGGAATTTTCCGCCAGCTCGTGAATGGAGTATCCGCGGTAGCGCAGGTCCCCAGCCCGACCGTCAATCGACGACACCGCCGAGCGTTCAAAATACACGCCTTTGAGTCCGCGATGAAGTTTTGGTTTATCCTGTGTCATTTCCTAATAAAGATTGGAGTTGGTGTGTGTCATAAGCTCAGCTTTACCATTCGGATTGTTGTGGCAGGTCATCCGTGATATCGTACCAATCCGGTTTGTGACTCACCCAAATATGGCCGACCGCCTTGATTCCGAGACCACCATCCAGAGCGCCCAGTCTGAGAACGATATCGTTGGGGTCCCGCGCACTCCGGGCATAGACATGAGTGCCGCAGATTTTACAGAAACTCCGAATTTTACCGGGTGATGATTCATATTCACCGATCGAGCGCGCCCCGGTCAGAACTCGAAAGGCGTTTTTGTCAACGAGTGCACTGGAACCGTAAACCGTTGCATGCGCTTTGCGACAGGTTCGACAGTGACAGTGGTGAAATCTGCGGATTTCAGCGTCAACTTCAAAACTCACGGTTCCACACAGACAGCTCCCTTTATGCATCACTTGTTCTCCTCTGAGGTTTCAGTAGTTGGGCTCGACGGCCAAGTCAACCAGGGAGACGGAGATTCGCCGGTTGCGCCGCCCTTTACTTTCAATTCTATCCACTCGGACCTCACCGATTTCACTGGTGTTGGCGACGTGGGTGCCGCTGCAGGGCTGAATGTCAAGGTTCTCGAAGTGTACCAATCTGACTGTATCCAGGTGTTCGGGTGGTTTGACTGAGATGTTTTTCAGCAGCGTCGGATTTGATTCGATCTCCTCGCGCGTGTACACATGGTTGATGCGCTTCGCTTCCTGTTGGATCAGGGTATTGAGAGTATCGGCGATATGATGCTTTTCCTGGGGATAGCGAACATCAAAATCGACCCGACCGCGCCCATCTCGAATCTGTGCGCCGGTAATTCTACCCGGCACGACCGCACTGAGCAGATGCAGGCAGCTGTGCATGCGCATATGCAGATAACGCCGCTCCCAGTTGATCTCCAGATGAGGTTTCGTACCGGGTTCCGGCAGGTCAGCCTCATCTTTGACATAATGAAAAATCTCGCCACTGTCGGGACATCTTTTCGTCTCGATTATCTCGAATTCCGAATCGTCGGTTCGAAAAGCCGTCCCCGTACTACCGGGCTGACCGCCGCCCTGTGGATAGAACACCGTCTGATTCACTGTAAAATAACGCGCCCGCTGATTGCATTCGACAACAACCGCGCTACAGGCTCTCAGGTACGGATTTTTCTGAAACAGCTCAATCGCCATTTGGAAATCAACCACTCATCAGGCTCAAATCGAAAGCGCCGTTCATGCTTTCGGTCGGGCGGATTTCGGATCATACATCGGGCGCAGTGATGCGCGCACCGGGAATCGTTCACCGGCAACCTCAATTTCAAATCGCCCGGAATTCAAATATTCAGGCGTCACTCCGGCCTGACAATTGACATAGCCGAGTCCGACACACGAACCCACCGTGTGCCCAAACATGGCCGACGTAATTCGACCCACCAAGACTCCATCCCGATAGATGGGCTCTTCGTGATAGATCAGCGGTTCCGGGTCGTCGAAGGCAAACTGCACGAGTCGCCGCCGCAGGGGTTGGCTGCGATGCTTCTCCAGCGCTTCCCGTCCAATGAATCCACCGGGCTTATCCCAAGCTACGGCAAACCCCAGCCCCGCCTCAAGCGGATTGTCCTCATCGGCAATGTCGTGGCCAAAATGTCGGTAGGCTTTTTCAATACGCAGCGAGTTGAGCGCCAGATAGCCGCAATGCACCAATCCCAGATTTTCACCGGCCGCGACGATTTCGTCGTAGACATGCTGCACGAAATCAGTGGCGACATAAAGTTCCCAGCCGAGCTCGCCGACAAATGTGATTCTCGATGCGCGCCCGTACGCCATGCCAAGTTCAATCTCCTTAGACGAAAGAAAAGGAAAACTCGCATTCGACAGGTCCGCTGTGGTCACCTGGGAAAGCAGCCGGCGGGCATTGGGTCCCATGATCGAGAGGACTGAGTAACCCGATGTCACGTCGGTCACCACAACATGCAGCTCGTCAGACAGATTGTTTCTGAGCCACGTCAGGTCGCGCAGATGAACGGCGGCACCGGTAACCACCAGATAACGATTTTCAGCCAAACGGGTTACGGTCAGGTCCGCCTCGATGCCACCGCGCTCATTCAACCACTGCGTATAGACCACTCGGCCGACATCTACAGCCACATCGTTTGCACAGATGCGATTGAGATACCGCCCGGCATCCCGACCTTCCACCAGAAACTTCGCAAATGACGTCTGATCGAAGATGCCCACATTGCTGCGCACCGCTTCGTGTTCAGCACGGCTGTTCTCAAACCAGTTCTGCCGGCCGTATGAGTATTCGTACTGTGGCGCATCCGTACCCGGAGCATACCAGTCCGCCCGCTCCCAGCCATACGTTTCGCCGAAACAGGCGCCGCGCGCGGCAAGCCTGTCGTGCAGGGGGGATTTTCGCACGTTGCGGGATGACTCCGGCTGTCGGAAAGGCCAGTGCATGGCATACAGCAGACCCAGCGTCTCAGAAATGCGCTCCTTTAGATACCGACTGTTGTTCTGAAACGGTGCAATTCTGCGAATGTCAATTTCCCAGTAATCTTTTGTCGGATGTCCATTGATGATCCATTCCGCCATCACTCTGCCCGCCCCACCCGACGATTGAACGCCAATGGAATTGAAACCTGCCGCGACATAAAAACCCTTAAGATTCGGCGCCTCTCCCAAATAGTACCGATTGTCGGGCGTAAAGCTCTCCGGCCCGCAGAAGAACGTGTGAATGCCCACCTCATTGAGGAGCGGGACTCGGTGTAAGGCGTTATTCAGCGCCGGTTCAAAATGATCCCAGTCTTCTTTCAGCTGATCAAAACAGAAATCTTCCGGGATGCCATCCATCCCCCAGGGCTTGGCATTCGGTTCAAAGGCGCCCACCAGCAGCTTGCCGGCATCTTCCTTGTAGTAAGTGAACCCGCTGGCATCGCGCATGACGGGCAGATTGGCGGGCAGATTCTCGATCGGCTCGGTTACCACATAGAAATGCTCCGCCGCGTGAAGCGGGATCTCGACGCCGCACATCAGACCGACCTCTCTGGCCCACATTCCCGCGCAGTTGACAACGATATCCGCCGCAATCTCCCCCTGTTCAGTGGCCACGCCCCGCACTTTCCCCCGATCGGTCAGAATGCCGGTAACTTTGACGTTTTCAAAGATCTGCGCACCCTTTGCTCTGGCGCCTTTCGCATAAGCCTGTACGACGTCCAGTGGATTAATCTGTCCGTCTCGGTCAATGAACACCGCACCGACCAAATCATCGACATTCAATATCGGGTATCGTTCTTTCGCTTCCGCAGGGGTAATGACGGCGGCTTCAAGCCCGAATGCATGCGCCATGGTTACCGAACGCTTCAGTTCCTCAAACCGATGTTCATCGGCGGCGACTGAAATTGAACCGTTCTGCCGAAAACCAGTGGACTGGCCCGTTTCAGCGTCAAGCGTTTCAAACAGCTCGGCGGTATACTTGGCCAACTGAGTCAGGTTGAGATTGTTGCGCAGTTGACCGACCAGTCCTGCCGCATGCCAGGTCGTACCACAGCCCAGTTCCCGGCGTTCCAGCAGAATCAGGTCTTCCCAACCGAACTTGGCGAGATGATAGAGTACGCTCGTACCAACCGCACCACCACCGATAATCACAACCCGGGCTTTGTCTGGTAAACAGGCGTTCATTTGTGTTTTTTACTGTTCTGGCTGCTGGATGAAAAATTTCAGTCGCTGGAAGTTAACGCATTTTATAGCAAGAATCGGATTGCAATTTGGTAACAAAGAGACAACAATTGAGCTGTTGAATGATTGAACAGCACCGTGGAGGCGGATTGATGACATGAACCATTACAAAAGAATTGAACAGGCCATTTTATTCATTGAGGAAAGTTCAGCGAGACAGCCATCACTACAGGAGGTGGCCGACCACGTCGGACTCAGCGTGTTCCATTTCCAGCGGCTGTTTCGGCGTTGGGCCGGCATCTCGCCAAAGCGCTACATTCAGTTCCTGACGGCGAAACACTGCGCGGATCTGCTCCGCGCCCCGACTCAGAGCTGTACGCTGGATGCGGCGCTGGACGCGGGCCTGTCCGGCACCGGCCGCCTGCATGATCTGATGGTGAATGTCTACGCCATGACACCCGAAGCGTATCGACGACATGGACAGGCGATTCGAATCGAATATGGCTGGCACCACACTCCGTTTGGTCTTTGCCTGCTTGCCCGCACTGACAAAGGAGTCTGCTGGCTGAGTTTTCATGAAAAAAAGGATGGCATGGGTGAACTGAAAAACGAGTGGAAAGATGCTTCGTATGTGGAAAACCCCAAATCCACCGCACCGCTCATCAGGCAGATTTTTACACGAATCTACGACCGCCCTCAATCCATCATGCTGCACGTCAAGGGAACAAACCTGCAGATTCGAGTCTGGGAAGCACTGCTCAGCATCCCGCGATCGGAGCGGGTTACATACAGTCAGATTGCGGCCGCGGTCGAACATCCCCGCGCCGTGCGCGCGGTAGCCAATGCAGTCGGTCGAAATCCAATTTCATACATCATCCCCTGTCACCGGGTGATTCGAATGTCGGGCGCGTTGGGTGGTTATCGGTGGGGACTGCCTCGAAAGCAGGTCATGCAGGCGTGGGAAAGCGCTCAGCTGATCGATCCCGATGATCCATCGGCAATTGAGATCAGTCCGGAGCGGCAGCTTTTTTCCGCACCTCTCTGACAAAAAATTCGATTTCATCTTCGGTGTTGTAGTAATGAACCGGACTTCGAATCAACGCGTCGACACCCCAGTCATCAAAATCAAGCAGTGCGCAGCTTCGTTTGGAAACGCCCACATTGATGTTTTTCTGACGCATCAGCATCTGAAAACGTTCGGCATCAGCGCCATCAATCGAAAACGTAACGATGCCGCATTTTTCCGCGCCTTTGTCGCGCACGGTTACACCGTCGACTGCGCTCAGAAGATCTCGCAGACGATCGGCCAAAAACCGGATGCGGGAATAAATTTCCGTCAAACCCATTGACAGCGCGTAGTCGACCGCGACGCCCAGTCCGATTCTGGCCGCAATGTTGGATTCAAACAGCTCATAGCGCCGCGAACCGCGCTGCAGTTCATAACGTTCCGGTGCCACCCAGGTGGCCGAATGGAGGTCCAGCATCGGCGGCGGAAACTTGTCAACGGACTGTTCCCGAACATAGAGAAACCCGGTGCCGCGCGGACCTCGCAGGAATTTCCTGCCGGTCGCCGACAGCGCGTCACAACCCATCTGAATCACATCCAATGGCATCTGACCAGCCGACTGACAGGCGTCCACCAGGTATGGTACTTGGTAGTCACTGGCAATTTGGCCGATTTCATTGACTGGATTGACCAGTCCGTTGTACGTTGGAACATGCGTAACCGCGATCAGTCGGACTTTCGCATCGATCATCGATTCCAGAGCCCGCAGATTCAACTGTCCATATTCATCGTCCGGCACCACCGACACCTGGATTCCCGTTCGTCTCGCCACCTGCTGATAGGCAATCATGTTGGATACATACTCAGCACGCGAAGTGAGGATTCGATCGCCGGCTCTGAAGGTCTGCGCGATACCGTAAAACGCACTGTTCCATGAAGCGGACGCGCTTTCGCTCAAAGCAATCTCCGAGGCTTTGC
This sequence comes from Arenicellales bacterium, assembly GCA_965205205.1. Classification (GTDB taxonomy): domain Bacteria; phylum Pseudomonadota; class Gammaproteobacteria; order Arenicellales; family JAJDZL01; genus JAJDZL01. Next base: position 144,809 of record CBDBFX010000002.1, read on the forward strand.
AATTGAGCATCTGCGCGATGGTCTGATAGGTGTGATCAAGTTTGTCGCGCGCCTGATCTTCGGCTTCATAACCGCCGCGAAAAAGCTCGAGTTCCAGATGCGCGCGTACCGCTTCCGCCACCGGAGCTGGCATCAGTGCGGCACCTGAGTGATGCAGATGCACCAGACCGAAACAGCCCGGCGTCTCGCGTCTCGCTTGATTGACGTCGAATACCATTCTTTCAGTTCTTAAACGCTCAGGATCGTCATAATCAGGCAGTCATTTTTTCGTTGATGGGGCGTGAGAGGCTCACTGGCGCCTCCCCACTGCAGACATGGGAAGGAATGCAGGTGCAGTTCGAAGAAAGCAATCAAATTTAGCACTCTGATCATCTGCCTAATATATCAATTCCGGCCGCTGGTATTGCGACAAAATTGCCGGCAGCCCCATCATCCATTTTCACCGAGGAATGACGGCAGAATTCCCGATCATCGATTGGATTGATGCGGCGCTCACCATTGGCGCAGGGTCGAGCCAATGAAAAAGTTCGATTCAAACAGGTAAAATTGCCCGCAGGTCAGCTGAATTTTTTTTCACCGAGCTGAAAATCCGAGAACCTTTTTTTTGATTCAAACCGATGAACCATAACTGCTATGCAACATCCCTTTTCGATCAGCTCAAGCGGGCTTGTGCGGATGAATGGAGAGCCTACTGTCATCACGATTTCGTCGAGGAAATTGGCGCTGGCACCCTACCCATCGCGTCCTTTCGCTACTACCTGGAGCAGGACTACGTTTTTCTCATTCATTTTTCCCGGGCTTGGGCACTGGCCGTCTACAAATCGGATGGTGTGGCGGATATGCAGTGGGCGACCGAAATTTTACACGCCACGCTGAACACCGAAATGAAACTGCACGTCGAGTTCAGTGAAAAATTCGGCGTATCACAGCAGGATCTTGAACGGACGGTCGAGGCACAGGCCAATCTTGCCTATACCCGCTTTGTCCTGGACCGGGCGATGGCGGGCGATGTTCTGGATCTCTATGTTGCCCTGATGCCCTGCGTGGTTGGCTATGCTGAAATCGGCAACAGACTGGCGTTGGACCATGGGCCTGAGCGCCCGCGGAATCCTTACCGCGAATGGATCGAGATGTATGCTGCCGAAGACTACCAGCGACTGGCCATCAAATCCATCGCGCTACTGGAGCGCATCAGCCGAGAACGAGGGGGCATGGCGCGTCTTGACAGTCTGAAAGCAACCTTTCGTTCGGCAACCCTGCTGGAGGAGAATTTCTGGAATCTGTGCCATCGCGCCAGAAGCGATTAGGACATCTCGCTTTTCCAATACTCGGCGCGGGTCAACCAATCCCGGTTGATTTCCACACCCCAGCCCGGTTCGGCGGGTACGGTCACTTTGCCGTCGACGACAGCAAATGGCGGATTGCGGAACAGGTTCTGCTGCCATGGATAAACGTCTTCTCCCTCAATCGAGAATTCCAGATATTTGCCGGCGTTCTCAATCGCCTTCAGGTAGTGCATGGTGAAAATCGTAACCATGGACAGATTTGCCGCATGCGGCGTTACCGGCAGACCGGCATTTCTCGCCAGATCGGCGACGCGCAGGCCCCGCGACAGACCGCCGACGTAACAAAGGTCCGGCTGTACGATATCCACCGCTCGCATTTCAATCATCCGCCGCCAAATGGGAATGTAACAATCCTGCTCGCCGCCGGTTACATCAATTGCAAGCGCATCGGTCACCTGCCTGGTCTGTTCCAGCTCCCAGTATGGACAGGGTTCCTCGAAGTGCGAGATGCCATGGTCCTGCAGCATGTTTCCCACCTCGATCGCCCGAGCTGGCGAAAAGCCGCCATTGGCATCGGCCAGCAGTGCAACGCTGTCGTCCAGCCCTTGGCGTACGCATGGAATGATCGATTCAGTGCGACCGGGCCAGTGATCGATATCGCGGCCACATTCGGCACCGACGCGGAATTTGAACGCCTTGAACCCATGGTCATCGCGAAGTGCCTGGAACCGCATCAGCTCGTCCTGTGGCGTGATATCGCGTTTCATCGACGAACCATACGCATCCAACTGCCCCACGGTGCCGCCAATCAGTTCGACAACAGGTTGCCCTGCCAATTTTCCCCGCAGGTCCCAGATCGCGGTATCAAGCCCGCCCAGTGCCCGGCACATATAGGAACCCGGAAATTTATGCTCGCGCGCATAGATCGTATCGAGCAGCAGATCGAGATCGCTGAAATTCGCACCCAAGGCCCACGGTGCAACCTGTCGATGCAGAATCTGGCATGTAATGTCGGAGTTATAGGTCGAAACCTGCCCCCAGCCTTCCGCACCGGAGTTGGCCTCGACGCGGACGAAACCAACCTTTGGATTCGTGAAGGTCTCAATGCTGGCTATTCTCAGCTCTGAGTCCAGGGATGTATCCGACATGCTGAATCACTCATAAAGATGAATACCGGTACCATGCGCGGTTGAAAATGATACCTCAAATTGGACTTGCCCCTACAGAACTGCAACACACCTGAACTGTCTGTCATCATGATTTACGTCGACTTTGGGTACGACCTGTCGAATTTGTTTTTGGCATGAGGGAGGGAAATCGTGATAAACTGAATGCGCGGTCGCAGTTGAGCGTATTCCTCAAGCGGCCGGAACATATTTCAGTATTCAGCAGGTTTGAATTTTTTCTTCGGGACTGAAAACCAACCCATGTCAAGAGAGCCCATCATTCGCCGTCGCATCCTGAAAGTCATCGGTGCCGCCTGTGTGGCCGCACCCTTTCCAAATCATGCGTACAATACGTCGCTCAACTACCCATTCAAAGGTGCGGCGGCCGATCGCGGACTGGATCTCCAACCGCCGTTACCCTGCACACCAGCGACCGAATCATCGACTGAAGGTCCGTTTTACTCACCTTCAACGCCCCGACGAACCGATCTGACGGAACCCGGCAGCGACGCATCACTTCTTCTTCTTGAAGGCTTGGTCCTGGACTCTGACTGTCGCCCGGTTGCTGGCGCGGTCGTTGATATCTGGCACTGCGACGCAAGCGGACGATATGATAACCGAGGATTTCGCTATCGGGGCCACCAATATACGGATGGCGCAGGCAGCTATCGATTTACCACAATACGACCGGGCGTTTACACGGGCAGAACGGAACACATCCATGTCAAGGTTCAAGCCAGCGGTACACGTCTGCTGACCACCCAACTCTACTTTCCAGATCGGCACGAAGAAAATTCGCGCGACTGGATCTTCAGCAGCGCGCTGCTGATGGATTTGAAGCAAGCTGTCAATGGATGGCGCGGACGTTTCGATTTCATTCTCTAGAGTCCACCTCCAGAGCTCAAGCTGGAAAACATCGCATTGGGACTTGACAACAGGCGAGTTCAGTGCAAAATTCGCGTACTCATGCGATTTTGGAGTGACCAACAGCACCGAACATCACAGCCCATATTTGACAGAAAAATAAAACCATTTCATAGTATCAGTATCATAAGGGGATAACGAATGTCAATTACGGCATGATTTAAAGTGCCGAAGATGGCTCAGACCGTCAGTCGGTGACTGTTTCTGGCGGTAGGCAACACCCTCCAGCCCATCATCAATTACCTGTTGTCCGGGTTCGCGGACACGGTCACAGGCGCGCCGTCCGACCATCCTGCAGCTGCCGGACGATGGTGAGGCATTCATTTCTTTCCAGAGCCACTCGTTACGCTGGTCGCCGGCTAGGCGCAGTTTCAGACAAATGGTCTGCAGCGGCTGAGCAGCGGCGTTCCTTGGAGCGGTCGCGCCTTGGACTGACCCTGAACCTGACTTCCGAAGACGTATTCGTCAGAGCGAACGGAATGAAGGCCGGAGTGATCAGGAACAGATCGGTGGCGCGATGAAAAGATGATCTTCAATGCACCGGCCTTAGACGGTCAGGGCATGGGAAACCCAATACAGCCGCATGATGTTCAGGCGGGCGAAATCAGCCTCGAACAGTTCGACGATGGCAGTGTGTTCGCACAGCCACTGCCAGCTGGCGAGTTCCGAAGCGAGTCGGGGCCGGGCGGCGATGGTGGCCCGGACACAGACCTGGTTCCGGCGATGGAAGCCGACCGCGCGGGGCGGCGAGGTGTGACAGCTGGACTCATCTTTTGCGATGCCGGTTTGGGTCTGTCGGATATACAAGGAGAGCAATAGACACCGAATTGGGGCCGGGGTGACCTTTTATTGTTATGGCACAATGTCCGGGAAGAAAAAATCGACAATGTTTGAATACAGTCGCATGGATCGGCGGGAATGATGAGAAACGATGACTTCGGTTTGAAACCGCCGATATCCTGTTAAAGACGGGTTGAGATTCGAGCTCGAGAAACCGGTTGAAACCAGCCGTTCACATCGTTTTGAGACGCGGCGTGCATCATTCTTACCCATCACCGTTCCAGATGAACGCCGCCGAACCTTTCCCAGCAGAGACCTCCACCATTCAGCAACATCGGTTCGAAATCAGCGACAGAATAATTGACCTGTGACGGATTCTCAGTTTTCTGTTGAAAACGCTCTCGAAACCATGTACAAGACGCCGTTCATGCCAACGCGCCAGCCGCCTGAACCGGTCGGCTACGCGGCGGCCATTCAGTCTGCTGCACTTTCATGCGAGGTGAATCGAGATGTCAAGCACCGTCCCTTCTCCAGTCCAGGACCGACCGTCTGGTTCCTGGCACGATCTGTTTTTCAGAGCCCACTTTCAACAGCTCCGGCCGTTGCGCAGTCTGCTGAAGCTCGCTCTGCCATCCAACGAACTGAAACAGTATGATCTGCGCACCGTCCGCCTCGTGTCCGGCGCGCTGTTCGACGCGCCGGAGCTGCGCGGCTATCAGGCCGACCTGATCGTCGAGGTCCGCCTCCGACGCGACGCGCAGCAACGCGTCCACTTCGTCTTCGAGCACAAAAGCTCCAAGGACGGACGGGTGATGGGACAGCTGCTCAGCTACATCACCCTGCTGTACCAGAGTGGTAGCCGTGCGGTCCTGCCTGTCATCATCTATCATGGCTGCGCCGAGTGGCATGGTCGACAGTCCTTTGCCGCCTGGCGGCACGCCGGTCTGGATGAGGAGTTTCTGCAGTTCAACCGCCACCGGCTGCTGGACTTCGAGACCATCTTCGTTAACCTGCGCGAGGTGGCGGTGCGGCGGCGTCTGCGGCAGCTGCCGCTCAAGGAGGCATTGGTGCTGGAGGTGATGGCCGACATCTGGGAGGCGGATGAGCGGCGGTGTGCCGACTGGGTGGCGCGGGCGCGGCGGCTGACGGCGGCGGTGCGCCGGTCCTTCATCAGCAGTCTGGTGAAATACCTGTCGGGTGCGAGGCAGTCAATTATAATTTCGAAGACTAAGAAAATGTTAAATGAACAGCTGGTGGCGATGCCGGGAGATGAGGACATGCAGGATGTGATGAGGATATGGGAGGAGCTGCAGCCGGATTCGGTTGCCGAGGCATGGCAGCTCGGCCATGATTCGGGCCGTGAGGAAGGTCGTGTGGAAGGCCGCGAGGAAGGTCGCGAGGAAGGCCATGTGAAGGGCCGCGAGGAAGGAGCTCAGGAGAGCAGGTGTCAGATTGCCGAGCGCATGATCCGGGCGGGATATTCGGATCGAGATGTTGAAACGGCGACGCAGTTCAGCCAGGAGGAGATTGCGAAGCTGAGGAACGGTGGTCTCTGATTCGGTTGCGGACCTTGGCACTCTTCCCTCGGCCTGTTTTCTGCGAAGAATGCGCGATAGCGATAACCTGAGGGTGAGGCTGGAGTATCACCTCAAGCCTTCGCATAGCCATCCGGCCGGAGAGCGGTTGAACTGATTAAAGTAGAATCCGGTAGGTCATGGGTTATTTCGCACTTCGATTGGGCGGTATGAGCTGTCATTCTAGGGTGTTTACCAGGTAAACAGCAACTCCAATGTCTGATACGGTGGCAGCCAGTCGGAGTCAGCATTGATGCATATAGAAGAGTCAGGCCCGAGTCTAGAATACGAAGCTTTCAAAGTTCTCATCAGCTGCAGACGAATGGTGATCGGTTGAACTGAACAATTCGAAGCGAAAAGACCATGATTCACCTCCGACTGTCAACCCGTTCGATCTGACGAACGCGATCTTCAGGGAGGCAGGTTCGAGGCAGATCCTGGACCCGGCCGTGCCAAGGAACACCGCTGTTGCGCGCGGCGGCTGCAGGATGGTCGGACGGTGCACCTGTGACAGCGTCCGCGATCCCGGGCAACGGGAATTGATGATGTGCTGGGGGACCTACCGCTGACAACAGTCACTGACTGTCTACTCCGAAACCCTTTCGCTATCAGCGCCGGGTTGTGCATTGATGCTAGATAGACACTTCACCACTAACCCACCTTCGCATTGCGCTTGAGACGTTGTGAGTCGAACTGTCGTGCGCTGCAATAAGTGCCGGCAATCCAGTTAACGGACTGAAACCGAAGTGTCAACATTTTTGCCTGTTGTCGTAGAATGAATCATTTCGTTGAGATTGGTTGAATTGATCTGTGAACCAATAGATTCTGTCATTTCGCAAGTAGATTGGCACCGCGAAATGGCAAATTGGGTGATGCGCAGCCGTTGGGTGACACCTCCTGCACCGAAAACTCCGTATTCTAAAGCACTCTGTCAGCAGTTTGGGCGACGACGCGATTTTCAAGACCGGCTCCAGCAGCGATTGATGTCTGGCTTAAGGAATGCCTTTTCGACCGGAATTGCACTTTCAGTCTTTCTACGCCGCGCTATCTTGGTACAATCTCAGTATCATGGAGGATGTGGAAATTTGAAAGGGCGTCTCATCCAATACGGCTTGCGATCCGTTGTGATCAGAGCTCCCGGATTGATGGAGAGGGTGGCCACACGGAATTGCCAGACCATTGAACTGATGAGATGGATTGCCGCACATGTCTCATCAACGGTCATGGAGCATGGCGACAATCAGGTATCTGTTCGCCAGTACCGAATCAGCTCGGGTGTATCGACGCTCAGTGAGATTCGCACACAGTACGGGTTCAGCGTCATAGACGGGTCATCATGTGCCATCAAATTTCCCATATCCGGAATCTTCCCACTCTGAGATCGAATCATGCCAACCCAGAAAATGCTGTTTCTGAGTGAAATCGAAGAAGCACGCCTGTGCCTTACCGTGGCAGAAGAAGGTGATGCAGAATCATTGTACACTCTTGGCTTGATGTATGGAAAAGGCGAAGTCGTCAAGGAAGACCAGGCCGAAGCGGCACACTGGATTCGGCTGGCGGCGGAAAAAGGTCATCCAACTGCTCAAGTCAATCTGGGGATCAGGTATTGCCTGGGTCTGGGTTTGGATGAAGATCTTGTTCAGGCTTACGCTTGGGCCAGTATTGCAATCGTACAGGACGATGAATCGGTCAATGTTTTTTCGTCCGATTTGGAAATAATCGCCAGTAAATTGACAGAACAGGATTGGCATGAAGCAAGACAGTTGGCGAGAACATACTTGCGAAAGTATGTTATTCCTTATGCAGAAGAAGCTTCTGTCTCAGCTGGAACAGACTGACGGCAACAAAGATGCATTGCCATACCCATCGAATGCCGGACGAATGAAGCAGATAACAGATACCGCAGCGATGGGTCTTCTTCCATATGCCGTTCTGATTTTCGCGGTGGACTTATGAAGTGATGCATCACTCGCAGGTCCGTGTTGGAACCGCGTTCCACTCTCGATGGCGGCCAGAATAATCTGTCGTCACAACCCCGTACCGGCTTGTAAGACCATTGAGAACATCGCCCTAGGCTTTCCATCATCAAGCCAGGGGCTGTCTCCCGCACTCACTCACCAGCCCCTGGAACACTCCAGGTTCCCCAGTTATCACCAATCGAAATCGGCATTGGATTCCGTCTGAGAAACGAGCCAAACCAAGCGGCAAAGCCATTTCAGGGCGCGCATGGCCTCAGATTGGTTCAATTCGCAACAATAAGCGCCCTTTTTAGTCGAACGATATGCGTCGGTACTTGATTTTTCAAATCAGCACACCAAATCCCGTACGAGTGCTAAAATAGATGAATCATCTTGACGGGGTGCCCTTCGGAGGGCTGAGAAATTAATACTGTCAACCCGTAGAACCTGATCCAGTTCATGCTGGCGTAGGAATTCAGGATGCCACCAGTCGGTCATTCTCCTTCCTCACTGCAATGTTCTGCATCCAAGTACAAGTGAGAAATTGATGACTGAAATCGAAAACATCAAGGAAGATTTGGAATCCATCAAATCTTTCGCTGAAGTTCTCCACGCCAATCCCAAGATACACTGCATCGTCAACGACGTTGCCATTGCCTTGACTGCCAATGTGCTGCTCGCCGTCGGCGCGCAGCCGTCAATGACCAATGATCCGTTCGAAATCACCGCCTTCACCGAATCGGCGGATGCACTCAGCATCAACATCGGCATGCTCTCCGAAGAACGAAGACATGCCATTCGTACCGCGGCAAAGTGTGCGAACCGGAAAAACATCCCGTGGGTATTGGATGCCACTATGATCGATCGGTCGCCGCTGCGACAGAAGTTCTGTGAGGAACTGCTGGAGTTCAGACCCGCGGTCATTCGAGGAAATCACCTTGAAATTGAGACGCTGTGCAACCACCTGAACAAAGCCAAGACGGCTCTGTGTCAGGCCTACGACGCCATCCTGGTTACCACCGGCGAAATCGACTGGGTCGATTCAAAATCGAGAAGTTGCGAGTTCAAAAGTCTCGGTCATCCCTGGATGAGCCGGGTATCCGGCATCGGCTGCACCCTGTCGGCTTTGATCGCCGCCATGTTAACCACAGAGGACGACTCGTTTGGCGCCGCGATGAAAACGCTGTTTCTGTATGGCGTCATCGGCTCACGAGCTGCCAAGCAGGCCCAAGGACCGGGTTCATTCTTGACTTCATTCATTGACGGTCTGAGCGGATAGACACTTGAATTCAACACCGGCCAATCCACAGGCATTGAACTCGAGTTTTGCGGCTTGCGACTTTGATCCCTCGCTTTATCTAGTCATCAATCCGGAACAGTGCAGAGGTGGGCACCCAGTCGAACTGGTCCAGCAGGCCGCAGCCGGTGGCGTCTCAACCATTCAGCTTCGAAGCAAGACAATGAACGATCGAAATTATGGCACGCTTGTTTCTGAAATCGCTGAGGTACTTCATCCCTTTCAGGTGCCGGTTTTCGTCAACGATCGGGTGGAAGTTGCGCTCGCAACCGGCGTCGGTTGCATTCACTTGGGGCAGCGCGATACATCGGTTTCCGCAGCTCGCCAGGCCCTCGGATCCAAAGCTAGAATTGGTCTGACCATCCGGTCGCTCGAGGAAGCGAAAAATGCGCCGCTGGACGAGTTGGATTACGTCAGTATCGGCGGCGTGTTTGCAACGCGAAGCAAATTGGACGCTGGCGCGCCGATCGGACTGGAACGGTTGGCCGCAATCTGTCAGGCACTCAGATCCAGAAACGCCGGGTGCCCGATCATTGCGATCAGTGGCATCAATCTGAACAATCTGAAATCCGTTCTCACCGCGGGAGTCGATGGCATTGCCGTCGTCTCGGCAATCTGTGAATCAAGCGATCCTGAATCCATGGCCCGCCGGTTTAGGAAAGCCATTGATGAGTACAACGAACAGGGGAACTGACGCCATGCGTTATCCTCCAACTGCGCTGACCATTGCCGGCTCCGACAGCGGCGGCGGAGCTGGGATCCAGGCGGACCTGAAGACGTTCTCAGCATTGGGGGTCTATGGCGCCAGCGTCATCACCGCGCTGACCGCTCAGAATACCCGCGGCGTGCAGGCGATTTCTGAAGTGGCGCCTGAATTCATCCGTCAGCAGATTGATGCCGTGGCAGCTGATCTGGCCATTGACGCGGTCAAAATAGGCATGCTGCACCGTGCAGAAATCATCCAAGTGGTATCTCGATCACTGAACCGGCATGAAATCGGACACCTCGTACTAGATCCCGTCATGGTCGCGAAAAGCGGCGACCCGCTGCTGCAGGATGAGGCCGTTGAAGAACTGAAATCCGTTCTCATTCCCATGGCTTCAATCATCACACCCAATATTCCAGAAGCGGCCCGGCTGCTGCGACGCAAATCCGAATACGTTGCGTCGAACATGCACGAGGTGGCCGAACGCCTGCTTGCGCTGGGCTGTGGTTCAGTCCTGCTCAAAGGCGGGCACGACCACACAAAGTCAGAGTGCATTGACGTCTTCCATAACGGTAACAACGCAGTCGAACTTACCAGCAGACGGTTCAACACCAACAATACGCACGGCACCGGCTGTACCCTGTCATCCGCGATCTGCGCGTTTCTGGCCAGGAGAAACGGACTGGGACAGTCTGTTGAACTGGCAAAGGACTATATCAGTGCCGCCATCAAAGGCGCCGATGATTTGACCATCGGCTCAGGACACGGGCCGGTTCATCACTTCTACAGGATTTGGAACCAGGAGGACAGCCAATGAAACGACGTAATTTCCTCAAGGCGGCAGGTGCCGGAGCATCGGCCCTCGCAGTCGCACCTGCTTATGCATCCGATACCCTTGAACTGCGGATGACGATGTCCTGGATCAAAAACAGCCCAGGCACCGGCGCAACTGCAGCCCGGCTTGCCAGGCGCATGGAACAGTTGAGCGGCGGGCGGATCAAGATCTCAATATTTGGCGCGAATGAACTGGTATCCGCCTTCGAAGTGCTTGATGCCGTCGGCGCCGGCACCGCTGATATGGGGCACACTGCAGCGTTTTTCTGGCAGGGAAAAATGCGCGCCAGCGCGCTTTATACGGCGATTCCATTCGGTCTGACGCCCCAGGAGCACATGGTCTGGATCTATCACGGCGGTGGCCAGTCATTGTGGGACGAGCTGTACGCGCCTTTCGGCGTCAAGCCTTTTCTGGCATCCAACACCAGCATCGGCATGGGCGGCTGGTTCAGAAAGGAAATTCGCTCACTTGAAGACCTGCAGGGACTCAAATACCGGATGCCGGGGCTTGGCGGCGAGGTATTTCGCCGTCTGGGCGCCAATCCAATCAGCATAGCCCCACCTGATATTGCGACATCCCTGCACAATGGGGTGGTCGATGCGGCTGAATGGCTCGGTCCCTGGTCAGACCTGGCGATGGGATTTTACAAGAGTACGCCCTATTACTACGGACCCGGATTTCACGAACCGAATGGGGCCGCCGAACTGCTGGTGAACCGCGAACTCTGGGACAGTCTGCCGTCGGACATTCAGTTGATCATTGATACGGCCTGCCTGGCCGAACACGTCTACTCGCTGACCGAGATTGACTGGACGAATCCCACAGCGCTGGTGAATCTTGTTGACCGACACGCCGTTCTGGTGCGGCAGTTTCCCGATGATGTGATCGCCGCCGCGCGAGATGCGGCCGAAACAGTCGTCGATGATCTAGCCGCCACCAACGATATTTCAGCGAGAATCGTCAACTCTTACAGACGGACGAAAGGCGCTCAGATCCAGTGGTCGAAGGTATCCAGTCTTCCGTTTCTGAAGGCGCGGGCGGGTTAAGCTCCCAACAATGACTTCGGTCGCAGTGCATCTCAGTCTGAGCTACGGTGAAGAGCGCATATTTGAAGATTTTTCGTTCAAACTGGAAGCCGGCAAACTGATTTGTCTGCTGGGAAGAAGTGGCACCGGAAAATCGACGTTACTGCACTACATCGCGGGGCTCCTGCCTTCCAGGGTGGCGCAGGGCACCCTCATCGCCGATGATGAGCAACCTCTGACTGGCCGCATTGCGTGGATGGCGCAGCAGGACCTGCTGATGCCATGGCTGACGGTCATTGACAACATCACCCTCGGCGCCCTCTTACGGGGCAATCGAACGGAACGGCATCGGGCGGCAGCCCGACGACTGCTACGGGATGTTGAACTCGTGAATGTCGAAAACCGCTATCCTCATGAGCTTTCGGGAGGTATGCGTCAACGCGTCGCGCTGGCCCGCACACTGGCAGAGGAACGTCCCGTGAACCTGCTGGACGAGCCATTCTCCGGATTGGATGCCAGCACCCGCTACCAACTCCAGGATTTGGCCACGCGTCTGCTGGAAGAGCGAACAACCCTGCTGGTTACCCATGATCCGCTCGAAGCACTGCGCATGGCGGATGTCATCTATGTACTCAAGGGACGACCCGCTCGCGTGGCAAGACCCGTAACACCGCCCGGCCGACCCCCGCGTCACCTCGGAGACAATCGAATGGGTCAATCCTATACCCAGCTGATGGACCAGTTGAGTTACCCCCGAAGCGCGAATGAGAATGCTACGTAAATTCGCGGCCATCTTCGTCGTAAAACTCATCATCTGGCAGCTTGTCGTCTGGGTAACTCAGGTGCCGGCGTTCATCCTGCCGCCACCCTATGATGTCGGACGGGCACTGATCGTTCACTTTGGTGAAATCTTGGCTCACGCCGGTGTAACAATCGTTGAGATCGTGCTTGGGCTGATTCTGGGATGCCTGTTCGGAGCCGCCAGCGCCTGGTCAATTCTGCGTTTTCGAACCATCCGCAACTGGTTTTTACCGGCTCTGGTCGCCAGTCAGGCACTACCCGTATTCGCCATCGCACCGGTTCTTATGCTTTGGCTTGGATTTGGCATGGGCTCAAAGATTGCCATGGCAACCCTGATCATATATTTCCCCATTACCGCAGCCCTTTATGACGGTCTGCGCAATACTGATGCGGGCTGGATCAACCTGGCAAAAATTATGGGCGCATCCAATCATTCGGCGCTGAAGTACATTCGACTGCCTGCGGCACTGCCTTCGTTGGGGTCCGGTCTTCGCATCGCCGCCGCCGTGGCGCCAATCGGTGCGGTCGTTGGTGAATGGGTTGGCTCAAGCGCGGGACTTGGTTTTCTCATGCTGCACGCCAATGCGCGCTCTCAGGCGGACCTGATGTTCGCCGCGCTTCTGGTGCTGGCGGCTTTTGCCGTCTTTTTCTATTTCAGCATTGATCACCTGATCAAACGAATCGTATTTTGGCAATCAGAAACCAGCCTGGAGGCTTCCTGAAACCACGATGAGAAGATTTATCGCACTGACTTTTCTACTGATGATCCTCGCGCCAGTCCATGTCGGTTCGGCGGCGGAAAAATTCACCGTTCTGCTGGACTGGTATGTCAACCCGGATCATGCACCGTTATACGTCGCCGAAGCTCAGGGCTATTTCGAGGAAGCTGAGCTGGATGTCGAACTGATTGCGCCAGCCAATCCGAATGATCCGCCAAAACTGGTGGCGGCGAAAAAAGCACAGGTGGCAATTGCGTATCAGCCACAGCTCCACCTGCAGGTTGATCAAGGGTTGCCACTGGTGAGAATCGGCACCTTGATTGCGACACCACTCAACTGCATCGTCGTACTCGCCGATTCGAACATCAGGCGTATCAGCGACCTGAAGGGCGCCAAGATTGGCTACTCGGTCGCCGGTTTTGAAGATGCACTGTTGGCGTCAGTACTCGAAGCAAATGGACTTTCGATCGACGACGTAACTTTGATCAATGTTAATTTTTCCCTATCTCCAGCACTGATGTCGAAACAGGTTGATGCCGTCATCGGTGCGTATCGGAATTTTGAATTGAACCAAATGGATATTCTTGGTGTACCGGGCCGAGCCTTCTATCTCGAAGAAGAAGGAATTCCCGCTTATGATGAACTGATATTCGTCACTCACCAGGACAACATGACCGATCCCAACATGCGCAAATTCTTAGATGCAGTTGAAAGAGGCGTGCAGTTTCTAATCAATCACCCGGAACAGTCGTGGAAGAACTTCATCGATTACAACCGCCACCTGAACGACGAGCTGAATCGTCGCGCCTGGCGGGACACACTGGCCCGATTCGCCCTTCGACCAGCAGCTTTGGACCGGAACCGCTACCAACGATTCGCCGAATTTCTGTCTGCACGAAATCTAATCGATGAGATTCCGCCGCTGCGCCAGTATGCCATCGAGCTCAACTGACATCCATTGACTATTCGAGTGTGATGGTACCTTCAATGGTATGATCGACGTCAATCTTGCTGACCGTCAGTTGGACTCTCGCATTGAGCTTTTCTGAACCCGTCAGCTGACCGGATTCAATGGCCCGTCGAACCGCCATCTCTATCTCTCGCTGCGACTGAATGCCGACCTTTTTGAGGAACTTGCGGATCTGTAGGTTGAATACATCTTCATTCATAAGAGATTGCTCCTGCAATTGAACAATGATTAGGTGAACATTTTTGGTCTTACACCAAATGGGTGGTTTGTTTACAATTTTATGTGATGCCACTGAAACATGAACAAGACTCTGATTCGACCAGTCTCCGACCGCCACTGCGAACGATCCACCCGTCGTAATCCATTGCCCATCAGTCCAGCGTGAGCCAGCACCAGCAGTTTCCAAGTCCCACAGACTGTTTTGATCCACAAAGTGGATTGATTCCAATCGACGTGGCCGAAAGCCAGATTCTCAATCAGATCGCTCCGTTGAGCACGACGGAAGTCGTCTCTTTGCCGAATGCCCTCGGCCGCATTTTGGCGCATACGGTGACCTCCCCCATCAATATACCACCTCATGCCAATTCCGCCATGGATGGTTTTGCAGTCGCGGGTACAGCACTGCCGTTACAGGGCACCAGGGTCTTTGAAATTGTAGGCGAAGCCCTAGCCGGTCGGCCTTGGAATGGAGTCTGCGAGACAAATCAGACGGTTCGGGTTACCACAGGTGCCGTGATGCCGAAGGGCACGGACTCAGTTGTAATTCAGGAAGATGTCAAGGTGGTCAACAATCAGGCGATCATCAAGGCCGGCCAGAGGCCGCACATCAACGTCAGACCAGCTGGTGAAGATCTCACCCAGGGCGCGGTCGCCGTCGAAGCCGGCACTCGGCTCGGCGCCGCCGAAATCGGCGTCCTAGCGTCGACGGGCGCCGGTCGCATCGAAGTCGTGAAAACACCTGTCGCGGCTGTTTTCTCAACCGGCGACGAACTCGCAAATGCAGGCGAACCACTGGCGGAGGGTGCAATCTACGACAGCAATCGATACATACTGATGGCGCTGCTGCAGAACTCGGGCGCGAGTGTCCTGAACCTCGGTATCATCCCAGACGATCCTGAGCAGACACTTGAATCGCTTTCCAGCGCGTGTCAGAAAGCCGATCTGATCGTTACTTCAGGTGGCGTTTCCACCGGCAGTGCGGATTTTGTCATCAAGGTCCTGGAACAGCTCGGTCACCTAGAGCTGTGGCGCATTGCCATTCGACCCGGACGGCCATTTGCATTCGGCAGGATTGGTCATGCACTGTTTTTCGGTCTGCCGGGTAATCCGGTTGCGGTGATGGTCACCTTCTACCGGTTACTGCAGCCAGCACTCCGAAAACTGATGGGGGCACGGAACCTGTATCCCGCACCAATCGTTAAAGCCCGCGCAATGACACCCTTCCGAAAGAAACCGAATCGGGCCGAAGTGTATCGTGCGATTCTAAGTCGCGATGAATTGGGCGAGCCGATTGTTTCCAGTACCGGACTACAGGGCTCGGGACTGCTCAGCAGCATGTCCGAGGCCAACTGCTTCGTACTGCTGGATGACGAAGATTCCACCGCCTCGCCGGGTGAGATGGTTGCTGTCCAACCGTTCTATGGGCTGAACTGATCGTCGAATCACACTTCGAGAACCGTCGCGCCGCGAGTCTTGCGAGCTTCCAGAGCGACATGTGCCTGAACCGCATCTGACAGTGCGAAGCGCTGATTCACTGTAATGGCAATCGCTCCCGATGTGATCATCGCAATCAACTCATCGGCCATTGCGACCAAATCGCTCCGCTCCGCCGTATAGGTCATCAGTGTCGGACGAGTCAGAAACAGTGAACCTTTCGCTCGCAGCAGCACTGGATTGAAACTTTCAATCTCTCCTGATGACTGACCGAAACTGACTAGCAACCCCTTGGGGCGGAGACAGTCAAGCGACTGTTCAAATGTTGACAGCCCGACCGAATCATAAACCACCGGTACACCCTTGCCGTCGGTTATTTCCCGCACGCGCTCGGTGAAGTCTTCCCGATTGTAATTGATTGGAAAATCACAGCCATGCGCCTTGGCCAGTTCAGCTTTCTCATCGGTGCCAACGGTACCGATGACCGTCGCGCCCAGGTGACTGGCCCACTGACAGGCGATCAGTCCCACTCCACCTGCCGCCGCATGGAAAAGAATCGTATCTCCGGACTGAACGTTGTACACCTGACGCAGCAGATATTGGACAGTCAATCCCTTGAGCATCATCGCCGCTGCTATAGCATCGTCAATCTGCGCCGGCATTTTCACCAGCCGGTCTGCGGGCATCAGCCGCACCTGTGAATAGGCGCCGAGCGGTGGGGACGCATACGCCACCCGATCACCAACCGTCAGCTCAGCGACGTCGGCGCCAACCTCTTCAACGACACCTGCCCCCTCCAACCCGGGTACGAACGGAAATCCTGGCGCCGGGTAAGTGCCCTTCCGAAAGTAAACATCAATGAAATTAAGGCCGACGGCGGTATGCCGCAACAGTACTTCCCCACTTCCAGGTCTGCCGGGATCATCAACTTCTTCCCACTGCATCACCGATGGTTCTCCGACGCTGTAGACTTGCATTGCCTTTGGCATGGTTACTCTCCTGCTGTTTTTATGCTGGCTCTTATGGTAAGGGAAGGAAACGGTTCATTCAAATGGATATTTTTCTGTCTGCCAATTTATGGGAACAATTCCCTTTCGTAAACCGCCGCTCGGGAAAATCCTACTTTTGGACCAATCGGAAACCACAATGCACTCGTCCTCCCAAGGCTAACGCAGCATTCATTCATCGTTGAATGAAAGCCTGTGCTGCGCCGCTAATTCACTTGCCAGCTTCCTTGCTTTTTGCAATTCGCTGGCCGTCAATTCATCTGATATCTCTTTTTTCAGATTTTCTATTGAGTCAGCTCCGTCATCATCTTCAGCTGAAGCTAAACTAAGCCATGCATAAGCCTGAATATTGTCTCTAGGCACACCAACTCCGTAGGCATACCTTTTACCAAGTATCGATTGAGCTGGTGCAAAACCCTGCTCCGCCGCTTTCTTAAACCAGCCAAACGCTACGACATCATCTTGCTCCACACCCCAACCATTTTCATACATTACACCGAGATTGGCTTGAGCCTGTATATGTTCCATATCCGCCGCCATTCGAAACCAACGCACCGCTTCAGCATAATCCTGAGCCACGCCTTCTCCTGTCCCATACATAACGCCGAGTTGAAACTGCGCCGATACTTCCTCCAGTTCCGCAGCACTGAGAATCCAGCGTAATGCTTCAGCGTAATCCTGAGCCACACCTTCTCCAGTGAAATAATGCATGCCGAGGTCGAATTGAGCTCTTGAGATACCCTGCTCCGCTATTCTGCGAATACTGCCGAGTTCATCACTGAGCGCGTCAGACCGGCTCTCCAACAATTCGTCAAGCCTATATTGAGCGAACCAATTACCACGATCTACAGCCCTTTGATACCAGTGAATCGCTTCATCATCATCTTCGGCGACACCCAATCCTTCATCGTAAATATCAGCAAGGCGAATTTGTGCACGTTCGAGACCCTGATCAGCTGCCAAACGATACCAATGTATAGCTTCGATTTTGTCCTCATCAGATAAATGTCCTTCATCGTATATCCGGGCGAGCTCGTACTGTGCTGAAATATGTCCCTGCTCCGCGGCCTTGTGATACCAGTGCAGTATCTCAGCATCGTCCTCGGCAGTGGCCATGCCAGAGTGATACAACCAACCCAGTCTGTACTGTGCCCATGCCTCACCCTGATCGGCGGCCCGACGAACATTCTGCAACGCTCTGCGCAACCATTGTGCCTTGAGGGCCTCGTCTTCCTCCATCCGGCCTATAAGGATTTGAGCCGGTCCATCTCCCTGTTCCGCTTCAATTCGGACCTGCCGCAACACTTCCGAATCAACTTCTGCATAAGTCTCTCCATAAGAATACATTTTGTCAAGATTGTAAGCACCTAATCCTACACCATGTCGGTGAAACCAGATCTTCGCTTCGGTATCATCCTCGTCAAAGCCCAATCCTTTGTCATACATAAATCCAACCCAGTTATCGGCCTCATTTATTCCGTCTCGCGCCGCTCTATAAAAATAGCGTGCCGCAGCAGCGTAATCCTGAACAATACCGTCTCCTTTGAAATACATAATACCGAGCTTGAGCTTTGTCCAAGGATTCCCCCGCGAAGCGGCAGCGGCATACCAACGCGCGGCTTTAGCCCGGTCCTGAACAACGCCCTTCCCACCGTAGTAATAAATTTCTGCGAGCCCTATATAGCCTTTAGTGTAGTCCATTTTGAGATACCAGTACACTGCTTCGGCAGCATCTTCTGCAAGCCCTACGCCACCATAGTGATAGAGTGAAGAAAGTCTATCAATAGCATCATCATCTCCTCGTTCAGCCAACATGCGAATCCAGCGTGCCGCTTCCGCATCGTCCTCAGCAACACCTATCCCTTGATCATACATTTTCCCCAAATGCCTTTGTACCGCCACATTCCCCCGCTCACCCAACTGGCGAAGATTCGGCAACACTGCGCGATACCATCTATATGCTGACGAATCCTCCTCAGCTCGAAATTCACCCCAAAAGCCCGATTTACCGAAATACGTCCCATCGAGATAATCCAATGCATCTTCATGCCCCTGCTCCGCCGCCCGGCGAATCCAGCTCAATGCTTCAGACTCGTCCCGGGCAACTCCCCATCCGTAATCATACATCAGGCCAAGACGGTATCGGGCTGACGCATGCCCCTGCTCCGCCGCCGCGCGATACCAATAAACAGCTTTTTCACCATCTATCGCATAATCAACTGCGGGATCATACATCTCAGCAAGATAGTATTGCGCCCACGCATATCCCTGCTCCGCCAGAATTTGCAGACCAGATAATGCCTTACCATACCAACGCCGAGCCGCGGTACGGTTTTTGATCCTGCCATCTCCATGTAAATGCACACTGCCAATGCTGTATTGGGCCAAAACATCTCCCTGCTCTGCAGCGGACCGAAGTCCGGACCATGCTTTGGAATACCAGAACTTAGCTATGGATTCATCGTCATCTGTGGTGTCAGCATAGACATGATGTATTGCCATTTCATGTCCCTGCTCGCTTGCCAAGTCATACCAAGGTTCGGCCTCAATAAGGGAATGATCATACCTCTTACCGAGACGGTATTGTGCCAATGCGTGCCCCTGCTCCGCCGCCAAGCCATACCAACGCATGGCCTCATCATAGAGTTGAGCAACCGCATCACCTTCGTCGTACATTCGACCAAGAGTAAATTGAGCATCCACATGATTCTGATTCGCCGCAAGAACAAACCATCTGACAGCCTGCTCGACATTTCGAGGCACCTGTTTGCCCAAGTAATGGGACATTCCCAGTTGATACTGCAATTTAGCCGATACCAATTCGGCCTGCCACACTAAAGTTTCAGTCTCATCATCAGCCTGCACCGCGCACGACAGAAAAAACAATATTGCTAGGACAAACCGAAACATACGCCCATTCTCTCCCTGAATTTGAGTAAGTAAAACTGACGATTGTGGAAAATCGTGCGATACTGAGAAAGTAAGCTAGGCACTAGCTGCTTACAGAATAAATCAGAATGACTACTCACCTGTCAATTCAATTGATCAATTGCCATTTGAAATCCTAATGAACGGTACTTCGCGACTTGAGGCTTTCCCGTATTCGTTCATATGCCGCTCTAAACTGCTTAGTCCGTTCGGTTGCGACCTGCATCATTTCGTCGGGCAGTCCCTTGGACACCAGCTTATCCGGATGATACTGGCTCATCTTTTTACGGTAAGCTCGCTTGACTTCCTCATAACTTGCGCCTTGCGACAAACCAAACACTTTGTAATCTTCGGCCAGCGATACATGCCGACCACCCGATGGGCTTTCCGTATGGTTGGACAGACTCTGCAGGATATTGTTGAATTCTGTCTGACCGAATCCCAGTAACGCGGCGATCGATTCCAATTCCCTCAGCTCGACTTCATCAAGATTTCCATCGCACATGGCGCCAGATATCAGTATTTCAATGAAAACCTTTTTGACACTTCGCCGATTGCCGCATTCCCTTGCAAACTGCTTCAGTACCGGCTCAACCTCAAAATCATCCTGTTTACCGAGCCGATAGAGTTCTATGGCCATCTCGCGCTGCGTCCGATTCAGCGACATCTGCTTCATAATGTGCTCAGCAAACTTGATTTCGCTCGGACTGACATAACCATCAATTTTGGCAATGTATCCAAGTACCGAAAATGTTGCCGCATAGAATGTCGTCTGACGTCTTTCATTGGCGGTGAAATCACCGCCCATATTTTTTTTCAGTCCCTTATCAAAAAAATTCCCCGCGACAAAACCCAGGAGGGCCCCTATCGGACCACCAAACAATGCTCCGACCGTACCGCCCAAGACACGTCCCCACCAAGCCATCTTCAGTGCCTCATTACTGGATTGGAGCGCGCGGAGAAAGTCTCTGAATGACTGTTTGAATTCAGCCGGGCAATAGTCGTCAGCAGGATTTTCGACACGTTGGGGCCTATTTGTATGGAAAATTTGAGTTCTTCATCAATGCTCAGACACCTGAAAAATATTGAGATGGCACCTGTTCTGGTTTCAGATCAGCATCAACCGGTACAAACCTGCATACAGCAGTCGTTTTATGAACCTGAAGACTCTCGCCCATCCGTTGACAGGCGGCTGGGTCAGATTGGTTTAGGTCGTTTGCCACCGAGAGGTTCTCCCAAAGATAGAATCTGGAATTTAGGAACTGAGGCTTCTTTAAAACACCTTCGGATTCAAAGACTCGGATAGAGAGATGCCAGCCGTTTTCGCGAACGTCTGCCTATCGTCCATCGGCAAATTTCGGGTGAAGATGCCAATTTTATTTTTGACCAATCCATTCGTTGGTACACAAACGAATGGAGACAAGGCGGAAGCGGGAACCGAGAGAGTTAATCCGCATATTTACGTGCTCTAGGCACAGTCTCAAACGGTTTCCGAGCAACGGTTCCGCCAGCCTGCCAAACTCCGCTCAGCAGAGTCTCAGCATCGACTTGAACCACTGATCTTGGAGCTGCGTAACCACTGCAACGCTTCCACCCCGTTTAACTCATCAGCTAACCAAAGGATATCAATGGTAACTCTGATAAGTGATTAAATTATATGATCGCAAGATGAGCAGAATGCCATTAATTTGCAATTGAAGCGCTTTTATCGGTTTTTCGAAACGAACGCTTCTGCAACATGAATTTGATCATTTGACGATGCGCTGACTCCCGCCGGCAATGAAAGACCCCACTGTGGAAATGTCAGGTTCAACCGCTCAAACTGCTGTCAATCAAATATTGCCGAAATGATGGGATTGGTATCGTGATGCGACGCTTTTCCCGATGAATGATGCCGGCTCTGATCATTTCACCAATGAACGCCTGCGGTTTCATGTCCTGTGGCATGCTGTCGGCAGGATCTCTTTCGTCATGCCACGGCCTCCTGCGAAGTAATCCCAGTATAACGGACTCGTCGCAGCCGTCGCTTCCAATCAGCTCGGCAGTATCGGCCAGCAGATTGATGCAGGCGGTGATGGGGGAATCGTCCAGACGTTCCATATAGTAATCCTTTCGCACTCGGTCTCCTGCTTCGCGAATTCGGTTCTCATCCACTGCGGCAAGGTCGCCTTTCCTGTTTACCAGCTCCGCTGCCAGCACGCACATGTAGTTGTGCAGATGCTGCGGCCAGCCGTCGGACCACAGCGCAATCTTTCTCGCAACGACGGCATCCCGAAAACCCTCAATTTCATAATCCTCCAGCAGAAGGTGCACCGCCCCGGTCGCCTCCGCCTCAGTCAGCGGCCCCAGGGTCCGCACATGCCCACTGCTCATTCTTGATATCCCGGCGTCTTTCAGCCGCGACCGCGACCACGCCAGACCTGCCAGTACCGCCATGATCGGCAGACCATGCCTGCCCAGATGAATGCGCGACAGCAGCTTCTCGCCCTGCACCGTCAGACTCTGAATCTCATCGATCAGCAGCACCACTGGCCGCAGCTCCGATATCTCGTGTCGGTAGTTCATTGACAGATGG
Organism: Arenicellales bacterium; assembly: GCA_965205205.1. Taxonomy (GTDB): domain Bacteria; phylum Pseudomonadota; class Gammaproteobacteria; order Arenicellales; family JAJDZL01; genus JAJDZL01. The sequence continues at coordinate 167,013 of CBDBFX010000002.1, forward strand.
CGGCGGATGTAATCAACCACACTTCTGTCATACAACCGCCACAGGTCCCTCAGCGTCAGAGAGTCCAGACTCCTCGTCTCCGTGTTCTTGACGCTCACACCGATACCCGGAATCTTCAATCCACCTGCCAGCTCAAGCGTCTGAATGCGGCCGAGATCTGCCGCACCATCACTCCTGATCGCGTTCGCGATCACCTTGGTGAGCTCATCCTCGTCGTCCAGAATCGTCGGTTCAAGCAGGATTGATATTGGGCTGTTCGCACGTTTCGTCCACCTCTGCTGAAGATGATGCTGTAGCGACGACTTGCCGGCCCCCGGCGCGCCTCGCACCAGCCAGGTGAACTCGGTCGACAGGTTCGTCGGGATATCAACCTTGTCTACCACCTCCCGACTGGCGATCAGCTGTCGCATCTTGTCAACCGTGTCCTCAATCCCAGCAATAACATCCCGCCGACCCACGAAATACGGTGCGGGCTGCTTGTCAGTACGCTTCGAGAACCGCATCAGCCCTCTTTCTTTTTCCTCACTCCACATAGCTCTCTTATGATATTCCATCCGGGCCCACGCGCTCACCTCCGCCGATTGGTTTCAGCATGATTGCGAACGGCAACAAATTTGGGAAAACTTGATTGCGGCCCTCGCAATTTTTTACGATCAACAACAGCCAGGTACCTCAACCATAACGTTGGACGGCCGTCGCCAACTCAGAGCTCAGCATTTGAACGGTCTATGAATTCAGCCACTCTTCCGACTACAGCACATGGCATTCATCGTTGGCATCAGGTACGGACGGCGTACCGCCTGCTTGAGCGATCTGCTGGTCTGGGGCGCTGTCGCAGTTCACGCCGGTTGGTGAAATGGCATGGGCTGCGTCAGCCGAACTTCAATCTTGATTCAATTGCAACCGGAAAAATACAGCTAGCGGGGCGTGCGCAGTGTGAAAAATGCCTGTCCGGCGATTGACAGAAGCACAATCGTGCCACCAACCACTGTCAGAACGCCAGGGACTTCACCGATGACCATCCAAACCCATACAGGACCGAGTACGATTTCCGTCAACGATAGAAGCGTAATCTCAGCGGCCGGCAGATAACGGGCGCCGCGGGTGAATATTATGAGTCCCAACCCGACTTGAAAGACCCCCATCAGGGCACAGAACATGAAATCCCATGCTGTGATTACGAAATTTGTCGGTGTCAGCAGGATGACGGTACCCGAAATGACAATTGCACTCAGCCCAGCCCAGAATACGGCGGGCACCAGATCGTTTGAACGCCCTTTGCGCAGCAGAACTGCGAAAAATCCAAATCCGACCGCCGCCAGGATTCCCATAGTCGTACCAACCAAGGTGCCGAGCTGATAGCCTTCGACCACCATGACCGCGACGCCCAAGATGGCCAACCCGATGAACCAGAGAAGTGACACAGCCACTCTTTCACTCAGAATCCACCATCCCAGAAGTGCGGCGAAAAATGGCGACGTCGACAGAAGAAAAAGAGCGTTGGCAACCGTGGTATGGGTGAGCGCATGAATCCAGGCGCAGAACGCGATGCCGAGACTGAGACCGGCCAGAAATCCAATCCAGCCGCATTCCCGAAATACCTTGATCGTCTCACCACGACGAACCAACAGGAAATATAAGATTAGGAAGGCGACCAGCGAAATTGAGCGGAAAAAGAGAATCTGCCATTCATTGGCCGTCTCTATCATTCGCACAGCCAATCCAGCAAAACTCCAGAAAACCCCCGCTGTCAACACGAGAGCAACACCTCTTGCGCGTTCGCTGAACTCTCCAAGCGGAGTAAACGGACTTTTCAAATATCGGTGCCCGCGGCTAGGTTGTGCATCAAGCACGAATCAAAAATTGTACGGTGGAATTTTATTAAAATTCTCTACCGTGCAATTCGAATATTGCAATTTCACAATTTCTTATCAATTCACCAGGACAATCTGATATCCGCTGATTTCGTACCTGATTCTCAATGGGCGATACGGGTGTCGGTCTGCATCATCCGACTGGCGATACGATGGAAAAAATAGTTAAAACCGATCAGGAATGGCAGGCTGTTCTTAACCCTGCGGAGTTTCGAGTCCTGCGCCGGGAAGGCACGGAACAGCCATACAGCAGTGAACTTAACAGCGAGCACCGCCGCGGCGTCTATCAGTGCAGAGGCTGCGGACAGCCGCTGTTTCATGCAGCCAGCAAATTCAACAGCGGTACCGGTTGGCCCAGTTTTCATACGGCCATTGACGGCAGTTTGGAAACGAGGACCGACTTTAAATTAATCCTGCCACGAACCGAATATCACTGCGCCAGATGCGGAGGCCATCATGGGCACGTATTCAACGACGGGCCGCAACCGTCCGGTAAACGCTACTGCAGCAATGGAATTGCACTCGTTTTTGTTGCCGATGATGAAACTCAGCGCCAGAATCAGTAGCTGTTCGGCATCTTCAGTTCTCCATACCGATCGAACCGACAGACGTCATTTTCCGTTCGGCCTGATTTCGCATCTGAATTGAAATCGCAACTTCTGCAGATTCCTTATGTCGCGCGGATTGTGCCCGTGACCGTTCTGTTAATACTTGGAATCCTGTGGGGCGGTGTACCAAGCATAGCCAAATATGTCATTGCCCAAGGCGTTCACCCCCTCAGCTACTCTTTCTGGGTTCTGGCTCTGGCGGCATCGGTGCTTATCACCATCAATTTTTTACTCGGCCGCAGCCTGCCACCGCGTCATCTTTGGTTTTATACGGTTTGCGGTCTGTCCGGTTCAGCCATCCCCACGACATTAATGTACTATGCGGTCATCTGGATCCCGGCCGGATTAATGGCTCTGCTGATCACGGTGGCGCCCGTACTCACTTATCTGATGGGCATAATAGTCAAAGTTGAAAAGCACCATCCACTCAAGACGCTGGGACTGCTGCTCGCATTCATCGGCATACTGCTCATTCTCATGCCAGATTCGGTTACTCAGATGAACGCACCCGTCTGGGCCATTCTTCTTGGACTCGGAACCCCGACTCTTTATGCGATCAACATCGTCTATGCGGCGCGGCGACGACCTCCAATGCTACACACGCTGGACATGTCGTTGGGCATGCTGATCGCCTCTGCGATTGCGCTGTTCTGTGCAACGACCGCGTTCGCTACCGTGTACCCCTTATGGAACGCCGAACCGTTGGTGGCGCTCCTAGTTTTCTATCACGGCGCATTAACCGCGATTGCGTTCTGTCTGTTTTATTTTCTGATTAAGACCGCCGGGGCCCTGTTCTCCAGCCAGGTTTCGTATACCGCAACAATTTTTGGCATCATCATCGGCGCTTATGTGCACGATGAGATATTGCCGCTACTGGTATGGATTGCAACCATCGCAATGTTCCTGGGCATCTGGTTCACACAGAAGGCCAGGCGGCTGACCGCAGAAAACTGAGCGCGGAAAATTCCCCGCCGCAATTTTTCAGCAGGGATGGGAGTTGGCGATCAGTGTGCCCACCCCTTTGGCCGTAAAGATCTCGAGCAGCGCCGAGTGAGGTATGCGTCCATCGATGATCTGTACCGTACGCACCCCACTTTCGATCGCACTCTGCGCGCATCGAACTTTTGGCAGCATGCCATCCGAGATGACTTGCGAGCGAATCAGCGAGTCAAGCTCCTCCATTGTTAATGTTGAGATCAAGCTTCCACCTTGATCCAGAATACCCGGCATGTTGGTCAGAATGACGAGTTTTTCAGCCTGAACGGACGCGGCGATTGCGCCAGCGACGGTATCGGCATTGATGTTATAGCTGTCTCCGCGGTCATCGACTCCAATGGGCGCAATCACCGGTATGGCATTTTCAGCCGATGACAGTCGCAGTTTCTCAACTGCAACTGAACTCACTTCGCCGACGAATCCAAAATCCACCGGCGTCAGTGACTGAGGGTCGATGACGGTCGCATTGAGCTTACGGGCGCTGATCAGTCCGCCTTCAAGCGTCGAACCCAGTCCGAAGGCCAACCCTCCCTGCGCGGTGATCATCCGCACCAATTCCCGATTGATGTCATTGATGACCACGTCTTCGACAATAGCCATCGTCTGCCGATCGGTGACGCGCATTCCCTGAACGAATCTCGTCCGCAGCCCGGCCCGTTCAATCGCTCTGCTGATCTGCGGTCCGCCGCCGTGTACCACAACCGGATTCAGGCCCACGTTCTTCATCAGGACGATGTCGCGACAGAACGCTTCCTGAAGATCTGGCGACTGCATTGCATTGCCGCCGTACTTGACAACGATGGTCTGGCCGCGAAACTGATGGATATACGGCAGACCTTCGATCAGAATGTCTGCTGACTTCTGCACCTTGGTGTTTTTATTGGCGGTCATTTCATTGGGACTGTCGCATCAAATGATCGGATTCGAAGCAGGTGAACTGTGCCAGGCTTTCGAGCGCAGGCCCGGATTGCTTCAATCAGGCGGATTGGCTGATTTTACAGAAAAAAAGCGGTCGGTTGTTTAACCGACCGCCTGCTTCAGTTACTACCCTGAATAAATGGAGGAGTATCAAATTGAAGATGGTTTTAATGCTCGACAACTTCGATTTTTCTGAGCTGTGCCGGTTCTTTCTTGGGTACGGAAATGCTCAGAACGCCATCCTTGTAAGTTGCCTGAATGTGCTCGCCATCCACCATTTCATTGAGCTTGAAAGAACGTTGAAATTCGCCTCGATATCTTTCCTGACGGATCAGGCGACCCTCAGATTCTTCCGACTTCTCATTTTGTGAGCGAACGGTTAAACTCAGCACATCATTTTTCACAGACACCTCCAGATTATCTTTGGAGACACCCGGCAAATCAGCAATAAACTGAAAAGCATCATCTGTTTCCTTCACGTCGACTGCTGGAATCCGGCTGGCGGTATTCAGGAAGCTGCTGTGCCGCACACTGGGAAAAAAATCATCCCAGTTCGACACCACCGAAGAAAGTAGATTGTCATGGGCATTGTTGCGATTAATTAGATTCAACATAATGGTTTTCTGACCTCTGAATGATTAACATCTGTTTTTTTCTTGATACTGAAAATATAGAGATAGAACACTCATTTTCAAGTCTTTTCCGGCATATTTCGACAGCCGAATTCTAACTTCTCCTCAAACATGAGCGCCGTCAGTTCATGCCATGAATTTCGCGCCAATATAAATATGACACGGCATAAACACCGCCTGTTGCAATAATGTCGGTTGGAGCCTTCAATCGATCGGCCTTTTACCTACTCACCCGATGACGACAGACGTCAGGATTTTGAATGTGAACGCATCGCTTCGGCTCTTTATCAGGTGATAAACCATGATCAGTGCCAATGGAGCGGTTGTCTGGGTCGGCGGCGAAAAGGCGAAAATGGAAGCATATCTGTGAAATCTTTCAACCAGGCACTGGAACTTCAAGGCAGTGAGGTTTAACCTGTCTGAAATGTTTGGTGCGATGTCCGACCTGATTCGGCCTAAAGGGCGAATGTGGCGATAACAGAACCGTCCGGCAGACATTCGAGTGGATGTTTGTGTGTTGCAAAAGCATTCCAAAGACGACTAACCGGATGAAAAATGGCGCGCTGGACCGCTGCTCAGACGAAGCCGAAATGGCTATGGAAAGTAGGGACACCGAACCAATGTCTGGGAATACAGGATCGGTAACAGTCACTCGGCATCTGGCAACACTGCGCACCATAACCCAGCAGCATTTCCCGCGAGCCCTGCAAGGGAACACACCACCTCCTGGTGCCCTCCCAATTATCTGATGGACGATCCGTCTGTTGGTTCTCGAGCAACCGCGTCAATACCAAGATACGGAAGAGAAATTACATCGGAGTTGAATTCGATCAACACCATCATCAGATGGCTTACGAACCCCTGAACAGAGCATTTGTACAATCCAGAACCGAAGCTCAATTATCCATGCTCGGAATCAACCGAACTGAACGCGCGGAAAAGCCTGTAGCGATTCAGACACTTGACCAATCAAGACGTTGATTTCAATCCAGACGACGCTCAGCCGACCTCCGAGCTGGGGCCGATTGTCTGGAGCCCAGCGCAGTCAGACCTCGCTGACCCAGGCCGCATGGACGGGAAGAGCAAATTCTCAATCAGCGCAACTCTGAGCTTCGGTCTATGTTCCGCTCTGTTCTTTTTCTCAAAAATTCAAAAAAATCCAATCTGTATCCTCCATCAAATTTTTTTGGCTTCACTACTAGATGCCGCCCCAATCGATCCGCGAATTCATCAGACGCACCGAACGTGAACATCGAACCGGCGAACTGCATGAATAGACCATAAGACTGATTTTCTGATCGTTGAAACCTCCTCTAATGTTCAAGCCCGCACCCACCGGCAGCTTAAATCGATCAATGCCAGCATCCCCATGCAAATCATCGCATTGTGGTCCCCTACAGCCCAATCACTCGCCTGAAGGTTTGAAAGATGCATCAGGCACGATGGTTGATATTGCATGCTTATATATGATCTGTGATACACCAGCCTTCAGCTGAATGACAAATCGATCGAAAGATTCTATCTGCCCCTGCAGTTTGATTCCATTCACCAAGTAAACCGATACTTTGGTATTCTGCTTTCTCAGTTCGTTCAAATAAGGTTCCTGAACTGATGATTCCTTATGCTGAGCACTCATTTTTTTCTCTACCCAATTTTGTTCTGACGTTGTAAATTTTTTCGGACCTAATGATATTGTATTGACGATCGCACCTCGGTCAGAAATCTGAGGAAGTAACCCCACAATCGTCAGATGCCAACATAGCGTTCATCAATCGCACCAACGCCACAGTCGGCAGTGCGCTCCGATACATGGACCAAATCACACCTGCCTGATTGCGAATCCAGGTTAACTGCCGCTTCGCTATGCCACGGGTGTCACGAATGACTTCCTGAACCATCTGCTGATGATCGATCTGACCTGCAAAATACCGGTACGCCTGCTGATATCCCACGCAGCGCATTGCGGGTAGCGATGCATCGAATGGCTTCGAACGGAAGAGTCGCTCCGCCTCAGCCAGAAAACCGCGGTCCAGCATCTGAAAAAAACGTTGTCTGATCTGCTCATGGTGCACGTCCCGGTCAGACCTTGCTATGGCCAGTTTGATGATCCTAAATGCCGGTGGCTCAGCCGGATGATGCCGTCTGATCTGACTTGGCGGCAGGCCGGACAGATGGTACATTTCCAGCAGCCGAATAATGCGCTGATGATCATTTGGAGAAATCTGATGGGCGGATTCCGCATCAATTTCCCGCAGTTTGTCATACAGCGATGACCATCCATTCGCCGCGGCTTCGGCACTGAGTTCCTGACTGATCTTCTCGGAACGTTCCGGGAGTCTGGAAAGCCCCGATTCCAGCGCTCGAAAATAAAATGCTGTACCACCGACCAACAGTGGAATTCGACCGAGTTGCATGGACCGCTTGATTTCCACCAGTGCGTCCCTGCGAAACTGACCCGCTGAGTAGCGCGCCCATGGACTACAGATATCAATCAGACGATGCGGAACTCGTTCGAGAATGTCGCTTGACGGTTTGGCGGTGCCAATATCCATTCCGCGATAGATCTGCCCCGCATCGACACTGATCACATCCACCGGAAACCACTCGGCAAGCTCCACCGTCAGCTGCGTCTTACCCGTTGCCGTCGGTCCCATCAGAAAGAAAACCGGCGGGTCCGGACGGATGTTGCCGCCCATTGGCGCGCCGTCAGCAAAAAGCGCTATCGGCCACGGTAAAACAGCCGATCAAGTTCGGGTATGGTAATCAGATTCCAAGTCGGACGACCATGACTGCAGTAGCCGGACAGACCCGTACCTTCCATCTGCCGCAACAGTGCATCCATCTCCTGCAGCGACAGCTGCTGATTGGCATGGATCGCACTGTGACAGGCCATGGTCGCAAGAATTTCGTTGCGCACCTGTTCCACTCGGTTGGTACTGCCATGTTCGCTTAGGTCGGCGATGATGTCGCGTACCAATTTTTCGATGTCGCATTCTTTAAGTATTCTGGGAATCGAGCGGACCGACAATGCCGTATCGCTGACCAGCGATACATCAAAGCCCAGTTCTTCAAGTACCTGTTGATTGGCAACCGCGACTTCCGCCTCCTCAGACGAGACTTTGATCACAAATGGCACCATGAGAGTCTGCGCCTGCAGTGCCGAGCTCTCATATTCCTGCTTCAGTCTCTCATAATTCAGCCTTTCATGGGCCGCATGCATGTCAACGATCACCAGTCCCTCTTTATTCTCTGCCAGCACATAAGCCCCGCCCAGCTGGGCCAGCGCAAAACCGAGCGGCGGAATGACCGACTGTTCTCCGCCATCATCGGCGGGTTTGGGCGTGGGGGCGGTTACATTCTTTTTCTGACCGAAATCCTGCGTCCAAATGCCGTCCACGGGCAGTGTCATCGTTCCCTGCCGAGTCGCCGGAAAATCATCGACTTTTCCTTTGCTGACGGTATCAAGCGCCGATCTGGCCATTTTCCGAACACCGGGCCGATCACCCGATAGGGCCGCGCGAATCGCTCGAATGACGAACCAGTACATGTCTCGAGGACGCCTGAATCGAACCTCCATTTTAGCCGGATGAACATTGATGTCCGCAAGCTCCGGATCGAAATCCAGATACAGCGCAAAGATCGGATGCCTGGATGAATCAAACAGTACATCGAGATAGGCCTGCTTGACGGCATACGTAATGCTGCGGTCCCGAATGCTGCGTCCATTGACGAACAGGTACTGATGGTCCGGCTGCGAGCGCGTATAGTCAGGCGGGCCGATCCAGCCACTGGCGCGGATGCCATCCTCTTCCCATTCCACTCGGATTCGGTTGTCCACCATGTGCTCGTCGAATACCGAACCCAGACGTTCATTGAGAGACGCTTCCGATACGGCCATCGGATAATGCGCGACCTGCCGACTGTTGTGCTGCAACCGAATGTCAACGGCGGTTCGACTGAGTGCCAATTGCTTGATCAGCTTGCGAATATGAGAAAACTCCGTTGATGAGCTGCGGAGAAATTTCCGCCGCGCGGGAACATTGAAAAACAGATCCTGCACCTCGATTTCGGTGCCGACGGCCTGCTGCGCGGGTTCCGGCTCACTGATCGTACCGCCATTGCATGACACCCGCCAGGCATGATCATCGGTCACCGTCCGCGTGGTCAGCGTCATTCTGGAAACCGACGCGATGCTCGGCAGCGCCTCACCACGGAAACCCAGCGTCTGCAGGTGTTCGAGACTTTCGAAATCAAGCAGTTTGCTGGTGGCGTGGCGGGCCAGCGCCAAGGCAATCTCAGCGCAACTGATGCCACTGCCATCATCGCGCACCACAATGCTCTGCAGACCACCGGCGCGAATTTCGATCTCAATCTTTTTCGCGCCTGCATCGATGCTGTTTTCGATCAGTTCCTTGAGCACCGAAGCCGGTCGTTCGACGACCTCACCAGCGGCTATTTTGTCAATTACGCGATCATCAAGCCGACGAATGCGCGGCGCCGCAACGGGCGCCACTGCCGCCGCGTCCGAAATTGGGGTTACTGGCTGCTCGCGGTTCTCCATTTCTCCTGCCCCCATGGGTACTTCTTTGCGTACTGAATGATGCCGGCGGCGATTTCTTTAACGATTTTCGTCTGGTAGGCTTTGGTTTTGAGTCGGCGTTCCTCCTGCGGGTTGGAAATAAATCCGACTTCGATCAATATCGATGGAATGTGCGGCGTCTTGAGCACCGCGAACCCCGCCTGCTCGACACCCTGGCCGTGCAGCTTACCGACTCTTGACAGGCGATTTCGAACCATCGATCCCAAATCGATGCTACGGGCGATTTGTCCCCCAACAGACAGGCTGGACATCGTTCCTGCAACATCGTGCTCCATCCGGGAAAGATTGACGCCGGCCACAAAGTCAGCCGCATTTTCCTTATTCGCCAACTTGCGAGCCCGTTCACTGGTCGCATTTCCCTGCGATAGTGCGAATACTGATATACCCGCCGCACTGGGGCGCGTAAAGGCATCTGCGTGAATGGATACGAACAAGCCGGCCCCCATATTGGCAGCAATTTCAGTTCGTTTACCGAGTGGAATATAGTAATCACCCGTGCGCGTCAGCTCGGCACGAATGCCGGATACGGCATCCAGTTTCTTTTTCAGCTGCTTCGCGATATCGAGTACCAGATTTTTCTCCTGCGTTTTTCTGCTGGCGCCGATCGCGCCGGGATCTTCACCGCCGTGACCCGCATCGATAACAACAATGAACTCGTCGGTGGTCGGCCGCTGCTTTGTCTTCGGCCGACCATCGGACCAGTAGAGATCCACCACCAACCGATGACCGTAGTTCTCAATCGGAACCAAAGTGAAATGCTCCGTGCGGACACTGGACTTGATATCCAAGACGAAACGCGTCGATTGACCATGCCGGCCGGAACGGATGCTTGCGACTCGATCGCCTAATTTCCTGTTCTCAGGCAATGGTCCGGAAAACTCTGAGTCGGGGATGTCAATCACGATTCTCGCCGGGCTTTCCAATGCGAACAGCTCATACTGGACCGAATCGCTCAAATCAAAGACGATGCGCGTACGCTCCGGTGATTTCCAGACCCGGATGTCTTCGATTTCGGCTGCATGGGTTTCAAGAGTCAGTAGAAGCAGGCCGGCCAGTCCCAACCAAAGCAACAGATTTCGATGCAATATTGCTGACATCACTGAGATACTCTTCAGCTAAAACTTACGCGCACGTTGCGCGCCGAGTCAGCATGGCTCAGGTCGACGCAGACATCCGGCGGCGGAATCACCTCAGCGCCCCGCTCGGGCCACTCGACAAACCATGCGCATCCCGAATCGATGTAGTCGTCAATCCCAATCAACCAGAGTTCCGCCGGATCGTCAATGCGATACAGATCGACATGCAGCAGTTCAAATCCACTCCCGCTCGCATAAGGTTTCAAAATGGAGAACGTGGGACTCAGCACCGAATCGCCAACCTGTAATTGTTGAAACAGTTTCTGTATCAGGGTCGTTTTTCCAGTTCCCAAAGCGCCTTTAAAATACATCACCCAGTCGGGTTTGACGAAGCCTGCAAGTTCACCTGCAAGGTCTGTCATCGCATCATGTGAAACGGACCTCCTCATCCAGTCTGACGTCTCTCCCATCAGCCGCTCACTCTTCCGCAAATTCCATCACCCGTGAAAGATTGGCGCGAACTTTCAGCAGCAGGTCGGTTGCAACCATGCCAATCTGACCCGCCTCGTCCGCAATGTCGTCACCCGACTTGGCATGCAGCCACACGCCCATACAGGCGGCCTGTTCAGCTGTCAGCCCCTGTCCCCAAAGCGCACCAAGGATACCCGTCAATATATCACCCATCCCGCCAGTGGCCATACCGGGGTTGCCCAGATCACAAAGCCAGGTCCGCTCACCACCAGCAACGACCGTGCCGGCACCTTTCAATACACAGATTCCGCCATACATTTCAGCAATCTGATTGGCCGCGCCCATTCGATCAGCCTGCACCTGCCCAGCTGAGATGCCCAGCAGACGACCGGCCTCACCCGGGTGTGGTGTCAACAGCCAATCGGTTCGCTTCTGTGGGCGCTGAGCAAGCAGATTCAACGCATCCGCATCCACCACCAAACGCCTGCCCCTCTGCAGCACTTCGTTCCACATCCCAACCGCCCATGCGTCCTGTCCAAGACCCGGGCCGATTCCCACGACATCGCTGTTATCCAGCAGCGGCGCGAGGTCGCCGCCATTCTCGATTGGGAAGCCGCGAATTTCAGGCGCACCCGAACAGATCAATTCAGCACAGCCGCTGACTGATGCGATTGACACCAGTCCGGCACCGGCACGTAATGCAGCTCGCCCAGCCATCAGCGCCGCACCCTGCATCGTCCTGTTGCCACCAATCACCAGCACCCGTCCCACGTCGCCTTTGTGCGCATCCATCCTTCGCCTGAGCCTGGCGGCCGCCAGCGTACCCATGCTGATATACGTTGCCGCCGCCTTAATGCGCTGATAGGACAACGCTGAAATATCCAGTGAATCAAGTTCCAGATGCCCCCGGTAGTATCGGCCTTCACCACTGACCAATCCCACCTTTGTCGTGATGAAGGTCGCCGTTACCTCGGCCCGCAGCGCCGTGCCTCGAACGGCACCGGTGTCGCCATCCAATCCAGATGGAATATCCAAGGCCAGAACCGGCATCCCACTCAGATCAATGCGTTCGATCGCGTGACGAACGGTTCCATCGACATTGCGCGTCAGCCCGCTTCCAAGCAGCGCATCGACAGCCAGATCATAATCGTCCAAGTCTATGTTGTCGCCGATATCTTCCACCACACCATCCATCTGCAGGAATCCTGCACAGGCCTTTCTCGCCTCAGGAGTATTCGGCTCACCCAGCCGATAGACGCGTGCACTCAGGCCCCTTTTTATGGATTCGGCCGCCAGAATATACCCATCTCCACCGTTGTTTCCCCGGCCGCAGAACACGACGATTCGCTTACAGGTCGGCCAATGATCCATCATTATACGATACCCAGCTTCACCAGCCCGAGTCATCAATTGAAAGCCTGAAATGCCCAGCTCGTCAACGATGAGACGGTCAATTTCCCTGGCCTGCTGACAGGTATGGAGCAAGTATGGATGCATGGGAAAGCAGAGACGGCTGTACCGTTACTGAACGCGTTGAGACAGTTTTTTTTGATGGTAAGATTATACAACACTCTGGGTCAGTGGCGAGTGCGTTCGGTCAAGTTGGCCAGGAACATTCAAAAGTCGTGAGACAGTATTGAGTTATGGGTTTATGGCGGACAGTTCGGAAGGCGACCGAACACCGATGTTAATCTTAACTTCCAGAGCATGGATGCTTATTACTGGTTGATAATAATAGGTATTTTTGAAATATTGACGGCTCACTACTGAACACACTCCAATCGCACCTCCAACAGTCTGAACGCTTCCTTCTGCCACTGCGTTGGACATGCCGTCATCCAGATCTCATCCGTCATGCCCCCCGGCAGATCCAAATGCACCAGCTGATGCTGCAAAGTGCCAGGGCGCCCAGCAGACCCGACCAGTTCTGCACGTCATAGTTCTGATTTTTTTCTTCCGCGATGCCGACACCTTGGCCGCCGCCACCGCCGAGTCCCACCGCGGCTCACCCTCGTCCTCGAACAGCAGCGGCGCCAGCCGACGACGCATATGCCATTCGACATGACACGCCAGCAGGACCTTGAACCGGCGGGGAGAGGAGTGGGACAGAAAAGAGGAGTCGCTCTACTTGACTAGGTCCTGGATGAGGGCTCTTATCCACATAGTTGCAGTCCTGTTCCCGGATTCTCCGGAAGGACAGGATGCCGATGGGGAGTCAGCGGTGCCAATTCGATCAGGAATAGGCGTGCTCCGATTCGGATGCCCCCTGAAGACGAAAAAACACAATACGACTGACCTGAAGACACTGACATCGTCAATAGGCAGTTCGCTCCATACGATCAACGGACGGGATTCGCCGAATTCCGAATACGCGATATCGGAAAAGTTCACATTAAGAGCTGGCTTGCTGAAATCCGGAATTCCGACCCGGGCAGACTCCTTGACACGCTTAGCCATGATGTCGGTCATGGCTACGTCGCTCGCGGTCCACGTGGCCCCGCCGGAAGTCAATACCCAAGAGAGTTCAGAGGGCCTATGGTCTGGCAACGACGGCTACTGTACGAACCTACTTATCCGAATACGGGCCGTTCCTTTCTAGCCCGCTACTTCCACTCCGTGGTACAGCATACATCATACGTTCCAGCCTCCGGTAAGTGTTCCAGGCCAGCTGAAGACAACGTGGCCGCGATGGCCATGAATATAATATGGGCTCTGAACAAGGAACTATCTGTAAATTACACTACGGATATGAGCAGGATCATTAATTTTGGGTCCTCGTTCAGATCTCACAATTCCCGCCTTCCTTAATGTTTCTTCAATTTCCTTGTGTGTATGGTAACTTTTCAAGTCAAGATCACCTGAATTTCGTACTATTTGACGATGTTGTTTCCTGATAGTAGGATTGGTCTTTTTCATTGCTCTCCCGTTTGTTCAGTGTAGCGTGAGGTCTTCAAATAAGCAGGCAAATTATTGATTCGCATGTAATCCACGATAAAACTATGTGTCTCACTTAATTTCTTTCCTAATTACCGTTTATATTAAGCCTAACTTTAGCAGCCTGTCAGGCATGGGTGGCGTTCTGAGTGCCACATAAGCCAAGCGTGGAATCAGATCGGGCAGTTTGAACCGGTACTCGAACGCCGCCAGATGCCGATGAGCGTATTTGCCGCTGACCGAGTGATGGATGCTGCGGATGGCCGACTTGACGTTGCCGAGCATGGTGTTCACCCAGTGAAACTCAGGCTTCTGGACACTGGCTCTGCCACCGCCGGTGACCACCACCTGATGCTCGAAACCGGCCTCGCTCAGGGCGTTGAAACAGGGCAGTCCGTCGGAACAGACCGCCGTGCCGTCAGCCAGATGCCGCCTCGCCCAGGCGGCGACCTCCGAGCTCCTGAAACCTTTGATCACGCTCAACTTCATGCGGAGCGGGTGCCCCTGGTCGTTGGTCTGCACGGCCGCCAGGAACGGCGTCTTGGCCGCCGCCCCGCGGCCGCGTCTGCCGCCGCTTCGTTCACCACCGAGATAGGCATCGTCAAGCTGCATCAGACCCTCCAGCTGATGTTTGTCATCGCGTTCCATCATCACCTGCATCAGTTTGTGCTTGATCCGCCAGGCCGCATCGTAGGAAATGCCCAGCTCGCGGTGCAGCTGCATCGCCGAGACGCCTTTTTTGCTCTGCGTCAGCAGGTAGAGGGCCAAGAACCACACCGTCAGCGGCAGTTTCGTGGAACTGAAGATGGTGCCGGCCGTCACCGAGGTCTGGCGGTGGCACCGATAGCACTGCTGCAGCCGGCGGGTGGTCAGCAGACAGGCCCGGTCGTGGCCACAGTGCGGACAGACAAAGCCCTTCGACCAGCGCCAATGGAACAGCGCCTGAAAGCACTGCTCTTCGGTGCCGTAGGCCTTTAGAAAGTCGGTCAGACTGATGCCTTTCTGAAACTGTATGGCATTGCGAGCCATTGAATATCTCCCCATTATCAGTGAATTATGATATTATTAGTCTATCACAAGTGCCACTAATTATTCACGGTAAATAGGAAAAAGTAAAAATTGCCCACGATGTGGGAAGTATGAACAGAATTGATCGCGTTACACCAAGTAGTTATGGAATGGAGATTAACAAGAATTACTGCCAAAATGTATTTATAGAATTGGATGGCAAATCGCAGATGCTGCAGGTCCCATCTTTATATTTCCAAGCGAAGGCTTGGTCAATGGAATGTATGGTTGATATTCTATGGACATCTGCATCAACCTCAATACATTTACTGTCTGACGAGTTGAAAGATTTATGAATAGATCGCACAGAAATTCGGGATATAGATCAATGAACGCAATGAATAAAACCGGCGTTGCTCACTCATCTTTGAACGACTTAGATACTAGAATACCTGAAATCACGCATCACGTAACTGAGAAAATAGATTGCTGCGAATTGTTGGCGAGGTTACCTGACAATTCAGTCCAACTCATTATCTGCGATCCTCCCTACAACATACTGCTTGCTGATTGGGACCGACATGAAAACTATATTGAATGGGCCTCAACCTGGCTTTCAGAAGCTGAAAGAGTGCTGAAAAATACCGGCAATATTGTGATCTTTGGAGGTTTGCAATTCCAAGGTGAGGCTGGAAGCGGTGACTTGCTGTCAGTTCTTCATTTTCTGCGACACAGCAGCAGAATGTTGCTCGTTAATCTCATTATTTGGAACTATCCTAATGGCATGAGCGCCAGACGATTTTTTGCCAATCGGCATGAAGAAATCGCTTGGTTTGCCAAATCAAAAAAATACTATTTTGACTTGGATGCGGTTAGAGAACCATTCGATGAGGAAACCAAAATACTCTACCGGAAAGACAAACGACTAAACGCAGATAGTATAGAGAAAGGTCGCAACCCGACTAATGTATGGCGCATGTGCAGACTGAATGGGAACGCCAAGGAGCGAGTGGGGCATCCTACACAAAAACCAAAACAGATCATCCAGCGACTGATTGCATCACTCTCTTATCCTGGATCCATCGTCGTCGATTTTTTCGCTGGTAGCGGAATAACTACAAGAGTTGCCATTGAAGAAGGCAGACATAGTATCTGTGGCGATGACAACGACACTTTTCTGAATTTCGTTTCACAGCAGATTTCGAATCTGGAAACTACATGTATCTCCATGCCAGAATATCGGATTCATGATCATCTAAACCTTCAGCATCCTGTTTTTGATCAAAAGCGACGACTGCAGACCATGATCAATTAACCATCTTGATCATCATACGCCACCAATTGGTTAGCATGCAGCGAACATAAAGTAGTCTGGCCGTCGCCGTAAAACTTCGGAACCATCGTCTCATAACGGACGGGTCGAACTTGACCAGGCCTGACAGTTTGATTCTGAGGCGCCAAAACAGCACTCTAGTTACATGCCGTCAACTGAATTTGGCTTCGCGCCAGCGAATCGCCGCCGTCAGTCCGTCCCGCTGAGTCACTTCCATGAACTGTCGGTAATTTTCCGTTTCAGTCGATTCCACGATGGCGCCGTTATCAATGCCGTACTGAATCGATTGACTGAATCCTGCATTTTCCGCCGTGTGATTCACACACTTTTTGATCATCCGCACCGCCAGCGGGTCCATCGCCGCAACCCGCGCCGCATAACGCATCGTTGCAGCTTCGAGCTCCTCGTCAGCAAAGATCCGGTTCACCATTCCGATGCGCAGCGCTTCTTCAGCATCAATCACTTCACCGGCATAGAGCAGCTCGCGCGAATGTCGCAGACCGACAACCCATGGCATCACCAACGCCGGTGGAACCGCAGAAAAACGAATTTCCGGCTCGCCGAATTTCGCCGCCGCGGAGGCATATGTGATGCAGCACATCATCGCCAGCTCGCAGCTGCCGGCGAGACAGTAACCCCTGACCATCGCAATGACTGGTTTCGAGCAGTTCCAGGGATTCATCTCAAACTCAACACATTCATCCAGCATTCTTCGAGTACCTGCCGGATTGGATTTCCCATAAAGATGACGCCAGTCCACGTTCAGATCGTAGCCCGCGCCAAAATGCTCGCCAACACCACTCAGCACAATCACGTGAACGGCATCGTCCAAATCCGCCTCTCGAAATGCGGCCGACAGTTCCGCCATCAGTTCAGGACTCAAGGCGTTTCTGACCTGCGGCCGATTCAAACGAATGTGTGCCACATTGCCATGACACTCACTCAATACCGTACGCGCCATCGCGCGGAACCTCACTCAGTCCAGTCGTTCCAGGAGGTTGTCGATAAATGATTCGCATTGGTAAATCTGGTCCTTCGCAATGAACTCATCCGGTTTGTGCGCCTGATCGATATGGCCGGGGCCGCAGACGACCGACGGTATGCCAATCTCTTCAAAAAGCCCGGCTTCGGTTCCGAAACTGACGCATCCGGTACCAGTCGTGTTCGAAAGATCCTGCGCCAGCTCGATCAGTTCTTCATCACTTGATGCCAGCGCTGGAATCGTTGACAGATCTTCCCAATCAATGCGTGCGTGCGGAAAAACCGCCTGCATTTCAGGGAGAATTTCAGCTTCGATGAACTGGTGCATGCGGTTCCATATCCTTTGCGGATCATCGCTCGGCAGGTGTCGAACCTCAGCCTCGAATGCACAGAACTTGGGGACGATATTGAGTGCCGTACCACCCCTGACCAAGCCGGTATGGACGGTCGTATACGTAGGGGTGAATGCATCGTCGAAGGGCCCGTCATCGCGATAGCGCCGAGCTTCCCGTTTCAGAAAAGCGATGATCTCTGCCGCCGCTTCAACCGCATTGACTCCAATGTGCGCCAATCCAGAATGTGATTCCAGTCCATGTATCGAACAGCGCCTGGAAATTTTCCCCTTGTGCGAGCGCACGACGCGCATTCCAGTGGGTTCACCAATCACACAGGACTTGGGCTTGTTTTTCCGACCGATCAGCTCATCAAGCAGCGTGCGAACACCAACACAACCGATTTCCTCGTCATATGAAAATACAAAATGAATCGGGGTATTGAGGTTGCTGTCGATGATCTGGGGCACCTTTGCCAGGCAGACCGCGATGAAGCTCTTCATATCCGAGGTGCCACGTCCATACAGCCGATTATCTGAATCACTCAATTCGTATGGATCAGTGGACCAGTTCTGCCCATCCACCGGTACCACATCAGTGTGACCCGACAGCGCCACACCACCTATGTCATGGGGGCCGATCGTGGCAAACAGATTGGCTTTCCTGCCGGTGGCATCATAAACCAGTTCCGACTGCAGGCCGAATCCCTCCAGATAGCCTTTGATGTATTCGATGATTTCAAGATTTGAGTTCCGACTGGTGGTGTCAAAACTCACCAAATCTTCAATCAGCTGAATGCTGGACTTTGTTTCCGTCATTGTCTTATCAATCTCGTTCATTTCGCTCTGAATGGGTTTACTGGCGGGACTTGATCCGATCCGTGATCATCCCGCTGCTCCCGTCAATCATCTCTTTGAAAATCACTCTCTCAGATCTTAGCTGAGACACCGTCCGCAATCAATGCAATCGTCATTGGGCAACAACCAAGTGTGTCAGTGCAAATTTCGCATCTTACTATAATATATTAAACAATTTGAAACCCAGTCTGATATTCATTGCAGACGCAATCTAGACAATCAAGAGACTGGCAGGCCTGACGTGTGCGCCCCACGCACCGCTTTGCAGTCGGTTTGCGAATCGGAGCAGTGAAAATGCTTGACTGTCGGGCTGGTTTCGAACATTGGACTCAGACGGAACCTGTCAAAACGCCGCGTTCACCGCCTCGATACTCAGTGCAAGCCTCCAACTCCAACGCATCATTCAACACCTTCCTGGGACTGGCGGCGTTCGTCGTCATCGTCGCCGGTATGAAAGTGTCAAGTCCAATATTGGTGCCCATTCTGCTGGCCATTTTCATTGCCACCCTGAGCGCGCCACCGCTGCTGTGGCTGGAAGCCAAAGGATTGCCGACGCCGCTCGCGCTGCTTGTGGTGGTCTCCATGATTTTTGCAGTCGGACTGCTCCTTGCCACCCTGGTCGGACAATCCATCAATGATTTTCAAAGCCAACTGCCTTTCTATGAAAGTCGCCTGGAATCGCTGTTCAATGCGACACAATCCACCCTGATCAGCCTCGGATTGGAAATTGAGTTCGCTGACATTGCAAGCGCCATCAATCCGAATTCGGTTGCCGCGGCAGTCGGCGGCGTGGTCAACGAAATTGGCGCGCTGCTGGCCAATGCGTTTCTGATTCTTCTGATGGTGATCTTCATGCTGTTCGAAGTGTCCACTCTGTCAGGCAAACTGACGAAGATCACCAACAGGCCAGTTGAATCGATCGAAAACCTCTTCAGCCTGAAGCAGAATCTGCAGCGCTACCTGGCCATCAAAACGGCCGCCAGTTTGGTCACCGCTCTGCTGGTCTGGGTCATGCTGAAGTTTTTAGGCGTCGACTTCGCCATTCTCTGGGCGCTGCTCGCATTCATATTGAATTTTGTTCCAAACATCGGCTCCATTATCGCCGCCGTGCCGGCGGTGCTCATCAGTCTGCTGCAGATCAATGCATCAACCGCGCTGTGGGTGGCACTTGGCTACCTGATCATCAATTTTGTGATTGGTTCTGTCATCGAACCGCGGGTCGCAGGAAGGCATCTGGGTCTATCTCCCCTCATCGTCTTCATGTCACTGATTTTCTGGGGCTGGGTGCTCGGCCCCGTTGGCATGTTTCTGTCAGTGCCACTGACCATGGTGGTGCGCCTGGTCGCTGAGAGTGGCGATAACCTGCGTTGGCTGGCGATCATCCTGAGTGATCGGGCGTAAGGCGGTCAACTCTCGCATTGACTGAGCGATTGAAACTGAATTTCTTATGATCCAACCACAGCCACCCATCGCACCGCGGCGCGCCCATACGCACGTTGCCCACGGCGACCATCGAAATGACCCTTACTTCTGGCTCAAAGACCGCGGGAATCCTGAGGTGATGGACTACCTCAGAGCCGAAAACGAATATGCCGAAGCCTCGCTGAAACATCTCCAACCCCTGATGGACGAGTTGGTGAAGGAGATGTACGGTCGAATTGTGGAAACCGACCTTTCGGTGCCCATAAAACGCGGGGCATTCGAGTATTACACCAAAGATCGCCAGCAGGAAGACTACGAATCGCATTGGCGACGCATCGTCGGTGAGCCGGCGACGGAAGAACTACTGATCGATGAGAATTCACTGGCGGTCGGGCACAGATATTTTGACCTCGGAGAACTTGAAGTCAGCCCCGACCACGAGCTGGTGGCTTACGCGACAGATTTTAAAGGTGATGAGATTTATGCCATTCAGGTGCTGCGGCTGACAGACCGACAGCTGCTGGTCGACAGGCTCGACAGCACATCGGGGAATTTTGTCTGGTCCGGCGACAGCTCCTGCATCTGTTACACCACGCTGAACGATGTTCACCGACCCTACCGCGTCTACCGCCATCGCCTGGGCAGCGCGCAGCAGGATGATGAACTCATTTTTGAGGAACCGGATGAGGCATTTTTTGTTTCAGTGTCCGTTTCAGATAGTGAAAGATTCATTCAGATCGCACTGGAGAGCCAGATTACATCGGAAGTCTATCTGCTGGACGCCTGTAATCATGCATCTCAGCCACGGCTGATATTCGAGAGGAAAGCCAACATACACTATGAAGTGCAGGACCGAGGCGAGGATTTATATGTGCTGACGAATGACGATGCGGTCAATTTCCGTCTCACCAAAACAAGTCTGAAGCATCCCGATCAGACCAAATGGTCTGAGGTGATTCCGCATCAGGAACAGGTAACGCTGACTGGTTTCCAAGTTTTCAGGCGGTTTATCGTCGTTGAAGAACGCCATGGTGGGTTACCCGCCGTACGGGTGCTCGCTGATGATACCAGCGAGGGGTACATTGTCGACTATCCTGCCAACATTCAGGAACTGAGGCTGGACGGGAACTGGGAATTCGACACCGACACCTGTCGACTCTGTGGTAACGCGCTGGCAACACCATTCTCAGTCTATGATCTCAATATGTCAAGCGGAGAAACCACCCACCTGAAGACAGACCCCGTCGGAGGTAAATTTAATCCTGCCAACTACGCAACTGAGAAACAGACTGCAATTTCACACGACGGTACCGAAGTTCCCCTTTATCTCGTTTACAACAGAAGCGCGGTCAGAGTGCGGCCGGCGCCACTGCTGCTCTACGGTTACGGCTCCTATGGGCTGAACTCAGGCCTGTATTTCTCTTCCAAGCGTTTATCTTTATTGGACCGCGGCATCATATTCGCCATCACACAGATTCGGGGTGGTGAAGAAATGGGACGCAGCTGGTATCTTGATGGCAAGTTGAAAAATAAGAAAAATACTTTTCACGATTTCAACGCCTGCGCCAACCATCTGATCGATCAGGGTATCACCAGTCCACAACAGCTGGCGATCATCGGTGGAAGCGCCGGTGGTCTGGTGGTCGGAAATTTCCTCAATTCATCCACCCAGCACTGCAGAGCCGCGCTCGCTCGGGTACCTTTTGTCGATGTTCTCACCACTATTTTGGATGAAACCCTGCCACTGTCAGTCGTTGAACGGGATGAGTGGGGTGACCCCAATGACGCTGAAATGTATGACTATATCAAATCCTATTCACCTTACGACAATACTCGTACCAGGAACTACCCGGCACTGCTGATTACCGCTGGGCTCAATGATCCGCGCGTAAATTACTGGGAACCCGCCAAATGGGTGGCTGAAATCAGACAGTGTAAGACCGACGACAATCCGCTGCTTTTCATCACCGAAATGGACTCCGGACACTCGGGGGCGTCAGGGCGATTGGATTCGTTGCGAGAAACTGCGCGCGATTATTCATTTATCATCGATCAGCTGCTGTCAAGGGGTGCGTCAGACTGATTCGAGTTCAGATCGGCCGTTCTACGCGACACCGGCAGTTTTTCACCCCCTTTGCAGTTGAATAAACTGAACTTTCAGAATCAGATGACAGACGGCAGCACCCTGTCTGAGTCTAGACTTTATTCCATGGTTGTGGCCTATCCTGGCATCAACATCAATCAAAATGTGTCCTGACTCAATGCCAGATTTCAACCGCTCAAGCTTTAAATTCTCCAGCATAATGGCGCCGCCTATTGGTTTCCATGTATATCGGATCAACCGAAACCGGCGCCTGAAAGAATGAACCGAGTCGGTGCGCGGGCCTACTCGGTGATGATGCACTTCGAATCACGGATCAGAGCTGCCGACCCCTTCTGTGTTGTAACGTCCGCCGGCAATCCATGCTAAAATGAGCATAGACGGTTTAATGATTGATGATGAAGTGAACAAGCTCATACTGCCAATCGGGGATCCACACTTTCGCAGTATCCGGGAAGGCGGCTGTTACTATGTGGACAAGACGCCTCATATCCGCAATCTGGTCGAGGGGTCCAAATACTATTTCCTGTCTCGGCCGCGGCGGTTCGGGAAGACGCTGCTGCTGGACACGATGCAGGAGCTGTTCGAGGGCAGTGAGGAGCTGTTCCGGGGGCTTCACATCCACGACCGCTGGGACTGGTCCGTCCGCCATCCGGTGGTGCGGCTGAGTTTCGGCGGTGATTACCGCGAATCGGACGGACTGGAAAGTGATGCCAGCGAGCAGCTGTCCGCCATTGAGGCAGATGCGGGTCTTGAATCTTCTCCGCCGGCCCGCCACGGCGCGGTGCGTCTGCGCCATATCATCCGTCAGCTGCATCGTACCACCGGTCGTCAGGTGGTGGTGCTGGTGGACGAATACGACAAGCCGATCCTGGACCTGCTTGAGGATCAGGACCAGGCGAAGGCCAACCGCGACTACCTGCGCGGCCTGTACGGCATCATCAAGGACTGCGCCCGCCAGGTCCGTTTCGTGTTCGTGACCGGCATCAGCATGTATTCGAAGGGGAGTCTGTTCTCGGGGCTGAACAATCTCAGGGACATCAGTCTGAGTCCGAAGTACAACACCATCTGTGGCTATACGGATGCGGACCTCGACACGGTGTTCGCACCGGAACTGCCGGACCTGGACCGCGAAGATATCCGGAAGTGGTACAACGGCTACAGCTGGGACTGGCGCGGTGGGGAGAAGGTCTACAATCCTTTCGACGTGCTGCTGCTGTTCGAAGAACGGGAGTTTGAACCCTACTGGTATGAGACCGGCACCCCTGGCTTTCTGCGCAACCTGATGGCGGCTGGTCGGTTCAGCACCCAGGGGCTGGAGCACCTGGAGATGCATCGGAGCGAGCTGTCGACGTTCGAGGTGGAGAAGATCCGCCTCAATGCGCTGCTGTTCCAGTGCGGTTATCTGACCATCCAGGACCGTCAGGTTCGCAGTGACGGCGACTGCTACTATCTTCTCAACTATCCGAATCTGGAGGTGCGTCGGAGTCTGAACCGGGAGCTGGTGAGTACGATGGAAGGGGATCTGTCGGCGGTGATGGGTCGGAGCCGGAACATGTCGCGGCTGCTCGGCGAGAAGGATTTCGAAGGTTTTGCGGTGGCGGTGCATGCGTTTCTGGGTGGAGTGCCGTATCATTGGCATACGGCCGGTGGCGGTCCGCGCCGCTATGAGGCGTTTTACGCCAGTCTGCTGTATGCCGGTTTCGCGGCTGAGGGCCATGACGTGCGGGCGGAGGAGGCATCGGCGAAGGGCCGTTCGGATCTGGTGGTGCTGCTGGGGGGTCGGGTGTTCGTGCTGGAGTGCAAGATGGTGGCGAAGGGGAAAGAGGAGTCGAAGGCGGTGGCGGGGCTGGCGCAGATTCGGCGCCAGGGCTATGCGGACAAGTACTGTAATCTCGGGGAGGAGATTCATCTGCTGTCGGTGGTGTTCAGCGGCGAGGAGGAGCGGAATCTGGTGGCGGTGCAGGTGGAACAGATGCCCGTTGGTGAGAGACGGTTCGTCGAGAACTGATCGGTGATCATTCGGTGTGCCTGAAATTCATTTTCGTTACCCGTTTCATACCGGTTGTCTGTCAAGTTCGCCGCGGCACCGGGTTTTCGGATGGTCGTCTGACATCCAGGTGCCATTGACCCGGACTCGTCCTGATTTTCCGCCCGCATTCGACGGTGATGGGCTGTCGGCGTTTTCAGGCCGATACCACCGTTTTTCATCATCCTGGACTATCCGAACTGTCATACTGAAGACTCTTCGATTGTCTCATGCCAAGCATCGCGTCATGAGATCTGAAGTCCGTCCGATCTCCACGCCAAAAAGTGCTGTCATGTTGGTTTCCATGTTACATCGGCCCGACCAAAACCGGCGCCTGAAAGAATGAATCGAGGCGGTGCCGGCCTGATGATGTGCTTCGAATGACGGATCAGAGCGGTCGAACCTTTCTGTGTTGTAACCTCCGCCGGCGATCCATGCTACAATGGGTAAAGACGTTTGACTGATCAATGATGAAATGAAAAAGCTTAATCTGCCAATTGGCTATTCAGCCTTTCGCAGCCTCCGGGAAGATGGCTGTTACTATGTGGACAAGACGCCGCATATCCAGAAGATGGTCGAGGGCCCAATATTCTGTTTTCTGTGCCGGCCGCGGCGGTTCGGGAAGACGCTGCTGGTGGACACGCTAAAGGAGCTGTTCGAGGGCAGTGAGGAGCTGTTCCGGGGGCTTCATATCCACGACCACTGGGACTGGTCCGTCCGCCATCCGGTGGTGCGGCTGAGCTTCGACGCCGACTATCGCGCACCGGGCATCCTAAACAATCACGTCATCCGGCAACTGATCGCCATTGAAGAAGACGCGGGCGTTGAACCACCGACGTTAGAGTACAGCGGCGTGGAACGTCTGCAGCATCTGATCCGCGAACTGCATCGCGCCACCGGCCGGCAGGTGGTGGTTCTGGTGGATGATTATGACAAGCCGAATCTGGATACGCTGGAGAATGAGGACTTGATCAGCGACAACCGCGATTATCTGCGCGGCCTGTACGGCATCATCAAGGGCTGCGCCCGACATGTCCACTTCGTTTTCTTGACCGGCATCAGCATGTATCCGAAGGTCGGCCAGTTCTCGGGAATGAACAATCTTTACGACATCAGTCTGAGCCCGAAGTTTGGCGACATCTGCGGTTTTACGGATGCGGACCTTGACACCGTGTTCGCACCGGAACTGCCGGAACTGGACCGCGGAGAGATACGGAAGTGGTACAACGGCTACAGCTGGCTCGGTGAGGAAAATGTCTACAATCCCATTGACATTCTGCTGCTGTTCCAAAAAAGACGGTTCGAATCTCATTGGTACCGGACCGGCACGCCCAGTTATCTGCATGACCGGTTGGCCAAGGGCGGACTGAACACTCTGGACCTGGAGAACCTGGTCGTGCATAAAATGGATCTGACAGATTTCAATGTCGAGCGCGTCAAAATCAATGCGATGCTGTTTCAGCACGGCTATCTGACCATCGCTGACTTGGAGGATCGGGATTACGGTACCTGCTACACTCTGAAATATCCGAACCATGGGGTGCGCCTGAGTCTGAACGAGGAACTGGTGGCGGCGGTCACCGGGAAGCTGAAGGAAGCGTCGGACCGGGGTGAAGAGCTGATCCGGCTGCTGCAGGCCAATGACTTCGATGGTTTCGCCAAGGAGATGCGGTCGTTTTATGCTGCGGTGCCGAATGAGCGGTATGCGAGCAGCGAGGTGTCCCGCTATGAAGCGTTTTACGCAGGTCTGCTGTTCGCCTGTTTCATTGCCAATGGTGTGGATGTGAAGGTGGAGGAGTCGTCGTCGGAAGGGCGGGCGAATCTGGTGGTGTGCACGGGTGGCGAGGTGTTCGTGCTGGAGTTCAAGGTGGCGGCGAAGGGTAAGCAGGTGGAATCGAAGGTGGTGGAGGCTTTGGCGCAGATGCGCGGGAAGGGCTATGCACTGCCGCATCAGAGCCCCGGCAGGAAGGTGCATCTGCTGGCGGTGGTGTTCAGTCGGAAGAAGCGCAATCTGGCGGCACTTCGGGTGGAAAAGGCCTGAATAGGTGGGAAAGGAGTTGAAGTTCGATGGTATGAAATGAACAGGCTGTGCGGATGGTATTTCTCAATCACATCAGGCTGACGAACCGAGTGTTCCATTATTTGTTCTGAAAATCAGTGCAACGGGTTCAACTCTTGCCTTCCATCCAAAAATTCCTGAAAGCCGCATTTCAGACATGCTAACATTTTCAGGTACCATTCAATCAATTGAGATAATCGCGGATAGCTGAAAGTACCTGAAGGATTTCATGTGAGATTTTCAGACTCAAAAGACTTGAGTCCAATTGACAGACACTACAGTTCAGTTCATTTTTAAGACAAAATTGACGGGACCTTACACCTATTATTGGATAGATATTGCTACCAATCAACTGCATCTTATCCCGTCCAGCAGAGTGTGCTGGAATATCGGAGTATTCGTCGATGCAATGTTCTGTCGCCAACCATCGGCGAGGCGCGTTGAAAGTTACACGGGATTGAGAAATGACCTGCAACAGGGCATCCAGTCCAGCACGAGTAATGATCTTCTGAATTAGGATTGAAGCAGACACGATCACCGTGCATGGAAAATTTCCATTGATCATTGAAAACAACAATAAGAACAAGGTTGCCGCTGAAGCCTGTATTCGAGTTCGATTGGCCGGTACTCATAAGAAATCACAGATAATCCCGAGCACATAGATCAGCCGCAGAAAAGAGTAGTTGATGAAGCAGCCAATAAAAGTCAATGATGCAGTGATGGTTCAATCCAATCGTGGAGAAACGATACATGGCTTTGTAACCTTGATTGGTGGCCAGGAGGCCAGTATGGCCATGTTGTCCGGAGGGGAGGTTGATGTCCCCTTGCGCTCACTGAAGCGCCGGGAAGGCGTTTCACCCAAACGCGTGATCAGCAGTCGGCTGGCAAAACGCTGTGCATTCAGCATTGATGACGAAGTGTATTTCTATGAGGGTAAGAAAAAGATAACGGGCCGCGTCATCCGCCTGAATCCAAAGCGAGCGCGTATTGACGCGGACGACGGACTCTTCTGGAACGTCTCCTATGACGCGTTGCACGGTAAGAAACTGAACTCGAAACGTCAGCGGAAAAATGTCGAAAAACTCACTCAAGTCGCGGAACGGGCAGATGAACTTCTGGCCAAACACCAGCTGCACGAGTGGCGGTTCACATTTGATCATGCCAACAGGCGAGCGGGGCACTGCATTCATCGGCAACAGCTGATTACGCTGTCCGGGCAATTCTGTCTGATTGCCAATGACGACGAAATCACCGACACCATACTTCACGAAATCGCTCATGCGCTGGTTGATCCCAAGCACGGACACAACAAAGTCTGGCAGGCCAAAGCGCGGGAAATCGGCTGCAGTGCAAACGTAACGCACTGCGTCGAATTCTCAGTGCCAAAATACATCATATCCTGTAGCAAGTGCGGAACTCATGGCACTCGCTACAAACGAAAACAGAACTCAGTCTGTGCAAGATGCCATACCCCCATTCTTTATGAAAATTACTCTGAGAGTCTTTGGACATCCTATCGGACTCAAGATTGAACGAACAGTTCCCAGATGCCGACCGCCAATCGGCGCTGCCAGCAACCGATATCGAAATTGTGTCAGAAGGCCATTTGATTCGAATCGAGCTGTACGCCAACGCCAGGTCGAATCGACGCGCACTCCTTTGCTGCATGCTATTTCTATCAATCACCGCAATTTCCATCGCTATAATATTCGCTTTGTTTGGGGTCTGGCTGATCCTGCCATTTGCCGGTATGGAAATTCTATTGCTTGCAGTTGGCACCCATATCGCCTGTTCCCACAGTGATGATGCTGATTTGCTGATCATCAGTCGAAATTATGTTCACTTGACGCAGCGACGCCGGACCGGCTGTTCTGTCAGTTCGTTTATCAGGCCATGGATGAGATTCAGTCTCCTGCCTGGTACAACTGGACACGAACCGATTCGCCTATTGATCGTCGATCGCGAAGAAGAATTCGAATTTGGAGAGTTCCTGATTGAAAGTTCAAAAATTCGCCTGTTTCAGCAATTGACTGAACAAATCAGGAATCGGGTATAAATTTCTGCAAATAATCGCCCGTATGGGAGAATCCATTGATGTTACGCATGTATTGTAGAGTACGAAATTTGCTGTCAGTTGCGGCGGCCGCGATCGCACTGTTTCCTTTTCGCGCCAATGCCGAATGGGGGCTGAATCTACCACCACCATCATCGTCAGTCGCCAGTCGAATCCTGGAGTTGCACAACGCGATCATGATCGTGTGCCTGATCATATTCGTTGTGGTTTTCGGCGTCATGTTCTATTCGCTCTACGCCCATCGCAAAAGCCGCGGCCATGAAGCGCACCAGTTCTCACACAATTCCAAACTCGAAGTTGTGTGGACCGTCATACCTTTTCTGATCCTGGTCGGCCTGGCCATTCCATCAACCGCAACTCTGCTCTACATGGAAGACACGACCGAGTCGGACCTGACGATCAAGATCACGGGTTATCAGTGGAAATGGCATTACGAGTATCTCGATCATGAAATTGGATTCTTCAGCAATCTTTCCACCCCGCGCGCCCAGATTGAAAACCGCGAGCCTAAAGGTGAACACTATCTTCTGGAAGTCGATAATCCCGTCGTCATTCCCGCGCATCGGAAAGTGAGATTTCTGATCACATCGAATGACGTGATTCACGCCTGGTGGATTCCCAAGTTCGGCGTCAAAAAAGACGCCATACCTGGATATATCAACGAGTTCTGGACGAACGTCAATGAGCCGGGAATCTACAGAGGTCAATGCGCTGAGCTTTGCGGTAAAGATCACGGATTCATGCCGATCGTCGTCGAAGTGCTGGCGCCGGAAGAATTCGATGCCTGGGTCATGGAAAATGATCCAAAGCAAGTGGCGTCGGCCGCCCCATCAACGACCGTAGCGGTGGCGCCAGACGACAGCCCACAAACCGAGCAGGTCGCATTGACTGACATAAGCCGCGAATGGACCATGGATGAATTGATGGAGCACGGGAAAGCCGTGTACATTCAGTGCTACGCCTGTCATGGAGCCGAGGGCAAAGGACTCCCTCCGACTTTCCCACCACTGACAGGCAGCGAAATTACGACCGGTCCTCAGGACGCGCACATCGATATCGTGATGAACGGCAAACCCAATACAACCATGCAGGCCTTCAAGTACTTGAGCGATGAAGACATCGCCGCAGTCATCACTTACGAGCGCAATGCACTCGGCAACAGCGTGGGAGACATGGTTCAACCGGCGCAGATTGCCGCCAAACGCTAGACGATTTTCTGAGAGATCACAAACTGAACAGATTCATACCAATTCATTTAGGGTAAATTCACTATGTCCGCTGCGCACACCGAAGCACACGCACACCACCACGATCATCGACCAAGTGGCATTGCACGTTGGCTGACAACGACCAATCACAAAGACATTGGTACGATGTATCTGATATTCTCGCTGACCATGTTTTTTGTGGGTGGAATCATGGCGCTCGCCATTCGTGCGGAACTGTTTCAGCCCGGATTGCAGGTGGTCAATCCCGAACTCTTCAACTCACTCACCACCATGCATGCGCTGATCATGATTTTCGGTGCCATCATGCCCGGATTTGTGGGTTTTGCGAATTGGCTGATTCCGATGATGATTGGCGCACCCGATATGGCGCTCCCGCGGATGAACAACTGGAGTTTCTGGATCTTACCGTTCGCATTCGCCATGCTGCTCGGTTCGCTTTTCACCGTCGGCGGCGGCCCCGCTTCCGGATGGACCCTTTACGCGCCGCTGTCCGTGCAGGGCGGTGTCGGTGTGGATATGACGATTCTGTCCATTCATATGATGGGAATATCGTCGGTACTTGGCGCAATCAACATCATCGTAACCATCATGAACATGCGCGCACCGAACATGCAGCTGATGCAAATGCCACTGTTCGTCTGGACCTGGCTTATTACCGCATTCCTGCTCATCGCGGCCATGCCAGTCCTGGCTGGCGCAGTCACCATGCTACTGACCGACCGACATTTCGGTACCGCTTTCTTCGATCCGGCTGGCGGTGGTGATCCGGTGCTGTTCCAACACATTTTCTGGTTTTTCGGACATCCCGAAGTGTACATTCTGATTCTTCCGGCTTTCGGAATTGTTTCACAGATCGTTCCAACCTTCTCCCGCAAACCGCTGTTCGGTTATGACAGCATGGTCTTTGCGACTGCAGGCATCGCCTTCTTATCATTCATCGTCTGGGCACATCACATGTTCACGGTTGGCATGCCGCTGGCAGGTGAACTGTTCTTCATGTACGCGACGATGCTCATTGCCGTGCCTACTGGGGTGAAAGTCTTCAACTGGGTGGCGACGATGTGGCGCGGCTCCATCACCTTAGAAACACCGATGCTGTTTGCGTTGGCCGTCGTGTTTCTGTTTACGATTGGCGGGTTGTCGGGGTTGATGCTGGCGATTGTTCCAGCGGATTTTCAGTACCACGATACTTATTTTGTGGTCGCACACTTCCATTACGTTCTCTTTGCCGGTTCAATCATGTCAATGATGGGAGCCACTTATTACTGGCTGCCGAAGTGGACCGGACGGATGTATAGCGAAAAGTTGGGGAAAACGCATTTCTGGCTGACAACGATATTCTTCAATGTCACGTTTTTCCCTCAGCACTTCCTGGGACTGGCAGGAATGCCAAGACGAATACCTGACTATTCACCGCAGTTCACGGAATTCAACATCATTTCGTCGATTGGTGCGTTCGGCCTCGGATTGTCCCAACTGATACTTGTCTACATCATCGTCCAAGCTGTGCGCGGAAAAAACAAAAAAGCGACGGCCCAGGTATGGGAAGGAGCCGAGGGTCTTGAGTGGACGGTTGACTCACCACCACCGTACCATACGTTTGAGACGCCTCCGGCCGTTGTTAAGTGAGAAGCCGAAGATTGATTGAAAATGCCAAAAGATAAGCCAGATAATGTGAAACGCAATGCTTTGATTTTAGGATGTTTTGCAATCGCGTTTTTTATTGCAATTATGGTGGTCGAATACATCAGGTAGCGGTTGGATATGCTTGAACTCCGAAAAAAACAACATTCAAACGCTCGTTGGATCGTTATGCTGTCTGGAGCCGTAGTGCTGATGTTTGGGTTTGGGTACGCGCTGGTTCCGCTCTATGATCTATTCTGTGAAATAACTGGTATCGGCGGTAAACCAACCATTGCCGCCCAACTAAAGGATCGGCCGGAACTTACCATCGATTCGAACCGAAATGTTACGGTAGAGTTCACTGCAACGGCCAACAGAAACATGCCTTGGGTCATCGAGCCGATGGTCCGGAAAGTCAAAGCACATCCGGGTGAAATTCACGAAGTCAATTATCTGGTCAAAAATACGTCCAACGAATTACTGGTTGGACAGGCGATCCCGAGCATATCACCCATGCAGGCCGCTAAGAGTCTGGTTAAGCTGGAGTGTTTCTGCTTTAACGCTCAATCACTTGCAGCGGGTGAAGCTAGGGAAATGCCGGTGCGTTTTTATGTCAGTTCGGACCTATCCAGTGAGATCAACACACTGACTCTTTCTTACAGTTTTTTTCCAATGAGCCAGTCGGTTACCAACGAAGAAACACAGGCGACCAGCTGAATAACACCCAACAATCTGAAATTTGCAATCAAAACGAGGATAACTGATGAGCGCGTCGAACGGCGAATATTATCTCCCTGATCCCAGCCCATGGCCATTGGTCGCTTCCGTTGGACTGTTTACTTTGGCGGGCGGCTTCGTTATGCTGATGAATGATGTCAATATGGCACCGTGGGTCATGCTGATCGGCGGCCTCATCATCGCCTTCATGATGTTCGGCTGGTTTGGAGTCGTCGTGTTGGAAAGTGAAGGCGGCAAGTACAACGCTAGGGTTGATGTCTCATTTCGGATGGGGATGCTGTGGTTCATCTTTTCCGAAGTCATGTTTTTCGGCGGCTTCTTTGGCGCCCTGTTCTATCTGAGAAATCTGGCGGTACCCTGGCTGGCTGAAACCGACCTGCTGTGGATGGGATACGAGGGTGGATGGCCGACTTCCGGACCCATGGGTGCCGAGCTGATTGCGGCAGACACGCCGGCGGCAGCTGGGCAGTTCTCAACAATCGGCGCTTGGGGCATTCCAGTCTGGAACACACTGATTCTGCTGACCTCAAGCGTTACCGTAACCTTCGCCCACTGGGCACTCAAAAAGAACAGTCGCGGTCCGCTGATATTCTGGATGGTATTGACTGTCGTTCTTGGGTTCCTGTTTCTTTATCTGCAGGGCTATGAATACGCGCATGCTTATGCCGATCTCGGATTAACTTTGGGAACAGGAGTTTACGGCGCAACTTTCTTTATGCTGACTGGCTTTCATGGCGCACACGTAACCATCGGTGCAATCATCCTATTGGTGATTCTGATTCGCTGTATCCGCGGGCACTTCAAACCCGATCACCATTTTGGCTTCGAGGCGGCCGCCTGGTACTGGCACTTCGTTGATACGGTGTGGGTGGGACTGTTCATATTTGTCTATGTCGTCTAGTAGTCGGTAGAGCAAAAAGGGCGTTACTGACTGCTTGATGATGTTCGCGGCGGAATGGGGACCGTATTGCTCGGTACGATCCAACCTGTGTAAATTCCGCCAACAATCAGAGCAAATAACAACACCCAGATCGATATTCTAGCTGTAAGCGCCTTAACCGTTCGGTTGCCGGAACCCCGATCTTTCAGCATGTACCAGAATGCTGACCCCAGACTGGCGATCATGACCAGCAATAAGAGTGCGATGATGAAGTTTTGTGTTGTCATAATTGATTTGATTGAATAAATATACTGTTTTCATCAGCACACAGGAGTATTGTGATCAAGTGAAATTAAAGTTGAAGAATTTCGTACATCACCTCACTATTAGGTCTTCCTGATTATTCCAACTCTGCACCTTTTGGTTACTCACAGAAATTTTTATCACACTGCCACCGTGTCGCTATTCCTCAAAACCAAGAATAGAGTGTATTCGGTCTCGGTCACAGTTACTAAATTTCAGACTTCCTGACCTAATCCAATTATTATGATATATATTCCACCTGTGCAATAGTGTGATGCACTGTATTCGAACAGCTCCTGCATCGTGCCCAACAGCAGCACCTTCCCGAACCGCCGCGGCCGGGACAGGAATCTAGTATTCGCCGCCCTCGATCAGTCTGTGAATGTCGGGCATCTCGTCCACATGGTAGCAACCCCATTCTCTGATATCTCGAAAGACTGAATAGCCGATTGGCAGTTTAAGCTTGCTCATAACTGTTGGCGAGCGAATTTACTTGTCAGATTGTGGCAGGCATCAAAATCAGATGCCTATAGACAGGATACTTTTAACATCATAATCTCACTTTTCGGAGCGCACATTGCATTGGCTCATAATCAAGAACATGGACTTCAATATAATTCAGGAAACTTGGCGAACATCGAATTTCATCAGCAAAGGGGATCCTGTTACATGAACCCTGAAACCAATACGAGATTCAATATTCTGGGTTGAACCATCCGCACCGGAAGAATTACCAAACTCATTTCCTTACTTGACGATCAATCGATTGCAACCGATTTGCAATCGCATCAGCGATCAAGTGAAGAGGATCAGTTGCTCAGAGTTAGAATGAGAGAATACGGAACACAGGTCTGCCATAATCTCAGTATGGATTGGAATTTTTCATCAACGTATTGACCCACCAGAACCAGATTGAAACAACTGTTCCACGCATACCCGTATATATGATCTCATCAGGTTGCCCAAGTGTCTGAAATTGGAAGAATCGCCCGATTCATCGTCGATGATTATTATCTGGGTCGATTTGACTTAAGCCAGAGAGGGACTGTATCGTCACCGGCATCCTGGCCTGAAACACCACAGGTCCAGTGTGTGGACTATCTTCGCGAATCCGACGTTTCCGATCAAACGGTCCGACTCTATCTCACCTTTGTTACCGCCGTCGATCGCGGCCGTGATTCAGCACCATGCTGGTGGAACGCCCTTGAACTCTTTGAGAATCACCCTGAAGTCTTTGACCCCCTGGGACTTTTCAACATTTCCGCCGCACAGCTGAAGGAACTGCTGAACGACGGTGGAATCTGTCAGGGAGGTGAACAGGATTCTCAGGCCTGGTTGGATATAGCGCAGACGATCGCAATCGAGAGCAACTGTCCAGTCAGCCGCGTGATCTATGGCAAATCCGTCGATGCCAAACAGTTGCTCAAAGATCTTGGCACCCGGGGAGAAGGCGGTCGGAATCGATTTCCGTTACTCGGCGGAACGAAAACAAGTGGCAGATGGATTCGTTCACTGGCTTACCTCGGTGGTGCGAATATTACGCATCTTGAATCATTGCAGATCACGATTGACCCATATGTCGTCCGCGCGACGAAAAACCTTGGGATGATTAAGAAAGACCGCCCCGATTCTGAGTCAGATACCAACTATATTCAGTCGGTCTGGCGAAGTGCAGTCGATTTGATGGAGACTGAAGAATCGGATGACATATGGAACACCGGTGCCGCCATTGACCCCGCCCTGTCATTTTTTAGCCGCTATGGCTGTGGTTATTGTGATAAGACCGGCAGGGCCGTTCGTCTCGGCCGGGCCTGTAATTACTGCAGACTGCTGCTCTGAATCAACACGCCTACCAACAAGACCACAGAACTTGTTATCAATCGATCGATAAGATCTCTGCATTGGCCACAGGCTGACTGTGAAAATCCAGTTTCAGTTTAGAATCATACCAACAGCTGGTACGATTGCATTGCTACCGATTTTGATTGGTCTTGGTTTCTGGCAGCTTGATCGGGCACAGCAGAAAACTGAGATTCAAGAACTCTATCTGAGTCGAATCAAGACGCCACCAATTGTTATCGGCTCAGCAATCGAAGCACCTGAAGAACTGGAGTATCATCGCTTGAGAGCGACTGGAACTTGGGATGGGCGTTACGAATTTCTTCTGGACAACCGCGTTCGCCGTGGTCAGCCAGGCTTTCATGTCATCACACCTCTGGTCTTTCGCGGCGATCATTCTTCCGTTCTGGTGAATCGGGGCTGGATTCCAGGCAACCTGGATCGAAGTCGGGTGCCAGTCATTGAACCGTTAGACGGGCCGACAACGGTAACCGGTATCGCAGTGATCCCACCCGCAGACGTATTCGTACTGAAAGATCCTCAACCCATTCAACCCAATGACTGGCAGCCCATCTGGCAGACCATTGACCTTGACCGATTTGCCTCTGCCGTCCCATATGAAGTTCAGGGAATCGTAATTCAGCTGGACGACGAACACCCTGCAGGCTTTGAACGACAATGGCCACCTCCAGATGAGAGCTGGATTGCGCGACACAGGGCTTATGCATTTCAATGGTTTGCACTCAGTGCAACCTTGCTTGTGATATACTTGCTACTGACTTTCCGACCTCGCAGGGACTAGCTTCCCGGTCGGCGGTCTGCCTTATTTTGCATATCGATTCAACCGCACTGTAACTGATATCCAATATATTCATTGGCCTGAATGAGACTCGCATCTCAGTTGCCGGCTTCGATCTGCCGAAGTCTCGATTCACCTACCTAAGCTGTCGCCTGCGCAATGACCTCCAACATTTCAAGTCCTTCTGACCTGTCTCAATCACTGCCTGTTCGCAGCCTGTTACAGGAGTACTACCGAATTACCAAACCCAGGGTGGTTGCGCTCATCATGTTCACCGCCATTGCGGGCATGTTTCTGGCAACGCCTGGACTGCCGAATTTCCTGACCCTGCTGATCGCGACGCTCGGTATCGGACTGGCGGCCGCCGCGGGCGCAGCCATCAATCATGTACTTGATGAAGATAAGGATGCACTGATGAAGCGCACCCGCAATCGACCGATTCCAACGGGGCGGATGGAAACGCGTCCGGCCCTCATATTCGCCTGCGGACTGGCCGCCCTTTCGATGATCATTCTGACAGTCGCGGTCAACCCCTTAACCAGTGTCCTCACGTTCGCTTCGCTGATTGGTTATGCGGTCATCTATACCGTTTTTCTGAAACATGCAACCCCTCAGAACATCGTCATCGGCGGTGCCGCCGGAGCCATGCCGCCCGTCCTTGGCTGGACCGCCATGACTGGTGAGCTGAGCTCGGATGCATTCTTGCTGTTTTTAATCATTTTCTGCTGGACACCGCCTCATTTCTGGGCGCTGGCACTCTACCGCCACCAGGATTATGAGAATGCCAACATTCCCATGCTCCCCGTCACCCATGGGAAAAAATACACTCGCCTGCAGATTCTCCTATACACCGTACTGCTGGCCGCAGTTTCAGTTATGCCTTTTGCGACCGGTTTTTTTGGATGGTTCTATCTCGCCACCGCCATTTCGCTTAACGTTCTCTTTTGTACCTATGCGGTTCGTCTGCATCGATCATACAGCGATGAACTGGCGCGCAAAATGTTCAGATATTCCATCAACTATCTCGCCATTCTGTTCGCGTGCATGCTCTTTGATCACTATCTTCCCATCATACTGGCAAGCTAGCCCACCTCTCAATCGACGCCCGTAACTACCGCATTCAATAAGGATGGCAGATTCGGCATCAGTCAGAGCTCTCTCGCCCCTTGACGGGCGATATTTCAGTAGAGTCGAACCACTGAGGGAACTGTTCAGTGAGTACGGTCTGATCAAATTCCGACTCCACGTCGAAGTGGAATGGCTCATTCACTTGGCTAACAACCCACATTTCGCCGAACTCACGGCCCTGACAGAAGAATCGATCAAGGGTCTGCGCAACCTTGTCGAACAGTTTTCGGTAGACGACGCACTGGCGGTGAAAGCGATCGAACGTCAAATCAATCATGATGTCAAGGCACTTGAATACTTTCTCAAAGATCGCGTAAAGAACATATCTCAGCTGGAGCATGCGCGGGAACTCATTCACTTCGGCTGCACATCTTACGACATCAATGACAACTGTTTCGGTCTGATGCTGAAGTCTGCCAGAGCATCGATTCTCCTGCCAACGATCTCACGACTGAATGGCGACCTGTCACAACTGGCAAGTGAGTTCGCCGGAACTCCCATGCTGGCGCGGACGCACGGACAGCCGGCTTCACCGACGACCGTCGGCAAGGAATTCAGAGTTTTCTCAACTCGCCTTTCGAATCAGCTCACCGTATTTCGTCAAGTCGCCATCAAAGGTAAATTGAGCGGCGCAACGGGCAACCTGAACTCGCTCTTTACGGCCAATCCTGAGGTGAACTGGCCACAGGTTGCTAGAGAGTTTGTGGAATCGCTCGGTCTCGAATACAGTCCGGTAACCACCCAAATCGAATCGCACGACTGGATCGCGGAGTTCTGCCACGCACTTCATCGGATCAATTCCATCCTGCTTGATCTGTGCCGCGATGTCTGGAGCTACATCTCAATCGGCTACTTCAGACAGAAAGTCATTCACCGCGAAGTCGGTTCGTCAGCGATGCCGCATAAAGTCAATCCCATCGATTTTGAGAATGCCGAAGGTAATCTTGGGATGGCCAACGCGCTGCTCATTCACATAGCAGATAAGCTGCCCATCAGCCGATGGCAGAGAGATTTGAGTGATTCGACCGTGCTTAGAAATCTCGGCGTACCAATTGGACATTGCCTGATCGCCTACCGGGCCATTCAAAACGGACTCTCAAAGCTGGAGATTAATTCACAGCGACTGAATGCGGACCTGAATGACGCATGGGAAGTGCTGAGCGAGGCGATTCAGACCATTCTGCGCAAACACGGCAGTGAACTGCCTTACGAACGGATGAAAGAACTGACCCGTGGTGTGACCGTTTCTGAAATAGAGATCCGAGAGTTTATCAGTGGGCTGAATCTACCTGAATCCGAACGCGATAAATTACTTAAGCTGACGCCGCGCGACTACACTGGGTACGCGGCGATCATCGCCCGCAATGAAGCGGGAGCGGAAGAACAGACAGACGAGCGTTACAACTGAACAGTCGTACAAGCGTCTGTAAGCAGATGGTCAGAGACGGCTGAAATCAATGAAGAAGGTGTCGGCACTGGAAATGTTGATTCATCCAGGATTCTGGTGCGTGAGTATCACAATCCAAAGCAGGCGAATGAGTGCGGAACCCGCAATCGGTTGGTAACTCAGGAGCATCGGCAGGTGGTGTTGAAAGCAGACAGAAGGCAGAAACGGATGGCGAATCTCTTCGCTGTCAGGATGAACGAGACCACAAAAAATAGAAAGCCGCCCTTGATGCATCCCGTTTTCAAAGACATTCTGAAAACACTATCCAAATCAGATGGATCGTAGGCTGTGTTAACATGAAATTTTCTGCTTGAGATGACTGATACTGGAGTTCCTGTTTTTCATCAGATGAATACGAAACCGATCAGACTGTCGAAATTCCTATCGCAAAAGGGAATCTGTTCCCGCCGCGAAGCCGAGTTCTTTATCGACAATGGCTGGCTCAGAGTGAATGGTGAAATCGTACGCGAACAGGGAACAACAGTTAACGAGACATGCGACATTTTACTAGACCCTCGAGCACGCGCCTATCAGCAAAAACTCATCACAGTCCTCCTGAACAAACCCATCGGCTACGTCTCGGGCCAGCCTGAGAACCGATACAGACCCGCAGCCGCACTAATTGTCCGAAGAAACCAGTATCGCAACAGCATTGAAAAAAATAGCATCCAATTCAGCTGGCCGATTAAAGGACTTGCACCGGCAGGCCGACTCGACATCGATTCTACCGGCCTGCTGGTTCTCACGCAGGATGGACGAATCGCCAGACGGCTCATCGCTGCGGATTCAGAAATAGAGAAAGAATATCTGGTCAGAGTTGACCGTGACGTTGATGTTCAGCAGGCCGACCGGCTTCGATCTGGACTGCGCCTTGATGGCGTAGAATTGGCTCCGGCTGGAGTCAAGCTGCTGGACCGCAATTTCTTTCGAATGATTCTGACCGAAGGTCGCAAGCGCCAGATCAGACGCATGTGCGAGCTGGTTGGTCTTGAAGTGACTGGACTGAAACGGGTTCGAATCGGTAACGTCAGATTGGGATCGCTGCCAAGCGGAAAATGGCGACTGCTCGGTCGCAACGAGTCATTTTGAACATTTCCGGTTACAGTCTACTGCAGCTAGCGCTCGCCAGGGTCGATCCGGAGCGTGCCCATCAGCAGACCATCAGACTGCTGAAGAGGTTTTCAGACCATCATGTTCTGAATGCTGGATTGACCAAACTATATCGCAGCAGGGTACCTGACCTATCAATCAGCCTCTTCGGCCGACCGTTGGCTAATCCAATCGGACTGGCGGCGGGATTTGACAAAAATGGCGTTGCCTACCCTGCCCTCGCCGCATTGGGATTCGGATTCGTCGAAATCGGTACGGTAACCCCCAAGCCTCAACCCGGTAATCCCGGACGGCGGATCTTCCGACTGAACCGCGAGCAGTCCATTATCAATCGGCTGGGATTCAACAGCGACGGCCTGGAATCAGTGCTGAAAAACATCTCTCAGTTCGCCGACAGTATCCGGCCCGCATTGCTTGGCATCAACCTGGGGAAAAATAAGGACACGCCCAATGAACGCGCCTATGAAGATTATGTCGAATGCCTTGATGCCATCTACCCCTACGCCGACTATGTCGTGCTCAACCTATCATCGCCCAACACGCCTGATCTCAGATCAATGCAACGGGCATCCGAATTTGATTCGCTGCTTCGGACCATCATGGACCGACGAAGTGAACTGGCCATTCGTCACAGCGGTAAGATTTTACCCACCGCCGTTAAACTGTCGCCGGATCTTGAGCCCGATGAAATTGATGCGGTATCTGAAATCTCTCTGAAACATCAAATCAACGCACTGATCGCCACCAATACGACGACGTCAAGAACCGTACCCGTCAACCACCGACACTATGCCCAGCAGGGTGGGCTCAGTGGCAGACTGCTGAGGGATCGGTCAACCGCCGTCATCAGGCAACTGGCAGATGCCACTCAAGGTCAGATTCCGATTATTGGCGTCGGTGGAATCAGTTCGGATGAGGATGCCTGGGACAAACTCATCGCCGGAGCAACTGCATTGCAACTCTATACGGCTCTCGTCTTCCAGGGGCCCGACATCGTCCGTCGAATCGTAACGGGACTTGCGAGCAAAGCGAATTTATTCGACAGCCGTCATTTCACCGCCGCGATTGATCTAGCGCGCCAGCAGAACTAAGGGCGCAGCCCTCGACCTTCGTCAGCTCCAATCATCAGGTTCATGCACTGTACGGCGGCACCACTCGCGCCTTTGCCCAAATTATCAAGTATGGCCACCAGCAGAACGTGGCCTGAGGGGTGTCCACAGACCGTCAGTTCAATTCGATTGGTACCATTGCACGCGCGGGGATCAAGAGTGTGCTGATCAAGCGTATTTGAATCGAGCTGACGTAATTTGATAAACGGCTCATTCCGATACTGCGCATCAAGCACCGTCATAATGGCTTCGATTCGATTCGCGCCTGAATCTTCAAGCCAGTCCGCATGCAGGGGTATTTCGACTCGCATACCGCTGAAAAAAGGTCCGACCCGCGGCAGAAACTGCGGCTCGCGCTGCAGACCGGCGTACTTCATCATTTCGGGAATGTGTTTATGCACTCGGTCCAGTGCGTACGGAGCGGAAAACGGTAGAGAAAGCAGCTTCTCCTGCGGCTTTTCCCAAGTTTCGATAAGACTCCGACCGCCACCGGAATAACCCGACAGCGCATGGATGCTCAGGCAACAGTCTGGCGCGAGCAGACCCTCTGCGATCAATGGTCGCAGAAACATAATGACGCCGGTTGGATAGCAACCCGGATTGGCAACTCTGTCGGACGTCTGAATGGCCTGTCGAGCTGAAGTGCCGATTTCCGGCATCCCATAATCCCAGTCATCAGCCACCCGGTGTGCGGTACTCGCATCAATCACCCGGGTGCCAAACGTCTGCGCCCACTCCACGGCCTGCCGCGCCGCGTCGTCCGGCAGACAGAGAATGGTGAGGTCGGATTCACTGATCGCTTCCTGCCGCGCAGCCGGTTCTTTTCTGACCGCATCGGGCAGGCGGATGAGTTCGACATCAGCTCGGCTTTCCAGCAGCTCAAACACCTGAAGCGCGGCTGTCCCGGCCTGACCATCTACAAAAATTTTCAGCGCTGGCCGCTGATTCATTTTTCCATGGGAAGCATGACGGCACTGTCGCTGGACCAAGTCAGCCAGACCTCGCGATCGGTCTTGTACATCTGATCCAAGACACCGGTGAGATTCTGCAGGGCGACCGAAACGGGGCTTTCGCGTCCCTCGATGTGAATATAAAAATGACTTCGGTCACCAAGATAGGCCGAAGGCCCCATGCGCCCTTTGACCGTATTGAATGTCTGTTCTGGTCGAGCAAAAGAAATGGAAAATTTTTCCGGCCGGATGGCGAGTGTGAACTCCTTCCAAGCTGCCACACCGGTTTCCCGTTCAATCTCAATCTGGACATCACCCAATTCATCGGACCACCCAACTGCAATACCGGCGGAAGTTTCCAGCAGTTTACAGTCAAAGAAATTCATCGTACCAATGAAGTCGGCTACAAATCTCGACCGAGGCTGTTCATACAGTAAGCCCGGAGTTGATACTTCAATGATGTTACCTTGCTCCATCACGGCAATTCGATCAGACAGGGTTAGAGCCTCCTCCTGATCATGAGTAACAAATACAAAGGTGATGCCAACCTGCTGCTGCAGCAGGCGAAGTTCAATCTGCATCTGTTCCCGCAGTTTCTTGTCCAGGGCGCCGAGCGGCTCGTCCAGCAGCAGCACTTTGGGCTGTTTGATCAGCGCGCGCGCCAATGCGACGCGCTGCCGCTGACCGCCCGACAGTTCAGTGGCGCGTCGCTCACCATAACCAGGCAGCTTTATCAATTCCAGCATCTGCTCAATCCGTTCGGCCAGTTCCTGCTTCGACAGACCGGATTTACGCATGCCAAAGGCAATGTTCTCAGCCACGTTGAGGTGGGGGAAGATGGCGTAATTCTGAAACACCATATTCACCGGCCGGTCGTTCGGCGGCGACAGTGTTACATCCTGCCCGTCAATCTCGATACTGCCTTCTGTCGGCAGCTCAAAGCCCGCCAGCATCCTGAGCAGCGTCGTCTTCCCACAGCCCGAGGGTCCGAGCAGCGAAAAAAATTCTCCTTTTTGAACATCCAGGCAGGCGTTATTCACTGCGCGGACCGTTCCAAAATCCTTGATGACATGGTTGATGGAAATGATCGAATCAGACATTGATTTAAACCTTTGATGTTTTGTCAACGTCGACTCCGCGTCGACGAACATACTCGGCGATG
The DNA here is from genome assembly GCA_965205205.1 of Arenicellales bacterium. GTDB lineage: Bacteria > Pseudomonadota > Gammaproteobacteria > Arenicellales > JAJDZL01 > JAJDZL01. The sequence continues at coordinate 209,635 of CBDBFX010000002.1, forward strand.
AAAATGACAACCATCGACAGCATCACGATGATTGCGCCCAATGCCAACACCGACGGCAGTTTATCCGGGAAGCGCAGCTGACTCCAGATATGCAGAGGCAGGGTTGCGTCTGTTCCAGCTAGGAAAAATGCCAGAATGAACTCATCGAAGGAAATGGTGAACGTCAGCAGAAAACTCGCAACGACGCCTGGCAGAATGATGGGAAAAGTCACCCGCCAGAAAGTCCACCAGGCATTTTCACCCAAATCCTGAGCGGCTTCCTCATAGCTCTTATCAAATCCCTCCATTCTGGAAATCAGTACCAGCATGGAAAATGGCGTACAGATCATCACGTGACCAATGCCGACCGTAATCAGTGACAGCTTAAAGCTACCGATGCTGAAGGTCATCAGCAGAGAAATACCAAGAATGATCTCCGGAATGACCAAAGGCACCATGATGAAGCTGATCAGCATTCCACTGCGGCGCAGCCGATAGCGGGTGATCGCTTTCGCGGCGAAAATGCCGAGTACCGTACTCAGGAAGGCTACAGACAGTCCGACCTTCAGGCTGTTGAACAGTGCATTCTGCAGTCCCTGACTGTCCGCCAGCTGAGCATACCACTTCAGCGTAAAACCTAGGAGTGGGAAGGTGATGTACTGTGAGTCGTTGAATGAAAACAGCGGCAGCACCGCAACCGGAGCGTATAGAAACATCAGGTATAGAACTGAATAAACCGCCAGCGCATTCAGTCTTGAACGCGATCGATTCATCGTCTCAGGCCACCTTCTTCCGGAACAGCTGGGTGGCGCCAAGCAGTACGCAGACCACCAGCGTAACCGTCAGCATTGAAATGATTGACAGCGCCGCCCCCAACGGCCAATTCAGCGCCTTACCGAACATCGACTGAATGATGTTGCCAATCATGATTCCGCGCGTGCCACCGACCAATGTCGGCGTCACGTAATCACCCACTGTCGGTATGAAAATCAGCAGACTGGCGGCAATTACGCCTGGCATCGACAGCGGCAGGGTAACCCGAATGAATGTCATGAACGCGCCCTCTCCCAAATCTCTGGATGCTTCAATCAGCGATCTGTCGATTTTCTCAAGCGAAACATAGATTGGTAATATCGCCACAGCCGCCCAGGCATGCGCCAGAGTAATCACGACGGCAATCGGGTTATAGAGCAGAAATTCCAGGGGCTCGGTGATGATGCCCAAAGACATCAAGCCGGAATTGATGACGCCGTTGTAGCCCAGTATCACCTTCCAGGAAAACACCCGCAGCAGGTAACTGGTCCAGAATGGAATGGTAACCAGGATGATCCATAACATCTTGTTCCTATGAACGTGGAAGGCAATGAAATACGCCAGAGGATAGGCCAATAGGACCGTTACCAGCATCACCAGCAAAGAGATGCGAATCGATCGATAGAGGATCAGATAGTAAATCTTTTTTCTGAAAAAATCGGCATAGTTGGTCAGTGTGAACGTCTGAATCAGATCGACATACTCCTGCTTCCAGAAACTCAGCGTAACCAGAATCAGAAGAGGAAACAGCAGGCCAAGCAGTACGATGGTCAGCGTCGGCGACAGCAGCGCATACCCGCGCAGGGTTTCACTTTTCCGAAACCTCAGTCTGAAACGGGAAATGATGGATGGATTGGCAGTGGCAGTCTGCATGGTGCCTTGAACCACGCGCTAGACTGATGGAGAAGGCCGCGGAAATGGTCGGTGCATCGGGTTCAGCGTATGGATGGGGACTGAACGATTCGCAATCTGATCAATTCGGAGCGTCGAATTCATCGAAGCTCCGAATTGCAATTTGAAATTATCGGCCAGACTACAGGCCAGCCTTAACTTCTTCAAACATGGCCTGAAGAGCGGCTTCGTTGGCAATCGGCATCTGAAAAATGCCGGCACTCAGCAGCGACTCCGGGTCTCTCGAGAGCCCGCGGTCCGCAAGCAGTGATTCGTCGACCATGCCGTAGGAATCAATGTTTGAATGACCATAGCCTTCGTCCGTAATGGAAAAAGCACCGGATTCGGGGGACAGAAATGCATCGATCACGTCATAGGTCTTATCAAGCTTCGCGGGGTCCGCGTCAGTCATCAGACAGAATCCGCATACCCAGGTCATCGCACCTTCTTTGGGATTCATGTATTTGACGTCAACACCCATCGTTTTCAATGCCGTGAACGCATCGTTCCAGGCGCTGGTCGCCACCAATTCCCCAGCCGCCATCGAATTTTCTATATCCGTTGGGCTAGACCAGTAATAACGCAACAATGGCAGCTGCCTGCGGAGCAGGTCCCTCGTCATCTCAACCTCATCATCAGTCATATTGAAGGGATCTTTCGCACCACCATAAATTGCGGCCACCATCACTCCGTCGATAAGGCTGTCCGACATCGACAGGCGACCCGCGTAACGTTCATCCCACAGCAGGCCCCAAGTCTGATCTTCCTGATACATCTCGTCTACCAGATCCGGACGGTAAAGGACCGAAGTCAAACCCCAGTCAGCGGCGACGAAGTAATTTTCGCCATTGTGCATCATGCCGGGAATAGTCTTCAGGCTAGGAATGACGCTGTCCCAATACTTGAGACGGCTGGTGTCAATCGGTTGAATGATGCCAGCATCGCGCCAAATCGCAACTTTATACGAACATGGATGAGTGAGATCAAACTGGGCGCCGGCCCTGATCTTCGCGAACGCTTCCTCCTCATCACCAAAAATCGAGAAATTGGGATACTCGCCGTATTTCTCAAAATACTCGCCATGGTGCTCGTTGGCATCCCAGCCCTCCCAGGTGAATACATTGGGGTGGTCAGATGCCGCCGCGCGGACGGACCCTGAGACCACGGGCAGCATCACGGTTGCGACGCCAGCCGAGGCCAGTATTGCGTTGAACTGACGCCGAGACATCTTCCCGGTCGCAAGCTGTTCAATATAGTCCTGCTTATTGAATTTTTTCATACTTTAAACTCCAAAGTTCATTATCGGATTTCTGATTTTATACAATTTGGTGGTGACAATTGCAATACATGTCATTTTTTGATACGCGCGCAATTCTGACTGCACAGGCAGTGAATATTTTCCGTCCTGGGACCGAGCCAGTTGAACTTCAGCACCGGTCCAGCGAGTCATGAAATCGAATTTTTCTCTCGTCGAAGTGTTCACATTAAGATGTGATTGTCTCAACGTCTTTCACCCCATAAATCCACGCGAAATACAGATGATGATTCCGCTACGCCCGTTCGGCGGCAATTATGCCGCGATGGGTCAAGTCCGATGCGGAGCTTCCACTTGTCCATTGGCTACTGCAAGCCGGACGCACCGAATGGGAGAAACTGCGTCGCCCCAACTCACTGTCAGACGAATTGATGGTTATGGCAAGGGAAGCCGTTTCGTGGTATTGTTCTTTTCACATTGAAAGTCGGGAGACAATCAAATATATTGGTCTATATAGACAGTTTTTTTCTGTTCACCAGTTGTAAAGAGGAAGGTATGGCAGGATACGTGGTGGTACAAGTTGAAGTACATGATGCGGAAACATTTGCGGTTTATCGCGACATGGTGCCGCCGACACTCAGATCTTTCGGCGGACGATACTTGGTAAGGGGTGGCGAAATTGAGTGTCTCGAAGGAAATTGGGATCCCAAACGTCTTGTGATAATCGAGTTCGATAGCATTGAACGCGCCAAGGAATGGTGGGCTTCCGAGGAATATGCACCAGCTCGAAAACTGCGGGAGAAAAGTGCGACCTCAAAGCTGATCATTGCCGAGGGCTTGGCGAACTGATCAACTGCTCATCGGGTGCTTGAACAATGAATCGCTACAAATTCGCCTGTGCGGGTTTAACACCGCCCCAAGACCGACCCGGCGGCCCATCGGTGTAGAGCAGATCAGTTCGCACCGAGGATCCAGAAGCCGCTTGGGAACCAAGAAAACCTATGTCAAAGGCTAGAAGAAGTGCAGAAACAACACCTGTTTCAGCTACACGATGATGATGGTGGCATCGGAGGCCACCTACGGGGCGCCTCTGTGTAACTTCAACACCCTCGCGTCGGGCAGTGAGATCAAAGCTGTCAGCAGCCTGCTAACGAAGCTGTTCGACCGATCATTGACAATCGGCAGCTATGAGCGACCGACAAAAGCCAGCCTGATGCGCAAAGTGGCCGTTGTACACCAAAACCCTGGATGGAACCTTAAGCCAATGTCATTTATGATGAGTGCGGCGCACTGTTACTGTCCGCGCACCGCCGAGCGCGGCCGATGGCTCTGGTGGATTATGAGCGGGACCGCGGCACGCTGCCGTTGAACTGACGGCTGAGGGGCAAGCATCACAATCACCGCCTTAAACCTCTTCGATTTTGAATATCGCACCATTGCTTTCTCTGGTCCATGCTTTGATTGCTCTCCAATTGCTCAAAATGAAGGCATCAAAATTACTTCAATTATACGGAACAGAATAATCCATTTATTATCATATATTTATCTAACTTTTCTAATTTTCTGGCAAACACTATCTACTGAGTTGGAATAAACTGGATATATATGTGTCAGTTTGAGTTTTCGAATAAGTACTTTTTTTGAGGTCTCGTCCTATATACACCGTTGCGATATCCTCAATTCTGCACTCTCTCCATCCGCCTGGGAGATTAACGTTACTCAATTTTACGTTTGTCACGTTTAATTAGCGATTTTTCGAACGCCTCTAGTTCCTTTATGTTTTCTTTATCAGCAGTCAATGCTTCCGCTACTTTTCGTTTGGCATCAAATTCATCGTATCGTTTTGCTGACAATTCCTGAGCCACTTCCATTTTCAACGTACCAGCGTGGGTTAGCAAGTTTCTTTCATTAAATTTCAAGAATACATCTAACTTTTCAGTCCATTCATCCATGGAGATGGTCTTACGCATCTTGGCTTGATCTTCTGCATAATCCAAATACATTGTAACAATATGGTTCAATTCATAAATTTCATCCTGCTGAAGATAGTTTTTAGCTATTCCGACATCGCTCTTTCTTACAATGCTTCCTTTAAATGAAGTTAGCCCCATATTTACCTTACTAGAATCGCTTCTATTTGCAATTAGCTCAGCCGCTGTTTTACCGGTTACTGCCCAGAGCATCTTGTTTTGCACTTTTTTGAAAAATTGCTGCGCCTGCTCAGATTTCCTGTCGTAATCAACAGCCGTCGCATAGAGGTCTTTTACTTTTTGGTAGAAACGCTTTTCTGAAGCTCGAATATCACGGATTCGAGCAAGCCACTCATCAAAATAGTCCCAATTGTCAGTTCCCTTCAGGCGCTCGTCATCCATGGCGAAGCCTTTGACTAAGTAATCTTTCAATACGATACTGGCCCAACGTCGAAACTGCACACCCCGCGTTGACCGAACATGAAATCCAACAGCTAGTATCATATCTAGATTGTAGTGTAAGACATTGTAATATTTGCCATCTTTGGCAGTTCGTCGGAAATTCCGACAAACTGAATTTTCATCCAATTCACCATCAGAAAGGACTGTCTGAATATGCTCCGCTATTGTTGAACGACCTTTGTCAAAGAGGTCTGCAATCTCAATCTGTGTAAGCCAAACTGTTCCATCAATTGCCCTAAAGTTAATTTGGGTTAGGCCATCCTCAGTTTGATAAATTATTAACTCCCCATTTCTCACGTAATTACCTCCCTAAGGAAGGCCGCCATCTGACCGCGCACTTCTGCGAACTCAGCTTCAAGCGCATCGATTTCTTGCTGAACAGATTTGATATCAATTTCTACTTCATCCTCGAAGGTATCAACATAGCGGGAAATATTCAGATTGAAGCAGTTTTCCTTGATATCTTCATAACTGACTAGCTGAGCATATTTCTCAACTTCTGCACGCTTTTCATAGACGTTCGTAACTTTTATGGCCTTGCTATTGCCAGCTCCTTTGACAGCCCAGCCACGCGGGTGCTTAACTACATGTTGATTTTTTCCTCGTGCCATAATACCGTTCCATATTTAGTGTCTGCCATAAAACCCCATTTTCGCATGAAATGTCCGGCGATGTTGATTTTTTGAAGCCTCGAATCGAGAAGAAAATGGATTGCTGAGAGTTCGGTGCGAGAAGATTTCTGAATATTCGGCCGTTTTGCGCTGATTGGCCCGCTTTTTCCGTCAGCCGGTAGACGAACGCCGAATCCGACCCAAAGGTCTCCATCCAGCCCCTTTGGCGGGACCGGTTCAACACCCCTTTTGACCACCCACCGCCGTCAGGCAACAGCTTCTTCAACTGCCGCTGAACCGACGGACTGTGAAAACCGCGGTCGAAACTGCACCGCTTAAGCTACGGGTGCCGCCGTAGCGTCTACTCAATCACCGGCGCTGCATAGTTCATATCACCTCATGAATCAGGATCAGCTGATGCTGATCCTCGACGATGCACACCGGCACCCCAACCTCTCAAAACATCCCACATGTAAGTCTATTCATTCTGAATCATGCCCCGCATTCTGAGCGAGCGATAGGTGAAGACCGACTTCCGCAGCAGTACATACCCCTGCTACAGTTTCATGACACCCGGCAGCGGCTTACTACCGCGCGGATGAAATCCCGCCAGCTGTGCCACATCAACGACGAAACTGCGGATGCCATAATCGTCTTGGCGGGCGTTCAGCACCAGCAGGTCATCTTCACTCACCACCTCGTCGGCCGGTGTCTGCGGGCGGTCGCGCGCCAGCCGGTCGAGACTGAACACCTCACAGGCGGTGATGGTATTGAACGACAGGCACTGGCGCAGGTCGTCGGCATGGTCCAGCTGCCGTTCCTCGATGCCGGCGCCAGTCTTCAGGGTGCGGAAGTACTCCTCAATGACCCAGCGCCGCTCATAGCACCGCACGGCAGTGCCGGCACCTTCAACATCTCAATCAGCGCCGTGCTCGCACCCGCGGTCAGCCGCCGAGGCGCCGCCGAACCGACATGCGCCTTCAGACCCTGCACACCCGAACCACCGCCATCACCAGAGCCGCACACAGCGTCATGCCCGGGCAGACGTTGTTCAGGTCTCCACCCCCGGCAGCGCCTCGGTTTCCAACAGCGCGAACAGCCGCTCTCACCTGCCGATTACCGTACAGCGTCTGCCGGCCCAGCAGTGCCGACGGCATGACATCTCTCGAGTTGACATCAATCTCAATGTCCATGATGTTGATGCCGCCCAGTTCGTGATTCGGGCCAATGATATCTCTCATTGGCTACCTGTCTGGTGAAGATTTAGTGAATAGTCGGCGAATCGGCAGAAAAATCCCCGTTTTCAGGGCAAAAGGCCAATTCTTCGTTCACAATTATACGATATTATTCACATGATATCATATATTTATCTCACTTTTTTCAGTTTTCTGGCAGACACTGAGTAGGGACGTTGATGCTTAGCGGTTTTCAAATTGATGAAAATGCAGGTAGGAACAGACTTCTGTCAGTCGACCCGATCCTATGCCATATCCAGGGCTTTTTTTCTGGCATTGGCCCAGGTGCGGATGATCTGATCGACCGCCAGTCCAATAAAAGCCACACAGAGACCTAGAGTCAGTCCAATTCCCGTGCCCTGCGGGTCGGAAATGGCTTTGAGAATCAACTGACCCAAATCCGTAGTGCCGATAAACGCCCCAATGATGACCATGAACAGGGCGAATATGACCGTCTGGTTCACACCGAGCATAATGTGTGGAAACGCGAGCGGCAACTCGATGGATACCCATCGCTGCAGGCGCGAGACACCTAGCATCGATCCCGCATCGTGCAGTACCTGAGGTACGCTGCGCAGACCCTCGACCGTGTAGCGAGTGGCTGGGACCGTCGCATACACCACAGTCGCAATTATCACCGAAGTATCGGTGATGCCAAACAGCATGATGACCGGAATCAGATAAATGAACGAAGGAAAGGTCTGCAGAAAGTCACAAATCAGCAATATGACATTACTAGCCGTTTTACTCTGCGCACAGAGCGAACCGAGAGTAATGCCAACTGTTGCCGATACGATAACAGCGAAAGACGCAATGTAAGCAGTAATCAAAGCCCGGTCCCAATATTCCGACAATGCAATGAACAGCAGAAATCCTCCGATGATCAGCGACTGTCGAATTCCCGCCAGAATGTAGCCGATACCCATCATCAGCAAAAAAGTGGCGGCGACTGGCATGGCCAGGTACATATCCTTCATTGGCGTCAGAATCTGAGTGATCAGAAATTCGTTAAAGGCCTTCAGAGCGTGAAAAAAAGTTTCCCATACCCAATCAACGGCCGCCTGCCAAAAAGGCGCGGTCGTAATCCCTTTATTGTGCGGCACGATGTATAGGTAATTCTGACCGTCTTTGAACATCAAGCTACCGACAAATGCCAGAATGCATCCCACCACAAACACGATCAATGCAAGAATGGCATATCTGTTTCGCTGAAAAAATGTCAGGTCGGCGAAATAATCGGTCTGTTTGTTGGCCCAGGCCAGCGATGTCTTGTCAAGCAGAACGGCGATCAGAACGATACAGACGCCAATCTCGATGCCGGTGCCAACTCGAAGTGAATTGAGCGCAATCATCAGGTTTGATCCCAATCCCTGAGCGCCGATGAAGGACGCGATCACGGTCATTGCCAGACACTGCATCACCACCTGATTGACACCGATTAGAATGTCGCGCCTTGCCGTCGGAACCAGGACTCGAAACATCAGTTGAAAGCTGTTGCATCCACTCATCATCCCGGAGTCCACAATATCCGCTGGCACTTTCTTCAAGCCCAGCAGCGTCAGTCGCACCATCGGCGGCGTCGCAAAAACAATCGTCGCAATCGCGGCAGCATGATCGCCGACGCCAAACAGCACAATGACCGGCACCAGATAAGAGTAATGTGGCATGGTCTGGGCGACGTTGAGCAATGGATTGAGAATGATCTCAATCATTTTGCTCTTGAATGCCCAAATTCCCAACGCCAGACCGAGTATGACTGAAACCGGCGCTGCGATCATAACGAATGACAACGTCTGCATCGACGGCTTCCACTGACCAAACACCGCAAGGTAGATTGTGCACACACCGGCCAGAATCGCCAGACCCTTGCCCTGCAGCCGATAGCCGAGCAGCATCGCCCAGCCAGTAATCACTGTCCAGGGCAGCGCCGGCCAGCTGGCCCAGGGATTGTCGCTGATAAAATCCCAGCTGGTAAAGGCCACAATGGTTTTGTTTCCGCCGAGAAACAGTTCCCGTACGAAATTGATGATCAGCAGAAAAAAACTTGAAACCGTCCGCGTCAACTCTCGGAACAATGGTTTTTCCTCATAGTCTTCGATGATCGGATCATAAACCTGGATTGGCATCCAGTCGAACATCAGGTATCTGACGGAGTCATTGATGATGAAAGGCAGCTGCTTGAGAAGCGGTGGCAGGCGCCAGAAAATGTTTGAATCCGAGGGGCTGATGAAGACGCAGAGCAGAACGAACGCAATCAGCAGAATTAGAAACTGAACGAGTTTCGGATGTTTGGTGAGATATGTCATCAGCCTTCAGTGTGGTGTTTATTTTTCAGACCGACCTCCGAACAGTACATTGAGCACATGAGACGAGTGCAATGTTCCGACCACTTTTCCATCTGCATTCACAACGGCTACCGCTTTTTCGGTGCCAAGAATTTTCTCTGCAACCGATTCAACAATCGCATCCACTGAAACATGCAAGTCACTCAGTTCCTCCGTCTCATCCAGCGGGTCCATCACCGATTCAACCGTCAGCACTCTTTCTCTCGGTACGTCTTCGGTGAACTTGCGTACGTATTCGGTCGCAGGATGCAGTACGATGTTGGATGGCGTATCCAACTGTTCAACCACTCCGTCTTTCATGATGGCAATGCGGTCGGCAAGCCGCAGCGCCTCATCAAAGTCATGCGTAACAAACAGAATGGTCTTGCCCAGCACACTCTGCAGGCGTAGGAATTCATCCTGCATTTCCTTGCGGATCAATGGGTCCAGCGCCGAGAACGGTTCATCGAGAAACCAGATATCAGGTTCAACCGCCAGCGAACGCGCAATACCGACTCGCTGCTGCTGGCCACCCGACAACTCGCGGGGGAAATAGTTTTCGCGCCCCTCAAGGCCGACCAGCTGAGCCATCTGCAATGCCCGATCCATACTCTGCCGAGTGCCGCTGCCTTTGACCTGCAATGGGAAGGCGATGTTTTCGAGAACGGTTTTGTGCGGCAACAGCCCAAAGCTCTGAAAGACCATGCCCATCTTGTTGCGCCGCAGCTCGATGAGCTGCCTGTGATTCAACGCCAGCAGGTCCTGACCTTCAATGAAAATTTTTCCAGCAGTCGCATCGGTCAGTCTCGAGACGCAACGCAGCAAAGTCGATTTTCCAGACCCTGACAGGCCCATGATCACCAATAACTCCCCCTGTAAAACCTCCAGAGAAACGTTATTGACACCAACAATTAAACCGGCTTCAAGAAATTTTCTGCTATCGACAACACCAGCCGATTCTTCCAGCATTCGTTTGGCATTGTTACCAAAGATCTTGTATACGGATTCACATTTGATGACGGATTGCGAAGACACCATCACTACTACTGAAGCACCACCACACAGTTATCCATTTGCAACTCCATAATGATACCTTGGACGGATAATCAAATCCCCCTGTTATGGGGGATTTGATCGCATAGAAAACAATGCCGTTTAGAGTTCCACCGAATCAGTTTGTAGCGCCCAGAATCGACTCAGTCCATGGCTTCCAGACCGCTTCATTATCCGCCAGCCATTTGACCGCCGCATCCTGATGGGTCATGCCATCGACATCCACCAACGCGGCCATGGAACCGATCTGAGGTGTGGTGAACGTCAATTTTGTGAATGTGGTGTACGCTCTCGGATGTGAACGGGGCATTCTGTAATTGGCGCCTTTTTTCAGCCAACCTTTCGGTGACCCGCAGCCGGTTGTAGACCAGTCGCCACCGTCGGCAATACGGCAACCGTCATAGTACGGTGGAAATTCGATGAAGGTAAATCCCGACGCGTCGGTAAAATTGGGCGTCCAGTTGAAAATGATGGTGCCTCGCCCTTCCTTTTCGGCCGCCTTCAGTTCGGCCCACAAAGCGTCTGCGGCACCCGCAAATTTAACCACCCATCGGTCATCAAGGCCCAATCCCTTGACGCGGTTCGGTATGATATCACCATGCCAGCTCTGCGGCCCTTCCAGCCAGCGGCCTTTGCCACCGGAATCTGGCGTCGCAAAATTTTCGTGACAGTCCTTCAGCGCTTCCCAGTTGGGCAACCCCGGACACAATCCCTGATCGATCACCCAATTCGGGACACCCATTTCTTCCAGCGTTTCTGCCGCATGAGTTCCCGCATCAATCAGGCCACCTTTTTCCATCGCACTATAGTATGCGTTCTGCATGGTTGACTGCCATACTTCATGCACCAGTGAAAGATCACCCGTGCGTACGGCTTCAAAACTCGCCTGATTATCAACTGGTACGTATTCAACATTGTTTCCCATACTCTCGAAAATTCCACCGATCACATATGCCATCACAATCTGACTGGACCAGTTCTTGATCGGAATTTTGATCGGTTCACTGCTGTCTTTGGCCATCGATGAACCGGAAAGCAAGGTGAATGCCAGTGCCATTAACGTTCCTACTAAAACTTTTCTTCTTATCATGTTTACATTTGTCTCCAATTGCTGGTTTTCAAAGAGGCGTAAATTATACAATATACAAAATATATCGTTGATTGAGAGTGAAGGCTTCGAGCATCACATTTGATTCAACGATCAATACGAGGCCTTGTCGTCAATGGCAATTTCGTCTCCTTCGCGAAATGTTTCGCGGGAAAGGGTGGCTCGCGCATCTTACCAGAACTTCAGTACACAGTCCCACCACCGCTTCTAGCCACCGTAGCGAAACCGACCGTTTTGTCTGTTGCAAAAAACCGGTGAAACCGAAGGTAGAATGGTAAGTGCAGGAATCAATCGAAGGAGCAGGCACATTGGCGCTGCAGAGTCAGTATTTCGGTTCGTTTCCCTCTTCAGGCGACAAAATCTGGTACAGACGAGCCGTCGAAGCGTTTTTTCCATTGTCAGCATCACACTGATTGTCATGTCAATCCATTGCGTCAACAGGATTCTGGCCTCCAATGGAGGCACATCGCGAAATCGCCTGTCGTTTTACAGGACCGTCTGAATGAAGACGGAGCAGTCCATACCACAGTGTGAAGTGGTCCAAGGGTTATAAGATCTGACTCAGAAACTCCTGTGTCCGCGGATCTTTGGCTTCCGCGAAAAAGGTTGCCGGAGGACCGTGTTCGACAATCACTCCTCGGTCAGTGAAATAAATGTGATCCGCCACCTCTCGCGCGAAACCCATCTCATGGGTAACCAGAATGCAGGTCATCCCACTCTGGGCGAGGTCCTTGATGACGAGCAGTACCTCTTTCACCGTCTCCGGATCCAGTGCGGCGGTCACTTCGTCAAACAGCATGACATCGGGATTCATAGCCAGCGATCGGGCGATCGCGACGCGCTGCTGCTGGCCGCCCGACAACTCCCCGGGATAACTGTCTTCTTTACCCTGCAGGTTGACCCTCGCCATTAGTTGTCTCGCACTTTTTTCAACCTCGTCCTTGGGTCGCTTCAGCACCTTGAGCGGTGCCATCATTACATTCTGCAGCGCGGTCTTGTGCGGAAACAGATTGTATTGCTGGAATACCATGCCAACCTTTTTTCGAAGTTCCAGTTTGTCAAGTACTGGATCATGGACTTCCTGTCCTTCAACTAGAATGGAACCCGAGTTGATGGTGTTGAGCGCATTGATGCAGCGGATCAGGGTCGATTTCCCGGAACCCGAAGGGCCGATGATGCAGATGACTTCACCTCTCATTACGTCTAGCGTGATACCCTTGAGTACTTCAAGATCACCGAACGATTTGTGCACGTCTCGAATTGAAACGATGGGTTGGTCTGGGGTCCATTGTCCACTACTCATTTTCAAACTACCCTGCATCGAATTATTGCTTGACCGCGAATTTCTGCTCAAGACGTAACGTCCACTTGGCAATGGGGTAACAATACAGAAAAAATATGACCAAGGCGAAACCGAAAAATGGCATCAGCAGCTCGGGGTGATTGTCCTCGGCTTCCATCGCCTGACGCGACAGTGTGACCAGCTCTTCAACACCAAGCAGCGAAACAAGTGGCGTCGCCATCGTCAAGATCGCATACCAGTTCATCCAGGGCGGGATCATCCGTTTGAAACACTGCGGCAGAATGATCTGCCACAGAATCTGCCGGCGAGTAAAGGCCAGTGATTCCGCCGCTTCCCACTGCCCCGTTGGAACAGACTGAATGCCGCCGCGGACGATCTCGGAAATATTCGCCATAATCGGCAATGCCAATCCGAATACCGCCTTGATCCAGTCTGGAATCAGATACACTTCACCGAAAAATTGGAACTCAAATGGAAAGGCCAGCATCACGATGAACAGCAGTACCAGCCACGGAGAATTGCGAAACAGCTGGGTTACAAACCAGCTGATTCGGTGAAGTAAGCGCAATGGCGACACCTGACCCAGTCCCAGCAGGATGCCGGCAATCGTACCCAGCAGCATGGTAAAAAAACTGATCAGAATGTTCAGTGCGAAGCCATGTGTAACCAAAAAAGGCAACCAGCGCCAGAGCGCTTCAAATGCCTGCCCCGTCGTAAATCCACCCTGCGCGAACGCCATCAGCGGCCAGATCAGGACCACGCATAGGAGCGCGATGATGACTTTGGGATTGAGCCTTTCCAACCAGCGACTGAATCCAAGATCCGCCGACGGTGCATTCAGTGAGATCCGAAAAGGCTTCAATACCGGCAGATCGGTACTCAGCGGCTGCCCGTCAGTGTGAATGCCGGGTATGTGTCGATGATTGAATTTCATTGTCCGTAGCCGGGAATTCTAGCGGCGCGTTCCCACGCGTTCATGCCGGTAACCAGCACCCCCACCAGTACGATGTAGACGATGAACAGCACCACCATACAGGCATTCTGTGCGGTCGAATAATCGTTGTAAATGCTGACCATCTGATAAAGCAGCTCAGGCACCGCGATCGCCAGCGCCTGGGTGGTCGTCTTGACAAGGTTGACCAGATTGTTGTTCAGCGCCGGCAGGCTGACTCGGAACGCGAGTGGAAACACAACGTAAAGAAACGTCTGCAGTCGATTCATTCCCAATGATTCCGCCGCTTCCTGCGTGGACTCCGGTACCGCTTCGATGCCAGCTCTGAATATCTCGACGTTGAACGAACCGGCGAAAAATGACAGCGATATGATCGCCCAACCGACGTTGGAAATGATGGGGATCTCCAGCCAACCATCCGGTGAGTAAGTGGGCGTGAACTGCCCGAGCGCAAAGTAGAAAAAAAGCAGCTGAATCAGTGGCGGCGTGTTGCGGAAGAATTGGATGTAACCCTGTACGACCGAGCGTACCAGGCGGGAGTTCGAGCCCTGCAGCCAAGCTCCGACCAGACCAACGATCACGCTCAGTATCACACAGGTAACCGACAGCTGAATCGTCATCCATAGTCCGGTCAGCACTCGTTCCGTCTGTACCGGATCGTAAAAGAATATGAAATTCCAGCGCGGATGGTCCGCCGAAAAGTCATAAAAAAACTGCTGAAACGCGTTCACCGCCGTTCAGCCAGCAAAGATCAAAAGATGTTCAACCAATGAATCGGGGTGGAAATCAGATTTCCACCCCGGCTTTCATACGAAAACAGTCAGACGGTTACTGAATCCAATCGGCGTACTGCGCGTGCTTGTCTTTCAGATACTGAGTCGCCTGAATGCCCCACTTATTCTCCAGCTCGATCAGTTTGCCTGAACGATGCCAGTTGTAGGTCATGCCTGACATGAACTGACCGAATACGCAGTCTTTTTCAGCCAATGGGACTGCGAGTCCCCATGGATTGTCATCTTCGCTTGCCAGTGGCATTTCAAAGTCATCCCAATTGCCAGAAGAAAGATCGGACATGATGGAGGAGTCATCATACACCCAGGCAATGCACTTTTTGTCGCGCAGTGCCTGTTTCGCTTCCGCATTGCCCGTAAAAGCGACAACTTCCGCGCCGTAGCGCTCGTTCACGATCTTGTTATAAAACGCGCCCTGCTTGCCACATACGGGCTTGCTTCTCAGATCTTCCCAGTCATCCAGCGCCAAGGCTTTTGGTGACATCACATTCGTACCTGAAGTGTAATAATTGGGTAGCGTGATGCCCACAATTTTGCGCCGATCGGGACGATCGGACATGGTGGCAATCATCATGTCAATCTTACCCTGCTCCAGAAACTGCATTCGATTTGACGACTGTACTGCGACCGTTTCAAGCTCGACGCCCATGGCATCGGCAACCAGCTGGGCCATATCGACTTCCATGCCAACGATATCGCCGCTTTCACTTCGATAGCCCCAGGGTTTGTAATCGGCCTTGACGCCAACGATCAGTTTGCCGCGGCTCATCACCTTGTTCCAGACATCGTTGGTACACTGTCCATAACTGACTGAAACGAATCCGAGCATCAATATTGTTACGGAACTGACAGCCAAAATTTTCTGTATGAATTTAGTCATTGATTCCTCCTTGCGGTTTGATTCAATTTGCAACAGAGTGTGCTTCTCTAAAGTTGGAAACAAATTCTCATTCAACTGAGCGATTACAACCCTCCACACACGATTCAAAATTTTATTGGTGAATAGTATGTTAATACAATTTTTGTCTGCGCGCGTTCAATTGAGTCAATCCCGGCAGCCTGAAACTTCCGAGACTTCCCTATCGCGGGCCGCTGGAATGTAGGACCGATGACGGCCTGTCAGCCGTTAACGTAGGGTCGCAGGTTAACCGCGCGGGAAGGATGACGCAGTTTGCGAAGTCCACTTTTTTCGATCTGTCGCACGCGTTCGCGGGTTACGCCAAACTGCTGGCCGACTTCTTCAAGCGTGTAGTCGGTCGGCATGCCGATGCCATAGCGCATGCGCAGCACCACCGCCTCACGCTCAGTCAGAGAGTTCAGCATCGCTTCCACTGCCGAATGCAGACCCGATTTGATCGCATCCTCAAGTGGATTGGGGGCAGTCTTGTCGACAATGATCTGCACCAGACTTGAATCCTCATCTTCACCCGTTGGCGCTTCCATGGACAACGGTTCCTTGGGAATGCTCAGCACTTTGTGAACTTTTTCTTCGGACACCTCCATCTTCTCGGCCAGCTCATCCACCGTCGCCTCCCGACTTTCTTCCTGACGAATTTCCCGCTGAATCCGATTCAGCGCACTCAGGGTCTGGATCATGTGCACAGGAACCCTGATCGTACGCGACTGATCACCACAGGCGCGCGTGATGGCCTGACGGATCCACCAGGTGGCATAAGTCGAAAATTTAAAACCCAGCTGGTGCTCGTACTTGTCAACGGCTTTCATCAGCCCAATGTTGCCTTCCTGAATCAGGTCCTGGAGATCAAGCCCGCGGTTGTTGTACTTCTTGGCAATGGACACGACCAGCCGCAAGTTGGCTTCAATCATCTCTCCCTTGGCCTTGTTTGCCTGATACTCGGCGTTGCGAACCTTTGGATACACCTGCTTGAAGTGATTCAGCGACATGCCAAGCCTTTTCTCGAAGCGCATGATCTGATCTCGTGCCTCAAGAATGTCATCGCGATGCCGATCGACCTCTGCAGACTGTACTTCGCCACACTGTTTTTTGAGCATCGCGATCAAATTTCGATGCGTCGCAGCCTCGGGCAATAATTTCTGGAACTGACGGCGCTCCATTCGCACTTTGTGGAGCAGAACGTGCTCCAGATCTTTGATCTTTGCCTTGCGCTCTTTATCAGTCTCGTGCATCAGATTGAACATCAGGTCGTAGTGCCGACGACCAAAAGCGAAGCCATTGAATTTGTTCCTGAGTATCTGACGGTGAAAATCCGCCTTCTCACAGCTGATGCTCTGCTGGCGAACGGTGCCACTGAGCCAGCCGATGCGGTCTTCAATGCGCTTGAACTCCTTCTTCACATTCTCCAAGATGAGGTTGCCACCATCCTGCGGGTCAAGCCTGACCTTGACGCTTTTCGCATCGATCTGTTTCGAGTCAATACCGATGCTGGAACAAAGTTCCGTGAAACGCAGTTTTTTTCGCAACACCAGTTCAAATCTCTCCAGCAGATGGTTCATCATAAACGGGCACTCCGAGAGCGCCTCCTGCGCCTGCTTGAGACCAATCTCAATTTCTTTGGCAAGCTCAATTTCCTGGGCGCGCGTCAATAGGTCAATCTGACCCATCTCGCGCATGTACATGCGAATCGGATCAGTCGTACTGCCAAAATCACTTTTCAGTACCTCCTCAGCCTCTGCGGCGACATCTTCCTCATCAACAACATCATCGGCCTGCATGATCAGGTTATCGGGATGTGGCGCTTCGTCACAGACATCTATGTCAAGGCTCGTCAACAGCTCAATGGTCCGCACGATGTCGTCGGTCCCACTCATCAGGTCCGGAAGCAAGTCAGTGATTTCCTTGTAGGTGAGGTAGCCATATCGCTTGCCCCTGATAATCAGACTCCGCAGCCAGCCTTTGTCTTCAACTTCCTTTGTGGCAACTTCCAATTTTCATACTCCAAATTATCCAAATCAACAATCAGTTTCGGCATTCAGGCGATCTCGAACGGCCAATGCCATACAGACGATTGACGGTACCAAACGAGAACCCGTCCGTTTCAATTTTACCTTTTCCTCGTTAAATGTGTATGTTAGAATCTATTAGATAACATTTACTTATCGAAAATCAACTGCTGTGTGACCAAAATGTTCACGCAATTTTGATAAAAATAGAGAGAAAATGCTCGGAAGGCATTCCCAGAAGCCGAATGTTCAGATCCTGAAAGGGCTTCAGAATGGTCGTCCGGTCCGCGCGTCAGTGGACGAATGCGAGCCGCGGTTGGACCCTACGTACGGATGTGATGCCTATAGTGCCTTCGGCGACTGAAGCGGAAGAATCATCGGCTGCAGGACGAGAATGCCATCTTGAAGAAAAAGGCGACCAGACCTGCGAGCCGGCCGCGCCGACAGGTGACCGGATGACAGCGGTCCATCGTTTCATGCGGGCGCCGCATCACGTCCGGCCAGCAGACGCCCTAGCATGACGGAATTAGGCTTTGCCCTCAGCTCACCTCATACGGGCACCCGTTGGGTCGAATGCCGGCCCGTTCAATGCCCGCCCAGTGAACCGCTCTTCGGCGATGTCAACATCGACGCGGGTACCATCATGCAGGACCAACCCGCCGTTTATGATTGCCAGCGCGATGGGTGAATGGATTCGAAAACCGAATGCCGCTGATGTCGTTTTACCGATCGGCGCTTGACCGCTGAGAACCGGTTCATCACCGAGCGGTACCGCTTTCTGGTCATCGAACAGGATGGATATGATGCGATTTCGAACACCGGACGCGCGCTGCTGTAGGAGCGCGTCCCGGCCGATGAACGCTTTGCTCCAGTCTATCGCAGACTCCAGACCCGCCTCAATTGGCGAGGTCTGCGAATCCAACTCGTGCCCATAAGCCAGAAACCGTTTTTCAATACGCATCGATGTCTGTGAAAACAGACCCGCAGGCTCGGCTCCACAGTCTCGAAGCGTCGAATAGAGCATTGCCGCCTGTTCAGCCAGACAGGTCAATTCCCACCCATATTCCCCGACGTAAGACAAGCGAACAGCCAAGACCGGGCAGCCGGCAATCACTGACTCGCGGCATTCGAAATACTTCATGCTCAGCAGCGACTTGCCTCCCGCTGCAGCCATAACATTGACAGCCTTCGGGCCCATCAGTCCCAGCACACAATACCGGCCCGTCGAATCGGCCAGGCAGACATCTTTTCCGCGCAACTGACGATGCAGCCAGGCCAGGTTTTTTCTGAGTGAAGCCGTCCCTACATAGAGCCGGAAAAACTCACTACCCAGACGCACCAAGATCACATCGGCTTCAACACAACCGCGCTCATTGAGCATCAGGGTATAAATGGCCCGACCGACGGGTCGGTCCACCTGACTGGCACAGACTCGGTTGAGGAAGCTGCAGGCGCCTCTGCCCGTACAATCTATCTTACCGAATGTTGACTGATCAAAGACGGCCGCGTTTTCGTGTGCGGCGCGCACCTCTGAAGCAACATTTTCAAACCAGTCCGGCCTGCCAAACGTCAACTTGGGTTCGGCGCACTTCCCGAAATACAGAGGGCGCTCCCAACCGAAAAATTGACCGAAATGCGCCCGCTCACGGGACAACGCGTCGTGAAGCTTCACCGTTCGAAGGTTCCGCCCACTCGTCCACTGCCGACCCGGATAGGTCATTTCATAGTGTTTGCCCAGCACTTCAGGCACTCTGGCGGAAAGAAACTCAATCGAATTGAATTCGGCAGGAAAGCGCATCGGATCGACTTCGCGCAGATCCATCGGCATGCAACCATGCTGTATGTGGTGGGCCAGAGCCATTCCCGCACCACCGCCGGTCGCAACTCCCACCGAGTTCATACCACAGCCCAAATACAATCCCTTTGTTTCCATACACTCACCCAAAAGAAACATCCCGTCGGGTGTAAAGCTCTCCGGACCATTGAGTAGCATTTTCACTTCGGCCGATTCCAATGCTGGCAGTCGATGTAGAGCATTGATCATCATCGGCTCAAAATGCTCCCAGTCCTCAGCCAGCAGCTGAAACGCAAATTCGCTGCCAAGAGCCTTTGGGTCAATCGCTTTGCCGTACGGTTCAAAACAACCCACCAGCAGCCCACCGCTGTCATCGCGAATATAGAGATGGCGGTCGTGATCGGACAGCGTTGGTAGATTGCCGACGATTCCGGCAATCGGTTTGGTTAAAAGATAATAGTGTTCACACGGCCAGACTGGAACAGCCACACCTGCCAATCGTCCGGCCGCACGGCTCCAAAGACCGGCACAAAGCGCGATGGCATCGCATTTCACCGTTCCGCGATTGGTTTCAACCGCCCTGACTGAATTGAATTCCGTAACGATCCCCAGAACCGCCGTCTGTTCATAAACCGTTGCGCCGCGCGCCTGAGATCCCTTTACCAGCGACGCGCAGAGGTCCGTTGGACTCACCCTGCCATCATCGGGGGACCAGACTGCGCCAATGATGTCATTGGAGTACATATGCGGCCACCGTTCTTCAGCCTCTTCAGCTGAGATCGATTCGGCTCGTACACCAAATAACCGGGCCAATGCCGCCTGACGCCTGATGTGAATCAGCCGATCTTCACTGGTAGCGATTGAAATCGAACCCTTATTGATCCAGCCGGTGTGCTGACCGGTTTCAGCCCCAAGGTTGGCATAAAGGTCAATCGAATAGCGAATCAGGTCGGTCAGATTTTTTGTTGAGCGCAGCGCGCGTACCTGCGCGGCGGAGTGCCAGGTGGTACCGGAGGTCAGCTGGTTACGTTCAAGCAGAATCGCGTCGCTGATACCCGCTTTTGCCAGATGATACAGAGTGGAGCAACCCATGACACCACCACCGATCACAACCACGGATGCGTGTGTAGGAAAATCTCTCAATCTTCGTCTGTTGGGTGAATCAAATGCCAAGTGATCTAGTTCAGGACCAGGCAGTGTGCACCTGTGCGGTGATCAGCAGCACTGATCTTGCCGATTCAACGCGCAGGCGCCATAATAACGACAGCATCCATACCATACATTCAACCTTCTGCAATCTCACTAACCAGGCAGTGCGTGATTCCGAACTAGAATTCGAACCGAACACCGAGTACTAGGTTTCATGGGTGTCGCAATATTAAATCATGCGGCAGTCGGGCACCGAGACATTTCGTTTCAGCAGCATCCATATCTTTCCCACTCAAACTTCGATATTGACACCGGCTGACTGCCGTCAATGGCGGGATGCAGATTAATTCCTTGTTTCAGGACACCTGCAGTTATTTCGCAAGTCCGTGTCATCCATCAACCGCGTATTCGGCACCCATCCGACTCTGCGTCCAGGTATCATTCACATGTAAATGTAAGCGGCATCGAATTCGGCGACGCAATTCACGTAAACAGAAGATTTGTTGACTCATTAACCGGCCAGAAGGATGTTTGGCGCACTGAGTCACCATGGTTCACCGAGTTGGGCGGCGGCGATTGTGCATCTGCAGCACTCGGTAAACCGAGTGCATCGGCTATTATGTTGGGAGCAGGAAACGATGGAAGTCCATGCAGAATCTTTCGCCGCGTTCTGAAGATGACGGCAGGACCTGACTCAGGAGTTCATAAAATACTCGTTCGGCAAAAAATCAGGTACGCGAGAAGGCAACCGATAACGCTTATTGACCCCTTCACACGATGAAGTTCCATTTGGCGATCAATTTAGAACGAACCGATGACGGCCAGAATATGGAGACCGTCGCGCGCCAGTTTCTTGATATGGTACAGATCGCCGACCGCGGTGGTTTCAGCATTGTCTGGGCTGCTGAGCACCACGCTTTGGAAATGACCATCGCTCCCAACCCGTTTCAGATTCTGACCTGGTTATCTACACACACCGAACAAATTCGACTCGGCACCGCGGTTGCGGTCGCCGCTTACTGGCATCCCATCAAACTCGCAGGCGAGGCGGCCTTTCTGGACCTGATCAGTGGCGGTCGGTTGGAATTCGGAATTGGTTCAGGTGCTTACCAGCGGGAATTTGACCGCATGAAACCCGGTCTCAAACAGTCCGATGCTTACCGATATGTACAGGAAATGCTGCCCGTTCTGAAAAATCTGTGGACCGGCGATTATGAACACAACGGCGAGTTCTGGTCATTTCCAACCGCAACCTCCGTACCCAAACCCATCCAGACGCCCCACCCACCCATTTGGGTGGCCGCAAGATCGCCCATCACCTTCGACTACGCCGTGAGAAATGAGTGCAACATCGTTTCTTGGCCAATCTCGCGGCCCTTCTCTGAAATTGAACTCTATCGACAGCAGTTGGATGACGCCAGAGCGGACCATCCAAGCTGCGGACATACAACCTTTGCAGTCATGCGGCATACCGCGCTTTACACGAAGTCTGAGGTCCGAGACCGAGTGATTGCCGCCATTCAAAGCAATATGGGAAGGTTTCAAAACCTGTTCCTACACCCGGGAGACGTTACCGAAGGATTTCCACGCGCACTGCCATTGACTGAATTGACGAACAGGGAACAGTTCCAACCTTCCGTGCTGGAAGAAAATATGATGTTCGGATCACCGGATCAGGTGATCGAGAAACTCCGACAATATCAGCAAGCAGGTGTCGATGCATTTGTCTATTACGCTAGCATGGGATTGGAGCACAAAGACAAAGAAGCTTCTCTGCAGCTGTTCTGCGAAGAAGTGATTCCGGCATTCCAATAACCGTCCGCCCAATTTTTTCTAGAGAGCTCAATTGAAACGCCCGGCAGATGTAGCACGTCATCTAGTCACAGCATCTCGATCCGCGGGCGGTACGTCCTATGAGATCTTCGGCAACCCGCAACATCCTGTCATCGTACTGATTCATGGACTGGGGCTCAGAAAATCCATGTGGGACGACTACGTATCCGCCCTGGCGGATAACAACCGCGTGATCGCTTATGATCTTTTCGGACATGGCGCAAGCAGCGCACCGCCGGCACCGGCTTCACTCAAGCTTTTTTCGAAACAGCTGACTGAGCTGCTGGATGAACTGAACATCCAACGCGCGACACTGATCGGCTTTTCACTTGGGGGGATGATCAACCGACGATTCACAATGGATTATCCGGAACGCGTTGAATCATTGATCATTCTCAATTCACCGCACGAGCGACGCCCACATGAACAGCGGCAGGTTGAAGAGCGAGCGATGCAATCCGCCGAAGGCGGGCCTGCGACAACGCTAGATGCCACCCTCGAGCGTTGGTTTACAGCTGATTTTCTCTCCAACAATACGAACGCAGTCAAATCTGTGAGAGATTGGGTGCTTGACAATGACCCAACAGTCTATGCCCAGTGTCGTTTCGTCCTGGCCGCCGGCGTCAGAGAACTGATACGCCCCGACCCACCCATACGAAAACCAACCCTGATCGTAACATCAGCAAATGACCGCGGCAACACGCCAGAAATGGCGCACCGAATCGCCACTGAAATCAGTGGGGCTGAAACCGTCATCGTGCCGAGACTGCGACATCTTGGACTGCTTGAGACTCCTGATACTTTCATCCGTCTCATCAAAGATTTCCTAGAAAGGTTCCGTGATGAATCCGATCGATGATCAGGCAGTCAACCAAAAATCACTTACTGCCGAACAGCCGCCCGTTCATCTGCGTACGGCACGGGTCCTGAACGAGATGCCCGCCGGTTCACACTTCTCACAGACTAATTCAGCAACCCTGAATCCCAGACGGCCCTGAAATGGAGCAACCCGAACGCCAGTCGTTCAAAACCAATGCTCAGCCAGCCCGTCGGCCCCTATGCAGACCGAATCATTCTGCTCAGTTTACACCGCGATTCACTGCAGAATCGCGGCGCACGAAAACTGAACGATCAGCTTAACTGCCTTTCTCAGTGTCCTTGAATTTACCCTGAATGACCCGATCGATTACAATCGCGCAGAACAGAATCGCAACCCCGGCCAGTATGCCCTGACCTTTGGCGGCATACTGCAGGGCTTCCAGAACATCATAACCCAATCCTTTCGCATCAATCAA
Organism: Arenicellales bacterium; assembly: GCA_965205205.1. GTDB lineage: Bacteria > Pseudomonadota > Gammaproteobacteria > Arenicellales > JAJDZL01 > JAJDZL01. The sequence continues at coordinate 233,376 of CBDBFX010000002.1, forward strand.
TGCGGCAATCACCACCATTGACAGACACATCAGGATCGTCTGGTTGATACCAGCCATGATGCTTGGCGTGGCCAAGGGGATCTCGACATTTCTGAGTATCTGAGCATTGGTCGCACCAAAGGCGCGGGCCGCTTCAACCACATCTCGAGGCACCTGCCGCAGTCCAAGCGTCGTCAGACGGATGACCGGCGGCAGGCCAAAAATCATTGATGCGAGAATGCCCGGTGGCTTACCGGTGCCAAAAAATGCAATGATCGGAATCAGGTAAACGAATGATGGCAGGGTCTGCATCAGATCGAGAATGGGTCTGGCTAGATTGAATGCGCGCTGGCTCCGTGCGAACCAGACACCGAGCGGTATGCCAATGGCCACACATAGAAATGATGCGGTGCCAAGCAGTGCGACCGTCGCCATACTTTTCTGCCAATACCCCAGTACCGCAATGTAAATCAGCGCGGCGGCCGTGAAGATCGCGACGCGAATGCCGGCGCTGCGATAGGCGAAGATGACGATGATGGCCATGACCACCGGCCACGGCGTCCCCACCAACAGTGTTTCCACACCATCCAAGACCATGCGAATGCCGCGGGATACGCCCAGAAACAGGAAGGCAAAGTTCTGCGAGGCCAGGTTGAACCAGTGGTCAATCCACGAGGCGATGGCCAGATAATAGGTGTTGCCAATCGGAAACTCGGCGATCACCTGCGGTGGATTGGCAGTGGTGAAATGCAGAAGCGTCACCACATAGACAAATACGATGATCGCCAAACCCAGCGTCCCTATTGGCCAGTTCAGGCCGGAGCGGACCGTTCGGTCACCTCGCCAGCGGGAATATTGCCGCTCATAAGCGATATTGGCGATCCAGCCTTCGAATATCTTCAACAGGACCAGGCCGACGATGGCAATGATGAGAAGCCGCGTGCCACCCGCCTTAACCGCTTCGCCTTCCGCCAGCGCTTTATCTCTGGCTTTGGCGAGATTCTCAGCACGCCTTTCAAAGGAAGCGACACCTTCCTCATCGCCCTTATCCCGCGCCGACTCCGCTCGGCTCATCATTTTTTCGTAGTTGGCCTGCATGCGCTCAGCACGTTCGAATTTGTCCGCACCCAGCTCACCCCATAATCCTGACCCCAGCATCACCAGAAAGACCATCTCGAGAAGGGAAAACACCCAGAACAGTCCCCAGAGGCCGCGGGCGGTCGCCCACAGCGGGCCGAAGGCGGCCGCACTGATGTTGAAAGTCCAGCAGTACCCACTCTTGGAAGACTGGATGCGCTTGAACTCGCGCACATAGTATTCGTCACTCGGTCCGGCGAATTCCCGCACCGATTCGGAAATGTCAACCTCCGGAATCTGTTCCAGAATCTCAACCGTGCCAATTGCTTCCGCCACTACTGATCCTCCTGCCTCTGAAATCGTCCCTGCACGATGCGATCAAGCATCATCGCACAGAGCAAAATGGCAAGCCCTGCCAATATGCCCTGCCCTTTGGCCACGTACTGCAATGCCGTCAGCACCTCCTGACCCAAACCCTTCGCGCCAATCAGCGAAGCGATCACCACCATTGACAGACTCATCAGAATCGTCTGATTGACTCCGGTCATGATGGCCGGCCGGGCCAGCGGAAGTTCGACGCCAAACAGAATCTTCCATTTCGTTGCACCGAATGCGACCGCGGCCTCAATGACCGTTCCCGGTACCTGCCGAAGACCCAGCGCGGTCAGTCGCACGACAGGTGGCATCGCGAAAATGATCGTCGCGAGGATGCCAGGTACGCGGCCGGTACCGAAGAACGCAATGATCGGGATGAGATATACGAACGGCGGGATGGTCTGCATCAGATCCAAAACCGGACGCGCCACGGTATAGGCTTTCTCGCTGCGAGAGAACCAGATGCCCAATGGAATGCCAATGATGACGCAGAAAAAAGCGGCCGCACCGACCAGTACGATACTGACCATGCTAGCCTCCCAAAGCCCTAGAATGCCTATATAGAACAATGCCGCGGCGGTAAATATGGCCACCCGAATACTGGCGACCCGCCATGCGATCACCACCAGAAAGACCGCCACCACCGGCCAAGGCGCATCGACCAGCAGCAGCTCAAGCGCGTCCAGTACGGACTGCGCACCCGCAGTAATGCCATCAAAAACACCTTCGCCGGCTTCCGCAGTGCGATCAAACCAGGCATCCAGGGCGTTTGCACTGTTGGTGAAATAAGCTTTGCTGACGGGCACATCAACCAGCCATGCAACCGGTTTGGATACCGTAAATCGATAGAGAGTGAGTGGCGCCAGAACCACCAATATCAGGATTCCGACCATCATTCGGTGGAAACTGAAGCCACTCGCTATCTTCCTGTTCAGGCGCCAGGCGGAGTACTGCAGCTCGTACAGGCGATTGGCATATTTTCCCAGGACATATCGCAAGAGTACGTACAGTGCAATTCCGACAGCCAGGTACAGCCACCAGGTCGCCGCGGCAGCCTGGGCTTCACGGACCGCCATTTCAGCCGCTTTTTCCAGATTCAAAGCGATTTCGATGGAGGATGCCGCCGTTTCATCACCCATCGTTCCAGACATGCCCGCTTCCAGCCGCAGATCACCGGCCCGTTTGGCCAGCTGCTCGGCCTCCGCCATCTTCTCGGCACCCAGATCACCCCAGATACCCCGTCCAAGCTGAACCAGAGCGACCAGCTCCGCAACCGTAAACAGCCAGAACAGATTCCACAGACCGCGGGCCGCACACCACACGGGTCCGCCTAGCAGCGCAGCCAGATTCCAAGGATTGTACTTCTCTTTCGTCGATTGAATCTGCGACAGATTCTCGACATAGTAATCGCTGTTACCACCCGCAAATTCGCGGATCGAATCCGTCAGATCAATCTTTGGAATTTCTTTCTCAACATCCAGTTGACTGTTTTCTTCCAACATCACTTACCGTCCCGAATTCCCTGCAGCAGCCGATCTTTAGATACCACACCGACATCTCGGCCATTCTCATCGGTGGTGACGGTCGGCTGTTTGGTTTTTACCGCGACATCAATAAGATGATCCAGATCAACATCCTGAGAAACGCGCGGTGACTGACTCAGGTCTTCCCCCTCAGCCGGTCTGTAATCATTGATCGACGTCTGAATCGTATGCGCAAAAACCAGTTTGAGTTTGGAGATGTTCTGAACGAAATCGCGGACATAATCGTCCGCCGGATTGGTAACGATTTCCTCCGGCGTACCGATCTGCACGATTCGACCGTCTTTCATGATCGCAATACGGGTACCCAAACGGATGGCTTCATCCAGATCGTGTGTGATGAACAAAGTCGTTTTGTGCAGTTTGTCCGACAGCGCCATGAACTGATCCTGCAATTGGCGACGAATCAGGGGGTCAAGCGCACTGAACGGTTCGTCCATCAGCAGAACATCGGGATCGGATGCCAGTGCCCGAGCCAGTCCAACGCGTTGCTGCATGCCGCCTGAAAGTTCCCGCGGAAACCGATCTTCGAAACCATCCAGTCCGACCAGTGACAGCGAATGCTGCGAGACATCCCAACGTCGGGATTTTGATTCGCCGCGAATTTCAAGTGGATAGGCCACGTTGTCCCGGACTGAACGGTGGGGTAGCAGCGCCATGTGCTGAAACACCATGCCAATGCGCTTGGCGCGCATTTCCCGCAGGGCGGTGGGCGAGAGTTTCATGACGTCCTCACCCAAAAGGTAGATCTCTCCGGACGTCGGCTCGATGAGTCGGTTGACATGACGAACCAGAGTTGACTTGCCACTGCCCGATAAACCCATGATGCAGAATATCTCACCGCGGCCAACAGTGAAACTGCAGTCGGCAATACCGACCACAGCGCCATATTTCTCCAACACTTCAGCCTTGCCAATACCATCGGATTTGACCGCCTGCATGGCTTCATCGGCCCGTTCGCCAAATATCTTCCAGGCGTTTTTCAGTTCAATTACCAGATCTCTCTCAACGTTTTCCATCGATTTACTCACCGTCTCGATTGCGGATTACCAGGCTGACGCGGTCAGCCGCTATCGCAGTATTCATATTTTCCACCGAAAAAAAAACAGTGCGGTGTGTACATGACCCACTGCACTGTTTTTTCTGTCATCCAAACTGAACGGTCAGACAATCGTCGCGTCCATCATTCGGTTCTCCTGCCGGTTAACGCAGCCACTCGTCGACCACATCGGCATTTTCTTCTACCCACTGCGCGGCCAAGTCTTCCAATTTCATTTCTCCAACCGTCGCATTGTAAACAAAGCTGCTGACCTGATCCGTATTCAGTTTGACTTTGGACAGAACCGCGGCCGCTTCCGGCTGACTCTCCTCCAGTGCCTTTGCATAGTGAATATGCAGATTGGCATCTTTCCAGGCAACGCCCGCCGATGAGTTTTCCAGCCAATTTGGATCATCCGTCGGCTGGAATACAACCCATTTGTCGGGGTCATGCGCCGGTTCTTCCAGCACGACCAAATCATGCAGCGAAAACATGTGATGTGGGGTGTAGCAGAAAAACACGAACGGCTTCTGCTGCTGAACGGCCGCATCTAGATTGGCGAGCGCAAGGGTCTCATCCATCTCGGTGAGTTCCAGAGTCTGATCATACCCATAGCTCTTGGCGCGGATTTTCTCAACATTCGTAGAGGCCCAACCAGTGGCGCCAATCCAGACTTCTCCCCTACCGTCGCCATTGGAATCAAACTGCGATGCGATCGATGGGTCCGTCAAGTCGGTTATTTTCTTGATGCCCAGCGTGTCTGCGGCATGCCGGTTCACGCAGATGCCCTGAAATGCTGTCACGCCGTTCGGGTTCATCACGACCGTAGCCTTTTCTTCCACATAGGTTTGATGCAGGTTGGCCTGGTTAGGAAGCCAGACCTCCGGATGCACGTGCATGCTGCCCTTATCCATCGCTTCGAAAACGACTGGATTGGTACCGTTCTGCACCTCGACCTCAAGACCAAGGTTATCTTCCAAAACCACTTTCAAAATGTGCGCAGTCGCCTGTACTGACACCCAGTTTGGCGAGCCAATGACAACATCAGCCGCCTGAACGGTCGCACCCATGCCCATCGTGAATAGCGCCGCGCAGGCGGCAGTTGTACGCTTCAGTAAATTCATCTTAATACTACTCCTTCAATTATTTGATCAAGATTCTAATTTATTTTCAACTTGCTGGCAAGTCGACCATGCCTCCTAGCATAGCCAACTCAGGCGTATGAATCAAGCCTTTCATTGTATGTTAAACGAAAACCATCTTTGTGTAACAATGTATCTTATCACCAACTGTTTCACTTCGGCTTCGACCGTTCCCGCCGTGCAGCTGGAGTGAGAGCGCTGATAACGCCTGACGCATTGATCTGATCATTGCGATTACCGGTCCAGCCGTTCCACATGAAACCGAATGTGATCGGCAATGAAACTGGCGATGAAGAAATAACTGTGGTCGTACCCCGGCTGCAGACGCAGGCGCAGCGGCTGAGCGCCGGCTTCACAGGCTTCGGAGAAAAGGTGCGGCTTGAGCTGCTCGCTGAGAAATCCATCGGCCTCACCCTGATCAATCAATATCTCCCCACATCGGTGCCCCCGTCTCACCAGTTCCGTCGCATCATAATCTGCCCACCGCGATTCGTCGGCACCCAGATATCCGCGCAGAGCCTTCTGTCCCCATGGGCACTGAATCGGTGCGCAGATCGGCGCAAACGCCGACACTGAGCGATACAGTTCGGGATTCCTCAGACCCATGATCAGGGCGCCGTGCCCGCCCATGGAGTGCCCGGTAATCCCCTGTCGGCCGTCGTCCACAGAAAAGTTGGCGATCACCAACTCCTGCAGCTCGCGCGTAACATACGAGTACATCCGATAGTTCTCCGACCACGGCGACTCCGTCGCATCGACATAAAACCCGGCCCCCGTACCAAAATCATAACTGTCATCTTCACCTGAGATTCCCGCACCGCGGGGACTGGTATCCGGGGCGACGATGATCAGGTCGTGCTGGGCGGCGAACTGCTGGGCGCCGGCTTTGACCGTAAAGTTATCTTCCGTGCAGGTGAGCCCCGAAAGATACCAGAGAACCTTGCACTTCGTCTTGGCCGCCGCCGGGGGTAGAAAGACCGCAAACTTCATGGGTGTGCGGGTGTGTGGCGACGAATGGCTGTAATAGCCCTGAACGCCGCCAAACGAACGGTGCTCACTGACCGTGTTCAGCTCACCTGTCATGCGAACTCAACCACGCTGCGTATCGATTTTCCAGCATGCATCAGATCGAACGCATCATTGATCTGCGCCAGTGGCATCTTGTGAGTGATCAGATCATCGATATTGATTTTGCCATCCATGTACCAGTCGACGATTTTCGGTACATCGGTGCGGCCGCGGGCGCCGCCGAACGCGGTACCGCGCCAGACCCGTCCGGTAACGAGCTGAAAAGGTCGGGTACGGATTTCCTGTCCGGCACCCGCCACGCCAATGATGACACTCTCGCCCCACCCCTTGTGACAGCACTCGAGTGCCGCCCGCATGAGATCGACATTGCCGACGCACTCAAAACTGAAATCCGCGCCGCCGCCCGTAAGCGACACCAGATAGCTGACCAAGTCTTCCTCCACCTCAGTGGGATTGACAAAATGCGTCATGCCGAATTGTGATGCGAGCGGTTCGCGGGCCGGATTGATATCGACTCCGACAATCAGGTCGGCACCCGCCATCCGCGCACCCTGAATGACGTTCAGACCGATGCCACCGAGACCGAACACCACCACATTGTCGCCTGGCTGCACCTTTGCCGTGTTGATCACCGCACCAATGCCGGTGGTCACACCGCAGCCAATGTAACACACCTTATCAAACGGCGCATCCTCCCGTATCTTCGCCACTGCGATTTCCGGAACGACCGTAAAATTTGAAAATGTAGACGTACCCATATAGTGATGGACGGGCTTGCCACCGATTGAGAACCGGCTGGTGCCATCCGGCATGAGTCCCTGGCCCTGAGTTTCTCGAATCGCCTGGCACAGGTTGGTTTTACCACTGATGCAGTATTCGCATTGACGGCACTCCGGCGTATAGAGAGGAATGACATGATCGCCTTTTCGGACCGTGGTCACACCAGCGCCCACGTCAACCACCACGCCGGCGCCTTCGTGACCCAGAATGGCTGGGAAAAGGCCTTCCGGATCGGCTCCAGATAGAGTGAACTCATCGGTATGGCAGATTCCGGTAGCCTTGACCTCCACCAGAACTTCCCCGGCCTTCGGACCGTCGAGTTCGACTGTTTCAATTTGAAGTGGTTTGCCCGCTTCGTAGGCGACAGCTGCTGCAGTTTGCACTTTGATACTCCCGATGTTAGTGTTGTATTGATGGTGATGGCATTATAAGTCTTCTGTCAACTGATCATCCGTTCCAAATTCGCCAGACATTTACTCTCCGTTTTTCTCAGTTCACCCATCATGGGAACCTTTTTGATAAAACAATAAACCTAGGAAAATGTCTTTGCGCTCCCGCAGAAATTCGGTTATCATTGACAGTCAGAAATAAAGTGTCTAAACTGATTACCAAACTAGACGAGGAGAGGTAGCCTGTCCTGCTGCTAGTTTCAAAGCAAACGACGGAGTGCGTACAATGGCCATGAAAGAATACTCGCATAATTCCCATTCACCCCAGACACGTCTCAGTGAAGCGGAAGTTTCACAACTTTTACAGGAAGCCACGCAACAGTACGAAGAGTATATGCGCCTTGCGGACCTAGCCGACATTACCAAGACTAGCGAGGAAATTGAACCCAAATACGCTTGGGACAATCCGATAGGACTTGTGGTATCGAAGCGGTAAAATGCCCAATGCCTAGTTGGACTAATATTCAGAATGAATTAAATCGTATTCCTTCCGATGAACGGAGCAATTACATAACTGAAAAATCGCGGGATTTCTCTAGTAAAATCGCACGACATTATGACCGAAACGTACTTTATTACGCTTCCGGTTTCTTACAGAAGCCCCAAATTCCCAAATTCCTGGGCTTTTCACATCAATCAATATGGAGGATATCAACGGATTTATGGCTGGAATGCATGGCCATGACTTCAACAAGGGACTCCTTTTGATTCTTCACACACCAGGTGGTATGGCAGAGGCTGCACAAACCATCGTCGACTATCTTCGAAGCAAATACACTGATATTGATGTTGCCGTTCCTACTTACGCGATATCTGCTGTGACAATGATCGCACTGGGGTGTGACAAAATTGTTATGGGTAGACAAAGCCAGTTAGGGCCAACAGACCCTCAACTTATCGTCGGCAATAGGCCATTTTCGGCGCATTCGATTGTTGAGCAATTTGAAGAAGCGAAGTCTCAAATCTCCGATAATCCTGTGTTAGCTCATGCTTGGGCACCGGTACTACGAGCATTCGGACCCGCACTGCTTCAGGAAGCTAGGAAGTCAATTGCGTATGGACAGACTCTTGTTCGCGATTGGTTGGAAAAATATATGTTCTCGGATAAGCCCAACCCGGCAGCTCAGGCAGACACGGTTGCCAAACATTTTGGAGGCAACCAACATGGTAGCCACGGGAGACGAATTAGCCGCGCGCGATGAAGCAAAGCAACACGACTTAACAATTTCCGACATGGAGGATGACCAAGATCTACAGGATAATATTCTGACCCTCTATCACTTGTCAACAATCGCATTTGAAATCGGGCCGGCTGTCAAATCAGTTATGAGTAGCAACGGCTCGCTATGGGTTAAGAACATTTGATCTCCGACGCGTCGTTCAGTCAGTAGCTCCCACGGGTGGAATAGCGCGCTACAATCAACGCCACGTGCCAAACCTTTGTCTTCTGATTCAACGAAAGACTAAAAGATATATAGGTCTACAATAAACAGGAATTTTACTCGGATCACATAAACCAAGTCCTTAATCCTAGAGCAGTTCTACTTTCTGAAAACTAGTAGAGATTGTTAATTGTAATGTGAACATTTTCGGTTATATACCACAGCCCCAGCTCTTCCTCCCGCCCGAACAAACAGGTCCTTGGATGTCGTCGGCAGTGCTATGTGCTTCCGTCAACCAATTGTGAGGTGAGTCGGAAACTGTATCGCGTGATGGGGGTAGTCCACGATCTAGAGCCGTTTGAGCTGAAGTAAGCAGATTTCTAGACTGAGGTTTGTATAAGGGCAGAATGTAGTGCCTTGATGTCAGGTAGTCCTTAATAGAACAATAGTTTAGTGAATCTAACCGTCCAAGTTGGAGCCATCCGCGCGAGCGGGTGATTTTCCCACCGCCAAAAAGTTGAAACTAGCGAAATGGCATCGTGGTAAAATCTGTAGATTGAAATGGCCCCGCCCGCGCGGCGGCTGGATGGTCCATCACAATTAAAATGATTCAAAAAAATGCCCTGTAAATTTGATTTCAATCAACCATAAGCTGGAGAAACGTTTTGTCCATCTCAGCCATCTGCACAGCCCTCATCGCATCCGGCGCCCTGATGCTCTCCTTGGTACAACCCGTTGCGGCAGCGACTGATTTCACTTCTGGCAGTGCGGAGGAGGCCGGTCTCAGAATCGCAGTCGAAGCCCGGCAGCGCGAGAAAGGCTTTGGCAACTTCACTGCGACCGTAACCATGACCCTGCGCAACAAGAAAGGGCGGGAGAGCCAACGGGAACTTCGACTGAAAATCATCGAGGTGGCGGACAGTGGAGACCGCACCCTGATGGTGTTTGATAATCCAAAGGATGTGCGGGGAACGGCATTTCTCGTCCATGCCCACAAAGACCAACAAGACCAGCAGTGGCTGTATCTGCCCGCACTGAAAAGAGTCAAACGGATCAATGCCGCAAACCAGTCGGGTTCATTTCTAGGCAGTGAATTTGCCTATGAAGATCTGGCGACCGTTGAAGTTGAAAAATTCTCACACCGTTACCTGGGTGACGAAACATGTGGCGCCAACACCTGTTATGCGGTGGAGCGCATTCCGGTCAGCAAGAGTTCCGGATACTCCCGTCAGGTGGTATGGTTCGATCAGGAGCAGTTGCGCGCGATGCAGGTGGATTACTTCGACCGCCGGGACAAACACCTCAAAACAATGACCCTGGAAGACTATGAACTCCATCTTGAACGCTTCTGGCGCGCCAGCAGGGTTACCATGAAAAACCACCTGACCGGTAAGAGCACGTTCATGCTGTGGTCCGGTTACGATTTCGGCACCGATCTTAAACCCAGTGACTTTACAAAGACTGCGCTGAAACAGGTCCGCTAGTGCCGCAGATGTTATGCAAACGGCTGGAATCAGGCAGAGCGTCAACAGCTGAAGCTTCGATCGCGGCAATCATCTCAACCGCTCGCAGAACCCATGAAATTCCAGATCGATCTGATTGCCGCCCCTACCCCTGAGTCAATCACCGATGCCGATTGGCCAATTGAGAAGATTTCGATGTTTCGACGAGGGCGAACGATTGACTGGCAGGATTGAAAGCGGTCATGGATGAGGCGATGGAAAACATGAAATCCAACGATCAGTTGAATCTGCCGCAGGAGCTGCTCCTGATGCTTCTCAACAATGAGTCCGGTTTCTTTTATCAGGTGATGGGCTGGAATCTGAACTGTGCCATCGTCGGCGCAGTCATTGCCGAGCTGTCTCTGCAGTCTCGCATTGACACCGACATGGAGTCATTGATCGTCCTGAGCACGGAAGAGACAGGCGACCCGGTCATGGATTTCGTCATGCAGAAAATCGCCGCAGAACAGAGCCAGAGAAGCGCCCGCTTCTGGATTGAGCGCCTGTCCAGCCATGCGGATTTCATCTTCGACTCCATACTGGAACAGTTGGTAAAGAAAAAAATTCTGCACCACCACGAGGGCGATTTCTGGACGCTGAACGTCGTCGGTGAGCAGGCCAATCAACAGGAGAACATCAAATCCAGAATCGGCGGATACATCTTTGGCGAAGGTATTCCGGCACCACGCGAGGTCATCATCATTGCACTGATTAATACCTGCGACGTTTTTCACCTCATTTTTCAATTTGAAGACAGCGATGCCGCCCTGCGGCGAATTGAGTCTCTCTGTAAAATTGACCTGATCGCCCAATCCATCGCCAAAGCGGTCGAACAGAATATTGCCAGTCCGCTGCTGCGACGTTCGGTACTGAGTAAGAAAATACCGACTGTCGCTCTCCACAAAGCCATCTTCAACCGAAATCTCAGAATAGGCAACATTCCAGCGCTGTTTGCAGACCTGGCCGCCACCTACGGCCCCGTATTTGAAATCAAACTGCCCATCGGGGAAAACATGATTTTTCTCGCCGGCGCGGAAACGAATCGGTGGGCGCATCGGCAAGGCCGATTTCATCTGAGATCGAAAGACTATTTTACCGACCTGGAGAAAGTCTACAAGGCTTCCGGACTGATTCCTTCCGTTGATGGGGTCGATCACTTCAGGCTGCGTAAAGTCATGCAGACGTGCTGGTCCCGCGAACGACTGAAAAATCAACTGGGCTTGGTATACAGCAAATTCCGCCAGCACGCCACGGAATGGAAAGTGGGCTCAACTCTGCCGGTGGTGGAATCGCTCCGTTCGCTGGTCAACGCACAGATCACGCCCGTCGTATTGAGCATCGAGACGCAGGATATCATCGCCGACACCATCAGGTTCAAGGAACGCGCAATGACCACCCATGTCGCCAAAGTTCTGCCCAAGATTCTACTGCATACGCCTGCCATGAATCGGTGTGCCAAGGCGATTGAAGAAGCGACGCTGAGAGTCGAGAGCACCCACACGCCCGCCCAACGGATCAATGCACCACGAGACATGGCCGATGAACTGCTCAGCCTCCACGACAGCGACCCGCAATTTTTTCCGGAATCGAACATGAGCTTCTCATTTTCGGCGGTACTGCTCGCCTCCATGTATCTCGCTGACATGCTCGGCTTCGCGTTCTATGCCATGCTGACCATCCCCAGTCTATATGAAAAGATATCAAGCGAAGCCGATGCATTATTCGCGAACGGCGACCCCGTTGCGGAAGACTTCGATAAATCAAAAATTGCAGTTACGCGCCGCTTTGTCATGGAAAGCACCCGCATGTATCCAATCATTCCCCTGTCGCTGCGCAATGTGATGAACTCATGCGAGATCGAGGGTTTCAATCTGCCGGTCGGGGCGCGCATTGGCGTCGTTCACACCGCCATCAATTACATGAGCGAGTACTTTCCGGAACCTTACAAGTTCGATATCGACCGCTTTCTGCCGCCGCGCAATGAACAAAGAAACCTTGGCTACCACCCATATGGATGGGGCACCCACACGTGCCTCGGCACCCGCTGGATGGACCTCCACATGGCAGTCAACATCCTGTTACTGGCGCGTTACTTCAGATTCGAGATGTCCCCGCCGGATACACCGATGCGCATCAACTCATTCCCATCAATGTCCGTGAGCAAGAAAATGAAATTTCGGGTGGTCGGGATGAGAAATGAAATACCCTCGTAACCTCTGAGTCCGGAACTCCAGGGCGGCCACCCGAACTGAAATGGTCCGAGGTGAGAAACCACACCTCGGCGTTCCAAGCGTAACCTGGTTCCAGCGGCGCATCGCCCGTCACATTTACGACCCTCACCATCTCGATTCTCATTGTACGGTAAGGTGTGACTCGGCAGCGCGGTCTGTACGGCGGTTCATCATCGCCACTGCAGCCCACGCGAACGCGGTTTCCACCTTCAATTCATCGGCAGCTGAGCAGACAGTCAGCCGCCCGTATTCAACTGGCGACCAGTAGCCGGTTTGTAAGTTGAACTGATGCCGCCACTACCTGTTCCTAACCCGGTCAAGCACCATCAGCAACGGAGGAAGGAACAAAAAGTCGGCCAGCAGTGCGACGAATACCGTGATCACCATTAAGAGGCCAAGCGCCTGATTGTCCGAAATCCCTGATGTTCCGAATACCATGAAACCGAGCGCAAACATCAAGGACGTTACCAAAAGGGCTTTTCCGACAGTGGAGAAAGTTGATTTGATGGATTCTGCAGGCGGCAGTCCGCTTCTCCGACCCTTCAGATATTTGGTCAGAAAGTGAATCGTATCGTCCACAATGATGCCGAACGCGATCGCGGTAACCACAGCGGCCGCAACGCCGATTTCGCCGATCAGATACCCCCACAGTCCAATCGCAATGGCGGCCGGAAAGAAATTTGGAATCAGACTGATGAGACCGTACCACAGGCTCTTGAAGACGAAAATCAGCAGGAATGAAACGACACCCATCGCGATAACCGTCCCCAGCAGCATTTTGTCAATATTTCTTTTGATTGAATACGAACCGACGATTGGCACACCAGTTGCCCCAACTTCCATATCAGGCGCATTCTGACGCAACCAGGCGCGCGCGCGTTGATCAAGCTGAATCTTCTCATTGGCGGAGATGTTGGTCAAGATGACGGTCATTCGAGTCGCCGACCGCTCCACGTCGATCAGATTGTTCAGGTCCAACCCGATCGGTAGCGAGAACTCATACAGCAGTAGATACTGTGCGACCAGATCGGAGTTGTCCGGAATGCTGTAAAACTCAGGATCATCACCGTTCAGGTTCTTGTTCAGACGCTTGATCACATCGGTTATCGCAAAAACATGTCCAACTTCGGGCTGGGCGCGATACCAGTTGGCGAATGCTTCCACCTGCTGCAGATAACCCACATTTGTAATGCCGCCATTCTCACCGGAATCAAGGGCATACTCAAATGGTTCCAGTCCGGTCAGATTGGCCGTTACGAAATCGTTCGCACGTCGCAGCTCAAAACTCTCATCAAGCAGCTGCAGGTGGTTGGTGTCCAGTTCGATGCGTGAGATGCCGGCGAGAAGTCCGATGATGACGATTGAAGACACACCGAGAAGGAGCAGATGGCGAGAGACAACGAACTGTCCGAATCGTTCAAAGAAGGTTGATTTTTCCGCCGAACGCAGCCGCACTCGAAGTGGCAGAACTGACAGCAGCGCCGGTAGCAGCGTAACTGAAAACACAAACGCGGCAAGCGCACCAAAAGCAACGATGTTTCCCATCACTCGAAACGGTGGCATATCGGAAAAATTCAAGCTCAGAAACCCAATCGCCGTCGTGAGCGAGGTCAGGAAAACTGGCCAGGTGTTCGTCCGCATTGAAGAAAGTATGGCCTGATTGCGCGTCATGCCCTGCCGCAGCCCACCCAGCGTTCCCTCGATGATATGAACACAGTGGGCACAGGTTACGGCCATCAATACGAATACCGATGCGCCACTTTCACCATAGAATTTCATGCCGGTCCAGCCGGCGAAGCCAAGCGTGGATGGAATGACGGCAATCAACACCAGAACAATCGCCAACATGCCCAGGATTGAACGTAGCATCAAAACGGCGACCAGTAAGATGATGCCGATCGCAGTGGGACCGAGGATGCTGAACTCTTGGTCCAACGTATCGCGAACCGTGCGATTCAGCAGGAGTTCACCGGTCAGATGATATTCAATGTCTGCATGATTCGCTCGGGCATCGGCAGCTGTCGCATTCAGAAAGTCAACGATCTCGATCTTGGCCGCCTGGCGATTGTCTTCGGGCACTACGAAACTGACAGTCAGCCCTGCAACCCGCCCGTCTGGCGCAACCAGTCGACCCGCAACTTCCTCAGTATTGAGCGCTATATTCATGATCCGTTCAATATCGGCGTCGCTGAGTGTCTGAGTGTCCTCGACGAGTGGTGCGACAATCAAATCATCCTCCGTCCCTTCACTGTGCGAATAATTGGTCAGTGAATCGACACGTGTGGAGTAAGGCGTCCGCCACAGTTCTTCGGTCAGTTCGTCAACCACCGCAAGCGACTCCCTGCTGAAAATATTGCCGCTTTTTGGCGCCACGGCGATCAGTACGCTGTCGGAAATCGCAAATGTGTCCTCAAGTTCCTCCAGCTCAATCAGACGTATGTCATCCTCGGCGAAATGGTTGCGAAAATCGACATCGACCGATTTCAGATGAGGCATGCCAGCGAAAAAAGGCATCATCACAATGACTGAACAAATGATCGTGAGCCACCGGCGTTCGATCGCCTGCGGTATCAATGAGTTTAGAAGCATGCCGTCATACCGATCGCTGAATCTGTTCCAATTTTAACAGGTTCACCCACAACCCCGCTCTCATGGCAAACCATTCAGCTGGGTAACGAGCAAAGTTAATTTTAAAATAATTTTTAATGTCTGGCGTTACTATCCAATTATGAAGACTTATCTTAAAAAATTTCCTAGAAAATAATTCTACTGTAATAGTCAATCTGTACCGACTCTTGGCAATGCCATCAGTCTGACGTTTGTAATGCAATGACGACCGCGAGTACAAGAACGGACTACTCGCTTTCTGTCACCATGCAGATTTGTCAAAGGCCAAAGGCAGTTGTTGTCAGGTGTGCAGACTCTGGGTTTCCTGTGGAACTGAGAATTGTCCGAAGACGCAGTCGGTCCATTTTGACAATGTCCGCTGACGTTCCATGCTACAATTGGAAGGAAAAAGACGCGCGCAACAGCTATGAACAAGCTTGACCTGCCAATCGGCTATTCAGCCTTTCGGGACATCAGAGAACGGGACTGGAGTACACAGACACCATGGTAACAAATTCTTTATAGTCATTGAGCGAAGCTGTGCATTCGGTGAAAAAAAAGCGTTTCTTGGTTACGCTTATTCATAAGTATGACTTATAATCTGGCAATTATATCCCAACCCATTGATGTGAGGAGAAAAGCCGATGGCACGCAACGACATTCAGTTTCAGGCCGGTATGAGTCTGAGCGAGTTTTTCAAACATTACGGCACCGAGGAGCAGTGTTTCGAGGCGCTGTTCAAGTGGCGCTGGCCGAAGGGTTTCCGCTGTCCGAACTGCGGTCATGACAAGTGGTGTCGGCTGAACACCCGCAAACTGCAGCAGTGCCACCGCTGCGGCCGGCAGACCTCCATCACCGCCGGCACCATCTTCGAGGGCACCAAACTGCCACTGACGTTGTGGTTTCAGGGGATGTACCTGATGACGCAGCACAAGAAGGGGGTGTCGGCCATGCAGCTGCACCGGGATCTGGGGATCTCGTACAATGCGGCCTGGCGGATGCGGCACAAGCTGATGCAGGTGATGATGGAACGGGATGGGAAAAAGCCGCTGGGGGTGCGCGTGGAGTTGGATGACGCGTATCTGGGTGGCGAGCGCAGTGGCGGCCGGCGGGGTCGTGGGGCGCCTGGCAAGACGCCCTTTGTGGCGGCGGTTGAGACCGATGAGAAGGGGCGGCCGAGGCGGATGAAGCTGAGCGTGGTGCGGGGGTTCAGGCGGCGGGAGATAGTCGACTGGGCGACGCGGCACCTGCGGCCCGACACGCAGGTGTTGTCTGATGGACTGGCCTGTTTCCGCGGGGTCGCGGAGGCCGGCTGCCGGCCTCACAAATAGTCACAGTTGAATCTTTTTTCATAATGTGATAAAACAGGGCCTACCATGAAAGTAGGTCTCCATCAGTTTCACGCCCAGACCATCGACTGGTTTCAGAATGCGGCGTCGACGCCGGGTGTGTCGCGCAACGCCCTGGCCCTCGAGCTGTGCGAGCGCGAGCAGTGGACCGGCACGACGGGCGAGCTGTGCGTGGCCTCGGCCCGAAAGGCGCTGCCGGTGCTGGCTGAGCGGCTGGGTGTGGCGTTGCCGGCGACGCACCCGTCATTCGGTTCGGGCGGCCGCGAGGCGCCGCCTGAGGTGGCTTATCCGGACCGCGCGCTGCGTCGCTCGCTGTCGGCACTGGGTGAGGTGACGGTCGAGCCGGTGTCGGGCGACGAGGAACGGCGGCAGTGGGAGTCGATGATGCGCACGCATCACCCGCAGGGCTGGCGTCAGGCGCCGGGTGGCCAGCTGCGCTACTGGGTGTGTTCTTCGCGCTACGGTCGTCTGGGCGGGCTGAACTTCTGTGCGGCGAGCTGGCACCAGCAGGTGCGCGATGCGTTCATCGGCTGGTCGGGTGAGGCGCGGGTGTCGAATCTGAGTCGGGTGCTGAACAACCAGCGGCTGCTGATTCTGCCGGGGGTGCGGGTTCACGGTCTGGCTTCTCGGGTGCTGGAGCTGGCGTGTGCGCAGGTGGTTGAGGACTGGGAGGTGAAGTACAATGTACGACCGGTGCTGGCGTACACGTATGTGTCGCCCGAGCATCCGGGGACGAGTTACCGGGCGGCGGGTTGGCAGCGCGGTGAGGGCGGCACCTCGGGTTGCTCGCCGGGCGGTGGCACGGTGGTACGGGCAGTGTGGCTGAAACCGCTGGTGCGCGGCTGGCGGACGGTGCTGTGCGCCGAGCCGGTGCGGCAGATTCAGGCGGCGCCGGCGCTGCACATGGATGAGAAGACGGATTGGGCGGATGTGGAATATGGTCGCAGCACGCATCCGGACGGTCGGGTGTGCGCGCGGATCTTGCGCATGGGTCGGGCGTGGCTGGAGCGGCCGGGGGCGTCGCTGCCGCAGATCTTTCCCCGGCGGGCGGACTTGCGTGCGGCTTACCGGCTGTTATCGAACGGGAGGGTGAAAATGGAACACATCTTGGAGTCGCACTGGGCGGCGATGGTGGATCGCTGTCGGCTGGAGCCGGTGGTGCTGGCGCTGCAGGACACGACGGCGCTGAACTATGCGAGTCGGCCGGCGACGGCGGGGCTGGTGAACATTGGTGGCGGTGGGTCGGGCGTGCAGGGTCTGAAGGCGCATGTGGGTCTGGCGGTGAACGAGGCGGGGCGACCGCTGGGGGTGTATGCGCTGGATGCGGACTATGCGGATCGGCTGGAGCTGGAGAGTGATCGCTGGGGTGAAGGCCTGGAGCGGGCCTGTGAGCTGGAGCGGGCCTGTGCGCGGACGCGGGTGGTGACGGTATGCGATCGGGAGGGCGACCTGTGGGGACTACTGGATCAGGCGCGCTCGCAGTCGGCCGGACTGCTGGTTCGGGTGCGGCGCGGGAGTCGCCGCGAGGTGCTGTTGGCAGGCGGGAAGCGCGAGTGTCTGTGGGCGCACATGGAGAGGTTGCCGTCGCTGGCGGAGAAGACCGTGCAGGTGGTGGCCTGCGGGGGTGGTCGGAAGCGTGCGGGGCGCGAGGTGCGGCTGGAGTTGCGGGCGGCGCGGGTGCGGTTGGCGGCGCCGCGGTGGCCACCCGCAGGTGCGGACACGGCGCCGATTGAGATGCTGGCGGTCAGTGCGATTGAAGCGGACCCGCCGGCCGGCGAGCAGCCGCTGCACTGGCTGCTGCTGACCACCGAGGGACAGGCCGATGCCGCCGGCGCCGGCACCGCCGTGCGATACTATGAGCTGCGCTGGACCATTGAGGAGTACTTCCGCACCCTGAAGACCGGCGCCGGCATCGAGAAGCGGCAGCTGGACCATGCCGATGACCTGCGCAAGTGCCTGACGTTCGATGCCATCACCGCCTGTGAGGTGTTCAGCCTCGATCGGATGGCGCGCGACCGCCCGCAGACGCCGGCCGACGAGGTGGTGAGTGAAGATGACCTGTGGGTGCTGAACGCCCGCCTGGATGATTATGGCATCCGCCGGCCGAAGCCGCCGCCCGGCGAGGCGCCGGACATCCGCAGTTTCGTCGTCGATGTGGCGCGGTTGGCGGGTTTTCATCCGCGTCGCAGTCAGCCGCTGCCGGGCGTCATGAAACTATGGGAGGGGTATGTGCTGCTGCGCGAGTCGGTCTTCACCTATCGGGCGATCAGAAGGCAGAGCATGGTCCAGAATGAATAGACTCACTTGTGGGATGTTGTGAGGCTGCCGGCACGAGGCGCGGGTGTGCAGCGGTCGCAAGGGCCATGTGGAGGATCCCCAGTTCCGCTGGGTGAACACGATGCTCGGCAATGTGAAAACGGCACTTCGTGGCACCTATCATGCGGTTGACCCCAAATATGCGCAGCGCTATCTGGCGGAGTATGAATACCGCTTCAACCGGCGGTATCGGTTGCCGGACATGCTGCCCCGACTGGCGTATGTGGCACTGCGTACCCCACCGATGCCGGAGCGCCTGCTGAAGCTCCCTGTTGCCGTCTAGAACGCTACTTACTTTTAGGCGTAACCAAGAAGCGTTTTGGGTAACGGATGTCGTCTTTTAATCTTCGCACTTCCTTCATTCAACCGATTTGCCGTGTAGCATATAGGAGTGTTATAGGCACGCACAGGTCAGGCGAAATTCATCGGTGAATCCAGTCATCACTTGAACTTCAGCGTATGGCGATGCTAGTGCGCCAGTAACAACTGACGTCACCGCCGCGCGATCGCTTTCCCTGCAGATTCATGTAGCAAGTGTGGCTTCCCTGCTGTGGAAACGGAAACTGTCTTTATGGAACCGTCTTAATCCTGAGTGAAAGGATATGAAAATCAGGCATTTTCCAACTGTCTTCGGAAGCGACTCTGAGCTGGCAACAGGTCGATTGGAACTTAGTGGAAAATTGACAGTCATTTTCAAATCCGGCACCATCCGTTGTCCAGGAGCCCGATAGTGGGATCATTTTTCGAGTGAATCCATCGCTTGATCGCTCTGGTAACGATTCGCACATTTTGGCAATTTGCATTGCCCGAGTTCGACAGGACCGCAGATTTTTTCTGCCGGAGTCCGCAGAACAGGAATCAGACGATTCAGAACTGAATTGATTGGTCAGCAATGATTCAGCTTTTCAGCACTCCCACAAGAGACCGCCCTTTCATCGCACTCTGGCTGCTGTTTGCTGGGGTTTTCCTGCTGGCGCTGCAGGATTCTGTAATCAAGAGTGTTTCCCTGCAGACCTCTTACTGGCAGTTCCAAGCGATCAGAGCCAGTGGCAATCTGTTCTTCGCCGTGGTTTTTGCCTTTGCAGGTGGTGGGTTATACCTGTTGCGACCAATACGGGTGGGAGCGGTTTACTTTCGCGCCTTCCTGATGACTTTGTGTATGTTCTGCTTTTTTTCCGCGGCCCCCTTCCTTTCAATCACGCAAATGGCGGCTGGCTTATACACCTATCCCATTTTCGTAACCTTGCTCGCCGCGCCGGTCCTCGGTGAAAATTTGGGACCTTGGCGTCTGTCAGCGATGCTGCTGGGTACCAGCGGTGCGGTGTTGGTGTTATCACCTTGGGAAGAAGACTTTTCACTCCTTCAGGTTCTGCCGGTACTCGCCGGCTTCTTTTACGCCGCCAGCATTCTAACCATTCGCCGCGCCTGTCGTTTTGAAAATACGCTGGCTATGGTATTCGCAGTGGCCATCGCTTTTCTGGCATCGGGAACACTCGGAAGTCTCGTTTTGAGCATGTTTCCCCTACCCACAGACGTGCAGCAGCTCATGCCCTTCGTAGCCATTGGCTGGCCGGCGCTGACATGGGTCGTGGTTGGCGTCGCGGGCTTCACTGCGCTGCTGAACCTGTGTGGCAACATCTGTCTCAGCCGCGCTTATCAGACCGCTGATGCCAGCTGGCTTGCACCGATGGAGTTCAGTTATCTGTTATTTGCCGTTTTCTGGGGTAAGACGCTTTTTGACACCTGGCCGGCGACCAATGCGATCATCGGGATGGTATTGATTGGTGGGGCTGGCGTTCTCACAGCATGGCGAGAAGGTGTGCGGCGCAAGGTACAGGTATGAAGCGAAAAAATGGAATGCGCTGGACATTCGCTGCCGGCTTAAGTGCCGGATCTATCGCAGATTGAGAACGTTCCTGCCGATCATCAGCTACAGCATTTCATCCAGGGCGTCAATCAATCGTGTAACCTCACTTCTGCTGTTGTAGTGGACCATGCTCACTCGGATGACGCCATCCCTTCCCAAATCAAGCGCATCAATGCAACGCCGCGCATAGAAATCTCCCGAACCGATGCCGATGTTGGCTTCGCCTAATTTTTTTGCAATTTCGGAGGGTCGCCTGTTCTCTACGGTAAACGATATCGTTGGTACACGGCGGGTGAAATCAATTTCTGGCAAGCCAATGACTCGCACATTGGGTTTAGAGTTCAGGTAATCCATAAAAGGATGCGCAATTTCATCTTCGTGCTGAGTAAAGAGATCAAATACCCTGTGGTAGCGCTCGCTGGCTGAGCCTTCACAGGGCCCGAAATGATGTTCGAATACCTGCTCCAGATACTCAACAACACCTTCAATGGCGGCGGCGGTTTCATGCTGATATCCACCGGGCTGGAGTTTCTGCGGCAATGCGGAACGGGTGAAAAAGAAATGATTCTGATTTTCCATACCGAGCAGCCGTTCATGTCTCCCACACAGTACACCCAAGTGAGGGCCGTAGAGCTTGTACAGACTGAACAGTAGAAAATCTGCATTCGAGTTCTCGAAATTCAGCGCGCGATGAGGTGCGTATGCGACCGCATCCACACAGAGCAATGCGCCCACCGAATGGGTCAGCTCGGCGATCGCCTGAATGTCGTTGATGGTTCCGGTAATATTTGAACACCAGGTGCAGCAGACGAGACGGGTTTTTTCGGTCAGCAGCTGAGCCAGCTGGGGCGGCCCGCCCAAATCGGCCGTAGCGGAATCGATTCGCCACTCCTTGATCACAATACCACGGTCCACCAGTCTGCGCCACGCACCAATGTTGGCTTCGTGGTCAAGATTCGTAACGACGACTTCATCACCCGGTTTCAGCGATGATCGTATTGCATTGGCCAGCACATATACATTCATGGTTGTCGAATGTCCGATTATGACCTCTCTCGGTTTTGCGCCGATCATTTCGCTGAGTCGGCGATGACTGCGATCAATACGGTCCATCGCTTCCGCTGAAGCAGAATATGGGGCACCGGGCTGAACTTGATTTCGACGCATGTAGTCATAAATCCGATCGCTTACGGTGGTGGGGACGAAGGTGCCACCGGCGTTTTCAAAAAAAGCCCAGTCGCCAATATTCGGAAACTGATTGCGGACAAACTGCAGATCGTATTGAGGTGTGGTCATGGATGAAAGATCTGATTTAAACAATGTAAGATGTCATGTCAATGTAATTTTGGGGGAATTTCGACCGAATGCCAACCGCCCAAGATCGCAGGACAAATTTCTGAATCGATCAAATGATCGATTCGATTCAATCTGGCATATATTTTACCGATTCAGCACTTGGCAATCCTGCAGGTATGGGGTCACCAGCTACCGCCGTTCAGTCGGCTGTCGGCCACCCGGTGGGGCGGCCTGTCTAACCGTTTTATGCACTGCATTCTCGTCCCAAGCGTTGCATCCCAGATCAATATTTGCTGTGGATGGATGATCTGCTTGATTATCTCTTCGGCACGGGCCATGTGCTGTGTTAACTTTTCCAGATCATAGGCTCGCGAAAACGTCCTGCCAACAATGGCCGGTTATTCTATTCCACGGCTCCTGTCGCGATCTGATAATGAATTACAGGGTATGCCCATGAATTTTGCCAAATGTCTCAATTGGCGGCGGAGTCAGCGATTTGGCTGTGAATGGACGGACGCGCATGGTTGGTGTGTCGCTCAGGTGGCCGTCAAAACGGCGTGGACTTCAAACCGCGTCGATAGCCTGCAACCGCATTTCTGCAGCATTCGTGTCCAGCGCGGGGGCTTGAGCTATACAATGGCCGTCTCTTGGTTGACTGCCGCGGCTTGATTACACCGGTTGATTTTTGCCTTTTTCCATCCGATCATTCGGTACGATTTGATCGGACTCAATCAGCGGTTGAAGAACGTTAACCCACTGAATTGACAGACCTATCCATCAGTGAACAGCTGTTGAAATTGACCACCACGTCAGGAAATCTGAACTTATCGTAGAATAAACCTAATCGGTAAACAACAATTACCTCACCTAAAACTAGAAAACACTTATATATTACCAAGAATACTGGTATGCACTAACATGTTCAGATATTACCTTTGCTTTCTAATCCTGCTGCCAACGGTCGGACTTGCATCGCACGAACTGAAGAACCGAGATTTGGAGAACGGAAAACAACTCTATCTGCAGCACTGCAGTTCCTGTCACGGTGAAAAACTTGAAGGCGAACCCAATTGGCGAACACCCAAACCAGATGGTGTTCTGCCAGCACCGCCCCACGACGAAACCGGGCACACATGGCACCATGACAATCAGCTCCTTTTCAATTACACCAAATATGGAGGCTTGGCGACTTTTGCGGCAATGGGAGTTACCGACATCAAGAGCGGTATGGAGGGATTCGGGCAGGTGTTGGAGGATGACGAGATTTGGAACATCCTTGGCTATATTCGTTCCACTTGGCCGGCAAGAGTTCAGCAGATTCAGGACAGCCGCAATCCTCCACATTAGTTTCATCGTTGTCCCAGCGCCTCTACCCCCCCCCCTGATATAATGCTACGGACCAGTGCGAACCGCCGTATGCGAACCGCCGTATTGATCTATTGGCACAATTCAACAATCTCACGCGACAGGCCGGCAATGGTACCCAAAAGTGGCTGGTTAAAACTCGTACACCTGAAAACGCAGTAAAATTTTTGGCAACAGGATTCGATTCGTCCGTTTATGGATTTCGCAATTTGGACCGAGGGTGCGACCGAGCAGATAATTGGACGGTGTTTGAGATGGCAAAACGCTGTAGCGTGCCAGTTGATGAACGGAATGTTTTGAGTTCATTCCATTGCGTTTCATTCTTGTCGTACGCGCTAAGACAGAAAATTACGAATTCGAATTCATTCCTGCCGAATCATTCACGGGTCATTACATTATGAATGCCATTCAATCGGTACTTGATCAATTAAATTCGGGCAACAAACGCTTTGTGGCCGGAGAGGGGCTCAACGGCGATGTTTCTCCGCAAAGACGACTGCAGCTGACAGATGGTCAGTCGCCAAAAGCCGTTGTCGTAGGGTGTGCGGACTCTCGGGTTCCTGTCGAACTGATATTTGATCAGGGACTCGGAGAACTATTCGTCATTCGAGTAGCGGGCAATATTGTGGATGAGTCGGTATTGGGCAGCGTGGAATTCGCGGTTTCTCATTTGGGCTGTAAACTGGTCATCGTACTGGGGCACAGCAGCTGTGGCGCGGTCAAAGCGACACTACATGAAGTAAACCAACCTTCAGGCGATCTCTCCCCCAGTCTGCGTTCAATTGTCAACGCCATAGAACCCGCGGTCCGCTCACTGATGACACATAGTACCGAGCTCACCGAGGAAAATTTGACGGAACAGGCCATCCAGTCCAATGTCAGGCAGTCGCTTCTGCAGATTTACCAGAAATCGCAGGGAATCCAGTCAGCCGTTAATGACAGAAATCTCTCTATTGTCGGTGCGATTTACGACCTTGAGACGGGTACAGTCAAGTGGATTGACAGAATTCCACAGTAGATTGATTGAATCTGCTGATCTGATCGGAAACATGATTACCGGGCCATT
The DNA here is from genome assembly GCA_965205205.1 of Arenicellales bacterium. Classification (GTDB taxonomy): domain Bacteria; phylum Pseudomonadota; class Gammaproteobacteria; order Arenicellales; family JAJDZL01; genus JAJDZL01. The sequence goes on from CBDBFX010000002.1 coordinate 257,768, forward strand.
TCGATTCAAGTCATTCTCGTTCCTACGTTCCTAATACATAGAAATGGGCGGTGATGGCATAGCGGTGAAGAAATCAACGCTGTCACAGAAAATCCACCATTTCACCAACGCACTTCACGGATTCACCAACTTCAGGATGTCGAATGCTCTCAAATCGCTAAGGTTAAGCAGAAGAACCGCTTGGGTCAGCTGGAAAAACTGAGTTATGAATTCTAGCATTTCTGTCATTCAGGGAAGCATCACTGATGCCACCACAGATGTGATCGTCAATGCCGCCAATTCAAAAATGCTGGGCGGCGGCGGTGTGGATGGCGCAATTCACCGAGCAGCCGGTCCAGAACTGCTGCAGCATTGCAAAATGGTGCCAGCAGTGAGTGGCATTCGTTGCCCGGCTGGCGAAGCCCGTATCACCCCCGCAGGTCTGCTTCGCGCCCGCTGGGTGATTCACGCTGTTGGACCGCGTTACAATGTTGACCCCGAGCCGGAAAAGCTGCTCACCGCAGCCTATCGAAATTCACTTACCCTGGCGCGGGAGCATCACTGTGAATCGATCGCATTCCCAGCGATTTCATGTGGTGTCTATGGATATCCTCATGCGGAAGCGGCTGAAATTTCAATAGCCGTGTGCCAAGAAACCGAGTGGCAGAACATGCAGATATCATTTTTCCTGTTTTCTGCTGAAATGGCTGATATCTGGCGACAGGCGATCGCAAAAAATCAGTAAATTATCTTCAGGGACTCCGATTTCAGTTGCGGCATCCTGTCCTATCAGACTACCATTTGTTGGACAAATTTCCGATCAATGAGTTGACCCCTCTACCTCACGCATCGACACTGAAGAGCCTTTCAAATTTCCAAACTCGCGTTCTATCTGATCTTGTTGTGATTGATGTAAAGAATGATGCAACGTAGATTATTTTCTACATTTATTGATATCAGTAATGGCACTGAATATAAGTAATCGCGAGGTTGAGGAGCGGGCAAGAACGGTTTCTGAACTCACAGGTAAAACTAAAACACAGGCAGTCAAGGCTGCATTAAAGGAGCGTCGAAATCAGAAAAGCCATCTGACCCGCGCATCTTCAGCGATGAATGACTGTACGCGGTGTCCTTCACGCAGTCTAGGTCGACCTGCAGGGCAGGCTACTCGGCATGCAGGGGTTGCAATTCTTTAATTCAATTGATGCTGGCGGACCCGAGCACTCAGACTCGGTTTCATTGAGAGCCCAGCTACTGTGACTGAACAGGCGAATGAACGCAAAGCAATCCCGCAAAAACACCACCTCAACCAGTGCAAAACCCTGACCAATCATTACCAGAGCGATAAAAGTTCGAGCTACCCATAATCAGCGTAGCGACCTTGATGATCTGGTAAACCGCGATGAATCAAATCCTGCGTTGAAAATTCAGTTGCCTGCAACAGGTGTCAATTGAAATTCAATCCTCTATACAATCGCATGAATCTGATGCACTCTGTGGCATTTGCAACAGTTACAACGAGTTATTTTATAATAGGCAGTAAATTACCTTTAATATACTATATATACTCATTATAGGCTGTTTGTAGCCCTTTATAAATTATTATTACTTATAGGCATTTTATGGCTTATAATCTAATAATAATACCTATAAAAGGCCATTTATTGCTATTTATGAAGATATGAATACATCCCGACAAATTGAAATTGAGATTGGTTCTCGTTTGGCCAAATTGCGACTTTCACGCAATGTAACACAATCCATGTTAGCAAAAGATGCTGGAATTGGTCTTCGTACCCTGCGGCGTCTCGAGGTTGGCGAGCCATCGACTCTTGACACATTCCTGCGCGTCGCCATCGCCCTGGATTTGGGAGATGCCATCCTCAGCGCACTACCGACGGGTCACATTCGTCCCATCGAGCGGGTCTCGCGAGCCGGTTCCGAGCGTCAGCGAGCACGGCCAAAAAAACAGACTGATCGGAATCCGACTTGGTCGTGGGGTGACGAATCAATTGACTGATGCAAGCGTCATACTCTGGGGACGGCGTATTGGAGCGGTATCATGGGATGATACGCGGGCCCTTGGCGTATTTCAATACGATTCTGAATTCGTAGACGCCGGTATCGAGGTCGCGCCACTGACGATGCCCGTCAGAGAAACACCCTATGAATTCCCATCCCTTAACAAGGAAACCTTCAGGGGTCTGCCCGGATTGCTCGCCGATTCTCTACCCGACAGATTCGGTGATCGGCTTATCAACGCATGGCTGGCGGAAACCGGAAAGAGCCTCGAGACCTTCAACCCCGTCGATCGACTCTGCTACATTGGCCACCGAGGTACCGGTGCCCTTGAGTTCGAGCCGACGATTGGACGAGAAACAAAAGCAAAAAAACTGGAAATTGCGCGATTGGTTGACTTGGCGAATCGGGCGCTCAATGAACGGGCAAATCTTGTCGGTCGGCTGGATGGCAGCAGCGATGCCGACGCCCTTGAAGACATACTGAGCGTTGGCACCTCGGCGGGTGGTGCACGGGCGAAAGCGGTACTTGCCTGGAATCCAGAAACAGGCGAGTTCCGATCTGGACAACTCCCCTGCGAGGAAGGTTTTGAACATTGGCTTTTAAAGTTTGACGGCATCTCGAACACCCAGGATAGGGAACTGGCCGATCCCCAAGGCTTTGGCAAAATTGAATATGCTTACGCAAACATGGCCCGCGCTGCCGGCATATCAATGGCGAAATGCCGCCTTTTCCATGAAGGCGGCCGCAGTCACTTCATGACGAAACGATTCGACCGGGACCACAACGGCCGCAAGATACACATGCAATCCCTCGGGGCGATGCGACACTTTGACTTCAACGACCCATCGGCCTATTCCTACGAACAAGCGGTACTGACAATTCGAGATTTGGGACTGGGGATGGCAGCAGTTGAAGAGCAGTTTCGGCGGGCGGTATTCAATATCATCGCACGCAATCAGGATGACCACGTAAAGAATGTCGCGTTCCTGATGGATCGGTCTGGGAAATGGACGTTGTCACCGGCCTACGACCTCGTCTATGCTTACAATCCAAGAGGCAGTTGGACCCGTGACCACCAGATGAGTTTGGCCGGCCGCCGGAATGACTTTGAGCGCGATGACATTCTCCGTTTTGCCACCTCAATCGGCCTGAAATCTCGCCGAGCTTTGGAAATCACAAGCCAAGTGAGTGCTGCGGTCCAGAACTGGGGCGAACACGCTGATTCTGCCGGAGTCGAGATTCAAGATGAAACTCGAATCGGCAAGACTTTCAGATTGAATCTGTTGGATGGCAGTTAACATGACGCTTGTTTTCCAGATACCTGCACCATCCATTCCGCATCCGTCCCTTCCTGCCGCATCTTCTCATAAAGCATTTGTTAGAACTCTTACGAATTTCGTTTCTTCAACATCTGAGTTAACTCCGTCTTATTAACATATTATAATGTGACTGTCAGTAAATACATTCCATGTCCGTAGGGGTTGAGGGGTATCGCTTATTTACGCTGTGATCTTCCTTTTCCACCAGTAACGAGCACGGCTTTCAACTAGAAGCAGAGATCGAAAATTCGAATGAAGAATAATCAGGCACTGTTCGATGATAGCGCTTATACGGATAATCTGCTCCTTGAATACATAAACATACGAGATGAAAAAGATTATCGGCTGATACCTATAAGGAAAGATTGCGAAAACATGTGGGATGTTTATTCGAAGTATGCCGATGACAACTTCCTCTCGGATTTCAAAATGCAGTTCTACCCTCGCTGGTTCGAGATGTACTTGACCTTCTCCCTATTAGAAGCTGGCGTGTACATTACGAAAACAGGAGACGGTATGCCGGATGTGCTTGCAAAGATTGGTGAGCGGAAAGTCTGGATTGAGGCAGTTTGCGTTGGCCCTGGGGAACCTGGAAAACCTGATTCTGTTCCCGACATGGAACTACTTAAAGTATCTTCCACTCCAGAGCGCGAGCTAACGCTTCGCACACTCAATGCCCTTCATTCGAAGGACAAGCAATTCAAGAAATATATAGAACACGGAATTGTAGAGCCCGATGATCTTATTATTGTAGCAATCAGCTACTGTAATATGGGATTTGAACGGCACTGGATGGCGAAATATATTCGTAGTGCTGTTTACGGCGAGGGTGATCCGATTTTAAAGCTCGGCTTAGATAATAACAGTCAGATTACTCGATCGAAATTGGAATTTGAGCAGAAAGCAGTCGTAACAAAACGCCCTGGAAGTACGTACGAAAAAGAGATTGGTGTGCAGAGTTTCATAGATTTTAGTGTAGAGTGTATGTGTATTTCTGCTATCCTCGGATCCTGTGCTTATCCAAAAGATCTTGGGGCGAAAGAACGCGGGAATGATTTTATTATGTTTCCAAATCTTACATCCGATAGGCCTCTAGCCGGTGTCAGCCTACCTGTGGGGATGAAATACGTATTCACTGAACAAGATGACGGATGGTCCGGAAAACTCTGCCAAGCAGGTGGGTAGATGCGTGAGTTCCAGACCGATTTTGGCCTGCCGACTACATTTTGTTCGCCGACAAATAGGTCGTTGGCTTGATTTAGGCCAAGCCAAACAACTGGGGTTCGATGAATTTCTTAATTGGTCACCCTATTTTTTCAGCTCAGGATGCCAGTTCTGAAGGCTTCAATTCTTGGTGTTGTATTCAACGTCATGCAGAGCAACTATCTTCCCATTAATTTCAATTGATTTATGTGCATAGTCGTTAGCAATGTCAGCAGTATGAATTTTCTCGGAAATGGTGGCACCATAATCGGTTAGGGTTATTGGACTTTTGTCCTTGACTAATGGACTATCGATTACGCCAATCAGCAGATGGTACATTCGATCAAATTTTTCTTCAAATTTATCCAGCCGAGTCTCCAACTTATCCAGCCGGACTTCCAAATTTTCTATCTTGCCTTCAATTTTTGTTTTCCATACGGGAACCTTCCACAATAGAATTGCTAAAGTAACAAATATCCCCCAAGGAACAAGTGTTTCAATAAAATTCTGCAGTGCAACAATATTTGACATATTTATTCTTTCAATTTATCCGTAGTTGAAAACTGAATGAACTATATTTTTCTATATAACAAAACTCTCTTCGTATGTCTCATTCTGTTCAATGTATTAAATCATGATTTACAGTACACAAGAGTTAATGTTTGAACATAGCCTAAATCCAGACGCGATCTATTGCTTGCCAGAAGCCAACCTGAATTCCGTTCACGTATGTGCTTCATGATGCAATATGGAATAACCTTGGGAACGCACGGACTCAAAGACAATCATCTGGTTTGCCAAACCGATTGACTCCAGCATTGAGCCGTGCAAACGATATAGGATCACCACCATCTCGCAACATTCGGTAGACAACTAATGGACGTATTCAGATTTCGCGAAGAGCTCATCGCTGAGTATGAACGTTTTTCCCGTAGTTTCGTCAAAATTCGGGCCGATGACATCAATCGTAAAGTCGATTCATCCTATGCTGCAGGCCGTTTCTGGCCGGCACCGCTCATCCAGTTGAATCCAAATTACGAACCGGGTGATTGGGTCGACAACCTTGTCGAGAATGGTACGCTTGACCACGAATGTAAGAAAATATTCCGATTGAAACACAACAATGACACGGCCGGTGAAAGGCTCCTGCTGCATCGGCATCAGACCGATTCCATCATGATCGCCAAGCGCGGTGAGAGTTATGTTCTGACAACCGGCACCGGTTCCGGTAAGTCTCTCGCCTACTTTATTCCCATTGTCGATGATGTGTTACGCCACAATCGTATGGGCAATACCCGAAAGGGTATCAGCGCCATCGTAATTTATCCGATGAATGCGCTGTGCAACAGCCAATTTGAGGAACTGAAAAAATACCTGCAGACCGGCTATACAAAAGGCAAGGAACCTGTCACATTTGCTCGATACACCGGACAGGAATCGAAAGATGAACGCGATCGAATCGCAAAAAATCCTCCAGACATCCTACTGACGAATTACGTTATGCTTGAACTGATCATGACGCGCTTCCTCGAGACCGACAAGGCTGTTCGCGAACACGCCGTCGGACTTCGATTTCTGGTGCTTGACGAACTTCACACCTACCGTGGACGACAAGGTGCCGATGTCGCCATGCTGGTCCGTCGTGTCAGGGAACGATTCAATGAACACCTGCTATGCATTGGAACTTCTGCGACCATGGGCTCGGAAGGCTCACGGGCAGACAGGAATGCCGCCGTCGCACGCATCGCGAGTCTTCTTTTTGGCTCTACGGTAAGTCCAGGTAATGTTGTTTCGGAAACACTTCGATCCGTAATCGATCAAAATACAAACGCCACTGAATCTGAACTTCGAGCCGCAATTGAACGCGGCATTCCCGCTCCCCCCCCCCCTCGAAAATTTGTCCAAGCACCCGATTGCAAAATGGGTGGAAGACAATCTCGGACTGGAAAAGTCCGGCGACCGGCTTGAACGAATTTCCCGGCCTCTTACGGTTCTCGAAGCCGCCGATGCTCTCGCAAATGACAGCGGTCTAGACGCCAAAACCTGTCACGACTATCTTACCAAGTTCCTGCTGGTCGCACACAGCAGCCGGAATGAGCAAGGACAAGGCTTCTTCGCATTTCGCCTGCATCAGTTCATCAGCGGTGCCTGGAACATCTATTCTACACTCGAGGCACCGGAAGAGCGATACCTCACCCTAAACGGACAGCAATATAAGCCAGGCGACCGTCATCGTCTTCTTTACCCACTCTGCTTCTGTCGAGTCTGTGGGCAGGAATATTTTCCTGTCTGGGGACGGCAGAACGGCAGGCAGTTCCAAACATTTCAACCTCGCGATCTGTCCGATCGGTCTAGCGACGACGAAACCGTTCAGTTCGGTTATCTCATGCCTGATCCAACGGAAATGTTCAATTCCGAGGATCTGGAGACACAGTACCCCGAGGACTGGCTGGAATTCGGCGGTAAGAAACCCCAACTGAAAAACCATTACCGCCGCCACCGTCCCATCAATGTGCAATTGAACGCGATGGGCGAGGCCATTGGAGATGGAATGCACGCGTGGTTCATTGCGGGATCATTCCGTTTCTGCCTGCATCCTGAATGCGACGCTTACTACGGTGGCAATATTCGGAGCGAATTGACCAAGCTCTCTGGGCTGTCTAGTGAAGGTCGCAGTTCTGCGACCACCGTTCTCGCTCTCTCTTCGCTCAAGCAGCTAAACGGATCAGACCTTGATGACCGCACCAAGAAGCTCCTGGCGTTCACCGACAACCGACAGGACGCAAGCCTTCAGGCGGGCCACTTCAACGACTTCATTCAGATACTGCTGTTGCGCAGCGCTCTGCTTGCCGCCATTCGAAGTGAAAGTGATGGATCACTTACTGACGAGTTTTTGACTCAAAAAACGCTCTCCCATCTACACCTTGAAGCGAGCGACTATGCCGCTACTACCGATGCCAAGGGCATCAGGAGCCAAAATACGCTGAAGGCGTTGCGTGACGTACTTGGCTACCGTCTGTATTTCGACCTGCAGCGAGGTTGGCGAATCACCAACCCAAACCTAGAACAACTGAACCTGCTGGAAATCGGATATCGAGAACTCATGAACTGCTGCCAGGATGAAGATGAATGGAACAGGTGCCATCCACTACTTGGTTCCATCACGCCCGGCCGTCGTTTTGATATTGTTCGTGAACTTCTAGATCGTATGCGTAAAGCACTGTGCATAAAAACGATTTATCTTGACCCAAATTTCCAGGAACGTCTGCGTAACCGAAGTTTCAACGAACTGAAAGAGCCTTGGGGGCTTTCGGAAGACGAAAAGCTGTTTTCACACGCACACATGGTCCCGCGACCGAGAGGACAACACTACCGGCGCCAGAACAGCTATCGAACTTTTCATGTTTCCCATCGATCCGCATTTGGCAGAAGCTTAAAGTCGCGAACCATCTGGGGAGCGGACAATTCTCATTATCCATCAAGTTTTGACGAAGGGACTTTCAACAGCATTGTGGATGACATTTTGAGCGTGCTGGAGAAATACGGATATGTCGAATCTTCGAAACTCGGAGGTGATCACACCGGCTACCGTATCAATGGTTCAACCCTCGAATGGCGTATCCCTAGCAGGTTGGACACAGATCACGATCAGGCCAACGAATTCTTTCGAAATCTATACAGTAATGTAGCCGCATTGCTTGACGGTGATAACCGTCTTCTCCACCAGTTGGAAGCACGTGAACACACGGCTCAGGTGGAGACTGAAATCCGCAAAGAACGCGAACGGCGCTTCCGGCAGGGCTTGGAGCCAAATGGCCTGCCCATTTTATTCTGCTCGCCAACCATGGAACTTGGCGTCGACATCTCCACGCTGAATACGGTCTATATGCGCAATGTTCCACCGACACCTGCCAATTACGCTCAGCGGAGCGGGCGCGCCGGACGCGGTGGTCAACCGGCACTGGTTGTCACCTATTGCGCAGCGAGGTCACCGCACGATCAGTATTTTTTCTCCGAACCAACCCGCATGGTAACCGGTGTCGTCAGGCCACCGAGCATTGATCTTGCCAATGAGGATCTGATCCGCAGTCACCTGCAGGCGATCTGGCTTGTGGAGACAGGGGTTAAGCTCGGTTCATCCGTGCGCGATGTGCTTGATCTCAACAATTCCAAAGAACTGCCTCTGCATGATGACATCGCTAAGCAGATCTGCACCGTTCACGCGGTCAAAGAAGGGCACCGTCGCAGTCTTCAAATTCTCTCGACTCTGACATCAGAATTTTCCACACATGGCGCACCCTGGTACACAGACACATGGCTTGAAAGTGTCATGAACTCCGCGCAACGCCGTTTTATCGAAACCTTCGGTCGATGGCGATCGTTTTACCGCGCGACTGCAGATCAGATGAAATTTGCCAACGACATCATTAACAACGCTGCCGCAAATGAATCGGAGCGTAAAGAAGCGAAAGCGCGCCTTGATGAAGCGTTCATTCAACAGAATCTGCTTCTTGCTGACACACCATCCATGAATTCCGACTTCTATACCTATCGTTATCTCGCGTCTGAAGGGTTCCTTCCAGGTTACAACTTCCCACGTCTGCCTTTGATGGCATTCATTCCCGGTCGTCGTGAGAAAGTGGCGCGCGATTGGTTTCTGAGCAGACCAAGGTTTCTTGGGCTGACTGAATTCGGACCTCGATCAATCATCTATCACGAAGGCAGTACCTATCGCGTGAATCGAGCCTCTCTTTCATTTCGAGAGGAATCAACGGCGACCGTGACGGCTAGGCTTCCCGTGCAGGGGGTTCGTATTTGTTCCGCATGCGGCTATGGTCACTTTAGAGACCAGAAGAACTACGAGCGTTGCGTTAACTGCGATCAGCGTCTTAGCGGCGGACGATCAATTTCAAACCTGTATCGCATTGAACAGGTATCCACCCGGCGAGCCAACCGGATCACCTCGGATGAGGAGGAACGCCAGCGCCAGGGGTATGAGATGATCACCACCCTCCGCTTTAGTGAAGAAGACGGTTCTACACGCGTTGACAGCACCGCCGCCGTGGAGAACGGCGAAAAACTGCTGGAGCTCTCATACAGCCCTGCCGCCCGAATCTGGCGCATTAACTTAGGTTGGCGCCGGCGCGCGGAAAAATCAATTTATGGCTTCAGTATTGATGCCAATACGGGCGAATGGACGAAGGATTCACAGGCTCCCACCGATGTCGAAGACGATCAGATTCGTGAAGGGACGAGCATTGAGCGAATTACACCTTTCGTTGAAGATACGCGCAATACCCTCATTCTCCGTCCCGCAACTGATCTCACCGACAAAGCCATGGTCTCACTGCAGTATGCAATCAAACGTGGTATTGAACAGGAATTCCAGTTGGAAGAGGCGGAAATAGCAGCTGAACCACTGCCAGACCGCATTAATCGGAAAACCATTCTGTTTTACGAGGCCACCGAAGGTGGCGCTGGTGTTCTCACCCACTTGGTCAACGATCCCGGCGCGTTGGCTCGAATTGCCCACAAAGCACTTGAAGTCTGCCACTACTCATCACACTCGGGAGACTGGGCTGGATTGGATGACCTTAACAGTCTTGATGACGAATGTGAAGCGGGATGCTACCGATGTCTGCTGAGCTACTATAACCAACCCGATCATCCCCAAATTGACCGGCAGGACAAGGAAATGCTCAGCCTGCTTTGTCGCCTGACGCGCGCAGAGCACGCAGATCTTGATCAGCTACCTCGTACCGGCGACAACTTTGATGAACTGTGGAATTTTGCTGGATCGAATCTTGAAAAAAGTTGGTTGACATACATCAGGAAAAATGGTCACCGTCTGCCTGATCGGGGACAACCTCATCTTGTTGACTTCGATACAAGACCCGACTTCGCTTATACCGATCACCAAACCCTAATCTATATTGACGGCCCTCATCATCGCGAACCGCGCAGAGTATCTAAGGACGTCGACCTGACCCGTCGTCTTGAAGACGCGGGATACACGGTCGTGCGCTTCACCGAGGATTGCAAATCGTGGAAATCTGTCGTCAAGAAGTACGGCTGGGTCTTCGGGCCTGGAAATTCTTTCGCAGGTGAGTAGGAAATGGAAAATGCATCAACGAAAGTAGCGATCGAATTCAAGCCGGGAGACTTGGTCAAGGTTCGCTCCCGCGAGTGGGTGGTCTTGCCAGAGACGCGCGATGATCTTCTTAGACTCCGCCCACTTGGTGGGTCAGAGACCGATGCGTCTCTCATATATCTCCCACTTGAACCGGAGAAACCCACCTCCGCGACATTCGATTTACCCGACCCCAATCGGTCGGGACCCCAAGAAGCAGGCCTCCTGCTGCGAGACGCGCTTCGTCTGAAACTTAGAGCAGGTGCCGGGCCGTTTCGGAGTTTTGGAAATCTCAATGTCGAACCGCGTGCCTATCAGTTGGTCCCCCTGCTCATGGCCCTTAAACTGGAGACCGTCCGGCTGCTTGTCGCCGATGATGTCGGTATCGGCAAAACCATTGAGGCCGGATTGATTGCACGGGAACTGCTTGATCGCGGTGAAATCGAACGACTGGCCGTCATCTGTCCACCCCATCTCTGTGAACAGTGGCAGCAGGAACTTACGGAAAAATTCAACATAAAGGCCGAAGTTGTCCGCACTGGTACGATCACTCGTCTGGAACGTAGTTTGCTACCAGACGAATCTGTATTTAATGCCTATCCCTTTACCGTGGTATCGCTTGACTATATCAAATCTGATCGACGCCGCGAAGACTTTCTACGCACCTGCCCCGAATTTGTCATTTGTGACGAGGCTCATACCTGTACACAATCAAATACGAACACCCGCCATCAACGCTACCAACTACTTAAAGGCCTCGCCGAAAGCAACCCACCGCGAGGTTTGGTACTTCTAACCGCGACTCCACATTCGGGTGACGACACCGCGTTCCACCATCTACTCGGTCTGTTGGATCCGAAGTTCACAGAACTGGCAGACCTACCCGAAGGTGCCACCCGTCGCAGTTTGCGCGAAGATCTTGCACTTCACTTCGTGCAACGCCGCCGCGGTGACATCGCCGAATGGAATGATGAGGATACCTTTCCCATCCGCGAAAGTCGAGAAGCAACCTACCGTCTAACTGGTGAATGGGGTCAATTATTCGACGATGTACTCGCCTACGCGAGAACCATGGTTCAACGAACGGAAGGTGGATCGAAGCTCGAACAGCGCATGTCATGGTGGGCCGCACTTGCACTGTTACGTTGTGCATCCTCCAGTCCCGCAACCGTCTCACTCGCTCTGAAGACTCGACTCGAGGCAGTTTCCAGAGACAAAGGTGAGACCGCTGAAGAAAAAGTTTCAAGCTTGGATTCTACGGCACGCGAATCCGTTATGGATGAAGTGACCGATGACTCGCTAGCTTCCACCGAAAGTACTCCTGCCGGCACGATCAACAGGGTGGAGGACTCTGCGGCACTCAGTGAACTTATCAGTAGAGCTGATGAATTACGCGGCCCCAAAAAAGACGCCAAGCTCAACACCCTGATTGAAGAGATCAGGAAACTTGTGAATAATCGCTTCCGTCCCGTGGTGTTCTGTCGCTACATCGAAACAGCACATTATGTCGGTGACGGGCTGTGCAACGCTTTGTCGGAAACGGAGATTAACGTTATAGTAATCACCGGTGAACTCACACCCGATCAGCGTGAAGAACGCGTAGACAATCTCGCGGACCTTGACGATGAAATCATACCCGTACTCGTCGCCACCGACTGTCTGTCTGAAGGAGTCAACCTTCAGAACCACTTCAACGCGGTGGTCCACTACGACTTAACATGGAATCCCACTCGCCATGAACAGCGGGAAGGCCGCGCAGACCGCTTCGGACAGAAGTCCAGAAAGGTTCGCGCCCTGATGCTCTATGGCGAGAACAATCCAGTCGACGGTGCGGTACTTTGCGTGATCATCCGCAAGGCTGAGAAAATTCGTAAGGAACTTGGGGTTTCTGTTCCCCTACCCGCTGACAATAACAAGGTTATTGAGGCGATCATGAACACCGTCCTGCACAAATCAGGCGTTCATTCCAGAGTCGTCCAATCCACCCTTGATTTTGGAGATATTGAAGCCGAGGTTGACGACGCATGGCAACGGGCCACAAGCAGATCGAAACCAACGGTCTTCGCCCAACGCCGTCTAACACCAAACGAGGTGCTACCTGAATATCGAAAGGCGTATTCAGTCCTAGGTGGGTCCACAGATGTCGCACGCTTTGTACGACTGTCGGCAGCCAGGCTCAACGCACCGCTTGATGAACGAAATGGTTATTACCGACTACCTGTCGCACACTTGCCTGATCCGCTGCAGGAACGTTTCGATGCCATCGGATTCACGGGCTCAGCGAAACTCGCTTTTGAGCAACCCACCCCAGTTGGAGCGACATACATTCATCGCACTCACCCTCTAGTCACAACGCTTGCAGACTTCGTCGCTGAACAGGCCCTCGATCCAGGACTCCCCGACACAGATATTGTAGCCCGAAGTGGGGCTATTTTCACCAGCGGTGTAACCGTACGTACCGTCCTCTATCTGTTGCGTCTGCGTAGCCACCTCCTAGTTGAGCGGCGGGGCATAGACGGCCAGTTTTCGCCGTTCAAGTCTCTTTTAGCTGAAGAGTGCCTCGGCGTCGCCATCCAGGGCAGTAACTCGCCCGAACTTCTTACCGAGGACAAAGCGCTTTCGCTTCTTTGTCTCGAACCGGCCCGCAACATGGAAAAAGAGCAACAGATTCATCTGATTCGGCAAGCCATCGGTGCATTATCAAATCTGGAAAACGCTTTCGAAAATGTTGCCCATGAACAGACTCGGCGTCTGCTCGACGATCATCGCCGCATTCGCGAGGCCAGTAATACCAAAGGGCTACGCTACCGCGTCGCTCCCGCTCTACCAGTCGACAAAATCGGAATCTTTGTCTTCGTACCCCAAACCATATTTTGAAAATGATCAGTGCTCGTCGAAATCGCGGATACACCGCCTTGAAAATCGAAGGGGGCATACTGCCGCCGGAGTACCTTCACACCATCGCTACACTCAAAGCACCTCACCAAGACCGCTCCGACTATGGGCTGTCAGAGTCTCTAGAAATTAAGGAAGAGATCTCCCGAAGTTGGCAAATTGCCAGCAAACTTCACAAGCGTTATGCTGAGCGTGGCTCTAAGCGTGACCTTTCCGCAACTCAAGATGACTGGCCAGTCGAGTTGCTACGTTCCTCGTTCGGTTACAACGATCTGACCACTGCCGAAAGTATTACGCGAGAAAATCGAGCCTTCAGGTTAACCCATCGCGTCTGTGATGGAGCAGTCCCTCTCCTTTTCTTGACGCCCGACTTCGGCCTTGACAAATCTGACCCGCGTCTTGGATACGATGGCGGTCGTCAGGCACCATACAACATGATGCAGGAATTTCTCAACACCGATGACACTGCACTTTGGGGAATGGTATCCAATGGGTCGAAACTCCGCATTCTGCGCGAGAATCTGAGCCTTACTCGATCCACCTATATTGAAGTTGATCTTGATCTTCTATTCGCCGAAGAGCTATATCCTGATTTTGCGGCTCTTTGGCTTTCTGCACACGCCAGTCGTCTTCGTCCCTTCACCGACAAACCTTCAAACTGCATTATGGAAGTCTGGAGAAAGGAGGCGCATAAGACCGGGGAACGCGTCCGGGAGAAGCTCCGCGACGGCGTTACCAACTCAATAAACCAATTGGGAAATGGATTCCTACGACATCCGTCGAACGTTAAACTGCGAGAATACCTAGTAAATGGCAAACTTTCGCCTGAAGATTATTTTCAGCAACTACTTCGTCTAATATACCGCCTGCTCTTTCTATTAACCACTGAGGAACGCAATCTGCTTCACACTCCAGAGGCTACCGACGTACAACGCACAGTCTACGCAGAAGGATACTCACTCTCCCGGCTGCGCGAATACGCTCTTCACCACCGGTACTATGATCACCACCAAGATTTATGGCTGAGTCTACAAATCATCTTTCGTATGCTTGCTGAGGACACTACGGGCCTTGGGCTTTCCGCTCTCGGAGGACTTTTTCGGAGCGACCAATGTTCCGTCCTTGACGGTGCCGCCATTGCCAACAGATATTTGCTTGAAGCAGTCCGCACCCTTGCCTATTTTCGATCAGATCGTAGTCTCGCCCGCGTCAACTACAGAGATATGGACACAGAGGAACTGGGGTCTGTATACGAAAGCCTACTAGAACTTCACCCCATCATAGATGTTAACAACTGGAATTTCTTTTTTGCAGGCAATGACCATAATATTAGGGGATCAAAACGCAAATTGACAGGTTCCTACTATACACCGCCAAGCTTAGTGAGTGAAATTATCAGATCAACACTTGAACCTGTCATTCAGCAAGCCATCGTTTCCAGCCCAGATAACGCCAGCGCAGCTATACTCGCACTTAAAGTTATTGATCCTGCGTGCGGTTCGGGGCACTTCCTACTTGCAGCTGCCCGTCGCCTAGCCGAGGAAATAGCCCGCATCCAGTCGGTTGACGGCACGTTGAACGAGAATTCTCGCCAACATGCACTGCGTGAGGTAATGCAGCACTGTATCTACGGAGTGGACAAAAATTCGCTCTCTGTCGAGCTCTGTAAAACCGCATTGTGGATCGAAACAATTGAGCCTGGCAAGCCACTCACCTTTCTTGATTCCCACATACTTCAGGGAGACAGTTTGATCGGTATTCTCGATCCAGATATCATGGCAGATGGGATTCCGAGCAGTGCTTACGATCAATTAACAGGAGACAACGAAACTATATGTAGAAGTCTGAAAAAAAATAATCGCCAACCTAACCAGCAGGACTTGTTCGACCAAGATGCGATTCCAGAAGTCGCTGTGGAAAGTATTGATCTTGATAACATGCCTGAGGAAACACTGGATGATATTGAGCACAAACGTACAAAATGGCAAACAAAAATTCTTGAACAAGCCTATGCTCGCGAAACTCTACGCGCCAATCTTTTTGTGGGAACGTATTTCACAGCTAAGACGAAAGAAACCTTTGAGACTGTACCAAGGACCTTGGACATCCAGCGGTTACAGAGCAACAAACCTCTACGTAGCGGGGTTAAAAAGCTCGTAGGTGATTTATCAATAGAGCACGATTTCCTACACTGGCATCTTGCATTTAATGAGATCATGCGGGATGGTGGATTCCATGTTATCCTTGGCAATCCCCCGTGGGAAGTCTCTCAACTTAATGAAAAAGAGTATTTTGCTACAATGGTGCCTAGTGTCGCCAATTTAGAAGGCGATTTGCGAAAGCGTAAAATTGCTCAACTTAAAAACACTGACCCGAAACTATGGTCCGAGTACCAAAGTTCCCTACGTGGTTTCAATGCCCGAAACAAGTATTGCCGGAAAAGTGGTCGCTACTCGTTAAGTACGTTCGGAAAACTTAACAGCTATGCCCTCTTTGCAGAAACCTTTTTGCAACTCCTTAACCCACGAGGTCGCGCCGGGTTAATCGTTCCTACGGGTATTGCCACTGACGATTCAACCAAGGTGTTCTTTGACCATATCGTTTCCAGACAAAGGCTTGTAAGTCTGTACGACTTCGAGAACCGGGAAGCGATTTTTCCTGAGGTACATCGCCAATTCAAATTCTGTCTTCTGACTCTGAGTGGCCAAGCCAATCCGGTTGCCACAGCTGAGTTCGCCTTCTTTCTACATCAAACCGATCAGTTAAAGGATTACACCCGGCGATTAACACTCGGCATGGAAGATATCGCTCTATTCAACCCTAATACACGGACATGCCCTATTTTCCGAACTCAGCGTGACATGGATATTGCGCGCAAGTTGTATAAACGAGCAGGTGTTTTTTGGAAGGAGGCGAAATCCGGTGAAACTGATGATAATCCTTGGGGTGTCAGCTTCATGCAAATGTTCAATATGACGAGTGATTCAAATCTATTCTGGACTAGACAACAATTGGAGGATTCTGGATGGATGCTACATGGAAACATTTTCGTGAAGGAGAATGAGCGGTATCTGCCGCTCTACGAAGCAAAGCTTTTTTATCAATATGATCATAGATTTGCCACATTTGACGGCGTTTCTGAACAGCAAATTCGGAATGGCAACGCTAGACCAATGACCATTGATGAAAAATCGGACACAAGTTCTTTAATTACCCCTAGATATTGGGTATCCGAGAAAGATTTAGCAGATAGACTCAACTACGATTTAACAGCTACACAATCGTTTACCAGCATGGGGGGGGGGCAGGAGTGTGCTCCACACGCTCAACGAACTGGCTCGCAGCTCGCTCTGCGACTCATCACCAACTCGACAAACAAACGCACGGAACTGTTAGCCATGATACCACGCGTTGCACTCGGACATACCGCAGCGGTAATGTTTCTTGGCTATTTTAGGACAGAAATATTAGCTCAGCGACTAGTAGAGAAACAACAGGTCTTTCCATTCTACAATGGTCCACTGCAATGAGTAATCATTTACCAATCATTGGGCTAGATTCTGTCAAAGCCCTTCAGGCATTTCGAGATATCACGAATTCGAGAAGTGAACGGACATTTATCGTAAACAATATACCGTTTGGGCCTATAGGAAACAACGCACCAGTTATTACACATCAACATTCCATGGCGGTTTCATATGCACTTGTCTTGGGAAATATGAATAGTCTACCACTTGACTGGGCCGCCAGAATTTCTGTTGGTGGAACTCACATGAGCTTTTTTGTTGTTAAGCAGCTACCTGTATTGTCACCTGAAGAGTATCTGAAGGACAGTCCCGCAGGCCTGCAATATGTTCAACTGATCATACCACGGGTTTTGCAGTTGACCTACACGTCAATTGAAATGGCTGGATTCGCAAGTGATCTAGGTTTCGAAGGTCCACCATTTCGTTGGGACGAGGAACTTCGTCATAAATTGCAGTGCGAACTGGATGCAATTTTTGCCCACATGTACCAGCTCAGCCGAAAAGACCTCGAATGGATCTTGGATGCTCCACCGCCTAGTTCATCCTTTACAGTTCTAAAGAAAAACGAGCTGAATAAATTCGGCGAATATCGCACCAAGCGTTATGTGCTCTTGGTATTTGATGCACTGCATCGTGGAGAAATGCCTACACTTTGTGACACCTACGAATAAAGAATATCCTGCTAATTCGCTACTAAACTGAATGTTTTAGTCAAATAAAATTGTGAATATAGATCAGCCAAGACAATTTCAACATTACATCCCCAAGTTTCAAATTAAATTGTTCGTGAAGGATTCAAAAGAAGGAAAAGTGTGGTTTTTGAATAAATCTACAGGTAACATCATAAAACAAGCGCCCAAGAAAATTATGGGTGATAAGAATAGATTCCAAGCATTCGAAAATGATAAGGGTGAAATTATCAACCCAGAAATAATACTATCAAAAATTGAAAATAAAGCAGCCCCTGTAATCAAAAAAATTGTAAAGCGGACCTTAGCTGGTGAAGTTCCAAATTTGGAACTACAACAAACTGAAACATTGTGTGAGTATTTATATAGATTGAATTCCAGAAATCCACAAAACTATGTGCAAATGAAGATTGATTCCCCAATATTTGATAATTCAATGAGAGAAGTTTATAAACATCATGGTTTGGAATTCGAAAGTGGTAAAAAGGAAATAGAAGGTCATCGTAAGCTTGCAAAAAATTTAGTTGCGAGTGGGCAAGTAGACTTTCAAGTAAAGGATATGCAGGATTTCGTCGCGAACTACGATGTTGACTATATTCGTATTTCTAGCGATGAAAAAGATAAAGAATTCGTTTTGGGAAGTTCTTATCCAACTCTATATTCTACTAATGGAAATGTAACAGGCATATTTATTATGGTGGTCCATCCACGCATATCTCTTGTATTCAAATGTCGTGATGGCTATTCCACAATGAATACCTTTGTAAGTACTGGAGTTGATTTAGTTAATCAAATAATTTTCAATGCATCTGATTACTTAGTAGCAAAGAACAAGGAAACTCTGAAACCGTTTACTCCAACATAATCAGTGTCTGCCAGAAAACGCCCATTTCGCATAGATCGTCCGGCGATGTTGAATTTTTGAAGATTCGGTTCGAGAAAATTTCAGACTTCCTGACATGGTAACCGACTTCAGCGGTGGTTCACGGATGAACAGGTCTGTCAAATCAGTGGTTTAACGTTCTTCAACTGCGGCTTTCTCCCGATCGGGCCGTCCAATATGGCCAGCTGTAAAAATCTCTCGCCACAGATTCGATCATGATACCTCAGTGTCCGTCGGTCGGGGGTTGAAATCACCGGATGACACCCTGGCCGCCGCCCGCTCGCCGGCGGCATCTGAAAGATCCCATCCCTCCGGTGGTCGGCCGTTGTCGGTCGTCGGTGCGGTTGTAAAAGAGCGCGGAAAAAGTGACAAAAAGTCCTCCGCATCAGACGGCTGCGGTATAAATAAGAACATAATCATCAATACATTATAGCAGGATTCCGACATGCTTTACACAGACGCTGTCCAGCAGCCCCTGGAACTGATTCCCGCGCAGGAGACGAACATCTGCGGACCGTTCTCCTTCGTGGTCGACCAGGGCATGACCTACTACTTCAACTACCTGTCGCCGGTCGACTGCCATCCGCGCGATGACCGCCCGGCCATGCTGCTGCGCATCGGCCGCCTGCGGCAGCTGAATCAGCTGCCGGTGAAGGATCTGATGCGCGCCTTCGGTGTGTCGCGGGCGACCGTGAAACGGGTGGCCGACCGGTGGGAGGCGGAAGCGTGCGGGGCGCGAGGTGCGGCTGGCGTTGCGGGCGGCGCGGGTGCGGCTGGCGCCACCGCGGCGGCCACCCGCAGGTGCGGACACGGCGCCGATTGAGATGCTGGCGGTCAGTGCGATTGAAGCGGACCCGCCGGCCGGAGAGGAGCCGCTGCACTGGCTGCTGCTGACTACCGAAGGACAGGCCGATGCCGACGGTGCCAGCACCGCCCTGCGGCACTATGAGCTGCGCTGGACCATTGAGGAGTACTTCCGCACCCTGAAGACTGGCGCCGGCATCGAGGCGCGGCAGCTGGACCATGCCGATGACCTGCGCAAATGCCTGACGTTCGATGCCATCACCGCCTGTGAGGTGTTCAGTCTCGACCGGCTGGCGCGCGACCGCCCACAGACGCCGGCCGACGAGGTGGTGAGTGAAGATGACCTGCTGGTGCTGAACACGCGACTGGACGATTACGGCATCCGCCGGCCGCAGCCGCCGCCCGGCGATGTGCCGGACATCCGCAGTTTCGTCGTCGATGTGGTCCGGCTGGCGGGTTTTCATCCGCGTCGCAGTCAGCCGCTGCCGGGCATCATGAAACTGTGGCAGGGCTATGTGCTGCTGCGGGAGGCGGTCTTCACCTATCGCTCGCTCAGAAGGCGAGGCATGATACCAGAATGAATAGATTCAACTGTGGGATGTTGTGAGGTCGCCGACCGACCGGCGGCGCACCACCGGGGTCGAACCGACGGTGACCCTGGTCTTCGACCGCGAAGGCTGGAGTCCGGCCCTGTTCCTGCGCCTGGCCGCCCAGGGTGTCGCCTGCATCACCTGGCACAAGAACGCCAAGGGCGACGATTGGCCCACTGAGGAGTTCACCGACTGCGAGGTGCCGATCGACGGCCCGGCGAAAACCAAGTGGACCACCGTGCGTCTGGCCGAACGGCGGCTGCGACTGCGCGGCGGCCCCGAGGTGCGGCAGATCCGCCGCCTGATGGACGACGGCCGGCAGGTGCCACTGATCACCACCCATCCGAACCGACCGATGGCCGAGATCGCCGGCGCCCTGTTCTCGCGCTGGGCGCAGGAGAACTTCTTCAAATACATGCGCGACGAGTTCAACCTGGACGCCCTGCTGGAACACGCCCTGCAGCCGGTCGACCTCGACCGGCGGGTAGTCAATCCTGAATACCGCGCCGTGCAGAAGATCATCGACCGGGTGAACAAGACCCGCGCGCGCCGGCTCGCCAAGGCGCACCCCACCGGCACGGCCGACCAGCTGACCGAGATCGCCCAGCTGGAACAGGAACTGGTCCGCCTCAAAGCCCAGCGCAGACAGCTGCGCAGTCATGTCCGCGTCGGCGACCTGCCGGTCGAACGGCAGCCCGAAGCCCTGCCGCCGGCCAAGCGGCTGTTCATCGATCTGGTGCGCATGATCTGCTACCACGCCGAGACCCGCATGATGCCCTTGGTGGGCGGCGACAGCGCCGAGCAGCCCGCCGGCTGTTGCGCACGCTGCTGTCCGCCGATGCCAACCTCATCCCCGATCACTCGCACAGCGTGCTGCGCGTGGAACTGCTCGGCCTAGCCAATGGCGCCACCGAACGGGTGCTGCGGCCGGTGCTTGACGAACTGAACCGCACTCGCACCTGTTATCCCGGCACCGAGCTGCGAATGGTTTACGACATCGCCCGCTGACCGTCGACCCGCCGCAGGGCGGCGAGAGGCCCATCAGCCGACGGCGGCCGACACACCCGAAACCGACCCCTCAGCGGCCGCCGTTCATCCGGCGGTCGGATCGCGACGGATGTCTTGACACCACCGATTCAGCTCCCAGCCGGCGACCCGACTTCACACCACTCCGTGGCATCGGCCATCAGCGCCGTGGCGATGGCGCCGACGCTGAAAATTCAGCTTAAGACCGCGCGGAATCCAAGTGTTGAAAATCGACGCAGATGGATGCCTCAGTCCGCTTCGCAGGTGAAAAATCGATCATAATAATTGGCTTAGGTCAGGAAGCCTGAATTTCTGAAAATTCAGCAATTTTCCGCCGATTCGCACACCCATTGACCCGCTGAGATCAAATCCGACCCTCAGGCAATCACCCAGACCCCTCGGTAGGACTAGATTACCATCCCATTTTTTGGCAACGAGCCGCCTTCAAGGCGGCGCGTCTAAGCTGTCGGTGTGCGTGAAAACCGCACTATTCCTGTCTCTGATCCATGTTTAATTCGAAGTTCTGGAGCAAAAATTTGTTTTAAACACATGTAAGTCACTGTTTATAATATTAATAAATAAAAATAATGCAGAAAAATGCCTGCATTTGTAGTCACTAAAAGTTTTTCCTGAAATCCATCGTGAACCATAGTGGAAGCCATAAATAAAGTTTTTCATCCCGTTTATGTAGTCACTAACACACGTCGTTACAAAGACCGCGTCTACACCACCCATCTGCTGCGACACTCCTATCCAGAAAATGGCCAAGTCAAAAAAATCACCGGCGGCAACCTCTACCATTTACCCGACTACACCATCGAAGTCCTCCGTCTGGCACTGCGCAGCAAACCCCTAGTGTCAGCCAACACCCTGCTGCCATTCCAGCGCACGCTCCTATACGGCCATGTGGCCGCCGTGCTGGGCACCATCCGAGCCATCGGCATTAGCCGCATGCTCGCCGCTCTGCGTAGCGTTCCTTCTGCAAGTGCCTGGCACAAAGCGACGACGCGGCGCACGGCACACGGTCATCCGACCCATCACTTCCGCGGCCTGCTCGGACACCTGGGCACCTTGTGTCGCAACAGCGTTGCCATCAAACAGTTTCAGCAGCATTTCAGTCAGTTGACGGAATCGACTGAGCTGCCGCGTACCGCCTTTGAACTGCTTCACGTAAAAATCTAAACGTGGTCAGAAACTGAGCACTGGATAGTCGATAATTCACCAAAATAACAAACACTTATCTTCCAGAACTTCGGTTTAAGTTGCCTATATTCGCTGGATGCCCTCACAATAATGAACTCACAGTCTAAAAAAGAGGAATGGGACAGAGGTTCGTCTGTATTGCGTGGTGGGCCCGGAAGGATTCGAACCTTCGACCAATGGATTATGAGTCCACTGCTCTGACCGACTGAGCTACAGGCCCAAACTGGGAATATTATGTAGATATCAAGAATGCCGTTGCGTAACTTGCAAAACTGATTTCACCTTCACACCGTCACCTGATAAACCGACTGAAAGAAGACCTCATTCACAGGACTGAAAACCGTCGGCCTGCTATATGGCTAGGAACGCGATGGTCCGGTTGGTGACTTACCCTTCGTAGGCTTTTTTCTTAAGCGCATGTTCGTTTTTGAGTCTCTGAAGTGCTTCTTCATAATCAGCATCGTTAATTGCAAGATTTCGTTGTCTTGATAGCAGGTTCTTGTTTATCTGCTTCGTAATCCGTTCCTGAAGCCGCAACAATGCTCCTCTAAATTCTGAACATATATTACCATCGTCGGAGTTACTCTTCACTCTGGCATAGTATTGAATCTGTTCAAAATAATTGGTCTCGCGAAAATTCTCAACCAATGCCGCTGTCGTCGGGTCGGGTTGCTGTCTCAAATATGCAAGTATTCTTAATAACAGATCAATGTTGGAATCCGATAACACTTCAACATCCTCCAATTCTTCCACCTGCTTTACTAAATCTGGGTCATGCACTAAATGCGGGTTCTGCACGAGAAGAGTGATGAATTGTCCAGTTAGGGAGTGCGGGTTTACCGCTCCTGGAGTATCCCTCCCTACTCCAGGATCAGAATGTGCTGGTTTGAGTACACTTTTAATTTCAGAAACCGACAGTCCAGTACGCTTCGATAGTTCCGACAGCATCATCTGTCGTAGCATTCCCTCCTGCAGTCGATCAATCACATTACCAAATTCCGCTGCAAACTTGGCTCGTCCGTCGGTACGACTGATGTCGGATCTCTCCAACAATATTCTGAAAATAAATTCGTCGATTGGCTCACCGTGCAACATTCGTTCCCGAAACGCCTCACTGCCTTCTTCTCTAACCATCGAATCGGGGTCCTGTCCCTGGGGCAGAAAAACAAAACTTACCAGATGCCCGTCTTCCATCACGGGTAGAATCGTCGCAACCGCCCGCCAGGCTGCTCTTTTGCCTGCCTCATCCCCATCAAAACAAAAAACAACTTCGTGAATGGTACGAAAAAGACCCTTAATGTGATACGGGGTAACCGCAGTGCCCAACGTAGCAACAACATTGCCGATTCCGGCCTGTGCCAATGCCACAACATCAGTGTACCCCTCAACGACCAGCACCCTTTGTTCCTTCTTGATCGCCGAAAGCGCTTTCTTAAAACCAAACAGCTCGTTTCCTTTTTTGAAAAGTATCGTTTCGGGAGAATTCAAGTATTTGGGTTCACCTTCACCAAGTACTCGCCCACCAAACGCAATCACCCGACCTCTGCGGTCTTCGATTGGGAACATCAGCCGTCCACGAAAGCGGTCGTAAAACCGCCCTTTGTCTTTAGCAACGATTAACCCGGCATCTTCCAGCAGTTTACGGTCCTCTTTCGTCTGGCCGAATTTTTTCAACAGAAAATCCCATTGATCCGGTGCATAACCGAGTCCGAAATTCTGTGCCGTTTCAAATGATATCTGCCGGTCTTTAAGATACTCTCTGGCTGACGCCGTATCATGGTTCTTGAGCAACTGTCTGTGGAACTCGGAATTGACCTTCGCCATCAATTCCAGAAGTTTTGCATACTGACCGTCCTGGGGCGTTTTGGCATAGCCCCGCGGAACCTGCATACCAACACTTGCGGCGAGTTCTTCAACTGCATCTGGAAAGCGGTAGTTCCCGTATTTCATCAGAAACTGAAGCGCCGTACCACTCTCACCGCAACCGAAACAGTGATAAAACTGTTTGGCAGGACTGACATAGAACGACGGCGTTTTCTCGTTATGGAAAGGACAGCACGCCTTATATTCCCGGCCGGCCTGAGTCAGGGGTACCCGACTGTCGATCACGCTGACGATATCAGCTCGGGATATCAACTCTTGAATGAAGTCTTGTGAAACCGGACTTGCCACAAATAAGATGTCAGAATTTTAGGGTGGTGAAACTGCAACCTGATCTCAGACCATTTTAGCAGAATCTCTGCCACCCGAAAGCAGGATGATGACTGAAAAAAGAGTTCACTACAAAATCCGTCGACCACCCCGCACGACGGCTGTGAAATCTCAACAGTTGCTGAAAAAGAAAGATTTAGGCGAGTACTGATCAGAATTTAAATTCCACCAACAGCACTGATGAATCAGTATGCCCGCTGTCGATAACCGCGCTGGCGCATCATCCGCTTTTTCTCGCGCTTGACAGCGGCCGCGGCTTTACGCTTACGTACACTTGTTGGCTTCTCGTAATATTCGCGCTTGCGAATTTCACTGAAAATACCCGCCCTCTCGCATGAGCGGCGAAATTGTCTGAGGACAACATCAAATGGTTCGTCATTGCGAACGCGAACACTTGGCATATAAGTAGTTACCTCTCCTGTTGTTCATATCGGATCTTTTTCCGAATCTAAATTAACGTGGACGGCTAATTATACATTCGCTTGCGATCGACAAGCTCTTTTCTAACCGTAGAAAATTCATTGGCAATGAAAGATTGATTTATCCCCTCCAGATTAGGTATGATGTTCTATAAACAATCAATAAGTGAGGATATTTTTACTATGGATAAAATTGACCTTGAAATCTTGAATTGTATTCAACACGATGCCAGACTGTCCGCAGGACAGATCGCTGAAAAAGTCAATCTCAGTACCACTCCCTGTTGGCGGCGCATTCGAAGACTCGAGCAGGAGAACGTCATTCTGTCCAAGGTCGGCTTGCTGAACCGCGATAAACTCAACCTCGGAATCGACATTTGTTGCCATTCGCACCACTCAGCACAACGCCGCCTGGCTTGAAGAGTTTGCGAAGGCCGTCATTGAGTTCCCAGAGGTTGTGGAGTTCTATCGCATGAGCGGCCAAATCGATTATCTGATGCGGGTCGTGGTACCCAATATCAGTGAATTTGATAAGTTCTATAAACGCCTGATTTCGGCTGTAGATATCCACGACGTCAGTTCCAGTTTTGCCATGGAACGAATCAAGTACACCACGGCCCTGCCGCTCCGATACGCGCTAGATGCATAGTGCCCGACCATTGTTGAGTAAAATTCGGGTGATGTTTCTTTTCCCTGAATCGATGCGACAGGAACCAGGCAACCATGGATAAACCCGTTTGGCAACCCGACCGCGAAACGATCACAAGCGCGAATATCACCGAATTTGCAGAACGCGTTCGCTCCGTTCATAACATCGATATCAGCTGTTATGAGCAACTTCACCGATGGTCGGTTGATGATTCTGCCGCGTTCTGGCAGCTGATCTGGCAATTCTGCGATGTACGCGCTTCGAAAACCAGTCCGACGACAGTTCAGGACCCAGACAAGATGCCTGGCTCGCGTTGGTTCCCCGATGCAAGACTCAATTACACGGAAAACCTGCTTCGAAAAAACGACGACGCGTTGGCCATCATTTCCCGCGGCGAAGGTAAGGCTGATCGAAAAATCACCTACGCTGAGCTTCACCGACAGGTTAATCGACTCACGCGGGCATTCCTCGATCATGGTATTGAACCAGGCGACCGCATCGTCGCCTATATGCCAAACATTCCAGAAACCGTTATCTGCATGCTGGCCGCCGCGGCCTGTGGTGCAACGTGGTCATCCTGCTCGCCGGACTTTGGCGCCAGTGGCGTAATCGATCGCTTTGGCCAGATCAATCCGAAAATACTTGTTTCAGTCGACGGCTATACCTACGGCGGCAAGAAGTTTGACATTTCAGGGAAACTCCGAGACATTCACCAGAATCTGCCCACGCTTGAAACCTTTCTGCTCGTTCCATATCTGGATGCGGACCGTTCACACAGTTTGCCTGAGGCGGTTCTGCTGGATGATTTCGTTCGCGGTCGTTCAGCCGACCCGATCGACTACCCACAACTGCCATTCAATCATCCACTGTTCATTCTGTTTTCGTCGGGAACCACTGGCAAGCCCAAATGTATCGTGCACGGCGCTGGCGGAACGCTGCTTCAGCACCTCAAAGAACACCGTCTTCACGTCAATCTCAAAAACGCAGATCAGCTCTTTTTCTTCACAACCTGCGGCTGGATGATGTGGAACTGGCTGGTTTCGGCCCTGGCCTCAGAAGCGACCATCGTGCTCTACGAGGGGTCGCCCCTTCATCCCACACCAGCGGTACTGTTCGATTATGTCGAGAAATACCAGATTGAACATTTTGGCATTTCGGCCAAATTCATTGATTCGACCTCCAAATCCGGATTGCAACCGATCAAGACCCATGATCTGTCCCGTCTGCGAACGCTGATGTCAACGGGTTCGCCGCTGGTTGCGGAGAGTTTTGATTATGTTTACGGAGCGATCAAAAAGGACATATGCCTGGCCTCCATTTCCGGCGGTACCGACCTGATCTCCTGTTTTGTTCTCGGCAATCCCACGCTGCCCGTCTGGCGCGGTGAAATTCAGTGCAAGGGGCTGGGTATGGATGTTGCCGTGTTTGACGACCAGGGTAACGAAGTACCAAACGGCGCCAAGGGAGAACTGGTCTGTCGGAATTCATTCCCGTCAATGCCGGTGGGATTCTGGCAGGATGAAGACGATGTAAAGTATGGATCGGCGTATTTTGAACGATTTCCAGGATGCTGGCATCACGGTGATTACGTTGAATTCACCCCTCGCGGTGGCATAATCGTCTACGGACGCTCTGATGCGGTGCTCAATCCCAGCGGCGTTCGTATCGGCACCGCTGAAATCTATCGTCAGGCGGAACAGGTGGAGGAAGTGATCGAGAGCCTGGTAATCGGGCAGCAATGGGCTGGCGACACTCGGGTGGTACTTTTTGTACGCCTGCGCGAGGGACTGATCCTGAATGACCCGTTGCAAATGAAGATCAAGACCACAATCCGCAAAAACGCTTCACCCCGACATGTACCTGCAAAGATTGTTCAGGTCGCGGATATTCCCAGAACCAAGAACGGCAAAATCACCGAAGTTGCCGTACGCAAGATTGTCCACGGTGAAACGATTGATAACCTCGAAGCGTTGGACAATCCAGAAGCACTGGACCTCTATCGAGACATTCCGGAACTGCAGACCAACTGAATTCGTAACTGAATTCCAGTTCCAATTCAGCAGCGGCTAGGCTGCGCGGCAGCATTCGAACGCCATGATTCGTTCAGGGTGCGAACTCAACCCAATCGTTTTCAGCGCTCACCTTTGGCGGCCTGACGCGCCTGATAAGCCGCTTTCTGTTCATCGGATGCTTCCATCTGGTACTTTTCTTTCCAGTCCGCATATGGAATTCCGTAGACGATTTCGCGGGCATCCTCATAACTCATCTCAATACCCCGCTCATCGGCGGCTGCCCGATACCACTTTGAAAGGCAGTTGCGACAGAAATCCGCCAAGTTCATCAAATCAATGTTCTGCACTTCCGTATGTGTTCGAAAGTGATCGACCAGGCGTCTGAATGTCGCCGCTTCAATCTCGATTCTGGTTTTTTCATCCATCTCAGATATACCTCTTCATAAAACCTGCCGCGGGCCGGCAGTATTGTGCTCAACCCAACGGCTGTCACCCGCGACCAGCTGTTCCTTTTTCCAAAACGGCGCCCGCGACTTAAGATCCTCCACCATCGACTCACACGCTTCGAATGCGGCGGCCCGATGCTCGGACCAGACTGCGACGAGAACAATCGACTCGCCTGGATGAATTTCACCAACGCGGTGCACCATGAGCAGGTCCGTCAGCTCATGCGTATCGCAAAGCCCGCGAGCGAGTCCAGTCAAATGCTGCTGCGTCATTTCAGGGTAGTGCTCGAGTGTCATCGAGGTTACCGCATCACCCTCGTTGAATTCTCTCATTGTCCCCACAAACATAGCCATCGCACCGAATCGCCCGTCCGGCAGCGATGCCTGGTGTGTCGCCACCTCCTGCAGGGGGTCGAATGCCGACTCAACCACCTCAATTCGCATGGTCAGCCTCCTGTTACGGGTGGGAAAAAAGCAATCTCATCCCCCGCTTTCACTGGCGCATCAAACGGGGTGTACTGCTGATTGACCGCACACCTCGCGTTGCCTGGAATCGCCAATCCGGACACACAGGCATGCCAGGCGTCTTCAACGGTATGGACATCGTCACTGGCGATCATCGCCTCTCGCATCCCAACCCGTTCCGCCAGGCTGGCAAAAAATCGAATCTTGATTGACATGCCCGAAGTAAGTCAGACAGGTGCGCCAGCCGCCTCTTCATACTGCCCAATTGAAGCAAGCGCATTCACTTCCGCGCGCTGCAGTATTTTCTGATGAACATCAGCGGTCCTGCTGTCATCACCGCTCCAGGCTTTCATTGGTGCCTGCTGTAAGGCGCGGCCATAGGAAAAGGTCAGACGCCACGGCAAATTCCCAACGAGCTGGTTCATTCTGTTCAAATGCCGCGTCGCCTGCTCATCCGATTGGCCACCGGACAAAAACGCGATGCCGGGAACCGCCGCCGGCACACAGCTCAGAAAACAGTCCACCGTCAGCTTGGCCACCTCATCGACATCGGCCTGCCGACTGCATTCCTTTCCAGACAGTACCATGTTGGGTTTCAGTACAATTCCACTCAGCGCGACGCGCTGTTCGTCCAGTTGCTGAAAAACCGTCATCAGAGTTCGGTGGGTTACCTCCAGACACCGATCAATGGTGTGGTCACCATCCATCAGCACTTCAGGTTCAACAATTGGCACCACATCCGCTTCCTGGCACAATGCCGCGTAGCGAGCCAACGCATGCGCATTGGCAACCAGACATGCGTCGCTCGGGATCCCATCGCCGATGGTAATCACCGCCCGCCATTTTGCGAACCGAGCACCCAGCGATACATACTCCTGCAGGCGCTCGCGCAGCCCGTCTAGTCCTTCGGTTACCTTTTCTCGGCTGTGACCGGCCAATGCCTTGGCACCCGTATCGACTTTGATACCCGGAACGATGCCAGCATCATTCAGATAGGTTGCAAACGGAGTCTCGCCATTCACCCGCTGTCGAATCGTCTCGTCAAACAGAATGGCGCCACTGATGAATTGGGACAGACCTTCTGCGGTGACCAGTTTCGAGCGATAGCTCAACCGATTCGCTTCTGTTGATGCCACGCCTAGTTTTTCAAATCGAGACGTACAGGTGCCGGTGCTCTCGTCCATCGCCAGAATGCCGCGCCCGGCACTGACCATCTGATTTGCAGTCGCCTTCAGCGTTTCCAAGTTCATGTCAATGTCCAAAGAATATGGGAATCATATAAATTTAGTTCCGAGGGTAAATCTGATAAAAAATGAGACATGAAAGTGATGGAAGACATTGAGCGAATTGCGGATTTAACCCTATATCTTTTGTTATGGGGTAACCTCTTCGTTTGGTGCCCCACCATCGTCCGGATTTTTTTGGATTGTTGGGACGTCCTGCGAACCAATAGGCGATGATGGCTGCTGCTACTGGAAGAATTGTGTTAAACAGGCTGATGGCATTGGCTGTGTCCTTTTTCAAGATGAAAATAACAATCAGCACTCCACCCCCTAAAAAAAGAAAAGCTGCTGCACCGTAGGTAACTCTGACTCGCACACGACTTTTTCGCAGTTCCTGCTCGACTTCAAGTTTCTTGATCTCTCGTTGCCATCCCTTTTCGGCGGCTTCAGGTTTCTTGTCTTCTCCAGTCATGCTTGACTTCCGTTCTCGTAAACATTGTCTTTACAGGTTTTATTGAATGTCACCCAAACACGAATACGTGCATTCAGTTCAACCTTATTTGGCTGGTAGATGTTTGTTTTCAGTTTCATCACGGGCGCTTCCTGTCAACTGTCTTTAACACTTCATTTGATATATTGATTTTACAGAAAATTACGGAAGATAGCAAACGCTGTCTTTGAAACCCACCCAATATAACTGCCTTATTTATTTGCGATTTTTCCAAGTTCCCTGAACCATTACACGCTAAGCAGTCAGAATCTTCATTGTATTGGTACCACCCTGAACGCCCGCTTCATCACCTCGGGTAACCAGCACCAGATCGCCCTTTTTTACGATTTTTCGTCTTCGCATTTCATTCAACCCCTGAAACTCGATCGGCAGATCCAATTCCTTGCTGACATCAAAATTGATGGGGTGTACGCCCCGAAAAAGCGTAACTCGTCGATGAGTCTTGGCATGAGGTGTAACCGCATAGATTGGAATGCCGGACAGCTGCTGAGACAGCCATTTAGCCGTTGAACCCGATTCCGTAAGGGCCAGAATCGCAACCACATTATAGTGCCGGGCGGTATACATTGTCGCCTTCGCGACGGCTTCTTCCGTACTGCTGAACTGATCGTCGCCGCGCTCGATGCGGTCCATATCAAGATTGGTCGATTCTGAGCCGCGGCAGATCCGATCGACTGCGGCGACGACTTTGGCCGGATGTCGGCCGACTGCGGATTCCTGCGACAGCATGATGGCATCCGTACCGTCTAGGACCGCATTGGCCACATCCAACACTTCAGCCCGAGTCGGAGTCGAACTTTCAATCATGGATGTCATCATCTGGGTGGCCGTAATCACAAAGCGATTGCGCCTGCGGGCAACCGCAATCAGCCGCTTCTGCACACCTGGCAACTGCGCATCGCCAATTTCCACCGCCAGGTCGCCGCGCGCAATCATGATGCCGTCAGACACATCGACAATCTCTTCAATATTCTCGACCGCTTCGACGCGCTCAATCTTCGAGACGATACCCCCTTCACAGCCGGTCGCCTGCAGCAGTTCGCGCGCGATATTGACATCCACCGCATTGCGTACAAAAGAAACCGCCAGATAATCGATCTCCATTTCGCCGGCAGTTCGAATATCCTGATGATCTTTGGGCGTCAGCGATTGTGCGGTCAGACCACCACCCTTGCGATTGATCCCCTTGGAATCAGACAACAGCCCACCGATCAGCACTTCAGTCCTGACGACCGGGTCTAAAACCTCGGTTACACGCAGAACAATCTGACCGTCGTCAACAATCAGAATGTCACCCAGTTTGACATCTTTTGGAAGATTCTTATAGGTAACACCGACCCGCTCCTGATCACCCCCATGCTCATCCATATCCACATCAAGAATGAACGCATCGCCGGTGGCCAGCTGGATGTACTTATTCCTGAACTTGGCAATTCGAATTTTCGGACCCTGCAGGTCGGCCAGAATGCCAATGGCACGCTGCTGCTCGGCAGCATGCCTGCGAACCAGTTCGATTCGCTTTCTGTGGTCATCCGCTACGCCATGTGAAAAATTCACCCGCGCAACATCCAGCCCCTTTCTGATCAGACGGCTCATTTCGTGATCGCTGTCCGTCGAAGGACCAAGGGTCGCAACGATTTTCGTCTGCGTCAACGTCACCGGTTACACCACTCGAGCAAACTTTTGTCTGCTACTCGCCGCGTGCCGCTCAAGAGCGGTCAGCGCGGGCAGCGAATGGCCCTGAACATATTCCAGAAACGCCCCACCAGCCGTCGATGCATAGGAAACGCGATCCAGACTGGCGAACCGCTCAAGGGCCACCAGCGTGTCACCGCCACCCGCAACTGAGAACGCATCGCTTTCCGTCACGGCTGCCGTGATGGCGCGGGTACCCGTGTCGAATGGAGGGTGCTCGAACGCACCGACCGGTCCATTCCAGATAATGGTTCCAGCTTGACGGATGGCGCGGCAGTAACTCTCACATGTGGCCGCGCCAATGTCAAGCATCATGTCCTGACCGGAAATGTCGGCAAGTGGTTTCGAGTAGACCGGCCGCCGCTCACTTAACGAGGTCGAGACTATGGCATCGCTTGGCATCAGAATCTCACAGCCCTTGCGCGCGGCGATATCCATGATGTTCTGCGCATCTTTGATGAGTTCGGGCTCATATAGAGAACGACCGACGTTGAAACCCTTGGCGGCGATGAAAGTATTGGCAATCCCACCGCCGACGATCAAAGTCTGCGCAAGCATCGACAGCCGCTTCAGGGCCTGCAGTTTGCCGTCGATTTTCGCACCGCCGACAATGGCCACCAATGGTGTGGCTGGATTGTTCAGCGCCGCGTCGAGATGCCTGATCTCTTTCTGACACTGCAGGCCGAGACAGGCCATCGGAGCAAATTCGACAACCCCTGTGACGGACGCATGATGGCGATGCGCCACAGCAAAAGCATCCATCACGAATACGTCACACAAGCTGGCCAACTGCTGGCTGAGTCCACGGTCACACGCGGTTTCTCCTTTCAGAAAGCGGACGTTTTCACCGATGGCCACCTCCCCTGGCTTGAGCTCGACTCCCTGTATCCAGTTCGTATGAAACGAGACGTTGCGTCCCAGGTACTGATGCATCAATCCCCGAATGGGTGCAAGTGAATAACGCTCGTCAAACTGACCCTCCTTCGGCCTGCCAACATGCGAGATAACCAGCACTGAAGCATTCGCATCAAGAACATGTTCAAGCGTGGCGAGGGCCGCCAGCAGCCGTTTCTTCGATGTGATCTCGCCATTCTCAAAAGAGACGTTCAGATCGACTCGCAGGAGTACCCGTCTGTAACGTAACTCAACCTGCTGGATAGGAATCATATCAATCGCTATTCCGCACTCATCAGCGCGGCGGCGGTGTCCAGCATTCGATTCGAGAACGCCCACTCATTGTCGTACCAGCAGCAGATCTTGGCGGCTCTGGTACCGACCACTCTGGTTGTGGAGGCTTCAAATACGGATGACACCGGGCAATGATTGAAATCAATCGAAACCAGAGGTTTATCGTTGTAGGTCAAGATGCCGTCAAAAGCTCCAGCCGCCGCACGCTGAACCACACTGTGAATCGCGCCGACCGATACGTCGGACTGCGTCTGAATCGTCAGATCGACCAATGAAACATTGGCCGTCGGCACCCGCACCGCGAACCCATCAAGTCTGCCGTCCAACTCCGGCAGGACCAGACCAATCGCCGCGGCCGCCCCCGTACTGGTTGGAATCATGGACTGCGTTGCTGAACGCGCCCGTCTGAGATCGGGATGGTACACATCCGTCAAAACCTGATCATTGGTATAGGCGTGTACGGTCGTCATCAATCCCGACTCGATGCCGAATGCATCGTTCAGAACTTTGGCGATGGGCGCAAGGCAATTCGTGGTGCACGAAGCGTTGGACACCACGGTATGAGAAGCGCGCAGAATATGGTGGTTCACACCATAAACGACGGTCGCATCCACCCCACCACCCGGGGCGGACAGCAGCACCTTTGAAGCGCCCGCATCAAGATGCGCGGTCGCTTTTTCCTTGCTTGCAAAAAGCCCCGTACACTCCAGAACAAGATCAACCTCAAGGTCACCCCAAGGCAGTGCGGCGGGGTTGCGCTCTGAAAAAGTCCTGACAACGTCCCCATCGACGAGAAATCCGTCATCGACGCACTCGACTGCGGCTCCAAATCGGCCGTGTACGGAGTCGTACTGAAGTAAATGCGCATTGGTTTCCCGGTCCGCCAGATCATTGATCGCCACAATCGACAGCTCATGCCGCTGGGGCGAGTCGTACAATGCCCGCATGATGTTCCGACCAATTCGACCAAATCCGTTTATTGCTACTCTGATTGACATTCGCAAGACTACCTGTATGAAGTGAATTAAACCTGATTGACTGAGAAGTTCTTTATGCCAGCAGTTCCAACACCGCTCTTTCGATGGCATCGACCGTCAGTCCAAAATACTCGTAGAGTGTTGGACCGGGAGCGGATTCACCAAATCGATCAATTCCGATCACCACGCCCTCGGCACCGGCATATTTATGCCAGTAGACGGTCACACCGGCTTCAATGACGACCCGACGAGTCAGCTGAGGCGGCAGTACGGCATCTCGATAACTCTGCGGCTGCGCTTCATACACATCGACGCATGGCATGGACACGACCCGCACCCCTATTCCTTTCTCACTGAGCCGCTGTGCGGCATCCATCGCCAGTTCCACCTCCGTACCCGTTGCAATGACGACGGCATCGGGCTGACCACTGCAGTCGGCCAGTACATACCCCCCATTCTGTATCTGCTGAACCTGCCGTTCCGTCCGACTGTGCTGCCGAACACCCTGCCGCGAAAACAACAGACAGGTCGGACCGTTCGTCCGTTCAATCGCCGCCTGCCACGCCACCATCGTTTCCTGCGTGTCACACGGCCGCCAGACAGACATGTTCGGAATCAGTCGCAGGGTCGCCGCCTGTTCGACGGCCTGGTGCGTCGGTCCGTCCTCTCCTAGCCCAATCGAATCATGGGTATAGACGAAAATCGAACCAATGCCCATCAGCGCCGACATGCGAACGGCGTTTCTGGCATATTCGGAAAACATCAGAAATGTCGCAGCGAAAGGAATGAAGCCGCCGTGCAGCGCCAGTCCATTGACCATGGCGCTCATGCCGAATTCTCGCACGCCAAAATAGATGTAGCTGCCATCGCCCGACTTTTCGTCAATGGGGACCGCCCCATCCCAACAGGTAAGATTGGAACCGGTCAAATCGGCCGAACCGCCAATCAATTCCGGCAGCATCGGCGCCAATGCATCCAGTGCCATTTTGGATGACTGACGCGTCGCCGCGGGTCGATCGGCCGTCATCCGCAGCTGTCGAATGCAATGCGCCGACCAACTGTCCGGCAATTGCCTGAGCAGGCGACGCTTCAACTCCGCCGCCAATTCTGGAAACTGGTCCGCGTAGCGCTGCAGTCGGTTCTGCCAATCGGCTTCCAGTCCATCGCCTTTGGCTCGACAGTCGAATGCCGCGCGAATGGCATCTGGAACATGAAAGGGGGGATGATGCCAGCCCAGGCGCTTGCGGGTGAGTTCGATTTCTGCTTCACCCAGGGGCGCGCCATGCGCGCTGGCGGTGCCCGCCCTGTTGGGCGCGCCATATCCGATCACCGTTCGGCAGCAGATTAGGCTGGGACGGCCGGTCTCCGCGCGGGCGGTCTGGATGGCGGCCTCAATTTCATCAATGTCGTGCCCATCGACCCCTTCGACGACGTGCCAGCCGTACGCATCGAAGCGTTCGGGCGTATGCTCAGTGAACCATCCGGAGACCTCGCCATCAATTGAAATGTTGTTATCATCATAGACCGCGATCAGTTTTTCGAGCTGATGCGTTCCCGCAAACGAAGCGGCCTCGTGAGAGATCCCTTCCATCAGACAGCCGTCGCCCAGAAAGACATAGGTGAAGTGATCGACGATGGCGTGACCGGGACGATTGAATCGGGCGGCCAGCACTTTTTCCGCCACAGCCATACCGACCGCATTGGCAAATCCCTGTCCCAGCGGTCCGGTCGTGGTTTCGACTCCGGGCGTCAGCCCATATTCGGGGTGGCCGGCAGTTTTTGAATGCAGCTGGCGAAAATTTCTGAGTTCCTCAAGTGGCAGGTCGTATCCAGTCAGGTGCAAAAGCGCATAGAGCAGCATGGAACCATGCCCATTAGACAGTACGAATCGATCTCGGTCGAACCAGTTTGGATTGCGGGGGTTGTGTCGCAGATGATCCAACCATAGGGTTACCGCGATATCGGCCATTCCCATCGGCATGCCGGGATGCCCGGATCTGGCGGCCTGCACGGCATCCATGGACAGTGCGCGCACCGCATTCGCCATCTGCCGACGTAGCGAAGCAGGACTGGCATTGGGTTTCATCGATTCTGCAGGTGTATCATTCAACTGACTGTTCCCGAGCTGGAGGTGACGAATCCAACCGCGCGCAGATTGCCGCGCAGCAGGATTCGGTCATGGAATTACAGATCAATTATACAGACGCGCTCGAACTTCCAATTGCCGTCACCGTCGGCCTGCGATGAATAGCCGCGGGGGTTTGAAAAGACCCGTGTGCTGCCGACCCAGTAGTCGGCCGACTCATGCGTATGGCCATGAATCCATAGCTCGGGCTGGTAATCGAACATCAATGGCTCCAGCGATGAACCATAAGCCGGATCAAGCTCCATACCAATCCGCTCGCGGCGCAATGATTTTACTGATGGTGCATGATGAGTTACGACGACGGTCTTCTGGGTGCCGCCATTTTCCTTTTTCAATTCAGCTTCCAGAAATTTGCGCGAGTCGTGGTGAAAACGAACGGTATCGCGCGGCTCGAGAATGTCATCGTCCAATGAGATGAGGTGATAATCATTCATACAGCGGGCGGCATTCAGCATATTCAATTCCTTATCGCCCTGAATGGCGAAATCGGTCCAAAGCGTTGCGCAGATGAATCGGGTGTCACCAAAACACATCGATTCGTTCTCGCAGAAGTGAATGTTGGTACCCTCGGTTTCAGCTCGAATGCGACTCTGAACCGCATTGATCTCGTGATGATAGTATTCGTGGTTGCCACAGATGTAGATGACTGGAATTTCTGGAAACTTATGTCTTGCCCAGCGAACGCCCTTATCCCCAAGGTGAATATCTCCGGCCAGAATCACGACATCGAATCCACCCTTCGGCGGTGTGAAGTTTGAGAACTCCAGATGCAGGTCTGAATAAATCAGCAGTTTCATCATTTTTCCATGAGTGGCGCCATCAGCGGTTCGTCAGACTTTCCAGCCGACTGAATTGTCAACAAGAATTTGAAGAGGTGATGCAAAATCGATCTGCTCGAATGATTCACCGTCGACAGATTTGCGGGTCTATGCTTCGGAAAATACAACCGCGTTCGTATTAATCCGTAAACACCCTGGAATGCAGGTGTACCAATGCATCCGTCCAAAACCGACCGGAATGAATTTCGCATCTCATGCTGTCGGATGGTTCGGCTTAAAACCCGTTCCCTCAAATTAAACCAATCTCGCAAATCAAATATGAGCTTAGAGATGGCGAGATGCCTTCCAACGGGCCAGTGAGATTATATTCGAAATGATGCTAGAGTTATCCAGCAGTTTCACGCCAGCGGAGTGAATGAGTATCCAGTTCGTGTGGATTCAGTTTCATCGAAGGTGCCTGATGTGAATGGTCTTAACCAAAAAAAACACTCTCCTACCTCCAATCACATACTGACCTCTGCATCCGGGGTACCCGCGGCAAATGCATTCAACCAGGCTAAGCATATCTCGCAGGAACGATAACAGCTCCAAATCTTACTTTCCTCCTGCTCAACGATTGAGAAAGTTGAGTAAATGTGGCGGATTGCATCGCGTTCCGTAATACCGTACAGGTGAAAATAAAGCGCATCCAGCTTAGCGCGTAGGTCGAGCCGCCGACGCTCGTCCCAGGCGAACGGCGAACGCACTTCGCCGTTGTCATCCAAAAAGCCCATGTCGCGGGCGAAAGGGACCATGTCATTCGCCGTGTAAATGAGTTCCAAAACCACCTGACACACGATTTCCGCAGCAGTTTTCGGTCCGAAACACACTGTTTCGTACCAATCCCGCGGGACGACCGGAATCTGTTCAAGGATATACAGATTAAGATGCTGACCTTGAATTTTCTGGCGTACGATGTAGTCAAATGGCACAGCGTTGAGATTGGCAAGAAGCAGTGCCAGGTCCGTCGCGCTCTGATCGGATGTTGAAATTATGGGGAATGTGTTTCCTGCGCCGGCTCTTGGAATCAGAGTTGCGATCATGGACCGTGCATTTGTTGATGCCGTCACGTCTTTGAAACCAAGCAGATACGAAACCGAAGGCTGTGGAATGTCACTTCGCATGACCCAATATTGCGGTTCTGGCAGCCAATCTGGATTCTGATGCTGCTCCAGGCTGGACGGCGAGCTGCTGGCAGGACGATGCCGGTTGACCGGATTGACGGTGATATCGGCGGCCCGGTGATCGAATGCCTGTACCATCTTGCCCTCGTAGAGTGGCACCCATTCACCTGCAGGACTGTCAAAGCGATTGCCTCCAATTGACCACGCACCTTCTTCCTCTGTCAATTCGGCGCGGGTACGAAACCGATGGGAATCGTTGGTCATGTGAAACATCGTCGTGTACTTCACTGGCCAAGTCTTGGTTTCCAGATCCGACGAACGTTTAACGAGGACGGGTAGGTTTTCGTAAATGTGCCTAGTCAGCTCCGCATCAATACGGGAGCGAAAAAAAGGCGCTGTGCCAGTGTTGGGATTAACGCGGGAAAAATCTTCGGCGGTCAGGGTAAAGCTTCGTTCCGCATCCGCCAACGTCGCCGTATCGTTTAGAAATGCCGCGTATTTCGTAGTACCGTTCAATGGCGAAGGACTGGCAACAAAGAGACAGAATTTAAAGGAAGAATGGACATCTGGGAAAAATATCTTCTTGTTTTCGAAATCATAGAACGTCTTTAGTCGACCTTCCGTTGCCACATTGGAGAAAAATCGCGCCGCCGTCTTGTCCGAAGCGATACCCGATGGTACCAGCAACCCAATCATGCCATCAGGTTTGACAAGTTTCATCGCGCGCTCAACGAATAGCGAATAGAGATTCAAATCGCCACCGGAAAGCAATGGGTATTCACCCGGTCGCTGCGCCATTCGCGTCGCAGCCTTGATCCGAGACAGCACCTGATTCAGTTCCAGCGCCAACGGTTTATTGTCCTCGAGTATCTGAGCGACCAAGCGGTTGCGATCAGACGCTCTCTGAGGCAGTGCGACCTCCGGCCGCTTTGCTTCGAACCACTTGACCTGGTCTAACTTCATTCGGTCCCAGGGTGGGTTGCCAATCACAGCATCGAATCCACCTTGCAGCTCGTCCGAGTCCCAATTCGACCAAACCCCTGGGAATGCGAGTTGCCAATTCAGAAAACGTTCGCTGGCGATTAGTTTCAGCGCCTGTTTCAACAATGCATTGAAATGCACCGCTGGGGCTAAGTCCATATCACTCAGTTCAGTGAGCTGAGCAATTTCAAGCGGATCACCAAACACGCCATCAAGCCAGGCAAAATACGCGTTTTTGTCTTCACTGCTGCTTAGCTTCAGCCAATCAAACGCGTAAACCAATGTTAGAAATGCGTTCAGCGGAGCGGTCATCAACGAAATCTCAGTAAATTTTTCCGCGGAGCGATTTGCTTCCGCAAGTTGGGCATCCGTAAGATGCTCAATCGTCTGCATCGGCACCACTGCGCGGGCCGCTCGATTCAATGGTTTGCTCAAGAATAAGCCACCCTGACTTTCCGTGCGGGCGATTGTAGGCTGAACCCAAGCACCGAATAAGCTGTCACCACAGCGAAGGTGATGGTCAAGAAAACTGAGCGGCGCACCCACAGTGAAGGTATGCAGCCAAAGCGAGACCTTCGCCAGCTCCACTGCCATGGGATTTTTGTCGACACCGTATACACACCGTTTCAGTACCATGCGCCGAACGATGTGCCAGTCGTCAAGTCGAGCATGGTCGACCGCCCAATTGCCTTCCTTAGCGTTGGTCAGAATTGTGTTGCGGACTGTTTCTATACGCTTGATCAGAGGTGAAACGTATCCCTCAACCATCACTTCCACTCTCGTCATGGCTGTCAGAACATGACTGGTGAGATAGTCCACCAGTTGGACCAGGAAATGACCCGAACCCATCGCCGGGTCGCAGATTTTCAAAGTTAGAATTTGCTCTGCTGGATCGATTGCTTCGAGATCGCTCTCAACGGACGGACTCTTTCGTGCCGATTCAGCTGCCGTACGAAAGGCTTCCAAATATCGCTTCACCAGCGGGTCGATCGTCTCTGCGATAATCAGTTCGACCAACTCATCCGGCGTATAAAAACTGCCAGAGGTCCTGCGCGCGAAGGCATTGGACCGTACGGTCACTTCACCACTTTCAAATACAACATCCTGTTCCAAAAGCCGCTCGTAGATTGACCCGAGTTGCCCAACACCGAGATCGCGGTAGTTGATGTAGCGGCGGCCATCAGGGGTCTGCTCGAACGACAGCGCATCAATTGCATCAGCCATAGTCGCATCATCAAGACGAATGTCCGCTAGCAGCGGCGCATATTTTGGATCAAATAAGCCCCCGTCATAAGCAGGTAAGCCGATTGAGGCGTCTCCGCGACCAATAACGCGGCAAAGATCGTAGAAAACTGACCAAAAGAATGCCGCTGAGGTTGAAAACGCTTCGCCCTGCTCCCTGCGTCGTCCAACATCATCCCTTACTTTCTTCCGCAGTGAGTAGTGGCCGTACCGATGGTCGCGAATGGGTAGCAGACCGCGGTCTTCTGCGTAGAGAACAAATAACAATCGATAAAGCATGACCAATGCGGCATCACCCACTTCGTTCAGTGGAGCGCTTGGCGCGGCGGCTGCGATTGCTCGAACGAGATTGGGATAAACCTGTCCGAACACCAAATCAGACAGATTCGCCGCCACCCTTTCCTGAAAGTACCGGCTTTCCACCATCGCACGCTGATGAAAAGTCTGTCCGTCTGTCGCATCGGGTAGAAAGGATTCACGTCGAAAAATAAGTGCAAATACTTTCAGACAGTGCCATCGAATATGTTCTGAGAGAGGGGCTGGCGTGTCATTGTGACCGCCAACTGAAAGACCAAGAACTGCTGCAAGATCGACTTCAATAAACTGCTCAGAAACGAACCTCGCACCGGAATGGTACAGACGCCAGTGTGCACCGTTTGTGAGAATACCCCAACGAATCTTGCCGTCAGTCAGGTCGTCAATGCGTCGGAGGTAGCGTAGCATCTGCGTGCCCGGTGCGGACTCCTTACTTAAATGCTCCGACCGACGATTGAGCGGCAGAAGCCAACGTTTTGATTCCACAACCGCTAGCCCGAATTCGTAGCGCCGCCACTCCCTGTCGAAGGTATTGGCAAGATCCTTCGACTTGGAATCGGCAAACAGCAGTCCATCTGGCACTTCATCGCGACCAAAGGTCGATAAGTTCTGCTGTCTCAGCATATCAGTCCAACCGAGTCGTTCAAGCACCGGCCAAATCAAGTCATCCTCTGTCTGACTCTCATTCGGCGACTGATTCACCGGGAATCTGCTGCAAATATCGAATAGATCGGTCTCTAACTCTAGAATGTCTTGGTCTTCAAGGGTTTGCCAGCCGTCAAACTTCTTAATCGAGTCGCAGAGAAAGTCTTTCGCAAGCAGATTTCCCTGAAAGACTGTCTCCATCAACAAGTGCATATCATCCGCCGCGAATTGACGCCTGTCGACAGAATCTGACGAAAACTTTTCCGTACCATTTTTAACTCGAGGCTGCGTGTCGTTTCCAGCCAACCTATGACTCTGCCTAGATTTCTCTTTTTTCACACAAACACATTCCTACACTCAACCCACTTGCCGCCACTGGTGCGAATCCTCATGTTGAAAGATTGCTTGAGTCGCATTGCCAATTTTGGTCTGTGCTACCGATAGCAACGTGCTGGTCCATATGAAAATGGATCCAAAGAAAACGCGGCAGCCAGAATTAAGGAGAGTACGATACAGAACAACCCTTACCCATTAATGCCGGTTCGAAAAAATAAAACATCTCGCTAAAAATAGTAGACTCAGCTCTGAATGAACTACCCGCAAATAACAAACATGACTCAGACAACCAGTCAAATCGCTCTCATTTTCACAGCATTTATGGGCATCCATCAAACATTTGAGATTTCCAGCTGAAACACGGTCAGACTTGTCCGCTAACCGCTACAGTGATTGGCTGAGCTGGTCACCCTTATTCTGACCGAGGTAAGAATTTTCGAACTCATGCAGTCACCTTACCGCAGAACTCTGCCTTAACTTCCAACAAATTGATTTCCGGCCTTATGGCTTCGATAACAACCGCTTTTTTTCATTGAATAGCTCAATTGAGTACAAGGAAACCGGTTTCAGATTGATTTCCAGACCACAGATTCTTTACAGAGCACTTTAATTCTCTTACTGGATCCTGTTGTTACATTGTTGAAAAAAAGACTATCTTTGCGACGATGTTGGTATCGCTTTATCATATACGCATATGCGGTCAGGTTTTGATGCAGCCATCAAAACAGCGAGTTATCGAAAATAGTTCCGCTCAGCAGACCAACGGGGGCACCTGACAGACCGGCTTTGATCCTATTTCCATGGACCGGTAGCCACCAAAAGAACTCCCCAGTGCCTAGTGCGAACTGCCAGATTGAATGTGAGGTTTTATTTTACCCCATTCGCTGTAAAATTGTGTCAACGCGAACGTACAGAGATCGGCTTTGTACAACAGACATAGTTGAAGGAATGATTATATGACTTGGCTTACGAACCAATTTCTTGTGGCGATGCCGACCATTTCAGATTCAGTTTTCGAACGGGCTGTGGTATTGATCTGCATGCATGATGAAGACGGCGCACTTGGAATCGTCGTCAATCGGGTTACTGAACTTGTGCTTGAAGACATTCTGAACGAACTTGATCTCGACGCCACCGGCAACCCCGAAGCCAAGCTGCCCGTTCACTTTGGCGGGCCCTGCCAACTGGAGTGCGGACTCGTGTTGCACAATGCCGGCCAATCTTGGGCATCGACCATCAAGGTGGGCAACGAATTCTGCCTGACCACATCAAAAGACGTGCTCGAAGCCATATCGGAAAACCGCGGCCCCGAAATATTTCTGCCGGTGCTGGGATTTGCCGGCTGGGAGAGCAATCAGCTGGAAGACGAAATGCAGAACAATGTATGGCTGTCCACGCCGGCAGATTCATCCATCATATTTGAGACGCCGATCCAGGAGCGATGGCACAAGGCCGCGTCATTGGTCGGTATTGATATCGCGACCATCTCGTCAGTCGCAGGACATGCCTGACCCGTCAATCAGGGGAGTCCATTCCGGCTGACCGATGTGACGGCGGTGGCATTCACTTCCAGCTTCGCATTCACCCAGAATTTCACTTTCATACCGCTAGCGAATGGCCGCTTCAAGTGACAATATGCAAGCGTCCGATTGCGTCATGGCCTTTGATTATGGTACGCGCCGGATGGGTGTGGCAGTCGGTCACCCGCACATCGGCCGTGGCCGTGGCATCGGAATCGTACCGATTCGAGACGGTCACCCGGATTTCGTCAAGGTGAAAAAAATGGTGGAGAACTGGCGCCCAGAGGTGTTCGTGCTTGGCATGCCCGCCGCGCGCTCCTCATCAGACAATCGACTCAAGAAACAGATTCTTCGCTTCGGCGACGCGCTTAGCCGGGAATTCGAGGTCAACGTCTCGTATGTTGATGAAACACTGAGTACTGAAGAGTCCAACTTCCGGATCAGTCAGTTCAGGAAACGTCCATCAAGAGCAAAAAAAATCAGCCAACGCAACCAAATCTCGGCCGAAATCATACTCGAATCCTATTTTGCACAATCGGCTGATTGAAATTTCGAATGTGATCAGGCGATTACCAAGAAAACAACTAGGCAACGCTCAACAGTCGTCGCAGCATTCAGTGCTCTGCCCGATCAAACCAATATAATCGGCAGTGATGTTCTCAACTCGTACGCCACATCTGTTCCATTGTTCTCACCAGCCATGCTTACAGAAGCAGGATTCTGTCAGCCATTGGCTTGAACTGAAGTAGTGCCGATCAATGACCGATCGACAACCGGCTCAGCTACCCGTCGACAAAATGCTGACGAGCATGGTGCAGGCAATCGAGCCAATGCTTGACCACTCACCCCTGCTAGTCGCCATTCGCAGCGGCGGCGTGTGGGTTGCAGAACGATTGCATCAGCGGCTCGGTCTGCAGGAACCATTGGGGCAATTGGACATTTCCTTCTATCGCGACGACTTCAGCCAGGTGGGCCTCCACCCCAAAGTGGGCGCCTCATCCCTGTCGCAGAATATCGACGGGCGGCACATCATTCTGGTTGATGATATTCTGCACACGGGCCGTACCGCCCGAGCCGCCCTGAATGAATTATTCGCCTGGGGTCGTCCGGCATCCGTGGTCCTCGCCGTACTGCTTGACCGAGGTGATCGGGAACTGCCTTTTCATGCCGAAATCGTTGGCCATAGCATGCGTCTTGACAGAAATCGGTTTGTTAAAGTTTTTCCGGATGGCCGGCTGAAGTATGCCAAGCTGGGTACTGAGGGAGCGTAGTGCATCAAGATATCCAAATTGCCGCGGACGGCGGTCTGAAACACTTCATCTC
Source organism: Arenicellales bacterium (assembly GCA_965205205.1). Classification (GTDB taxonomy): domain Bacteria; phylum Pseudomonadota; class Gammaproteobacteria; order Arenicellales; family JAJDZL01; genus JAJDZL01. Next base: position 302,284 of record CBDBFX010000002.1, read on the forward strand.
GCTGGATGAATTGCCTCGGGAGCTGATTGAGGAACTCCTGACGACCGCTGAATCCTTTATCGATTTTGCCACGCGGGATACGAAAAAGGTACCGCTGCTGCGCGGTAAGACGGTGGTCAATCTCTTTTTTGAGCCGAGCACCCGCACCCGAACAACTTTCGAGATCGCCGCCAAACGCCTGTCGGCCGATATCATCAACATGCAGTCGGATGACATGTCGACGACGAAAGGTGAGACAATTCTAGATACGGTGAAGACCCTGCAGGCGATGCACACGGACACTTTCGTCGTGCGCCACAGCTACAGCGGTGCGGCCGATCTGATCGCCCACCACGTACCGGATCATGTTCACATCATCAACGCCGGCGATGGACGTTATTCGCACCCAACACAGGCTCTGCTCGACATGCTGACGATCCGTCAGCGCAAACCAGAATTCAAGGATCTGACGATTGCGATCGTCGGCGATGTGCTTCACTCCCGCGTTGCGCGATCTGAAATCAGCGCGCTCAATAAACTGAATACGGGTGAAATCCGCATCATTTCACCAATGACGCTGATACCGACGGGGCTCGAAGCGCTAGGCGTCAAGATCTTCACAGACCTGGACAAAGGACTGAAGGATGTGGACGTCATCGTCATGCTGAGACTGCAGCTGGAAAGAATGGAAGGACAGCTGATCCCCAGCAGGAGCGAGTACTATCAACGCTACGGGCTGACTGAAGAGCGGCTCAGAAATGCCAAACCTGATGCGCTTGTAATGCATCCCGGACCGATCAACCGCGGTTTGGAAATCGCCTCCTCCGTCGCTGACGGCAGTCATTCCGTCATCCTTTCTCAAGTATCCAACGGTGTTGCAGTACGGATGGCTGTCATGTCGAAGATTATGGGTGGCTCCCGCCCAGCCAACTGAGTCCAATGAATAAGATCAATGTCATAAGAAACGGACGGGTGATTGATCCCGCCACGGGTCGCGATGAGATTGCTGATCTTTATTTCAACACCCGGATCGTGAATTCAGCTCGGGGCTCAGCAATGCCCATTGAACGCGAGTTCAACGCTTCGGGATTGGTCGTCTGCCCGGGCCTGATTGACATCAATGCAAGAATCGGCGAACTCAATTCCAAGGACCAGTTCAGAATGCACAGTGAACTTCGAGCCGCACTCGCCGGTGGTATCACGACGGTCTGCGTTCAGCCCAATACCGTTCCTGTTATTGATACACCGGCGATGGCGCACATGGTTCGCGACAGCACCCGACAGCAGGGCAGCATACGCATCGTGCCGCTTGGCGCACTGACCATTGGCCTGCGAGGCGAATCGTTGACCAACATGGCGGCCCTGAAGGATGCCGGATGCGTTGGCGTCAGCAACGCGCGCGACGCGATTCACAATACGCTGCTGATGCGTCGCGCCATGCAGTATGCTGCGACTTTTGATCTGCCGGTCTTCATTCATTCGCAGGATCCATGGCTGACCGGTAAGGGCTGTGTGCATGAGGGCGAGATGAGTACCAGACTCGGACTGTCAGCGATACCCGAAGCGGCCGAAACGGTTGCCGTCGCCCGCGATCTGGCTCTGGTTTCCACCACTGGGGTGAGAGCGCATTTCAGTCAGCTGTCGTGTGCGCATTCAGTTGACATGATTGCTGAAGCCACGGCCCGCGGCTCGAGAATCAGTGCGGATGTCGCCGTTCACAATCTGCACCTGACCGAATTCGACATCAATGGATTCAACACGCTGTGTCACGTCCTGCCGCCGCTTCGTCAGGAATCAGATTTAAACGGTTTGCGTGAAGGCGTGATCAATGGAACGATTCAAGTGATCTGCTCGGATCATCAGCCTTGTGGCAAAGACGATAAACTGGCACCCTTCATCCAGACGATGCCTGGTATCTCTGGACTGGAAACGCTATTGCCGCTTACTCTGAAACTGGTTGACGACACCGAGCTTTCGTTACCGCAGGCGATTGCCTGTCTGACCTGTAACCCGGCGCAGGCACTGGGACTTGAGCTCGGTACGCTGGGCGACGGCGCGGCTGCTGACATCTGCATTTTCAACGCGAACGAATCGTGGGATTTTGATCCCGAGCAGATGCTGAGCAGTGGTAAAAACAATCCTTTCGACGGAATGCGAATGCGCGGCAAAGTGGTTCACACGATCGTTGGCGGCGTGGTGGCGACGGACTTAATCTAAGGTGCTTTTCAGAAATCACATGTAATTGACCAACGTCAGTAGCGACTTAATGCCGTCTTCGGATCGAGGGCTGTCGTAATACCTCTGAACGGCTTCGGAAATCGCTTGTAAATCCCCTATACCCAATTTGGGCCAATGGCGGACCCGCCCCGGAAGGTGTGCGGTTTCCGGGGCGGACCTGCCATCAATCAGTGCGTTGACTCAGAATCTGAAAGCCAGTGCCACGCCGCCGCTGAGCGAGCTGTTGCCACGACCGGCCGTGGTGTGGTAAATGGCGCCGGATAAAGTCGACCGACCTTCATTCCAGCTCTTCGAACCACCGAATCCCAGGCGGATCGAGGTCGGTCGGGTCTCGGTGCTCACCGTCTCCGAACTCAGGTCGCTGGATACCGAGACACTGCGCTTGGCATTGAAATCATGCATCAGATCCAGCGAACCGAACAGACCGCAGCAGTCGCCCGCACCATACCGGGTGTCGACCCGGACCCCATAGCCGCCCTGCAGGCCGGATCCATCTTTCATGGCGATGGTCTCTTCCAAAGCCGTCGTCATTTCATTGAAGGTGTTGCCGGCTTCGTCGCTATCCGATCGGTGCATGTAAGCGGTCTTGAAATCCTTCATTGACACCGACGTCCAGGTCAGCGAGCCGCGCTGCGTCACCGTCGCGTTGCCGAGTACCAGTTCCGTGGCGGCGCCAACGCCCAAAGCATAACTGGTGCCCTTGGTTTTGGCATTCACCGTAAACGGTGTCGCCTGTCCCGCGATCGTTTCCGAGGACTGCACCTGGATGTCATCATACTGGGTCACCCCCAGCCAGCCGTCCAGCACCCAGCCGTTCGCCTGGCGCTTCGACACGCCGAAGCCGGCCCCGAGTCCCGATGCCTTGACCTGTCCGCCACCGGTCACCTTGGCCCGGCCCTGCCGATGATGCAGACCGGCCCGGTAGGTGAGGCCACCGTCACCGGGCAGGTCGGCACCCACCGCAAAGCCGGTTGATGACAGCCGGTAGGAAACCGCTTCGCCCAGCGACTTTTTCAGCCGCCGATCACCACTGCCACCTTCCACGCGCACCCAGCCGGCGTTGCCGCCGCCCGCCCCTGCGCCGTCAGCGGAAAACTGCATCGCCTCACCGTTCGGCTCGACCGAAGCATCAGGCGATGCCGGCACATACCGGTCCATCCCATCGCTCAGGTCCCACAGCACCGACGGCAGGGACTGATAGACATTGCCCCGCCTGGCCACCTGACGCTCTGTGGCGGGTGCCGTCAGCCCGGTCAACTCACGCTCGAAATTCAGCGAGAAGACGTTGTTGACCGGCTCCGTGATGTCGGCCGTCAGTTCCACCTGGCCTTTCCAGTCATTGTAAAAGCCGCTGGGTACATTTTCCAGCGTCAGCGAAATCTTGTCGCCATCCATCAGGTCCGTATAGGTGGTCCCACCCCCCAGTTTTCGATATCGGAATAATTTGGTCCTGTCCGTAACGCTCTCAATCTTCTGGATGCCCCTGAAATTCCCGTTCAGAAGAATCAGAAGATTTTGCACCCCCTGCGGATCGTTGGCCGGCTCGGAAACTTTCACCGACCGGCTCGTCGTTCCGTCGGCGTGGGGCACCAGCTTGCCTTTGGCGCCAAGCGTGATCGTGCCGCCGCCCATCAGATGCACCGCCGCACCGTTCTTACCGCCTCGAACCTCACCATCGACGATGACCCGCTGATGGTACATGCCGGCAATCGCCTCCCTCTTATCAATCAGCTTCTTATCTTCCGTAACACTGTCGTCAAAGGTTGTTGGCGATTTAATTGCGTGGGCCATTAAACCGTAGTCTGAGTCTCCTGGATTCTTGCCATCGTTATATTGATGCGTGCTGATGAAAATGCCGTCTTTGGGCTCACTGCCATCACTGTCAACACCGGCTGCCACCAGACCACCTTCCGCAACCGTTACCACCACGTTTCCACGCTTGCCGCCGGCAAAGATATCAAACATATCTTCTCTATCCTCCCTACTCATGCCTGGTTTAGTCCCAAGACTCCCATCTTCCCACCGATGATCCACCCAGATGCCGTGCCCGGTCGCATACAGCTGGCCGGCATGCGTCAGATTGACAGCGTGGAGAGCCGTTTTCTCGGGATTGTCAATCAACACGAAAACACCGTCCTTCTTCACCGGCGCATCTCCGGCGCCAATTTCAGCGCCAGCCTCGATGTCCAATGTAATCTTTCCGTCGTCTCCGTCGAAAGTCTCTACCGCGTCCCTACTTTCGATTTTAACGCCAGAGCCAATGGCGCCGAGGATCCGCGCACCGCCCTGCAGCGTCACATGAGTGTATCCGCCAGATTTATGACGCTCATAAACTTCAACGCCGATAATATCGGCATGGGCACCTTGAATCTGCCCATTGAAGTTGATTTCGAAATCGCTCTTGCTGTGTGTGGCAGAGATCTTGACAACTCCTTCATTAGCACCCCATCCCATTGTGAATACGCCTTTCGGTATATTCAGGGTGACCGGAACATCCGCCTTGCTTTCTTCACCCTGCCGCCGCACATCAACAAGAATTCCAGCAGGAAAGTTGCCTTCATAATTGCCACTCGAGGTGATTACAACTTTACCAACTTTACCGTTTTTTTCTGTCAGGACTCCTTTCGCATCCACGCGCAAACCGGTAGTGTATCTTCCACGAACGAGCACTCCTTCCTCTACCGTCAGATGCAAGCCATTGCTGCCATCAACGACTTCATATCGAATTGCATCATCTGATCTATCTGGGGCCAAGCTGTCAGAAGCGTCGCAGACCACCGTCGGCGGTGCTCCCGTTGTTGGGTCTCCACACTCGTTGTCCGCCGAGGCCGGCAGCGGAGTCAGGATCAGAAGGGCCGTGAAGACGGCCGCGAGGTGAATAAGATTCTGTTGAGAATGTCTCTGCCCCCCCCCCTTTTTGGAAAACAATCGATTCGGAACCGTTCCGTCGAATCTTCTTCACAGCCCCGTACCAAGTGAATAATTTTGTCATATTAATCATTGAATTTTCTCCGTCATTCCTTAACTTAACTGATTGGTCGCTTAATTGAAAAACTCAATAGCAAATCCGCATTTTACTCGAATCACTCTGTGTGTGAGGCAATTATTACGAGGCAAATACGCTGTTTACATCTTGATCCCTTCGAGAGCAGTTATATGCAAGGATCAGGGACGGCTTTCAGACGCACCGACCCCCCTACCGCAGGCTGATGGCGCGCCGACCGCAATCGGAATTGGAGCTAAGCGGCCTGCGGCAGGGCAAGGCACCTCAGCGAGCGGCAGTTGGACCTTTCTGCGAACCACACCAGCTGGCGGCCAATCAGTTGCGCGTTGACTGCGCCTCGAGCGCTTACACTGTCATCAGGACGGTGCGCCAAGAGCACTCGCCTGGTCCGGGCGCAGTGAGGCGCGATGCGACTGTAGCCGATCAAGGTAGGGGCGCACATTCGGGTGTGGCTGTCGATTTCGGTGTCTTATCCGCATGCCGGTGTGTTGGTCGAAAGGCCGAACAATCTGAACCGTCTGCCACTGTGACAACCACCGCCTGACTTCAACTAGGGTGTCATTGAGCCGATTCTGGTGCCGGTCACCGGCCATTGCAGCCCAGAATCCAAATCGGTGAGCTAGCCTTCGCTCCTTGTGATGCAGTCCTAGCAGGAGCATACCGGTGGCGTTGCAGACCGTGGTTCTCAAGGTACCAGACCGCACTCGAGCCGTTGCAGCGAGAGAAGATGAACACTTCGTCAATGCGCAGCTCAATCTCGCTTCCAGCGAAGCTTTCTCGGCATGCTGACTGGCCAGCAGCGTGATGGTTTGGCGTTTCCGTACCGACGCGAACTCATCGAACGGGGCGGTCGGAGTCTAAACTCAGAGTTCCTGACCTAATCCGATTATTATGATAAATATTTCACTTGTGGAGCAGGCGGACGCGTCCATCAAATGGCAGATCTCAGTTGGCTGGTGTCCACCTCGCCGATTATTCCATTTTCCGTCTTCTGTCCATTCGGGACGGGCCCAATCGTCGGCTGGAAAACATCAACCCACTGTGACAGGCCGGCCCATCAGTGAACGACTGTTGATATCGACTGCCATGTCAGGAAGTCAGAAGCTGTATTCAACTCAGCTCAATGGAGATCGGAAGAGGACTTCGGAAACGGTCGCTTACCGAACACCCACTGGAAACGGCACAGAATGCGAAAGAGCGGCTTTCAGGAAATGGGGGGTCCGTTTGAGATGAATGTGACCAATCAAATAAAAAGTATGATGTGATTTCATCTTTCAGACCGTGCCCCGATCAGTTGTGATGGTCATCGGGGTCGGCAGATGGGTGTGTTTTGCACGTGTCCGACTCAAAATGCAGTTTAATCTCATTGGGTGAACAGGTCAAAACCGAAATCGGACCTGAAAAACATCAGTCGCATAAACCAATTTTGAACAAGGTGGCATTCTGACCGTCTTTGCCGCGGTAGCATTGGCACTTGAAATCAAAGCGGCTGGCATCGCGTTCAGTGAATGGGCGAAGCACTGAAGGTTCAGACTGCCGCGCCGGAAAATCTGTGGAAATTCGCAGATCTGATGCCACTGCGGAAAAATCCATCATTGGCTCGGCTGGTGCTGGCGGCGATGGCGATGGAAAGGGTGAAAGGAACTGAGGATGGTCATCGAACGGCGATGGGCGGTGTCATTGACGTCTATTGAGGTTTCTGATCCGTCTGATGTCGATGGCCTGCTGAACCCCTTTCACCTGTTCAGGCTCTCTCCACCCGAAGCGCCGCCAGATTGCGCTTCTTCCGACTGAACACCACCGCCAAAAGATGCACCTTGCGACCGCGGCTCTGATGCGGTAGCGCATAATTCTTCCCGCGCATCTGCGCCATAGCCTCCAACACCTTCGCCTCCACCTGCTCATCCACAGCCGCCACCTTGAACTCCAGCACGAACACCTCGCCGCCCGTGTGTACCACCAGATCCGCCCGCCCCTCAGCCGACGACTGCTCCGCACTCACCTCCACACCGTTGGCGATGAAACAGGCGAACAGCAGACTCGCGTAAAACGCCTCATAGCGCGACACCTCGCTGCTCGAATACCACTCGTTCGGCACGTTGGCATAAAACGACCGCATCTCCGCCGCGAAACCATCGAAGTCATTGACCTGCAGCAGCCGAATCAGCTCTTCACCCCGGTCCGACGCCTCCGTCAGCTTCCCGGTCACCGCCACCACCAGCTCCTCGTTCAGACTCAGGCGCACCTCATGGTTCGGATATTTCAGCGCATAGTAGATCCTGGAACCCCGAACCTGCCGGTCGGCGATGGTCAGATAGCCACACTGAAACAGCAGCGCATTGATGTTGACGCGCTCGACATCGAAATTTGACAGCTCCGTTTCATACAGGCCCAGGTTCTCCAGGTCCAGCGTGTTCAGCACGCCCTTCTCCATCAGGTTGCGCAGAAAGCCGGGGGTGCCGGTTCTGTACCAATGAGGCTTGAACTCCTGTTCTTTGAACAGCAGCAGCACATCGAAGGGATTGTAGACCTTCTCCTCACTGCGCCAGCTCCAGCGGTAGCCGTTGTACCACTCCCGGATGTCTTCGCGGTCCAGGTCCGACAGCTCCGGTGCGAACACCGCGTCGAGGTCCGCATCCGTGTAGCCGCAGATGGTGTTGTATTTTAGATCCAGACTGATGTCGTCCAGATTGTTCAGTCCCGAGAACAGACTGACCTTCGAATACATGCTGATGCCGGTCACGAACACGAAACGGACATGGCGGGCGCAGTCCTTGATGACGCCGTACAGGCCGCGCAGGTAATCGCGGTTGGCTCTGACCAGTGTCCTGTTCTCCAGCGTATCCAGAATCGGCTTGTCGTATTCGTCCACCAGCACCACCACCTGCCGACCAGTGGTGCGATGCAGTCTGCGGATCAGATACTGCAGACGTTCCGCACCGGTGTAGTCCAGCGGCGGCGGTTCAACGCCCGCGTCTTCTTCAAGTTCGATCAGCTGCCGGATGACGTGGCCGTCCACGCTGCCCGATTCGCGATAGTCGGAACCGAAGCTCAGCCGCACCACCGGATGGCGGACGGACCAGTCCCAGTGATCGTGGATGTGAAGCCCGCGGAACAGCTCCTCACTGCCCTCGAACAGCTCCTGTATCGTGTCCACCAGCAGCGTCTTCCCGAACCGCCGCGGCCGCGACAGGAAATAGTACTCACCACCCTCAATCAGTCTGTGAATGTGGGGTGTCTTATCCACATAGTAATAGCCCCGCTCGCGGATGTTGCGGAAGGCTGAGGAGCCGATTGGCAGGTTAAGCTTGTTCATTTCCATTCCATTCAACGATCCGTCTGCTGATATTGTAGTTGAATGATGCCACCGATTCCACGAACAGTTCCATTCAGCAAAAGCTTGCAGAGACTTAGCATGAGGCGGCGGACACCGACCCGACCCTATTGGAATACGGCCGATCGGTTTCGAGACAGACCGTGTACATCCTCCGACTCCATTCTAAACCTTTGTCGCAGAACGATTCGAAATGGATCAGAGAGGTGTCATTTAACGCTGTGCCCATTATGTTTAGGGCACCTGATAACGTCAACAGCATAAGTTCAGAGATCCTGATCCAATCCAATTATCAGGATGACCATTCCACCTGTAGAGCAGACCGATACGTCCATCGGACGACTGATTTTTGACAGCCGTTTCGCGTTTTTGATCTGAACTTTCAGCAGCGGCACCCCGGCGGTTGATTTTCCCTTCCCTCATTTTTCCGTCTGACCATTCGGTCCGATCGGACCGGACTCAATCGGCCGCTGGAGAACGCTTACCCACTGATTTGAAAAGCCGGTCTATCAGTGAACAAGTGTTGAAATCGACTGCCATGTCAGGAAGTCTGAAACTTCTTCTTATGCTTCATACGATTCGGACTCCTCTGGAATTTCGATTATTTTTGTCAATCTGATGTCATTGCTTTTGAAAAGAACCAAATATAATTGTGATCTAAATAAATCTTCAGCTGACGGGCATGGGTCTTTTCGGTTTTAAGATTCAAAGCCGAGAAACATCCTGATTTTGACGATTCCTGATAATCTATTGCGATTTTGGCGCTTGATTCCACCATCGTTCAGCTGGGATGTGAACACCTTCAAACCCATCAAAGGACCAAAATATGACTGGAACCGATACTGTGCGCTATCAGCCTAACGAAAAACCACCCTTGGGACTGTCGATTGGGCTTGGTACTCAGCTCGCCATACTCTGCATTGCGGGCATCGTCTTAACACCCGCCATTGTTGTACGCGCAGCTGGCGGACCGGAATCCTACGTCATCTGGGCCGTATTTGGGGCGGTTTTAGTCAGTGGCATCACCTCGATCGTTCAGGCCGTTCGGATTGGTCGAATCGGCGCTGGCTATGTTCTTGCGATGGGAACATCTGGCGCCTTCATCGCCGTCTCGGTCGCCGCGATTGCCAAAGGTGGTCCCGCAATGCTGGCGACTTTGGTCATCATTTCATCGTTCTTTCAATTCATTTTGGCTAAGTACCTTGCGTCTTATAGAAAAATATTGACTCCATCGGTGGCCGGCACGGTCATTATGCTGATTCCAGTAACGGTGATGCCAATTGTGTTTGGAATGCTGGACAACATACCACCTGAAGCGCAGAGTCTGTCAGCTCCGGTAACGGCTGCTGTAACTGTGGCCGTGATCTGTGCGATCGCGCTGAAATCGAAAAGCATGTTGAGGCTTTGGGCGCCTGTTATTGGAATCGTAGCGGGTTCAGTCGTTGCAGCTTTTTATGGAATTTACGATATGGAAAGCATAAGGCAAGCCAATTGGTTGGGACTTCCGAGTTTGGTCAATTGGCCTGGGATTGATTTGAGTTTTAACGCCGTATTTTGGGGGCTGTTGCCGGCTTTCGTATTCGTAACACTGGTTGGTGCAATTGAGACGGTGGGTGACGGCATCGCTATTCAGCGGGTTTCTTGGCGTGTTCCGCGCGCGATCAATTTTCGCGAAGTCCAGGGAGCGGTCAGCGCCGATGGACTTGGAAATCTGCTGTCAGGATTGGTGGGCACCATACCGAATACCACGTATTCCTCAAGTGTTGCGGTCACCGCACTGACTGGTGTCGGTGCTCGCAGTGTGGGCGTTGCCCTTGGTACGGTATTTGTTCTGCTGGCTTTCTTCCCGAAGTTATTGGCTGTCATACTCGCCATTCCTGGCCCGGTCGTAGCCGCCTATATTGCCGTGCTGCTAGGCGTTCTGTTTGTCGTCGGCATGCGAATTGTGATCCAGGATGGAACCGACTATCGGAAGAGCTTGATCGTGGGAATTTCGTTTTGGGTTGGTGTCGGATTTCAAAATGGGTTGATTTTTCCAGACCTGATCAAGGGAATTGCAGGTGGAATATTTGATAATGGGATGACTGCTGGTGGTCTGACAGCCATTCTTCTGACGCTGTTTGTGGAATTGGCCGCCTCTCGTCGACATCGTTTGACGACGCCATTTACATTGAATTCGTTGCCTGAGATCCGAAAATTTCTTGAATCTTTCGCGACGAAATGCAAGTGGAATAGTGCGGCTGGAGGCCGACTTGTCGCAGTTGCTGAAGAGGCGCTTCTTACGCTGCTGAACCAAGAGGAGAAGAAAGATGGTGATGCGACGACTGGTGGACGGCACCTGTTACTTACCGTTCGCAAGGAAGGCAATACGGCTGTTATGGAAGTCATTGCCGCACCAACTAAAGAAAACCTGGAAGAACGCATCGCTTTGCTGAGTGGTGATACAGATGAAGCGTCAACCGAAAGGGAGGTTTCTCTGAAGATCCTTCGTCACTATGCCTCTTCGGTTCATCATCAGCAATATCACGATACCGACATCATTTCAATGACCGTTGAGATTCCTTCCACTTAACGTCAATTTCGACACGTTCTTTCAATGATATCGATTCAGCGGATCGCTTAATCCAATTGTCTGACAACAACGCTGCGAACCCGATCATTCAGCAAGGGTAACCGTCTGAATGTACAATGCCCCTCGCACCCTTCGGCAAACTGTTTGATCACGTCATGGGAAAGACTGCGATATGAACAGGGCGCCGATTCGCATCGGACACCATCAAGGCATTCGTCGGCCGGTTGGCGTGAACCTTGGTACTGCAAAGAGCCGTGGTTTCATCTGCCTGGATGAGGCCGTTATGTAGACATGTTGCGACTGCTAAGCCACCGGCGAGACTTCCCCAGTGTGTTGACTGGCTGGCATCCCGATGGCCTGGCATTTCTGTACCGGTGTGAGCTCATCATACTGGGACGCCTGAGCCCAATATATTTCGGGCTTCTCTGGTCGTCCGGTGATTTTTAAGTGTCTGAGGTCATGTTGTTACCTGCGTTTTTCGAAATTGGCCTAATTCAACACGGTCGTAAAGTCGTATATTCGATCACCAGCAAGGCGCAGAAGGTCTTCCTTTGCAATGGGAAACAGTGAATTGGGCGTACCGGCCGCCGCCCAGACGGTCCTGTGCTGGAACAGGTCCCGATCAAAGACGATTTTGATGTCAGTGGTCAAACCCACCGGCGCGACGCCACCGATTGCAAAACCGGTCTTCTCGCGCACGAAATCCGCATCAGCCTTACCGACTTTCTGACCGACGATCGCGGACAGCTGACTCAGCACGACGCGGTTGCTCCCGCTGGTAATCGCCAAAATCGGACACCCTGATTCCGTCGCGAAGATCAGTGATTTCGCAATCTGCGCGACAGAACAGCCGAGTGTCTTGGCGGCGGCTGCGGAGGTGCGCGTTTCGTGATCCAGCAACTGAATCTCACATCTGATGTTCATTGCGCGGAGCGCGTCGATAACCCGAAGATTGGCTGGTCTGAGTTTCATAGCAGCAATCAATGTGCAGTTGTACGCTAAAATTGACGATATTTCCCAGTTCAGCCAAGCATCGGATGAGCAAGGAAATTTGCCCTCATTATGCATGACGCCAATGACTGATCTCGTAGAAAACTTCCGTCAGGTCAAACAGAGAATTCGCTTGGCCGAACAGTCAGCCGGTCGTGAACCCGACTCCGTTCAGCTCATTGCCGTCGGCAAACTTCATCCAGCGGCGGCAATTCGAGAACTGGCGCGATGTGGGCAGCGGGCCTTCGCTGAAAATTTCGTCCAGGAAGCGTTGGTGAAACAGCAGGAACTCGCGGACCGGAACCTGGAGTGGCACTTCATCGGGCGCATTCAGAGCAACAAGACCCGGCAGATTGCCAATAACTTTTCCTGGGTGCATAGCGTTGACCGATTCAAAATTGCGAGTCGACTCAATGATCAGCGCTCGGCAGAAGCACCACCTCTCAATATTTGCCTGCAGCTGAATCTGCAGGCGGAGGAAACCAAGTCGGGTCTGAGCGAAGAAAAGGCAATGGAACTTCTGGACCAGCTGAGACAGCTGGGCCGTGTTGCCGTTCGGGGATTCATGATCGTTCCCAAACCGACAGCCGACGTGAAAAAACAACGCGGGGTGTTCGCTCAAGTCAGAGAACTGCTTGAAGAGGCAAACCGCTGTGGACACGTCCTCAACACGCTGTCGATGGGCATGACCGACGATCTTGAGCAGGCGATTGCCGAAGGATCAACACACGTTCGAATTGGTACTGCGTTATTTGGGCCTCGTCCACAATAGGCGTCAAAATGAATGCGACCGATCACAACGAATTTTCCAGTTAACTGAATGTGGGCTTCCAATTGCTCCGATTGTTGAATTTCGTCTGAGAGATTCCAGAAGACTTGTGAATACAGCTGGTTCAACCTTTCCGAACAAAAATCGGAGACAGATCGGTCCAATTGAAAATGACCCTGCCGAGTGAGCTGCAGTCTAACACGGGGAGCTGTGATCCATTGATTGATATTGTCAACTCTACCGATCCGATGAAACACATGGCCGAAACCACCACAAACACAGTCCCGATTGACCATGGCGACCCTGTTGACAGCTGAAATTGATCATTGCATGACAATTTTCTCACCGGTCAGCCATCTCACCGTATCCCAAAGCAGCTGACACCCAACCCACCTATTCCATCAATTTGAATTTCTGCGCTCCGGTTCAGATTATGGGGAGTGATGTGCCGTTGCGACACCCTTATCCATCTCATACCGATCAATCAGGTATTGGCGAAAACTTGGAATGGGAATGGTGATCTCGTCTTCAACTATGTGGACAACGCCATACTGAATCAACTCATCAATGAATTCATCCGCCGTCATATCTTCCGGCATTGTCGAACTGCCTCTACCTTTCACCCAGACTCGATCGACCAGCATGTCTTTCAAGTCAACCAGCCGGCAACCATCCGGCCCAATGACTTGAGCCAACTCTGCAAGCAAGGCTCTAGACTGAGCGATCTTTGCGTCCTGCAACCGCGCTCTGTAATAGTCGATCCGATTCTCATCGCCGATGGAACGTATGGTGGATTCACTGACTTCTGCCAGATCTCGACCGTTGGCACTCAGCTCTCCGGCCAGCGCCGCCAGGTAGTGGTGCAGATGCTGCGGCCAGCCATTTGACCACTCGTCAATCCTGTCGGGCAGGGCCGACCCGTGCCGGCCTCTGATCTCATAGCAGTCCAAAAGAGCCCTGACGGCATCGGCCGCCTCTCCCGCCTTCAATCGTCCCAACGTCTGAACGTGGCTCAGCCGTCCACTTCGGGCAAAGCGCGAGATCCTCGCCTTCGCCAGCATGGACCTTGAGTAAGCCAGTCCGGCCAGCACCGCCACCAGCGGCAGTCCATGTTCGCCGGTATGCAGTTTGCGCAGCAGTGGAATATCCTCCTTCTCGAAGAATTGCACCTCATCGATCATCACCACAATCGGCCGCACCGCCGGTCGGGTCGGTGAAAATTTGTCAAGCAGCTTCCTGAAACCGGTTTCAGCCCTGGGGACATAGAGCTTCGCCAGATCTTCCAGCACCAGCTTCGTCGACTGCTCAGCGTCAGACACCGCGCCACCGGCCCGGATGATCTTCTCAAACTCCAGTCGTTTCTCGACGGTGCGAACGTTGGTCAACATCTCAACGCCATGATCTGGCACCAGGCAGTCGGCGATCTTGCGGGTTACATTGTCTTCGTTTTTCAAATCATTGCAGAAGATGTGCAGTGCGACGGGGCCCTCGTCCTGGGCCTGCCACCGGCACTGCAGATGAGTGAGCAGGGCGGTCTTGCCGGCGCCGGGCGCACCCTGTATCAGCCAGGTCTTCTGCGAGGCGAGCAGCCGGCCTGGAGACAACGGCCGGTTCGGGTCGCCATCGTTGATCTTGGCTCTTATGCTGGCAATGGTTTTTTCAATGCCGGCGATGATCTCCTCGCGGCCGACAAAGAACAGGGCTTCATCCTTGTCATCCCGCTCTGAAAATTGCTCAAGGGGGACCTTTGGTGCTGTCTGCATGTTCCGACCGCTATGTTTTCAACTTGATCAACTAACAATATAGCATGGAAACAATCAGTGGGTTCGCATTCAGCGAACGATCAAGTGGCGTTCACGCAGTCAGTTCAACCGGAATTCAGATCGATGCCTTCCAATGATCGCCAAAAATTACATTCGATGGTTAGAAGGCCAGTTTGAATTACTTGTGTTTGCCTTGAGTTGAATGCCCGACGATTGATATCAATACCGATCCCAGCGGTCAGAAGCCATTCCGAAAATACAAACGAATACCTCCTGCTGTTGATTCCAATTGCGAACTTGAGGATTGCGTTCCCGACATTACGGCGCAGATTTGGGGGCGAACTTGATTCTGCAAATCAACCGTCGAACAGATAAAATAATTGAAGCTTTAATTTCTCTATACACGTCGTAAACTTCTGTGCCTTCACTGGAAACTTGTCCCGACCAGCTTAGCGTCGGATTTATCGGCGGTGGTAACATGGCACGCAGTCTGATTGGTGGACTGATAGCCAACGGATTTGACCGCGATACCATTGCAGTAGCTGACCCCTCCCCCGAAGCCCGACGGTATGTTTCGGAAAACTACGGTGTTCGCGCCGAAGAGTCCAATCGTGCTGTCATTCAGGTTTCATCGACGGTCTTGCTGGCCATCAAACCACAGGTCATGCAGGCGGTCACAAACGAAATTTCGGATGCACTGCAGTCGGCTCGTCCACTGCTGATTTCAATTGCCGCAGGAATTCGGCTCAGTGAACTGGACCGGTGGTGTGGCGGTAACCTGCGCACCGTACGAGTCATGCCGAATACGCCGGCGCTGATTCAAAGAGGTGTGTCAGCGATGTTTGCGAACTCATACGTATCGGATGACGACAAAGCAACCGTCGGTCGCATTCTGTCAGCGGTCGGTAAATCAGTCTGGTTGCCGGATGAGCGCCTGCTCGACGCGGTCACCGCAATATCTGGCAGTGGCCCCGCCTATTTCTTCTATTTGATTGAATCCATGGAACAGGCGGCGACCCAACTCGGTTTGGACGCCGATACCGCGCATCTTCTAGCGACTGAAACTGCAGTTGGGGCGGCCCTATTGGCCATCAACAGCAGCGAAAGCCCAGCCGTGCTGAGACAGCGAGTTACCTCTCCGGGTGGCGTAACAGAAGCGGCGTTCAAAGTTCTCAGTGATGCCAATGTCAAGCACCACGTGATTTCTGCCATTCAGGCTGGGGAGCAAAGATCAATCGAAATGTCAGATACCGCAGACCTGGGCTGAACGTATGGAAATGCCGATTTCGTTGGACATTCTGCGCAAGCTGGTTGAAATCTATGCGGTGATTGCGGTGTTGCGCGCGCTGATGCAATACCTGGATGCCGATTTTCACAATCCCGTCTCGCAGTTCATCGACCGCGCCACTGTGTTTCCAATCCGAGTCCTTCGTAAACTGGTGCCTCGAATTGCCGGCTCCGATATCGGTTCGCCCTTTGTCCTGGCGTTCATCGTCACCGGCATCGAAAGATATCTGTTCGTTTCCGCCCAAGGTGTCGACAGCAACATCTTCGCGCTCCTGATTTTGACGCCGGCGAGAATGATTGACTATTCGATTACGATTTTCATCATTGCGGTTCTGGTTCGAATCGTGATGAGCTGGGTCGTGCGGCGCTACACGTCAATTACCCGGCTGGTGTTCACCATTACCGAACCGATCATGCGTCCGGCCCGTCGCGTCATCCCAACATTCGGTGGGCTGGATTTTTCACCGATTCTCGTTTTGTTCTTACTGAATCTCGCAGACTCATTCGGTGTCGGATTTTTTGAGTCGCTGGGATATCAGATGCTTGGCTGAAGACGGCTACACCAATGACTGCCTGTCTCGGCAGAATCAGCCGTTCCATTTGACTCTGCCATGGGCTCAGCATCCACCCGGTATGATTGGAAGGCGGCCGTCAGCGGCCTCATTCATCCGCGGGCGATCTGCATGCTGTTTTTGGGATTTTCTGCTGGACTGCCCCTGCTGCTGGTTTTCGGTACCCTGTCCGTCTGGCTTCGCGAAGCCGGTATTGAACGGGCGACGATCACATTCCTCAGCTGGGCGGCGCTCGGCTACTCGTTCAAGTTCGTATGGGCACCGATCGTTGACCGGGTGCCAATCGTCTATCTGACGAAAAAACTGGGACGCCGGCGCGCGTGGCTTCTGCTGGCGCAGGCCGCGGTCATCCTCAGTCTCTTTTGGACTTCACTATTTGATCCGCAGACTGACCTGCTCATCATGACGGTCATCGGTGCCGTCTGCATCGGCTTTTCTTCGGCCACGCAGGATATCGTCATCGATGCCTATCGCATTGAGTCGGCACCACCGGACCTACAGGCGATGCTGTCCGGCATGTATATCGCCGGCTACCGAGTCGCACTGATCGCGGCAGGTGCCGGCGCGCTGTTTATGGCGGACATCATCGGTGGGGGTGATTACAGCTTTAGAGCCTGGTCAGGCGTCTATCAGCTGATGGCCGGTCTGATGCTGGTTGGCGTCATCACGACGTTACTCAATCCCGAACCCAAACCCGATCAGACCGTGACCACATCATTCAGAGGAACATCCGATTACGTTCGGTTCTTCCTGGTCTTCGCTTTATCCATCGCCGCCTTTGTATTGGGATTCTATCTGACAGGCAGCATGGTGGTGGCGGCCAAAGCCGTCGCCATCGAAGACTGGGGAATCAATTCCACACTGGCGCGACTCATACTTGAGGGTTGTCGTCTGGCCACCTCAGTCGCACTTGCAACACTTATCGCCTGGTTATTGATCAGAGCCCGTCTGGTGCGAATGGAACACATCCATGAAACCTACATCAATCCCATATCCGATTTCTTTCACCGCTATGGCCGTCTGGCACTGATCATCCTGCTGCTAGTCGGTACCTATCGAATTTCAGACATCGTGCTTGGCATCATTGCCAATGTGTTTTACCTGGACATGGGATTCACCAAAAGTCAAATCGCTCAGTACTCAAAAGTCTGGGGTCTGATCGCAGCGATCGCGGGCGGCCTGGTGGGCGGCGTGCTCTCATTGCGATTTGGTGTACTGCGCACCCTATTGCTCGGCGCGATTCTGGCGGCCGCATCGAATCTGCTGTTCCTGGCATTGACTTCAAATCCCGTCGAGTACATGCTATTGTTCGTGATCGCCGTCGACAGTCTGAGTGCGGGACTCGCCTCGGCCGCTTTTGTGGCTTATCTCTCAAGTCTGACCAGCATCAGTTTCACGGCGATGCAATATGCGATATTCACCTCGATCATGCTGCTCTTTCCCAAACTGGTCGCAGGATATTCGGGTACGATGGTAGACGGCATTGGGTATCAGGGCTTTTTCATCTTCACCACAATCATCGGCATTCCGGTGATCGCCATCATACTCTGGGTTCAGCGGTTGACCGCATTGCAGCCGGATGAAAATACAAACGCGACGTCAATTTGAGTGGAAAGTTCAGTAATCCTGACCCAATCCAATCATTATGATCAATATTTCGACTGTGAAGCAGACTGACGCGTCCGTCAGTGAACGACTATCGATATCGACAGCCATGCCATGAAGTCTGAAGCTGCATTCAGCCCCGCTCAATGGAAATCGGAAGAGGACTTCGGAAATGGTTGCTTACCAATATTTTTGGAAAAGGCACAGAATAATAAAGAGCTGGTTTCAGGAAATGGGTGGAGTCCGTTTGAGATGAATGGGGCCGATCAACTGGAAAAGGTGTGATCTGAATTCGCCTTTCTGACCGTGGCCTGATCAGCTGCGATTTGCATGGGGATTGACAGATGGGTATGCTTTTCACGTGTCTGACTGAATATGAATTTTGATCTCATTGTGTGAGCTCGTCCAAACTGAAATCGGACCTGAAATACATCCACCGCCTGAACAGGGTGATATTCTGACCGTCGGTGCCACATTGGCATTGGCACTCGAAATCAAAGCGGCTGAAATCGCATTCAGTGGATGGACCAAGCACTGAGGATGCAGATGCCGTACCGGAAGATCTGTGGACATTGCTGCCTCTGACGCCATTGTGGAAAAATCTTCATTGGCTCGGTGGGTGCTGGCGGCGACGGAAAAGATGAAGCGGATTGAGGGTGATCATCAAACGACTCCCTCGACTGTATGAAAACAGATGGTGGAGATTGGAGTTGGCGGGCGAGGCCGCGGCGCCTTGCGATTCTCAGAGCGGCCGAATCGAACGGTGATGGGCTGTGTTATTGATGTCTATCGAAGTTTCTGATCCGTCTGATGTTGATGGACTTCTGAACCCCTTTCACCTGTTCAGGCCCGCTCCGCCCGAAGCGCCGCCAGATTGCGCTTCTTCCGACTGAACACCACCGCCAGCAGATGCACCTTCCTGCCGGGGCTCTGATGCGGCAGCGCATGGCCCTTGCCGCGCATCTGCGTCAAAGCCTCCAACACCTTCGACTCCACCTGCTTACCCTTCGCCGCCACCTTGAACTCCAGCACGAACACCTCACCGCCCGCGTACACCACCAGGTTCGCCCGCCCTTCCGCCGACGACTCCTCCACTTTCACATCCACACCATTGGCAATGAAACAGGCGAACAGCAGACCCGCGTAAAACGCTTCATAGCGGGACACCTCGCTGCTCGCATACCGCTCGTTCGGCACCGCAGCATAAAACGACCGCATCTCCTTGGCGAAACCATCGAAGTCATTGGCCTGCAGCAGCCGGACCAGCTCTTCACCCCGGTCCGACGCTTCCTTCAGCTTCCCGGTGACCGCCGCCACCCGTTCCTCGTTCAGACTCAGGCGCACCCCATGGTTCGGATATTTCAGAGTGTAGCAGGTTCCGTAATCCCGATCCTCCAAGTCGGCGATGGTCAGATAGCCGTGCTGAAACAGCATCGCATTGATTTTGACGCGCTCGACATTGAAATCTGTCAGATCCATTTTATGCACGACCAGGTTCTCCAGGTCCAGAGTGTTCAGTCCGCCCTTGGCCAACCGGTCATGCAGATAACTGGGCGTGCCGGTCCGGTACCAATGAGATTCGAACCGTCTTTTTTGGAACAGCAGCAGAATGTCAATGGGATTGTAGACATTTTCCTCACCGAGCCAGCTGTAGCCGTTGTACCACTTCCGTATCTCTCCGCGGTCCAGTTCCGGCAGTTCCGGTGCGAACACGGTGTCAAGGTCCGCATCCGTAAAACCGCAGATGTCGCCAAACTTCGGGCTCAGACTGATGTCGTAAAGATTGTTCATCCCCGAGAACTGGCCGACCTTCGGATACATGCTGATGCCGGTCAAGAAAACGAAGTGGACATGTCGGGCGCAGCCCTTGATGATGCCGTACAGGCCGCGCAGATAATCGCGGTTGTCGCTGATCAAGTCCTCATTCTCCAGCGTATCCAGATTCGGCTTGTCATAATCATCCACCAGAACCACCACCTGCCGGCCGGTGGCGCGATGCAGTTCGCGGATCAGATGCTGCAGACGTTCCACGCCGCTGTACTCCAACGTCGGTGGTTCAACGCCCGCGTCTTCTTCAATGGCGATCAGTTGCCGGATGACGTGATTGTTTAGGATGCCCGGTGCGCGATAGTCGGCGTCGAAGCTCAGCCGCACCACCGGATGGCGGACGGACCAGTCCCAGTGGTCGTGGATATGAAGCCCCCGGAACAGCTCCTCACTGCCCTCGAACAGCTCCTTTAGCGTGTCCACCAGCAGCGTCTTCCCGAACCGCCGCGGCCGGCACAGGAAACAGAATATCGGGCCCTCGACCATCTTCTGGATATGCGGCGTCTTATCCACATAGTAACAGCCATCTTCCCGGAGGCTGCGAAAGGCTGAATAGCCAATTGGCAGATTAAGCTTGTTCATTTCCATTCAATCAACGAATCATCTGTTGATATTGTAGTTGAACAATGCCACCGAATTCACAAAAGCTCGCAGAGACTCAGCCTGAGGTAGTGGACACCTCCCAGACCCTATTGGTAATACGGCCGGTCCTTCTCAAGACGGATCGTGTACACCCTGCGACTCCACTCTTACTTTCGTCGCAGAACGTATGAATGCAAACGGATCGAAGCCGTGTCACTGATGGTTGTACTCGGTATGTTTAGGGCACTTGATAATATCAATAAGATAAGTTCAGAGAGTCTGATCCAATCCAATTATTATGATGGCTATTCCACCTGTAAGGTAGACCATCGCGTCTATCGGCCAGCCGATTTTCACCGGTCGTTGCGCGTCCTTGACCGGAACTTTCAGCGGTGGCGGTCCGGCAACCCGAGTTTAACAACTAAAAATAAAAAGCGTTTAAAAATAGAAATTTAGAAGAATAAAAAAATCCAAGTGGCACTGCATTTCCGTGCCACCGGGACATATCGCGTGAACGAATCGAGGTCTACACGACCGTCTTGCGGGTACCGCCGGGCGCCTCATCGGCGCCCAGCACCTCCAGAATGGCCTGCTGCGCGGGCTCGGCATCCGTCGCCCTGCGAACGTGCAGCGTCCGCCCGTCGCCGCGCCTGAACACCGCCGTCGTGCGCCGCTGGCCATCAAGCACGTCGCGCAGCGTGTTCCAGCTCGAATGATCGCCGCTCTGGCGCAGCCGACTGCGGATCACCTGAACCAGCTGATAGGCCATCACCGTGATGAACAGATGACCTTCCGCGCGAATCGATTTGCGATGGAAAATCGGACGCAGGCCCAATTCCGATTTCAAGGAGCGAAACACCGCCTCGATGTCGCTGAGCCTGAAGTAGGTCTGCCACAGGGTGGTCTCGTCCCAGTCGGTCTCGCTGCTGCGCAGCACATACACGCCGGGATGGGTGAGCATGGTGCCCTCGACCGGCAGTCGGGTGAAGTGAACGGCGGTGGCCCGCCGGCCGCTGGCATCGGTCCGCACCGTCACCTGGTAGTGTCGGGCGACTCCGCGGGCCTGCTCTTGGAGGCGACCGATGCGCTGCTGGATCCGCTCCACCCGCTTCACGGTGCGCGGCCTTGACAGCCCCTGCGACAGCTCGTCAAGCGCTTTTTCGAAGCGGGCGGCGAACCGTTCGCTGAGGGCCTGTTCCTTGGCCGCCCGGGCTTCGGAAAAACAGTAAAGACGCACCTCCTGGCCGTCCGCCGAGACTTCCTTCTGCAGCTGAACCTGACGACCGGAGCGGGTCTCATGACACACCGCCTGTTCCGCGTCGAACTGCCGGTTCAGTTCCCGGCTGGCCACCACATAACGCCAGCCCTGCCCACGCAGCCACGCCACTCGGTCCTCGGTGGCCACGCCCCGATCCATCACCACCAGCGCGTCCGCCGGCGCCTGCAGCCGTTCGAGCATCTGCGCCAGCGTGTGATGCTCGCGCACGCTGCCTGAGAAGACCTGGAAGCGACGTACGAACCCGCTGCCGTCCAGCACCAGGCCCACCGTCAGCAGGCGACAGTCGCTGCGCCGCTCCTTGGAATGACCGTGGGTGGCCTTGTCGATGCCATCGACGACGCCTTCAAAGTACGTATTGGTGAGATCATAGAGCGCGACCGTAGGTTGCAGATCAAACAGGCGCATGGCCTGCTCGAACAGATGATGTTCGATGGCCTGGCGGTTGGCCATCAGGGCGTCCGAGGCGCGGTCAAGCTGCATCAGTGACAGGGTCTCGAAGTCCCGGCCGATCAGCTCGCCCAGGGCGCTGCGCTCGGCCAGCCACCGGTGAGTGGCCAGCTCTGAGGCCGGTTTCGCCATGCGGGCGATGATGGAGCCCACCGCCGCGTCGCACAGCGAGGCGCCAATCCCAGCTCTTCGAACAGTTGGCGCAGTCGCATCTGGTCCATCGCCCACAGGGCCACGTTCTCGACCCCGACCGAGCGCGGGCGGATCATCCGCACCGAGTCCGCATCATACATCTGTAAGTTCGGTTCCCGGTTTTCGCAGACCGGCTCGACGCATCCGATTCGTCCCTTGGCCAGCAGTTGGGCGGCGATGCGCTGGGCATGGGATTCGAGGTCACGCGGGACTGGTTCAAGCAGGCTGAGCTGGCCGTTGAGAATCTCCTGGATCCGCCGGCACAGCAGGGGCCAGTGGGTGCGTTCCAGATCGAAGTGGGCGCCGAGGTTGAGCAGGGTTCGTTGGCTGACTTTTTGGCCGCGTCGTTCGGCGCGCACCAGTCGGAAGGTGTACTGATTTTTCTGGGTGGTGGTGCGTCTGACATACATGGTGGGAGAATATATGCCATTTTTCATGGAATGTCAACCCTTATCATCAAAATAGTGGCACTACATTTGGCTTCATGGTTTGATGAAAGTAATGAAAACAGAAGGTTGTCGTTTTGTAGGGTGGGAAAAATGGCTTGAATTGATGATTTTCAGGTATAACCTTGTTAAACTCGGGGCAAGGCGACGGTTCATTCTTCCGTTTTTCCGTCTGACCATTCGGGATGGGCTCAATCGGCGGTTGGATAACATCAACCCACTGCTTTGACAGGCCGGTCCATCAGTGAAGGACTGTTGATAACGACTGCCATGTCAGGCAGTCTGAAGCTACGCGGTTATGTTCGAGACGCGGTAGGTTCCAATGACCGGTGCATGATCTGAAAATTTGATGTCGCGAAAGACTGTAACCGACTCGATCCGTTCTTTCAGTTCCGGCGTAACAATCTGATAATCAAGCCGCCAACCGACATTGTTTTCGTAGGCATTGCCGCGATTCGACCACCAGGTGTACTGTCCGGGACGAGTGTCCGCGATGCGAAAGGCATCGATAAATCCCGCAGCGCCAAACAGCCAATCCATCCATGCCCTCTCTTGAGGAAGAAACCCTGAATTGTTGCGATTCCCCTTCCAATTGCGAAGATCAGCGGGGCGATGGGCAATGTTGACATCCCCACAGATGATGAAGTTCCTGCGCTGGCGCTGAAAATCAGTCAATACTGGTTTCAGCCGTTCAAGAATGACTTCCTTGAACTGCTGTCGCTCGTCTGAGCTGGTACCCGAGGGCAGGTAAATCGAAATGATGGACAACGCGTCATAGTCTACCCGCACACATCGCCCTTCAGCATCAAAGTCTCCCCAACCGAGGCCGCGGTGAACTTTTTCCGGTGGATGTTTGGTATAAATTGCCGTTCCGCTATATCCCTTTTTCTGTGCACAATGAAAATACCCGAAATAGCCGTGAGGGGCCAGCATATCCGGGGTCAACTGGTCCTGCTGAGCTTTGAGTTCCTGAATGCAGATAAAATCGGCATCAAGATCAAGCATCCACTCGTAAAATCCTTTACGTGCGGCGGAGCGAATGCCATTCGCGTTGAACGTAACAACTTTCATCGATTGCATAAGAATTGAACTGCGTTGAAAATTAAACCCAATGATACTGAATCGGCAGAAGGCGGCGGGGCCCTCGGTGAACGCGGCACCGCATTCGGTTCTCTGCTGCTCAACTGGGACAACCCGTCTCCCGGCCGCGGCCTGCCATGGGCATTTGAATCTGATCCTTATAAGGTTTGGGTGTCTGAGATCATGCTCCAGCAGACACAGGCGGCAACAGTCGTTCCCTATTATCTGCGGTTCACCGACCGATTTCCAGATGTCATTTCATTGGCTGGCGCTTCGCTCGACGAGGTGCTGAGAATCTGGGCGGGACTCGGCTATTATTCGAGAGCCCGCAACCTGTACCATTCCGCCAGCCTGATCACAGATCGGTACGACGGCGTTTTTCCACAGAACTTCACAGACGTGCTGAGCCTGCCGGGTGTCGGACGCTCAACTGCGGGCGCCATCTGCGCGTTGGCTTATGGACTGCAGACACCAATACTGGACGGTAATGCGAAGCGCGTCTACGCCCGCTGCTTCTGCGTCGACGACGAAAAGCAGGCCCGCCGGCTCAACAGGCTCTGGAATATCGCTGAGGTCTGTACGCCAAAGGACAACTGTCAGCAATACACCCAATCCATCATGGACATCGGCGCAACGGTCTGCACACCAAAAAATCCCAGTTGTGAACTGTGCCCGGTTGCGTCGCTCTGCTGTGCGAAACAGACCGACCGCATTGACAGTCTACCGCTCAGAAAATCATCTGCCGAACGAAAAATAAAATCGGTGAACATGGTTATCGTACTTGACCGACACCACCTGCTGCTCGAGCGCCGACCACCTGCCGGAATCTGGAGTGGTCTCTGGAGTTTTCCAGAATTCGACGGCGATCTCCTTGATCTGCCACGGTGGTTCAGGCAACGATATGCCATGCGAATTTCGGTCGGGCAGATAATGGCGGCCTTTCACCACGACTTCACACACTATCGATTGAATATTACGCCGATCCTTGCGCGCATCGAGAATCCAACCGCTAACCTGTTACCGAACCCGAACTTGAACCTCGTCTCTCTGGAAGAACCGCTTGACCGAGGTGTACCGGCACCGGTCGCTGAGCTGATTGAACGAATTCGCCTAGCGGCGGAACGACAGTCGCCAACCGTTAGCGGCGAACTGGATGCACGGTATCGGGAACAATCGCACAAATGATGTCAGCCATTCGATCCAGCACCTGACGTCTGGGAAAAGACCGTCGATGGACCAATCTCACTGAGCGTGAAGCGCCCCCTGTTTTTTCCCGTCTGATGGTGATGCCAAAGTCGGTCACCCAGGCGGCCGAAAGGCTCGTGGCCGGAACCAATGTCACCCCTGCGCCCGCACCAACCAGAGCCAAAATTGTTGTCAGGCTCGTGTGCTGTGTTTTAACGGCGATCTCGCGTTCGGTGACTGACGAACAGAATGACAGAATCTGATCGCGAATGCAGTGTCCGTCCGCCAGGAGCAGAAACTCTTCCACTGCAATATCCCTGACATCGATTTCCTCATCATCGGCCAATGCATGTCCATGCGGCAGAGCGATCCAGAACGGTTCGTCATAGAGCGCGATTTCCGTCAACCGGGCATCTTCCGCATCCGTTGCAAGAATCGCAGCATCAATGGTACCTTCAATGAGTTCGCGTTCCAGAGACGGGGTAATGTCCTCCTTAAGCCTCAATCGAACATTCGGCAGTCTACGGGCGAGAGCGGGTAGGAGATAGGGCGTCAGGTAGGGTCCGATCGTCGGGATCATCCCCACCCGCAGTTCACCGGCCAGAGGATCCATCATGGAGTTTGCCGTCTGCTCCATCAGATCGACCGATGCCAATGCCGCTTTCGCATGAGCGATGATCTGTTCTCCAGCCGACGTGATTTTGACTGCCTTCCTGCTCCGTTCAAACAAAGGCACGCCCAAGTGTTCTTCCAACTTGCGAATCTGCCCGCTCAGGGCTGGCTGACTGACATGACAGGCGGCCGCCGCGCGACTGAAATGCCGGTGTTCAGCCACGGCGACGATGTATTTCAGATCACGAATGTTCATGGTCAATAATTATCGGTTTTACTTATCGTAATAATAGTAATATTATATTTTACTTATCTATCAGTGAAGAAATATTATGCATAGTGTAATTTTCACTTCATTTGGGAGATAAAAATGAAAAACTTAACCACAACTGCCGGCGCGCCGGTAGCCGACAACCAGAACAGCATGACGGCTGGTCCCCGGGGTCCGGTACTGCTGCAGGATTATCAGCTGATTGAAAAGCTCGCTCACCAAAACCGCGAACGAATTCCTGAAAGAGTGGTTCACGCGAAGGGATGGGGTGCTTACGGATCGTTGAAAATCACCAACGACATCTCATCGTACTCTCGCGCGGCACTATTCTCGGAAGTCGGTCGGGAAACGCCATTGCTAATCCGTTTTTCGACGGTCGCCGGTGAACTCGGCGCCGCGGATGCCGAGCGTGACGTGCGTGGATTCGCGATCAAGTTCTACACCGAGGAAGGCAACTGGGACCTGGTGGGAAACAATACGCCGGTGTTTTTCGTCCGCGATCCACTCAAATTTCCAGACTTCATTCATACCCAGAAGCGGCACCCAAAGACCAACCTACGCTCACCCAACGCGATGTGGGACTTCTGGTCGCTGTCACCTGAATCACTTCATCAGGTAACGATTCTGATGTCCGACCGGGGTTTGCCGGTGGCACCCATGTATATGAATGGTTACGGCTCACATACGTTCAGTTTCTGGAATCGAAAAAACGAACGCTATTGGGTCAAGTTTCACTTCAAGACGCAGCAGGGTCACAAGCACTACACGAATGCGGAAGCGGCCGAACTGATCGGCCGCACGCGGGAGTCGTATCAGGAAGAACTGTATGGTGCCATCGATGGGGGCAACTTCCCGCGCTGGACGATGTATGTACAGGTCATGCCCGAGCTTGAAGCGGAAAACACTCGGTTCAATCCTTTCGATCTGACCAAAGTCTGGCCGCATGCCGATTTTCCGCTGATTGAGGTCGGTACCGTTGAATTGAATCGAAATCCCGACAATTATTTTGCAGAAATCGAGCAGGCCGCCTTCAGTCCGTCAAATGTCATACGCGGCATTGGATTCAGTCCAGACAAAATGCTACAGGCGCGCATCTTCTCGTATGCGGACGCGCATCGCTACCGCTTGGGAACGCATTATGAAGCCCTTCCTGTCAACGCCCCGAGATGTCCGGTACACCACTACCACAAGGACGGCGCCATGTGCTTTGTTACCAGCGGATTGGAGAACTCTGACGCATATTACGAGCCGAATAGTGTCAATGGACCCGTTCAGAATGAAGATTTTCGCGAACCACCGTTGAAAGTCTATGGCTTGGCGGAGCGGTATGATCACCGTGAAGGCAATGACGATTACGGCCAACCGCGTGCCCTTTTTGAATTATTCAGCGATGCCCAGCGCAAACGGCTGTTCAGCAACATTGCCGAAGCCATGCAAGGTGTTTCGGATCCTATCGTGAAGCGACAGCTTGGAGAGTTCCACAAGGTACATCCTGAATATGCCAAAGGGGTCGCCGCCGCGCTTGGAATCGCAACGCAGCCTCGTCAAACCAGGAAACGGCGGGCAGTAAAAGCCGTCAGTTAGACAATCGAAATCAGTAGGGGCACAAACCAGCGGCACCACAGTGTGGTCTGTGCCCCACTGAGATTTCGTCGTCCGCTTCGAGATGACCCTCGAAGTCATGAACGGAATCCCTGAGACGGACGCCCTCACCGCCGCTGATCGGCATTTGAGGTTGCACTGCACACTCGCTGCATCTTCGCTCTGAACGAGTCCACTTCATCGGTCGGAACCATCAATTGGAAAAGCTGACCTCCAGTCTCAGCGTCAGTATCACTGTCAGTTCATTTGCAGTCAGCCAGCAATTCTCCGTAAGGTCGCCTGCCATACCTTCATTTCGCATCACTGAATGATCTGTATGTTTCAAACATTCTCCTATAATTTCTGATTATTCCAGTCATCGAATTCAATTCAAATGTCAAAAACCGTCCACTGCATTCATCTAAAGCAGGAACTGCCCGCATTGCCGATGCCACCTCTGCCAGGTGAGCTAGGGGTCCGGATTTACGAAAATGTTTCGGCCGAGGCGTGGCAGAAGTGGCTTGGACACCAAACCATGTTGATCAACGAGAAGCGACTGAGCATGGGTAATGCCGAACATCGAAAATACCTGACCGAGCAGGTCGAAAAGTACTTTTTTGGAGGTGAAGTCGATAGGCCTGAGGGCTATCAGCCACAACGCGAGTAAAGGAGAGCATTCCTCTTCATTCAGGCGGTTTGTGATTTACACCTACCGAATCAAAAAATTGCCATCATGACAAATCAAAAGTCATTGGAGACCAATCATTCCCTGAAACAGAGTGTTATAGGAGTCGTTTTCGACCGGTTCGCCGTCTGAGGCAAAAAATTGCTTCCAGCTCTGTACAAACAAAAATCAATCTGAGATAATGGGCTCGTCATGAGATCAGAAGGCGAGAACGGTGGGGATGGATCCGCGCGTCATTGAGGTACGGCTGGTGTGCACGCCGGCCGAGTGTCTTACAGAAAACCGCGGTCGAATCTTTTTTCATCATGTGATAAAACAGGACCTGCCATGGAAGTAGGTCTTCATCAGTTTCACGCCCAGGCCATTGGTTGGTTTCAGAAGGCGGTGTCGACGCCGGGTATCTCGCGCAACGCCTTGGCCCGCGAGCTGTGCGAACGCGGGCAGTGGAACGACACGACGGGCGAGCTGTGTGTGGCCTCGGCCCGAAAGGCGCTGCCGATACTGGCCGCGCGGCTGGGCGTGGTTTTCGCCGGCAACACCACACCTGCGCCGACGCCACAGATCGCAGGGTTGAGGTCCCGGAATCCCGCAAACTCACCGCGAACGGTGTCTGATCTCTGCCTGAATCTTGCCATCGGCATTCAATCGCCTTCCAAACTGGCCGCCATCAGCCCATAACCCTATGCTGACTTATGACTTTTGAATGTTTCTGAAATTGCCATAATCTACGCACAAATCTGTTGACAGAATTCTTATAATTCTTTTTCGTCAGTCTAGCGGAACACGAATGAACCGGTCGCTTGCGCAGATCGCAATGACGACTGACCGGTCAATTCATATCTTAGCATCTTGGCCAGGTAGCTCAGTCGGTAGAGCAGGGGACTGAAAATCCCCGTGTCGGCAGTTCAATTCTGTCCCTGGCCACCTCACTCTAAGCCTGCTGAAAAGTCATCCATCAATCCATGCTGAAACCCATGTTATACGGCACTTGCCCATAAAATGGCTATGTTCACGCCTGTGTAGCGTCTGTTCGATACCGCATTGCAGGGAAAAGGATTCTGGTTCGTAGGATGAAACGGGTCCCATGGTTTATGCCAGGGACCGACTACTTTCTTAAGTGATTCTATGAAAAACTTATTGATTTTATCCATGATTTTCTTATTCATTGCAAACTCCTGAAAAGTAAAAAAAGGGTGGATACATTGCGTACCCACCCATTTAATTGAGAGTGATCGATTTCTAACAGTTCGCCAGACACGATCGCCTGTTATAGGTATTAGGCGCAGTTGTCGCATAACAGCGATTTTTACACTGATTTGGACTGCTCCATTCACTGCCTACTCCAAAACTGCCGTTTTTGCGATGAAAGTCCAATCTTTCGTCCTGTCGTCGCTGATTCTCATAGATTCTGTCCATGACACATTGAGTATAGTCATCACCATAAAGATCTGCACATGATGCATGTACCTTCTGTGAATCGATGAACGTTATGCCAATTATTGCAGCAAACAGAACGACTGCTAAAGTTATTTTGTTTTTTATTCTCATAGTTTTATCCTAAATAAAGTTCCCATGATCGTTCTACTCGAACTTCTATTTTATCTTCATAATTTTCTTCATTATCAGAAGACTAATCAATCCATTGTCTGACTTCTTCAAGCTGACTGCCATCCAAGATCTGATAGTAACATTCACAAACATCTATCTGATCTCTCTGACAGGGAAGATCTTCCATATAGTTGTACAAATGAATGATTCTGATCGGTTGGATCGCACCATAACTCATGGCCGCCACATGCAGGGGTCTCAGATCAATTCAACTTGTGATTGTTGTGCCAAGTCACCGAATCAGGGTCCCGCGTCTTGACCGATGCCCTCGGTAGTATTCAAATGAAAATTTGCCTTTGAATGAAACGGTGGCGGTCTCCCAAAATCCCGCGATCGTTCGGTTGACTTTCAATAAGGCATAGAATCATCGAAACGTCGTCTGCTAAGCCACTGAACTGTTGATATTGCAACCCAATCAATTTGCTCTCAAGCGGCGTATTGAGCGATCGGTTGGGATTGATCTTCAATACTGGGCAGACGGATTGCACCGTACAATTGGTACAATATCATTACGAATTTTCTAAGATCAAAGATGAACCCACCAACACCCAAATCACATCGTATCGCAGTCGTCGGTGCCGGGTCCTGGGGCACTGCAATCGGCGCATGGCTCGTTCGAAACGGACACCATGTGAAAATCTGGGATATCAACCAACAGATCATTGCGGAGCTCAACGAGCACCACCGCAATTCTCGATTCTTGCCAGACATTGCGCTTCCACAAGACCTTCAAGGCAGCGAGACACTGATGGATGCAGTCGAAGGTTGCACGACGGTCGTTGTTGCCGTCCCCAGCCGAGTGTTCGATTCAGTCATGAAATCCATCTCCACCTGTCTTCACCTGGTGGATCAGGCTGCAAAACCCGTCGTCATCTGGGGGACCAAGGGGTTCGCCTCTGCAAGTGGAGAATTACTCAGTGATATCGCCGCTCGGATACTCGAAAACCGCGCGGTTACGGCAACCATCGCAGGACCTAGCTTTGCCTATGAAGTCATTCATGGCATCCCAACCGGATTCGACCTCGCTTCAAACAATTCCGAAGACATCGAATCCATTGCCAATCTGTTTCGTAACGCCACATCCCTGATATACACCACTGATGACATCATTGGCGTGCAGGTCGGCGGAGCGACCAAGAATGTGATCGCCATCGCAGCAGGCGTCTCAGACGGACTCGGCTTCGGCATCAACACCCGAGCGTTGTTGATCTCGAGGGGTTTCGCTGAAATGAATCGTCTCAATGTAGCAATGGGTGGTCGACTGGAAACGCTGATGGGCTTGTCGGGAATGGGAGATCTGCTCCTGACCTGCAATGGAGATCTATCCCGCAACCGAAGACTCGGACTAGGGCTCGGTCGAGGTGAATCGCTGGACTCCGTTCTGGAAAATATCGGTCAGGAAGTCGAAGGTCTGCAGTCAGCGCGTGAAACCTACCAGATTGGGAAGAAACTTGACGTCTTCATGCCAATGACTGAACGCGTCTACAGAATTCTATATGAAAACCTCCCACCCATGCAGGCAGCGAAGGAACTGTTGGCCATCGGACCGAGCCTACCCAATCGATGAGCTCGATTTGGCACCGATGGCTCATTCCCAAGCCGATTTTACAGTTGCTCAATAAAGGAACCATGCGTCTGTTTGGGTTCGTTCAGGTTCATTGAATGATCGTGGCACGTTTTCGCCAATCAAAATGCCAACCAGGTGGTTACTCCATTCACTGTGTCAGCACTGTTTCAACTCCATCAGACAGCTGAGAACAGTGACTCGCGCTCACTTTGTCAAGGATTCCAGTCGTAAAGCTGGCTTCCAATACGACAATAATCGCCCAACACAACCAAATCAGGTTATTGCATCGGGTTAAAATCACTGCAAATTGCAATCCATAGATCAAAATTAAAGAGAGAATGTAAGCATGAGTCGGAGTGTGAGAGCTCTCGTAAAGCCGGAAATTCTAGTTTGGGCAAGGGAATCGGCGGGTATGAGTGTTGAAGAGGCGGCAAAGAAGCTGGGCACATCCGACGTACGCATCACGACTTGGGAACAGGACGGCAACGATGAAGGTCCGACTGTCAAACAGTTGCAGAAAATGGCAAAAGTCTACAGGCGTCCCTTAAGCGTCTTTTATCTGCAGGAGAGACCATATGCCTTTCAAGTTCTACGGGATTATCGAAGACAGGCCGGCACTCAGCTGTGGAACTATTCATCGGCACTTATACTTGAACAACGTTTCATCAGTCAGCGCCGTGAGCAAGCGTTTGAACTTGCCGAAGAACTGGATATCCAACCCAAACCATTCCATTTGAAGGCGAATCTGAGTGAAGACCCTGAGCAAGTTGGCGCACGCATCCGCAATGCCGTCTGCGTATCATTTGCAGAACAGATCGGTTGGTCAGAAAAGCGGGTCGCATTTAACGCATGGCGACAGAAAGTCGAGGAATTGGACATATTGGTCTTCCAGATGAGCCGCGTACCAAGTGATGAGTTGTCTGGATTTGCAATCAGTCATGAAATTTATCTAGTCATCGCCATCAACCGAAATCAGGCTGCATTTTCACGGCGCAGTTTCACCCTGACTTTGACGGTTTATGGCTGAAAGTACCGAAATCCTCTCAACAAAAACCTTATAAATCAAGGCTTTCATCCCCGCCAACCTTGACAACGCCTTTGTAGTGCCTTGGGCGCAATAAAAATCAGCATTTTTCCCTTGACTTGATATAATAAGACCCATGTTCGTACGCGTCAAACAATCACCCGGTAGCCCGCGCCAAGCCGTCCAGCTGGTCGAGTCGATCCGCCACGGCCACACCGTGCGGCAGAAAATCATCCGCCACATCGGCATCGCCCGGGACGATGACGAACTGGTCCGGCTCAAGGACCTCGGCGAATACATCAAAGCCAAGCTGGAAGCCGAGACGCAGCCGCAGCTGTTCCCGCCCGAACAGGTCGCCGAACAGGTCATCGAGTGCCGTCGGCGACGCGACGGCGAGCCGCTGCCGGTGGATCTGAAGCAACTGCGAGAAACGGCGCGCATCATCACTGGCGTGCATGATGTATACGGCGCCCTGTTCCACCAGCTGGGGCTGTCCCAGCTGCTGTCCGCCCGCCGCTATCGGGTCTCTCACCAGGTGCTGTATCACTGCGTCATGGCGCGGCTGGCCAACCCGCAGAGCAAGCGCGCCAGCGTGCAGGCACTGGCGGAGAATTTCGGCGTGCGGCTGCCCCTGCAGAAGGTTTACCGCATGATGGACCGGCTTGATGACCGAATCATCGCCCGACTCAATGCGTTGGCCGGCGAGCAGGCTAAATCCCTGTTCGGCGGGACGCTGCGGGTGGTGCTGTTCGACTGCACCACGCTTTATTTCGAATCGTTCTGCGACGACGAGCTGAAGCAGCCCGGCTACAGCAAGGATGGCAAGCACCGCGAGTGCCAGGTGATTGTGGCGCTGGCGGTGACCGAGACCGGCCTGCCGGTGCATCATCTGGTGCTGCCGGGCGCCACGTTCGAGGGCCACAGTCTGATTCCGGTGATCAAAGCCCTGCAGCGGCGGCATCAGGCGAAGGAAGTCATCGTGGTGGCCGATCGGGGGATGATGAATGAGGACCATCTGATCGCGCTGCGCGAGGCGGAGATGTCCTACATCATCGGTGCCAAACTGAAGAAATTGCCCAAGGCCACCCAGACCGTGGTGCTGGACCGGAGCCGATACCGGCCGTTGGGTGATCAGGGTGTTGTCGTGCAGTCGGTGCCGCATCCGAAGGCGCCCGATGACCGACTGGTGATCAGTCATTGTCCGGTGCGGGCGCGCAAGGATGGCCGGGACCGGGAGCGGGCGGTGGCCAAACTGCTCAAGAAGCTGGCCCGCAGCGACCGTCCCAAAGAGCTGCTGAACGCGCGGGGCGACGGGCGATTCTTGCGACTGGAAGGCGAGGCGACCCTGTCCATCGATGCGGCGCGGGTGGCCGAGGCGGCGAAGTGGGACGGGCTGCACGGCGTCATCACCAATCTGCCGGAGTCGACCCAGGCGGCCACCATTCTGCGACAGTATCGGGGGCTCTGGCAGGTGGAGGAGACCTTCCGCGTGAGCAAACATGATCTGAAGGTTCGGCCGATTTACCACTGGACGGCGAGGCGCATTCATGCCCACATCGCCATCGCCTTCATGAGTCTGATGTGCGTGCGTCATCTGCAGTATCGCATGGCGCTGCAGCAGGGTCAGACGGTGTCGGCGGCGGTGATGGCCAATGCGCTGACGCAGGTCCAGCACAGCGTGCTGGAAGACCAGGGCAGCCGGCGACGCTATGCGCTGCCGTCGACCAACAGTGAGGTGGGTCGAAAACTATATCGGGTGATGGGGGTGGTCCACGATCTGGAACCGTTCGAGCTGAAGTGACAGGACCGTGGATGGAGGTCTGGAAGAGGGCAAAATGTAGTGCCTTGGGGTCAGTTCGCCTTTAATAAAAACAACAGTTTAGCGAAATGAACCGTCGAAGTCAGGATCGCCATCAACCGAAATCAGGCTGCATTTTCACGGCGCAGTTTCACATTGTTCCATGAGTTCGCACATCTGCTGCTCCGACAGAGTGGCATCTCAGATATGGATGTCGATCCCACCCGTCCGCCCGAAGAACAAAGCGTTGAAGTATGGTGCAATGCTGTCGCGGCCGCCACGCTCATGCCACGTGACTGCTTCCTGAACAATGAAGTCGTCGAAGACAGAAAGCGTGATTCTTGGTCAGATCAGTGTATTGGAGATGTTGCAAAGAAATTTAGTGTCAGCCGGGAAGCGGTCGTGCGACGCCTGTACAGATTCGGTCTGGCATCCAAGGATTTCTATGATACCAAGCGCCTACAGTACGAGACGGCATGGCAGATGGAACAAAATCAGAAGAATCAAAAAAACAAAGATAAAACCTTTCAGAAGAACCCGCCACAAGATGTTCTGAACGAATTCGGCAGACCGTTTATCAACTTGGTGCTCAACTCTTTTTATGATGATCTGATCACATTAAGCGACGTATCTTCGTATCTTGGCATTCGAATACGCCATATCCCAACAATTGAGCAGCAATTGGAGACTGCGTAAGTGTGGTAACCAAAGCCTGCTACTCTATTGATTCAAGTTCCCTTATCAGCGGTTGGACTGAAATCTATCCGAATAGCGTATCAATTTTTAGACCCGTTTGGTTGATGCTGGATGGCTTAATTGAAAATGAGTTGTCTGCGGGCATCGACCGAAGTATTAACTGAGATCAATAAGAAAGACGACGGCTTAGCAGAATATTTCAAAGATCGGTCAGACATGTTCGTTGAAATCAATGACGACACCATTCAACATAGAGTAATAGAGATTCTAAAAAAATATCCCGTCTGGTTGATACTCGAAAAAATCGAGACGAGGCGCACCCTTTCGTCATCGCATATGCTCAAACAGGATCACCCTATCATACGGTTGTAACTGAAGAGAAAGGCGGTATGCCGAATAAACCAATTTCCGATCACCGCGCCGACTCGAAGTGTGCTGTGATGATCTGACGCAATTTGGCCGCGACAACATCCGGCCGGTGGCTCAGCATCGAAACGTGCCCAAGCCCCGGGAGTTCATGAAACACGCCGTCCGGCACAAGATCGGCAACCACTTTACACATGGACGGAGCAGTCTGAACATCTTCCGAAAAACTGATCACGTGGAACGGTACCGAACAGGTCTTGAGTGCCTCGCGGCAGTCAAACTGCAGACATGCCTCCCACTGATCAATCAGATCTTCTGGCTTTCGATCGGCAAAACGTGCCGTAAACCGCGGCTTGATGTCAGCCCAGATTTCAGGATCATGCAGTGCCTTGGCCGGGAACGCAAATGGTGCATAGTGAGGTGCCAGGAAGTAATCAGGTAACTGAACACCTGCCTTACGAAGATCGATCTCGGCCTGCATCCAGTCGCGTGTGAAACCATCGATATACGCTGCCGTTCCCATTGGAATCGCAAGCTGCACCTTGTCGGGAAAATCGATTGCGACCTGCTGTGTGATCAGTCCACCAAGCGAGAGACCAGACACCACAGCCGGCCCGGCGCAGAATGAATCAATGACGGATGCGCAGTCTCGGGCAAAATCCGCAATGGTCCACGGTGCTGGGGGTGACATCGTTTCACCTGCGCCGCGCGGATCGTAAGCAATGCATCGAAAGGCATCCGAAAATCTGCTGAACTGCTGCGAGAATGCCTCAGCGGTCTGATCGCCGCCCGGAACAAATACGATCTCGGGACCATCACCCTCGATCACCACGCGCATGGCGACACCTTTCGAAATGAAATGATGTGTCTCGGCTCGGTCACCAAAACCGGGGAAAGCACTCATACCAAATCTCTCGGAATGCTCTCAGACCACGATTTTTCAAATACCTTACCATCGTCATCGCTTGCCAATAGCGATGCTTCGATCTGCCAGGTGGCCCTGAGCGCAAGAACGGTAACTTCAACATCCAAGTTCGCATGCCAAGCATCCCTTGAATAATACTTCGACCAAGAACAGGTAGCGACTGCCGAATTGGGATCATCTGGATGGATACTGTAGGTCTCGGTACTGATATCCCTGACGCTAAGGCCAGTGTTTAAGTGGCGGCCGAACCCCGTCGAACTGAGAATGACATGAGATTCCAATCCTGATGCAAGGTCAGTTTCCCGGCTACGTTCATATTTACCCTCTGTAATTGTTTCAGTCTCGAGCGGCTTTGCGCCTTCGGGCATCTGGAAGCCTTCCAAGGTGATTTCCCCTGATGAAAGCGGCAGGTCCAGTCCGATCTTGGACAACGTCAGCGTGACTTTGGTCTGAGACGGCCAAATGACGGGCCAGTATGCACTAGACAGAGCCAGTCGGAGTCGATTCCCCTTGCCAATGCGTTGCCCGCAGGCATTCAGTTGCATCCGGATGAGAACCGATTCTGCAGACAGGGGTTCGGGATTGACGTGACCGTTGCGATGCGTCAGATTCAGCACGCCATAACTGAGCCGCGTCGCCTGCCCACCTTCAAGCACTTCCGAAAGAATCGCAACCAAATTCGCCTGCGGCGCGTCACTCTTCACCTCAGCAGTCAGAACCGGAAACCCAAGAAGGTCCAGGTCCCGCTCCAAGGGTTTGGTTTCGAACCATACCATGTCGGTTTCGGAAGACTGATCGGTGGGACCGTCCGGGACCTGCCCATAGCCACACCAATTACCGGACGCGTGCCCCGAGGTTTCCGGTGTGCAGATTCTGACGGGCTGATCAGGCATTGATTTGGACCACTCATCATCGTCAAACATTGACCGCATCGACACTGCAGCATCCACCCACTTTGGTACGGTAACCCAGTGCCCAGGGCGCATTTCGAACTGTGAGGCCGGCGCAATCGGGTGTTGAATCCAGGCTCGCAGCTCCGGCTCCCGCATGATACCCGTATCAATCCCTTTCAGATGCTGGTCCCACCATCGCAGGCACTCCTGGAGAAAACCGATGCGTGGGCCGGGCATCGCAAAATGCGGATACTTGTGCGCCCATGGACCGATCAGCCCTTTTTTCGGACAGCTCAAATTCTCCAGCATGCGAAAAATGGCATTCGTATATCCATCAGCCCAGCCACCCACCAGATAAACCGGCACCTCCACATCTTCATACCGCTCACAGATCGAACCGTGTGCATAAAATTCGTCGCGGCGCTGGTGCTTGAACCAGTCCAGCAACCACAAACCATTACCCTGCAGCCGTTCCAGCCACAAATCGCGCCAACGCTCACCGACAACAGCTGGATCGGGTGGGGTATGCGCAATCGCAAACGCGGTCGCACCCCAGCCGAGTTTCTCACAGAGTACCGCCCCACCCATGAAATGAATGTCATCCGCATAACGATCATCCGTCGAGCAGAGTGAAATGACCGCACCCAGGGACTCGGGTCGACGGGCGGCCACCTGCAGTCCATTGAACCCGCCCCAGGATATGCCGATCATTCCTACTTTGCCACTGCACCATGGCTGCGCAGCCAGCCATTCGATTACAGCCAGGCAATCATCCTGCTCCTGCTTGAGGTACTCTCCGCGGCACACACCCTCACTGTCACCGGTACCTCGCATGTCAACGCGTACACCGGCATAACCGAAACCGGCGAAATATGGATGGGTCAGCTGATCCCGTTCAACCGTTCCGTCGCGTTTTCGATATGGCAGATACTCCAATATGGCGGGTACTGGGTTATCCTCAGCATCGTCGGGCAACCAGATTCGTGCGGCCAGACGCACCCCGTCCGGCATCGGAATCCAGCTGTTCTCAATTTCTCGCACCGTCGATGGAAATTCGGTACGAATCGGAATTTCAGGCGTCATGGGCAACTCCAGCAGTGGTTGTTATTCTTCTGCGCGTCAACATCACTGAACGAGCTTACCCTAAAATACAAATCTACACCTCATTTCGCATGGGCGGTGGTTTGGCTCCCGGAGCAAGCGGATAGTGACAGGCTATATTATGTGCGTTGCCAACTGCATAAGGTGGTTCCGATGCACATTTCGCCTGCCGCCATGGGCATCGGGTATGAAATTCACAGCCGGAGGGGCGGGCGAGAAGAGACGGCACTTCTGCTGGCAAAGAAATGCGATGGATCGCCTTGTCCAGATCCGGCTCGGGGTTTGCACTCAAAAGCGCCGCCGTATAAGGGTGGCGCGGCGCCCTGAACATCGATTCAGTCTCCCCCAGTTCAACGATGCGCCCCAGATACATGACCGCCATACGATCGGCCACATGATGAACCACATGCAGATTGTGGGTGATGATGACCATCGCAAGATTCATTCTTTCGCGCAGATCGTTGAGCAGATTGAGAACCTCGCCCTGAACAGAAACATCAAGCCCCGCCGTGGGCTCATCGGCGATGATCAGCTTGGGATTCAACGCAATGGCTCGGGCCACCCCAACCCGACGCGCCTGGCCGCCCGACAGCTGATGCGGGTAGCGATTGACAAAGTCCGTCGAAAGACCGACCAAGGAAAGCAGACGCGAGGCCTCCTCTTCAATGTTCGCCGCAATGCCGTGAATGATGAACGGTTCAGCGACCAGGTCGCCAACCTTCATCCGCGGGGAAAGCGATCCGACCGGGTCCTGAAACATCATCGCCATCTGCTGTCGCAGAGGTTTCAACTCTCCTCGACTTGCCGTGTCGATCCGTTGGCCTAAGAATGTCACCTCGCCTTCGGATATCGACTGCAGACCGTTCATCGCGTTGGCCAATGTCGTTTTACCCGACCCACTCTCACCAACCAGGGCAAACGTCTCACCGCCGGCGACCTCAAAACTCACCCCTGCGACACCCAGAATCGACTGACGTCTGAACCAATGTCCGACTCGAAACGTAACCTCGACGTCATGAATCGATAGAATCATCGTACCGCCCGGTGACAGCGGACACGGTGACCATCCATTTCGACCTCAGGCGGAACCGTGTCACAGACTTCCTGGCGGCAATGACAGCGGGCGGCGAAGATACAGCCCCTGGGGCGCAGACGGAGGTCCGGAATCTCGCCGGGAATGGTCGGAAGATGTCGCGTGCGTTCCGATTGCCCGGCTGGGTCGCACTGCAGCAGACGCTCGGTATAGGGATGCTGCGGATTGTGGAAGATCTGTCTCGTCGTGCCGCGTTCCACGACCTCCCCAGCATACATCACGACCACATCGTCGCAGAGCTCGGTAATCACACCCAGGTGATGGGAGATGAACAGAACCGAACATCCGATCTGACGCTGCAGATCCTGCAGCAGTTCTATGGTCGCGACCTCCAAAGTGGCATCCAGGGCCGTGGTGGGCTCATCGGCAATGAGTAACACGGGCTCCATCATCAGCGCCATGGCAATTGCGATGCGCTGCTTCATGCCACCGGAAAACTCATGTGGAAATCTCTTCAGCGCGGACTGTGGGTCGGGAATACGGACGCCGCGCAGCATATCAACCGCCCGCGCCGATTTTTCCGCCCGGCTGAGGTCGGAGCGATACTGGATGTTAACCATCTGCACACCCACCGAAAGGACGGGGTTCAACGCACCCATCGGATCCTGAAAAACGGTCGAGATGCGAGCGCCGCGCAATTTCCGCAGTGCGGCGGCATTCAACTGAGTCAGATCCTGCCCTTCAAATTGAATTTTGCCACTCTCAACCCGCCCATTATCCGCCAGCAGACCCAGGATCGCATTGATCAGAGTTGACTTGCCACAGCCGGATTCACCAACGATGCCGACGATGCGCCGTTCCGGAACGTCAAATGAAACATCCCGAAGCGCACACAGTCGACCATCTTCGGTATCGAAGGCGACATTGAGATGCTGGATCTGCAGTACGTTCATCAGCGCACTTTGAGACGCGGGTCGAATATGTCGCGCAGGGTCTCGCCCAGAAAAGTGAAACCCAGTGTGGTCAGAATGATGGGCAATCCGCCAGCGATGGCAATCCATGGCGTGTCGCGGATCGCGGCGAATCCATCGTTAAGAATCGCCCCCCAGGACGGCGTCGGCGGACGAACACCGAGCCCAAGAAAACTCATTCCCGCCTCAATCGCAATGACCACTGGAATATCCATGGACGCCAGAATCAACAATGGACCGATCACATTGGGCAGGATGTGAACACGCAGAATGCGCGCGGTGCCGGCGCCCATGCTCTGTGCGGCGGCAACAAACTGCGCCGACTTCAAAGCCAAGGTCTGGGTGCGAATAATTCTGGCATAACCCGGCACATTGACCAGGATCACGACGACGATGACCACTGTCAGCGATGGACCGAACAGTGTAACCAGAGCCAGCGCCAGCATGACTGTGGGATAACTCTTGAGCGCATCGAACACCAGAATCATCAGGTTATCCAGCCAGCGCGGACCGTAGCCGGCAACAAGACCCAGTATGATGCCAATCGCCAGCGATGCGACAATCGAAAACAGCGCCACGGACAGCGCAATACGGCCGCCGTGCAGGACCCGGGAAAATAGATCGCGGCCCAAATGATCGGTGCCAAGGAGATGGACCGGCGACGGGGCCTGGAACCGATCGCGAGGCGAGATGTCGTTGGGTGCGGCGCTCGTCAGCAGCTCAGCGAATACGGCGCCACAGATGATGAGGACGACCAACGCGACACCCAACAGACCCATTGGCTCAGTCAGCACCCGACGGACGGATCGGCTCAGTTTAGAAACGGCTTCGGACACGGGGATCGAGATATCCGACGACGAGATCGGCCAGCAGATTGATCAGAATGAAGAGCACGGTTGTTACCAGAACCGCACCGGACACCAGTGGATAGTTGCGTGTGAGAATGGCATCGTAGACGAGTTTCCCGACGCCGGGGCGGGCGAACACGATTTCAGCAAACACGGCGGAGGAGAGCATCTGTCCAATTCCCACACCCAGCAGGGTAACCGTCGGCAGCACCGCGATCGTCAGTGCGTACCGATAAGTGATCAGTCGTTCCGGCAGACCAAAGGCGCGGGCGGTACGAATGTGCGACGCTTCAAGCACTTCAAGCATGGAAGCGCGGACCATGCGCGCAAGATAGCCCACCCATCCGAGTCCAACTGCGAGAGAGGGTAAAATCAGGTGCCTCAGCTGATCGGCGAGGTCGCCGGAATCACCGGCGCCAATGGCAGGCAGCCAGCGCAGAGTGACCGCAAAAATCAGCAGCGAATAAATGGCCACCACGAACGAAGGAACGGCGATTACACCGACACTGAGTACACCGATGACTCGATCTATCAAGCCGCCCGGCTGAACCGCGGTCCAACACCCAAGCGGAATGCCAAGTGCAATGGACCAGATCATGCCGCCAGCGATCAGGGCCAGCGTATAAGGCAGCTGTTCCATCACTACGGTGACCACCGGGCGGTCAGACAACACCTCGTTGCCAAGATCGCCCTGCCAGGCGTTGATGAAGAAATTCCAGAGCTGAATCCATACGGGCTGATCAAGCCCCATTTTGACGCGAAGCGCCGCGCGCATGGATTCGGTCGCGCGAGGCCCGAGTGCGACCGCGGCCGGATCACCGGGAATGAGGTAAATCATGATGAACAGCAGCAACATGACCACCGACACGATGACGGCGGCCAGCCCCAGCCGCTTGACGGAGTAATTCAGCATTGACTGACCAACGGGCGACTCTGAGAGAGTCGCCCGTCACTCACTATGCTATACCGGTTTGAATTCAGAGAAGAGGGACTCTCCGTTTGGTTTCAGACCGGGGTGAATGGTGTTGCGATGAATGGCGCCAACGACTTCATGCGAGAGAAACACGTAGCAGCCGCTTTCGTCCATCAGGCCCTGCATCTGCTTGTAGATGGCGTCGCGTTTGGCAAAGTCGCTCTCAACAAGCCCCTGCTCATGCAACGCCTTGTACTCAGCGCTGTCAAAGCGCTCCCAGTTCCACACACCCACCTGCTCAGGCGTGAACCACACGGTCGCCCAACTCGGATCGGGTTGCATGGAGAAACGCTGCAGCAGCAACTGCAGCCTGTTCCAGT
The DNA here is from genome assembly GCA_965205205.1 of Arenicellales bacterium. Lineage (GTDB taxonomy): Bacteria > Pseudomonadota > Gammaproteobacteria > Arenicellales > JAJDZL01 > JAJDZL01. The sequence goes on from CBDBFX010000002.1 coordinate 344,707, forward strand.
AGTCGCCATCTTTGGAGCCAAGCGTCCAGAACGTACCGCTGTCATTCTGCTTGATTTCGCATTGAATGCCCACTTCCGCAAGATTGGCCTGAATGACCTGCGCGGCGGTCAACCGATCGGTCTGATTGAGTATGTCCAGCGTTACATTCAGATCGGTCGCGCCTTCCTGCTCCAGCAGTGCGCGTGCCTTTGCCGGATCATAATCGTAGGTTACGCTATTGCGACTGCCGGGCAGTCCAGGGGCAATGATCCCGTTGCCAACGGCGGCGGCGCCAAAATAAGCCGCATCCACGACACTTTGACGGTCAATCGCATGCTGCACCGCTCGTCGAACATTGATATTGTCAAACGGCGCCACATCCTGATTCATACCAAGCCAGACGTAAGCCAGTGAAGGTTTTTCCAGCACGACTGAATTGGCCGGTGGATTGGACTTGAGCCGTGGCAGAGAGGCCACCGAAGTCCAGGTGTAATCCAGATCACCCGCCTCAAATCCGCGCTCGGCCGTAGCCGGATCCTCAATGGGAATGATGTGAATTTCATCAAAGCCGCCGGGCTCATGCGCCCAATCGGGATTTCTTTTCAGCACCGTCTTCTGCTTCGGCTGCCAGTCGGTCAGCAGGTACTGGCCTGACTGTGCGACGGGCTTCGTGGTAATCTTATCACCCAAATCTTCCATCGCCCGTTTGGAAAGGATGCAGGTTGCAGGAGTTGGCAGGGTCGTCGTCCAAAGCGGTACGAACCTGTTCTTCAGATGAATGAGTCCCGAGAGTCGGTCTTTGACTTCAACCTCTTTCAGCGCTGACCAATCACCCGCATAGGGGCTTTCCATCGCCGGGTCGGCGAAGCGTTCAATCGAATACTTCACATCCTCAGCAGTCATCTGACCATAACCATCCGTAAAGCCGATATGGTCTTTGAGCGTAAATGCGATTGTTACGTCGTCAAGCTGCTCTATCTTTTCGGCTGCGATGGGTTTCCAGCCCCAGACATCCCCAGTCTGCGGAATGATCAGTGGGGCGAAGATGGATCGAATGATATCGTCTTCTGGCAGGGACAACCGAAACGCTGGATCAAGAATCTGCAGGTCGGAATAAGACCGAAGGATCAGAACCGTTCCATCTTCAGAGAGTGCGAAACGCGGGACGGTCATGGTTGCCGCACCGAATGCTCCGCACGCGGCCAAGAAAGAACGCCGCGACATCTTTAAATCATACATACCTATTTTCTCCTTATGCAATATTGAATCTCAGTTCAATCACCAATTGATGCAATGGCAATCACAACCGGAATTGCACTACACCATAATCAAACCAATCGCATCAGCGATATCGGAATCCAGTCGTGGTGATACTGAACCCGCGTCAGATTCATTGTAAACTGAAATCAGAAAAATCTTTGACAAATCGAAACAAACAGTGAATAGTACTGACTCATACATGTGTACCATGTTAAAGATCATTAATGCAATCGCAAGATACTCATCAAAAAATCGGGACGACATTGTCTAATTTCTCTTTGGAAACTGTTTGTGACGCTGAACTTCATGCTGAAAATTCATCCTTTGACAGGGGAGAAGAAATGAGAACCTACAAAGTTAAATGCATCAATTCGCTGTGCGACTGGAAGGGTATGGCGGGTGTTGATCCGGCGCGATGACAGTTAAATTGCAAATTTCTCCGCCAACGCTTTCAATGGAACCTATCCAGGAGACCTATTCCATCGTCAATGGGGGAATTGTGGAAAATCCAGACCGGGCGGGAACCGAGACCCTGACAGGCAACCTGATTCAGAATGGTAAAGTGCTAGGATAGTTAAAATGTTCGGCCCAGGTGGAATTTCCCTATGGCAGTTAATCATCGTGTTACTCATCCTGTTACCAGTCATACTCATCCTATACGGTGTGGTTTGGCGGTTGTTCAGGCCCAAGAAATGACAGTCTGATTACTCCTTTTCCAAAAGAAAAAAACAGTAATGTAATCGGACCGCAGGTACTTCGCTTCGGGTGTGCTTACTGAGCGGACAGTCAGATGAAGATGGACCATCTATCCACAGTAATATTCTGCCTCGCATTCGCTGTCAGTGTCAAATCAGTGGCGGATGATGCTTATACGAATAACTATCGGTCGAATCATGTCTGTGTATTCTCTCCGTGGGCCTATGATTCTCTCGGCAAACAGGTCGGTGCGGCGTTCATGTCAATCTCAGCTCAGGCCGGTATGCAGGACCGCTTGATCGGAGCTGATGCACCAATCGCCGATCGAACTGAAATTCACAACATCGAAATGCAAGACGGCGTGATGATGATGCAAGCCGTTTCCGACCTGGAGTTCAGCTCAAAGGAACCACTGATTCTCAGACCGCACGGTCTACACATCATGCTGATGGGGTTGCATGAGCCATTGAAAGCCGGTACACCAATAGACCTTACACTAGATTTTGAACGGGCCGGAAAGGTCAATATGCAGGTGTCCGTTCTGGCACTGGGTTCTCAGCTGTGGGAACAGAAAACGGAGTGTGAATGAACTTCCCTCTATCAATACTCTACGAGGCAAGCCATTGAAATCAAGAACCAAAAACATACTTCTAGCCGCAACGTCGATGGTATGTATTGTCATTCTGGGTGCCGTAACCTACCAATTCTTCGGGCCTGAAGAGGAAATCGAGGTCGCCATTGGCGGACCGTTCAAACTGACGCGCCACACGGGGGAAGTCATCACAGATGACTATTACCGCGGCCAATACAGGCTGATCTATTTCGGGTTTACCCACTGCCCCGCCGTTTGCCCAACAACATTACTGCAGATGGGAAGTCTGATTGATCGGATCGAGACAACCGATGCGTCCGTCGCGCAGCAGATCACTCCCATTTTCATCAGCGTCGATCCTCAGCGAGATACGCTGGAGGCCATTGCAAACTATATTGGGCATTTTCATCCCCGATTCGATGGCTTGGTGGGCAGTTTGGAAGACCTGCAGAATCTGGTCAATGACTACGGCAGTTATTTTTCCTATGTACCAACTGCAGACGGCGAGAGCTACACAGTCAATCACAGTTCCTATATCTATCTGATGGCACCGGACGGGAAATACCTCACACACTTTACACCCGACGAATCGACTGAGCAGATTCTGGAACAGATGAAAGCGAAACTGCCCATCAGTTCGTGAAATCTCGCCAGTGCCGCGGGTGCACCTGAGTTCTGCTCAAAAGCACAATGACCAAATTTTCATTTTCATCAATGTCACCAGGCACCACTTCCCCCACAGCAGAGCATAGAGAGCAACAAAAGCAACACCTGAACCTGCCACCGTAACGACAACCAGTCCCTTAGATGCTTTTGCGGATTGATTTTTTTCCACTTCTTCCATTAACTCGGATTTTACTCACTGAGTTACCTGACGCCCTGCGTTGATTCCGCCTGAGTGATCATTGTACTGCGACCGTTTACGCTATGAGAATCCAACAAAGTTGGCAGTCGCCACCTGACAGCAGCTGACTGCTTCGACAGCACTTCCAATCTACAAACTTCCAACCCGTTTATCTCAAGATTTATCTGAGTCAACAAGCAGTAAACCAAGCGGGAGGCCTTGATCAACACTACCGGGAGAGATGTTGAGGCCAGCTGTCAGAAAATAATGGATTTCCATTTCGCAATTGACGACCCCTTCGGCAGAACTTCCTGGCATCTTACACTAATCTAATCATTTTTACATTGCTGGGTTAAAATCTGCAACAATCTCACTGGATACACCTAATATTCTGACTACTTTCCTCTTTGCTCCGATTTAGCTAGTTGAGTAATTCTTTCACCCAAATTATGTGGTGCAACAAAACCAAGAGATTTACTGTTGATATTAACTTTCTCTAAAAATCCATAGTGAACCAATTCCATTAAGTCTGCTCTGGAGGTTGCATAAGCACAGCTATGGCTGTTTTTATGAGATTTGATGGTATAGGCGTGATCCGCATACTTAATAGCATGGCTGAGTAGTGCAAGCTGTCTATAGTTCAACGACAGTTTTTTCCAATCACCCGCAAATTGAGCAATTTTTCGCCGTTTTCTTGTCACATATTTTCTAAATTTATTGATGCTCTTGCAGATAACGTCCAATTGATGATGGATGAAATAGGTCAAATCATTTTCATCAGTTTCAACATATTGAAATGCGTAACCGTACTGTGCAGGCGCTTGTTGAATAATCTGGCTAATTGAAAGATATGCAAAAGCATCATAGCCAGCTTTCAGTGCCGAATAGTAGAATAAAGCCCTCGCAACTCTTCCATTGCCATCAACAAATGGATGTTCGAATCCGATCATGAAATGCAGTATGATCGCTCTGATGATTGGATGCATAAACTGATAGCCAGCAGTGGGTTGATTTGCGAAATCAATCAATCTACCTAGTCTATCCGGCAATTGTTCAGCCGGAGTTGGACTATAAATTACTTTCCCGTAATGGTTTGCAATGTGAACACGCTTCTCATTTTGAGTTTGGATACGGCCACAGTCGTTAGGATCATCCATAGTGTCCATCGTTAGAAGTTTATGCAAATCCAGCAGTCGATCGAAAGTCAAGGATTCAGTCACCGTGTCTCGCATATATTCCATTGCGCGATAGTTGTTAAAAATCATGCGCTCGTGCAAGTTTTTTGGTGGCCGGCCACTACGAAGCATATCCCTTGCGATTTTTCTTGTTGTAAGTGCCCCTTCCAATTGACTGGACGTGATTGCCTCATCAACCAGAGACATCGCCAAATATTGTGCACCGATCTCATCTTGGCTTTCATTTTTAATTCTCAACGCGCCTTTAGCATCGCTATCAATCGTGTGCAATTTTTCTAAAATAAGATCAGTCAATACATAGCTAAATGGATTGCCTTTAGTGTCTTCAAGTGGTAACATTCTTCTTGCGAAATTCCTTGCAAATTTAACCGCCATCCACCAAATTTCCGAGTCTAATCCACTAGGTGGGGTCTGGTACTTAAGTTTTTGCCAGTGTCGATATTCTCCCATCGGCTCGTTTGAAACCTCAAGTAGTTTAGCAACCACATCTGAGTCATTCCAATATCTTTCAATGAGATCTTGAAGCTTCGGCGCTGGCTGTATTCTTTTCATTACACACTCTTCAATGCAAATCAGTTTCTTTCATTGTATTTTATCTATCAATTTAGTGATTTTTGATAGATTTCTCCACTTACCCAAGCATGACTGATAATTCTACTGATGCTTTTGTCTTTGCTTGTCAGCTAATGTGCGTGGCTCATAAGTGAAAGCCTTATCAGATGAAATGTATCTCACTCAGACGGTGGACCGGAAGATGCTTGGTCGATTTGAGACGGATTACAGGCAATCCTAGTGCGCTGCCCAGATGACGGGTTCGGTGCCTCTCGGAGCAGTATGGTCAACATTTAATGAGGCATTGAACGGATCAAGAATCTATAACCGCGATGATATATCCATGCACAACAAACCCCTTCGGCAGAACTTCCTGACATCTCACATTGATCCAATCGCATTTTTAACGAAAATTGATTAATCCGTATCATTTTGTATTATTTTCTATCAATTCTTTCGAAATTGATACATTTTTTCTGCGGTCAGGAAAATACTCAGCGATGCGACAATTTCACTGAATCAACTCAATCAATCTATTATTCACGTCATCAATCTGACCGACCGAGAAATTCTTCGATTCACGCTGCCGGGTGAAACACAACCGGCAAGGATCCACCGTCAACAGAATTTCGTTAAAATTCCAGGACTTCTCCAGCAAATCATCAGGGGGATTGATGCGGCACTCAATCGAAAACGCGACGGTGAGGACAACTGAACATATCTGGATTCCAATGCCTGATGGCGTGCGGCTCTCGGCGCGCATCTGGTGGCCGAAAGGTCGCGCTCCCTTTCCAGCCCTCCTCGAATACATCCCATATCGAAAACGCGATATGGTGCGAGCTCGGGATGCGCGGAATCATCCCTATTTTGCGGCTCATGGCTTCGTCTGCCTGCGGGTTGACATGCGCGGCTCCGGCGACAGCGAAGGCGATATGCCCGACATGTACTCGGACGATGAGCTGAAAGATGCTCGAACGATCATCAACTGGATCGCCGAACAGACCTGGTGCTCGGGCCGGGTGGGCATGTTCGGCACCTCCTGGGGTGGTACGGCAAGCCTACAGGCGGCTGTGAATGCACCTGTTGCGCTCAAGGCAGTGATCGCCAACTGCGCGACTGCCGACCGCTTCGAAGATGACATTCACTGGATGGGCGGCGGACTGCTCACCGATGGTTTTGAATGGGGCGCCACCTTACCCGCCATACTGGCCGCGCCGCCGGATCTCCAGACCGTTGGCAGTGGCTGGCGAGATTTGTGGCGCACTCGACTGCAGAAACTCTCATTTCCGCTTGATGCCTGGATTCGCCACGACTTCCGCGGTCAATATTGGCGGCACGGCTCCATCGCATTCAGTGCGGCGCAGCTGGCCTGTCCCGTCCTCGCCATCGGTGGGTGGTCCGACCGTTATTCAAACTCCGTCATGGCGCTGGTCAGGATGCGGCCGGATATCTGCTGGGGCATCGTCGGTCCCTGGGGCCATCACTATCCCGATCAGGGTGAACCGGGGCCTGCGATCGGGTTTCAGGACCTTGCGCTGGAATGGTGGAACCATTGGTTGAAAGGTGATGCGCGCGATGCCCTGAGTTGGCCCCGCCTTCGAATCTGGCAACGAGAATTTGATCCACCCCAAGATCGGTTGACTGTAAGAAATGGCGAATGGCGCGAAACTGATGATCTACAGGCGAATAGTGTTGCCACATTTTTTCTGACCCCGGGCGGTCTGGCGAAAGATGCCACCTCAGAAAAATTGCAGCTCAACGTACCAAACGATCTGCGGCACGGAGAATGTGCCGGCGATACCGGCTACTTCGGCCGTCGCGGCGGACTGCCCCTGGATCAGTCTGCAGACGATGCCCGTTCACTTTGTTTTGACTCTGAGCCGTTGGCCGAAGATCTGGTTCTGAGCGGTCACGCTGAGGTATCCGTCGATGTTGCGCGCGATTTGGCCGTCGCCCTGCTTGTGTGCCGTATCTGCGAAGTAACCCCCGATGATCGCTCCAATCTCGTCATTCGACAGGTTCGCAACCTGGCACTGGACGCGACTCTCGACTCCGTTGCGTCCCACCTGCCGGATCATCCCGTTCACTACCGAATACGGATGCCATCCACAGCCTATCGGTTTGCCCGCGGCAATCGTCTCAGACTGGCATTCGGTACGTCCTACTGGCCCCTTGTCTGGCCCATCACAAAGGCGGCCAACGTCCACATACTGCTACACCAAGCTCGTCTGGGTCTGCCTCGATTGGTTCATACAGCACCGCTATCCATCCCGTTTCCGAAGGTGAAAAAATTGCCAGTTCAAGACAATTGGGATGTCGTACCCACAGGCCAGCTACAGAGGAAACAGGCAGCATGTAAGGATCATCAAGTCGAAACGTCATGGAACCTGCCGAAATTCACGGTCCATTTTTCAGATACGAACTGTGAATTTTCCATGCAGACTTCCGCGCATTACCGTCTCAACTCAGACAGTGCCGTCATCGTCGAGTATGAGATCCGTCATGAGATTGAAATTCGCCGCGCCGATGGAACGGCCCGGATCACCTGCGACCTCAACTCGAAAGCGAACGAAACAGGGTTGACGGTTATCGCTCAATTGTCTGCAGTATGGAATGATGAGGCTGTATCAGACAGAGTCTGGCATCGCGAGTACTCCACTTTCCCGCAAGATCGACAACTTAATCAGCAAAGCGAGCGCGGACCATAAGCCATCGCAGCCGCGTCGTTCCGTACCAAAACTCAATGACGGGATGGAAAGCTTGTTCGCATATTTCGCCCATAACCATGAATGGCATGCTGTGGCTAACCCGCATTTTTCACCGATAGTTATGAAAAATGTGAAAAATGAGCTATAATGACAATCTAATCAATGAATTAAGTCATTCACAGAGGACTCAGCCATGAATGCACAGTGTGATCAGACGCAGTTGGAATTTCTACCCAGTGGACGGCGCACGGTGACCGCCAGATTCGACAGTGAACAGATCAGTTCCGATGGTGGCGCCCTGCTGCTGCGGGAGGTTGACAGGCGAATCGGTCTGACCGACCGTCTGGCCGAGTGTTTCATCGACTACCGCAACCCGGCCAGCGTGCGTCACGGCGTGGAGGACCTGCTGCGCCAGCGCATTTATGGCATTGCGATGAGTTATGAAGATCTCAACGACCATGAGCACCTGAGCGATGACCGGTTGATGGGGGTGATGGTGGATCGGCTGGAGCAGATGATGGGCGAGGGGCAGGCGCTGGCCAGTCCGAGCACGCTGAACCGGCTGGAGCTGGGGCACCCGGACGAGGCGGCGAATGACCGCTACAAGCGCATCGTGGCCAACGGCGAGGCGATTGATCGGCTGTTCGTGGAGCTGTTCATGGAGTCGTTCGAGGCGCCACCGAAGGAACTGTGGCTGGACCTCGATACGACGGACGATCCGCTGCACGGGGAGCAGGAGGGTCGGTTCTTTCACGGTTACTATGACTGCTACTGCTACTGCTACTGCTATCTGCAGCTGTACATTTTCTGTGGCGAGCAGCTGCTGTGCAGTCGGTTGCGCACGTCGGATCAGGATGGGGCGGCGGGCAGTGTGGAGGAGTTGGAACGGATCGTCGGACAGTTGCGGGCGCGCTGGCCGGAGGTTCGGGTGGTGATACGGGGTGATTCGGGGTTCTGCAGGGAAGACATCATGGCGTGGTGTGAGCAGGAGGAGGTGCAGGTGGATTATGTCATTGGTGTGGCACGCAATTCGCGTCTGGAGGCGGCCCTGTCGGCGGATATGGAGGCGGCCTGTGAGGAGCATGAGCGCACGGGCGAGGCGGTGCGGCGGTTCGGCGAGTTCAGTTATCAGACGCGTAGCTCGTGGAGTCGGGCGCGGCGGGTGATTGGCAAGGCGGAACATCTGCGGCGCGGGGCCAATCCGCGGTTCGTGGTGACCAGCCTGTCGGCTGAGGAGGTGGATGCTCAGGAGCTGTATGAGGAGAAATACTGCGCCCGCGGCGACATGGAGAACCGCATCAAGGAGCAGCAGTTGGACCTGTTTGCGGACCGCACCAGTTCGCACCAGATGGCGGCCAATCAGCTGCGCCTGTACTTCGCGTCGTTCGCTTATGGGCTGCTCGAGGCGCGGCATCGTCTGGGCGCCAAGGGCACCCGCCTGGCGCGGGCGCAGAGTGGCACGCTGCGGCTGAAGCTGATCAAGGTCGGGGTGCGCCTTCGGGTGTGGCTGTCGATGTCGGCCGGTTATCCGCATGCCGAGGTGTTCGCCGAGGTGCTGGGCAATCTGACCCGGCTGCCACTGTGGAGGCCGCCACCTGATTTCAGCTAGGGTGTCATCGGGTCGGCTCGGGTGCCGACCGCCGGTTCGATCGCCGACTGTGTCAAGGGCGAGGATGGCACGCGCCCTGACGATGCCGCAACGGGCTGAACGGGCCTTGACGGGCCGGAAAAACGCGGTTTCCGCGGTGCGCTCGCCGGTCTTTTCAGTGGCTGACGACGGTTTTCTCATCCAACTGATGAAATCGACGCTTGGCGACGGCCATTTCAACCCAGAATACAAATCGGTGAAATATGCGGGCTAACCCGAGTTTAACAACTAAAAATAAAAAGCGTTTCAAAATAGAAGTTTAGAAGAATAAAAAGGGAATTATATCGATAAGTGGCGAAATGGTGCTATATTCGTGTTCACAAAATAGTGTAAAAGGTGAACGATGATGAGACATGGAGCCCCTGGCAAACATGACCGCAAAGGCATTTCGCTGATCGAGCTATTGCAGATGTTCCCTGATGATGCAACCGCGGAACAGTGGTTTATGGAAACACGCTGGCCGGATGGCGTTCACTGCCCTTACTGTGGCTCAGCAAGAATCCAAACGGGATGCCAGCACAGAACCATGCCACTGCGGTGCAAAGAGTATAAAACCTGCGGTGCCAAATTCTCGGCCAAATCCAATTCAGTGATGGAGAGTTCAAGGCTTGGCTATCAGGTCTGGGCGCTTGCCATCCACCTGCTGACGACCAGCCTCAAGAGCGTATCGGGCATGAAGCTGCACCGAGATCTGAAGGTCTCGCAGAAAACGGCTTGGCACTTGGCCCACCGACTGAGAAAATCTTTTGAGGCTGGCGACCGGCGTTTCAACGGCACGGTTGAGGCAGACGAATCTTACTTTGGCGGGCTGGAGAAGAACAGGCGCAGGGGTAAGAAACTGAACGCCGGCCGGGGTGCGGCAGGCCAGAAAGCCGTGGCCGGAATCAAGGACAGGGACCCCCCATCAGGTTCACTGCCAAAGTCATTGAGAACACGAAGAAAGCAACTCTACATAAGTTCATCAATGACCATGTCGAGAAAGGCTCGACAGTTCACACCGATGACTTCATGAGTTATCGGAACATGGCAGGATACGAGCATCAGTTCGTCAGGCACAGCGTTGGTGAATATGTCAATGAGAAGGTCCACATCAACGGCATGGAATCGTTTTGGCGCGTCTTGAAACGGCGCGCCCACAAGGGCACCTTCCATAAAATCAGCCACAAACACCTTGACCGGTATGTCACCGAGTTTGTGGGTCGGCATGACAACCGCCCCAAAGATCAGACTTCCTGACATGGTAACCGACTTCAGCGGTGTTTCACGGATGGACAGGTCTGTCAAATCAGTGGTTTAACGTTCTCCAGCTGCGGCTTTCTCCCGATCGGGCCGTCCAATATGGCCAGCTCCATAAATCTCTCGCCACAGATTCGATCATGATACCTCAGTGTCCGTCGGTCGGGGGTTGAAATCACCGGTTGACACCCTGGCCGCCGCCCGCCGGCGGCGGCATCTTGACCCTCCCATCACGCCGGTGGTCGGCGGTTGTCGGTCGGCGGTGCGGTTGAAAAAAAGCGCAGAAAAAAGTGAAAAAAGTCCGCCGCATCGGCCGGCTGCAGTATAATTAAGATCATAATCATCAATACATTATAGCAGGATTCCAACATGCTTTACACAGATGCCATCCAGCAGCCCATGGAACTGATTCCCGCACAGGCGACGCACATCTGCGGACCGTTCTCCCTCGTGATCGACCGGGGCATGATCTACTACTACAACTACCTGTCGCCGGTCGACTGCCATCCGCGCGATGACCGCCCGGCCATGCTGCTGCGCATCGCCCGCCTGCGGCAGCTGAATCGGCTGCCGGTGAAGGATCTGATGCGCGCCTTCGGGGTGTCGCGGGCGACCGTGAAACGGGTGGCCGACCGGTGGAAGGAGCAGGGCGATGAGGGGTTCTACGCGCCGCGCCGGGGGCAGGGCCTCACAACATCCCACAAGTGAGTCTATTCATTCTGGACCATGCTCTGCCTTCTGATCGCCCGATAGGTGAAGACCGACTCGCGCAGCAGCACATACCCCTCCCATAGTTTCATGACGCCCGGCAGCGGCTGACTGCGACGCGGATGAAAACCCGCCAACCGCGCCACATCGACGACGAAACTGCGGATGTCCGGCGCCTCGCCGGGCGGCGGCTTCGGCCGGCGGATGCCATAATCATCCAGGCGGGCGTTCAGCACCCACAGGTCATCTTCACTCACCACCTCGTCGGCCGGCGTCTGCGGGCGGTCGCGCGCCATCCGATCGAGGCTGAACACCTCACAGGCGGTGATGGCATCGAACGTCAGGCACTTGCGCAGGTCATCGGCATGGTCCAGCTGCCGCTTCTCGATGCCGGCGCCGGTCTTCAGGGTGCGGAAGTACTCCTCAATGGTCCAGCGCAGCTCATAGTATCGCACGGCGGTGCCGGCGCCGGCGGCATCGGCCTGTCCCTCGGTGGTCAGCAGCAGCCAGTGCAGCGGCTGCTCGCCGGCCGGCGGGTCCGCTTCAATCGCACTGACCGCCAGCATCTCAATCGGCGCCGTGTCCGCACCTGCGGGTGGCCACCGCGGCGCCGCCAACCGCACCCGCGCCGCCCGCAACTCCAGCCGCACCTCGCGCCCCGCACGCTTCCGACCACCCCCGCAGGCCACCACCTGCACGGTCTTCTCCGCCAGCGACGGCAACCTCTCCATGTGCGCCCACAGACACTCGCGCTTCCCGCCTGCCAACAGCACCTCGCGGCGACTCCCGCGCCGCACCCGAACCAGCAGTCCGGCCGACTGCGAGCGCGCCTGATCCAGTAGTCCCCACAGGTCGCCCTCCCGATCGCATACCGTCACCACCCGCGTCCGCGCACAGGCCCGCTCCAGCTCACAGGCCCGCTCCAGGCCTTCACCCCAGCGATCACTCTCCAGCTCCAGCCGATCCGCATAGTCCGCATCCAGCGCATACACCCCCAGCGGTCGCCCCGCCTCGTTCACCGCCAGACCCACATGCGCCTTCAGACCCTGCACGCCCGACCCACCGCCACCAATGTTCACCAGCCCCGCCGTCGCCGGCCGACTCGCATAGTTCAGCGCCGTCGTGTCCTGCAGCGCCAGCACCACCGGCTCCAGCCGACAGCGATCCACCATCGCCGCCCAGTGCGACTCCAAGATGTGTTCCATTTTCACCCTCCCGTTCGATAACAGCCGGTAAGCCGCACGCAAGTCCGCCCGCCGGGGAAAGATCTGCGGCAGCGACGCCCCCGGCCGCTCCAGCCACGCCCGACCCATGCGCAAGATCCGCGCGCACACCCGACCGTCCGGATGCGTGCTGCGACCATATTCCACATCCGCCCAATCCGTCTTCTCATCCATGTGCAGCGCCGGCGCCGCCTGAATCTGCCGCACCGGCTCGGCGCACAGCACCGTCCGCCAGCCGCGCACCAGCGGTTTCAGCCACACTGCCCGTACCACCGTGCCACCGCCCGGCGAGCAACCCGAGGTGCCGCCCTCACCGCGCTGCCAACCCGCCGCCCGGTAACTCGTCCCCGGATGCTCGGGCGACACATACGTGTACGCCAGCACCGGTCGTACATTGTACTTCACCTCCCAGTCCTCAACCACCTGCGCACACGCCAGCTCCAGCACCCGAGAAGCCAGACCGTGAACCCGCACCCCCGGCAGAATCAGCAGCCGCTGGTTGTTCAGCACCCGACTCAGATTCGACACCCGCGCCTCACCCGACCAGCCGATGAACGCATCGCGCACCTGCTGGTGCCAGCTCGCCGCACAGAAGTTCAGCCCGCCCAGACGACCGTAGCGCGAAGAACACACCCAGTAGCGCAGCTGGCCACCCGGCGCCTGACGCCAGCCCTGCGGGTGATGCGTGCGCATCATCGACTCCCACTGCCGCCGTTCCTCGTCGCCCGACACCGGCTCGACCGTCACCTCACCCAGTGCCGACAGCGAGCGACGCAGCGCGCGGTCCGGATAAGCCACCTCAGGCGGCGCCTCGCGGCCGCCCGAACCGAATGACGGGTGCGTCGCCGGCAACGCCACACCCAGCCGCTCAGCCAGCACCGGCAGCGCCTTTCGGGCCGAGGCCACGCACAGCTCGCCCGTCGTGCCGGTCCACTGCTCGCGCTCGCACAGCTCGAGGGCCAGGGCGTTGCGCGACACACCCGGCGTCGACGCCGCATTCTGAAACCAGTCGATGGTCTGGGCGTGAAACTGATGGAGACCTACTTTCATGGTAGGCCCTGTTTTATCACATTATGAAAAAAGATTCAACTGTGACTATTTGTGAGGGGCAGGGCCGGGCCCGTTCGGTGATGACGCCGGAGATGGTGAGGCAGGCCGAGATGCGGCTGGCCGCCGGGCTGAGCCAGCGGGCCTGCGCCGCCGAGCTCGGGGTGTCCACCAGCACCTTCAACGAGAACGTGCGCGCCGGCGTCATCCGACTGCCCGCCGCCCGGGCGGCGGCCAGCGAGCGCTCGCAGCGCAGTCGCCGCGACCGGCAGCCGGCGGCCGGACGCGCCTGCCATGACACCGAACGCCGCCAGCTGGCGGCCAACGGTCTGCTCCAGGAAGCGACGCCACGGTTCACTGAACCGGCCCTGGCGGTGCGCCATGGCGGCGTGCTCGCCGCCCTGCCCGCCCTGCTCCGGGAAGGACTGCTCAGTGCCACCCAGGGTCTGCTGCGCCTGCCGGCCGGCTTCTACGGCCTGACCTGCGTGCTCCTGCTGCTCGCCTTCATGGCCCTGGCCCGGGTGCGCAACGTCGAGTCGCTGGGCCACCAGCCACCCGGCGAATGGGGGCGCCTGCTCGGCCTCGACCGCGCCCCCGAAGTCAAGACCCTGCGCCGCAAGATCGCCCAGCTGGCCGACTCGCCCGACACCATCTGCCAGCTGCAGCGGACGCTGACCCGCCATTGGCTGGACGAGACCAAAGCCCGCCCGCTGACGCTGTCCGTCGATGGCCATGTGAAAGTGTACAGTGGCCAAGGCCGTCTGCCCCGCCACTTCATCGCCCGCCAGAAACTGTGTCTGCCGGCCAGCGTCAGCTACTGGGTCAACGCCCTCGGCGGCGAGCCGCTGCTGTGCCTGCACCAGCCGCTGGACGCCAAGATGGTGCAGACCCTGGAACACGAGGTGGTGCCCGAACTGCGCGCCCTGGGACTGGTGCCGCCGACCGACCGCCAGCGCACCACCGGGGTCGAACCGACGGTGACCCTGGTCTTCGACCGCGAAGGCTGGAGTCCGGCCCTGTTCCTGCGCCTGGCCGCGCAGGGCGTCGCCTGCATCACCTGGCACAAGAACGCCAAGGGCGACGATTGGCCCGCTGAGGAGTTCACCGACTGCGAGGTGCCGATCGACGGTCCGGCGAAAACCAAGTGGACCACCGTGCGCCTGGCCGAACGGCGGCTGCGACTGCGCGGCGGCCCCGAGGTGCGGCAGATCCGCCGCCTGATGGACGACGGCCGGCAGGTGCCGCTGATCACCACCCATCCGAAACGATCGATGGCCGAGGTCGCCGGCGCCCTGTTCTCGCGCTGGGCGCAGGAGAACTTCTTCAAATACATGCGCGACGAGTTCAACCTGGACGCCCTGCTGGAACACGCCCTGCAGCCGGTCGACCCCGACCGGCGGGTGGTCAATCCTGAATACCGCGCCGTGCAGAAGATCATCGACCGGGTGAACAAGACCCGCGCGCGTCGGCTCGCCAAGGTGCACCCCACCGCGACGGCCGACCAGCTGACCGAGATCGCCCAGCTGGAACAGGAACTGGTCCGCCTCAAAGCCCAGCGCAGACAGCTGCGCAGTCATGTCCGCGTCGGCGACCTGCCGGTCGAACGGCAGCCCGAAGCCCTGCCGCCGGCCAAGCGGCTGTTCATCGATCTGGTGCGCATGATCGGCTACCGCGCCGAGACCCGTATGATGCCCTTGGTGGGCGGCGACCGCGCCGAGCAGCCCACCGCCCGCCGGCTGCTGCGCACGCTGCTGGCCGCCGACGCCAACCTCATCCCCGATCGCTCGCAGAACGTGCTGCGCGTGGAACTGCTCGGCCTGGCCAATGGCGCCACCGAACGGGCGCTGCGGCCGGTGCTTGACGAACTGAACCGCAGCCGCACCCGTTATCCCGGCACCGAGCTGCGAATGGTTTACGACATCGCCCGCTGACCGTCGCCCCGCCGCAGGGCGGCGAGAGGCACTTCGGCCGCCGGCGGCCGACACACCACGAAACCGACCCCTCGGCGGCCGCCGTCAACCGGCGGTCGGATCGCGACGGCCGTCTCGACACCACCGATTCAGCTCCCAGCCGGCGACCCGACTTCACACCACTCCGTGGCATCGGCCATCAGCGCCGTGGCGATGGCGCCGACGCTGAAAATTCAGCTTAAGACCGCGCGGAATCCAAGTGTTGAAAATCGACGCAGATGGACGCCTCAGTCCGCTTCGCTGGTGAAAAATCGATCATAATAATTGGCTTAGGTCAGGAAGTCTGAAGATACCATTGAGCAGATGAGAGCCATCGTCCGCGGCATGGTTGGCAAACAGCTCAGCTACGGCGACCTGATCGAGGGTGTTGATGACGGATTGGATTAACCAGTCGCCCCCAAGAGATTGGCCAAAGCGAAGACCAGTCAAAGCCCAAGCTGTTGATGAGTGCGATAGAGTGGTTGCAAGGTTCGCTGAGATCGTTTTTTTCTCTAAAACTGAAGGAGTAACATGAAACCCGACCAAACAATTCAGCGCAAGCGGTACCGGAAAGATTTACGAATTGATACAACCCCACATCAGTTGGCAAAAGTGCTTTTCAGTATTCAGTAAAGACGCACCGCAAAGAGCGGATTCAGATAAGCGGGGCAGGAAAACAAGAAACAGTTGATTTTATTGGTTTCTCATACCTTTTCGCCACTTATCAATATAATTCCCTAATCTAAAGTATGAACCTTTTTGATCATGGTTTAATTCGCGACGTAAAAACCGATAAGACTTTAACTGCGTATGCTCAGATTGCTACCAAGCGGATTCGAACATTATGTAGGAGCGTGGCGTATTTCCAGTACATTGCCGCTTTGAAAAGGCTGATTTAACTGAACATAATTTTGCTTTATGAATGCACGGCCAGTGTGATTTTCCACGAGTTTTACAGCAGATGTGCCGGAAAACGTATGCGTCGTTGCATGAAATACTGATAGTGCTAAATCTTGCAGTTTTGAATCGTGTTCCAAGCGAATTACCGTAATTCCATGATCTTCTATCTCATTACGGGAAATATGCCGGGCATGACTCTTAAAATTTTCATGACGGGCAAGCCAATTGGAGACCTCTTTCGCCAATTCCAAACGCTTGTCCTTATCCTTGAACATGTAGGTTCTGAGCCAAGTTTCAACTAATTCTCGCGACATCTCCAAGGCTGATTCGCATTGTACAAGTAGGTCAGGTCCATATTGGCTAAGCATTGATAGCCAAGCAGAAAGGTTTGCTGGGTCTGCGGCGCATTCCGATCGCGCCAATTTAAACTGGTCCAACACCGCTTGGGCAGGAACCATCCTCATACCTAAAGATGTTGATAGCGCAAGTTGTGGATCAATTGGCCCCAAGAAAGAATGTTTACCGAGAACAATGCTGTCAGCAGCACATGCAAGCATCGTTGCGGCGGACATTGCAAGCTGTGGCACTATAACTCTGATATTTTTGAAACGTGACCGAAGATAAGAAACGACGGCTTCCGCCGCTTCTAAAGAACCACCGGGGCTGTGAAGGATCAGGTCAAGCTCGCCACCGTGAAGTCCGTTACTAACCTCCATAAATGCTTGCATATCTTCATCGTTTATTGAGATTAATGAATCCGGGGCTTCCCCTTTCTGCAACCATCCAGATGCATAAAGTATTGTATTACGCTTGGAATGCTGATTCAATTCCATAAGGTATTTTCGACGAACACCATCATAGTCTATTGGACCATCAGGCTTCCTCGAGCTGGATAGTTCCGTCAGAATTTCGCTCCAAATCGGCATATTCGTTTACAGTTCCGAATTACTTAGAATGCATTTGATTTATTCGTGGTAACAATTCTATACGTCCGCTTCGTCGCTGAGCGATATACATCCATCCGCCGGTCCAGTTCGTGCCATTCGCCAAAAACTTTCATAAACTCCTGGACACCTGGTCGGGCTAGCGCAGACTGAAGTAACTTGTCGTGGTCATGCTCAAGTTCGGATTGTTCAACTCGTTTTTTCATACCATCTTCCTCCCTATATTGATACATTAACTATTCATCCCTAAGACTTTATGAGACTGTGCCCCTTAGAAAAGCCATTACACTATCTCAATTCGACCAACACCGCACTCATGCATCCATCAGACAACTACCTCAGTCAACCAAAGTTTATAGCCAAAATAATGTTATCCTGCCTAACTTTAACTCTTGAGTAAAGTAATGCTCAACCGATCCAGGTCTTTTCTCGAAATCTGATTGATAAATTTCCTGCGTTCCTGTACACCAGCGTCCCGTAGCGATCTACTATGATAGTTCAGAGGCTGTTGATAGTGGAAACGTGGGATATATCCGAAGTATCGAAGTAACGAATTAAGTATACGTCAATTATATATTCAGAGTTCCTGACCTAATCCAATTATTATGATATATATTCCACCTGTGCAACAGACTGACGCGTCCATCGGGCCGCAGATATTCAACAGCCATTCCGCGTCCTTGACTTGAACATTCCGCGGTGACAGCTGATCAGTCTGTTACTACGGCACGGTCGGCCGGGGTCTGCCTCACCAATTGACAGTAGTGGCCCGTCAAGGCGGCGGTTCATTTTTCCGTCCCGCCTTTCGGGACGGCCGAATCGGGCTTGATCAGCGGTTGGAGAATATTAACTTACTGAATTGACAGACCTATCCATCAGTGAATGACTATTAAAATTGACTACTATGTCAGGAAATCTGATATTACGTAGTTAGTGTCAGCCAGAAAACCTCTATTTTCGCATGAAATGTCCGGCGATGTTGATTTTTTGAAGTCTCGAATCGAGAAGATTTCTGAACATTCGGCCGTTTTGCGCCGATTGGCACGCTTTTTCCGTCAGCCGGCAGGCGAATGCCGAATTCGGTCCATAGGCCTCCATCCAGTCCTCTGGCGGGACCGGTTCAACAGCCCTTTTGACCACCCGCCGGGTGTGGCTGTCGATGTCGGCGGGTTATCCGCATGCCGAGGTGTTCGCCGAGGTGCTGAGCAATCTGATCCAGCTGCCACTGTGGAGGCCGCCGCCTGATTTCAGCTAGGGTGTCATCGGGTCGGCTCGGGTGCCGACCGCCGGTTCGATCGCCGACTGTGTCAAGGGCGAGGATGGCGCTCGCCCTGACGATGCCGCAACGGGCTGAACGGGCCTTGACGGGACGGAAAAACGCGGTTTCCGCGGTGCGCTCGCCGGCCTTTTCACTGGTTGACGGCGGTTTTCTCATCCAACTGATGAAATCGACGCTTGGAGACGGCCATTTCAACCCAGAATACAAATCGGTGAAATATGCGGGCTAACCGATTAATTCGAAGTCTTGCCTAAGGCAATTGATCTGCAGTCGATTCGCCCGCTCGGCAGGCCGAAAGAACGATACGGAGGCTGCCACCAGCCAACGGCAGCCGTTGGCACCTGGCATCCCAGGCAAAAGTGCGAAGAAACCCGAATGGGCAGTCAGTGATGGCAGTTTATGGCTTTTCTCCCCGCGCCAGTCTTTCGTTCACATCCTCCACGACACTCAGCAGTTCCGTAAACTCATTGATCACATAGTGCGCGCCGCTCTGCTGCAGCAGTTGCCTCGCATAGCCGAGGCGGCGGGCATAGTCCGCATCAGACATCGCTTCTCTTTCGTCCAATGCGTTAATATTCAGGTAATTGCTGTAGCCCGCAATGCCGACGGTCCAACATCCCGCCTCCAGACCTTCCTCAACCCCACTGACAGTGTCGTCGACCTTGATGACGGATTGAATCGGATGAACATCAAGCAGGTCGAGATTGTGATAGATCATGAACGGCTTGGGGCGGGCGCCATTGACGACTTCATCACCGGCGACGGTGACATCAGGCTGATACCCCTGCTTTGCGGCCGCCGCCTTCAGGATATCCACCATACTTCTGACAAATCCGGTCGAAGTGCCGATTTTGATACCGGCCTTCTGAAATCGCTGCGTTACCTCGGCGACACCCGGCAACAATTCCGCATATCGCTCCAGACAGTTCAGCTGCATTGGAACAAAGTCCGCGTAAACCGCATCAACATCAGACGGACTCGGCTCACAACCATGAACCTTTTTCCATCGGTTGCGGATGGCCGGCTCTTCCATCAGCGCCGCGATGTGCAGGTCCTTTCTCAATCCCATCGGCCCGCGCGCTTCGCGCATTGAAAGGTCCACGCCATGCTTCGCGAACGCCTCCACGAATACGATGGCCGGTGCAATGACGTACGCGTCGGCGGTCGTTCCGCTCCAATCCAGAATCAGACACTTGACGCTGCCGCGATAGGTTCTTGTATAAACGAATGCCGGTCTCATGTTACCACCCCCAGTCAGCCCTGTTTTGATTGTCAAAAAATGGAACGGTTCTCACCCTTTTCTTCACTTGGCGTCGATCCACTGGTCATTTCCTGATAGGAAAACATCCACGATCGCGATAATCCTTGATCTGAAAGATTGATTGGAATATTTTTACACCATTCACGAAATAAATTGCTATATTATTTATATTGGAGAAAGCCGGTTTTCTGAACCGGCTTCATTTTGTAAGTTTCATCCCAATTCGATTCATCGTCAATTGACAGAATACCGTAAGTTGGCTGAGTTCACCCATCACTTCAACATGACGCAGCTGAACCTTCCTTTCCAGGAGGGGACTGGACGCATTCTTGTTACTCAGGCGGTAGTTACCGCGGTGGGCGTCGCGGTCTGTGCGTTTTTTGGGATCGTTGCGGTCTATTCGGCGCTGCTCGGTGGTTTGGCCTGCATCCTACCGAATGCTTATGCCCTCTGGCGCGTGTTCGGTAAAAACCGCGGTGCTCATCCGGCCGACCCGCGCAATTTTGGCATCATGCTACGCGCGGAAATGATAAAATTCGCGCTGACCGCTGGCATTTTCGCATTGATCTTCTGGCTGATCCATCCGATCAACCCAATTGTTACGTTTGTTGTGTTCACCGTGGCAACCTTTGCCGGCTGGATTGAAGCCGGCCTGCGTAGCCACTGATCATTCTCGTTATTGAGCTTTAATCGAAACATCTGATATTCATGGCTAGCGGCGAACCCCTCACAGCCTCAGGCTATATCAAGCATCATCTGCAGAATCTGACGTTCGGCAATCATCCGGAAAACGGCTGGTCAATTGCTCACAGTGCTCAGGAAGCGAGCGACATGGGGTTTATTGCCATTCACCTCGACAGCATGTTCTGGTCCATCGCGCTCGGCGCCCTGTTTCTATTTGTGTTCCGCCGGGTGGCCGCGCGCGTAACGGCTGACACGCCGGGCGGGCTGCAGAATTTCATTGAATGGATCGTCGAATTCATCGACGACAATGTCAGAGGTTCGTTTTCCGGTCGAAATGACCTGATCGCACCGATGGCGCTGACACTGTTCGTCTGGATACTGCTGATGAATCTCATGGACCTGGTGCCGGTTGACTGGATTCCCGAACTGGCCAAGCTGATGGGCATCGAGTACATGAAAGTCGTACCAACGACCGATCCCAACATTACTTTCGCGCTGGCGCTGTCGGTTTTCGCGCTGATGATATACTTTAATATCAAAAATAAAGGACTGGGTGGATTCTTCGGCGAACTGGCCCTGCAGCCATTTGGCAAGTACATGATGCCGGTCAATCTCTTTCTGGAGGGGATCAGCCTACTGGCCAAGCCACTGTCGCATTCGCTGCGGCTGTTTGGCAATCTGTATGCGGGAGAGATGATATTCATTCTGATTGCCCTGCTGTTCAGCGCCGGCTGGGTGCTCGGCATACTGGGTGGTGTTCTGCAGTGGGCCTGGGCCGTGTTTCATGTGCTGATCGTGCTGCTGCAGGCGTTTATTTTCATGGTGCTGACCATCGTCTACATGGACATGGCGCACCACAAACATTAAATTCGTTTTCAATTACATAGGGCTGTATACACGGAGAAACATTATGGAAGCAGCATTGTTTTTTATCGCGGGTGCCGTCTTGCTCGGCTTGGGCGCAGTCGGTGCCGCAGTTGGTATTGGTATTCTCGCCGCAAGATTTATTGAGGCGATCGCCCGACAACCCGAACTGCTGCCCATGCTGCGAGTTCAGTTCTTCATCATGATGGGGCTCGTCGACGCGGTGCCGATGATCGGTGTCGGTATCGCCTTCTATATCATGTTCGCGGTTGCCTGAGACCGGTCGGTTCGATCGTCGACCGCATTGAATCAACTGCTGTAGCGCAAAGCCATGAATATCAATCTAACGCTAATTGGACAGACGGTCACTTTCATCATCTTCGTCTGGTTCTGCATGAGGTTCATTTGGCCGCCGATAATGAACGCTCTCAACGAACGGCGCAAAACCATTGCCGACGGACTAGCCGCGGCGGCGGCGGGAGAACGCGAACGCGAACGCGGTCAGCTGGACGCCGAGCGCCTGGTCGAACAGGCGAAGTCACAAGCGCAGGAAATCATCGCTAAAGCCGAGAAACGCGGTGCCGAAGTCATTGTAGAAGCCAAGAACGACGCCCGCAGCGAAGGGGAGCGCATCATTACGGCCGCCCGCGGCGAAATTGATATGGAAGCCAACCGGGCCAAGGAACAGCTGCGGCTGCAGGTCGCCCAGCTGGCGGTCACCGGTGCGGAACGGATTCTGTCCCGAGAAGTCGATGCCAAAGCACATGAGAAACTGCTCTCCGACCTCGCCGGCGAACTCTGAAAAATTGCGCCGCCCGTACGATGAGTGACTTCGCCAATATCGCACGTCCCTACGCGCAGGCCGTGTTTGAACTGGCCAGAGAATCGGAACGCTTCGACGACTGGTCTCGGCAGCTGGCGCTGCTGACGGAAATCGCCGGGCATGAAGATTTCAATGGACTGATCAGTGATCCGCGCATCACCCGCGATCAGGTCCTCAGCGTCGTACTCGAAATCGCCGGGGAAAAACTGGACGCACCGGCGCGGAACTTGGTCCGCACCCTGAGTCACTACCGTCGTCTTTCCGCATTACCACTGATTGCCGAACAGTTCGAATCTCTGCGCGCAGAAGATGAAGGCATCGTCGAGGCGCAGCTTGAAACCGCCTATGAGTTGGACGATGAACAGCAGACGCGCCTTGTCGAAACACTGCAGCTGCGATTGGGACGTAAAGTACGACTGACCAGTCAGGTTAACGGTGATCTCATCGGTGGTGCCGTGGTACGCGCCGGCGACTGGGTGGTTGACGGCTCCGTTCGATCTCAGTTGAACAAGCTCGCCAGCTCTCTTGGCGTGTGAAGTGAAGAATCAAGCGAACTGCCATTAAATTAACATAGGGGAAAAGACCAAATGGCGATGCAACTAAACCCGTCCGAAATCAGTGAGCTGATCAAGGCTCGAATTACCGATTTTGATGCCACCGCGCAGGCAAGAAGCGAAGGCACCGTCGTCCTGCTGACTGACGGCATCGTTCGAATCCACGGCCTGGCCGATGCACTGCAGGGCGAAATGCTGGAATTTCCAGGCGACACTTTCGGACTCGCTCTGAACCTGGAACACGATTCCGTCGGCGCGGTCATTCTCGGCGACTATGAGCACATTACCGAAGGCGATACGGTTCGCTGTACCGGTCGTATTCTTGAAGTGCCGATCGGTGAGGAACTGCTTGGCCGCGTGGTCAATTCACTTGGCCAACCGCTTGATGGCAAAGGTCCAATCCAGTCGACAATCAGCGCGCCGATCGAAAAAGTGGCGCCCGGCGTCATTACGCGCCAATCGGTATCGGAACCCGTACAGACCGGGCTCAAAGCCATCGATTCAATGGTACCGATCGGCCGCGGCCAGCGCGAACTGATCATCGGCGACCGCCAGACTGGCAAAACCGCCGTCGCGCTCGATACGATCATCAATCAGAAAGACAGCGGCATCAAATGCATCTACGTCGCCATCGGACAGAAAGTATCGAGCGTTGCCAATGTCGTGCGCAAACTCGAAGAACACGGCGCCATGGAACATACGGTGGTCGTCTCCGCATCGGCCGCAGAAAGCGCCGCCATGCAGTATATCGCACCCTACTCCGGCTGCACCATGGGTGAATACTTCCGCGACCGGGGGCAGGATGCGCTGATCATCTACGATGACCTGACCAAACAGGCATGGGCCTACCGCCAGGTCTCCCTGCTGCTCAGAAGGCCGCCCGGGCGGGAAGCCTATCCGGGCGACGTGTTTTACCTGCATTCTCGGTTACTCGAACGCGCCTCCAGAATCAACCCTCAGTACGTCGAGAAACTCACGGACGGTGAGGTCAAAGGCAGAACCGGTTCACTCACGGCGCTGCCGATCATCGAAACCCAGGCCGGCGACGTTTCCGCCTTCGTGCCGACCAACGTCATTTCAATTACGGATGGACAGATTTACCTGGAAAGCGATCTGTTCAACGCAAACATTCGACCGGCAATCAATGCGGGGCTTTCCGTCTCCCGCGTTGGCGGTGCCGCACAGACTGCGATCATCAAGAAACTGGGCGGCGGAATTCGACTGGCGCTGGCGCAGTTTCGCGAGTTGGCCGCATTCTCACAGTTTGCATCCGATCTGGATGAGGCCACCCGAAAACAGCTTGAGCGAGGACAACGGGTAACGGAAATGATGAAACAGCCGCAGTATGAACCTCAGTCCGTTGCTGAGATGTCATTTGCACTGTTTGCCGCCAATGAAGGTTATCTGGACGAGCTGGAA
Source organism: Arenicellales bacterium (assembly GCA_965205205.1). Classification (GTDB taxonomy): domain Bacteria; phylum Pseudomonadota; class Gammaproteobacteria; order Arenicellales; family JAJDZL01; genus JAJDZL01. The sequence goes on from CBDBFX010000002.1 coordinate 369,074, forward strand.
GTCACTCAGGTGGTGCCATTCGAGCATGCGTTGCGCGCTTATCTTCGCTCCAATTATGCTGAGCTTCTGACTGGCATCAACGGCAATCCGGTTTATGACGACGAAGTGGCGGCATCGATGAAGGCCGCGCTTGACGATTTTGTGAAAAACGGTTCTTGGTAAGATTGAACTGCTGACAGCCAACAAGAAATGATCAGTCATGGCCGGCGCTAAAGAAATACGCACAAAAATTCGCAGTATCCAGAATACTCAGAAGATCACTTCGGCCATGGAAATGGTGGCGGCCAGCAAAATGCGCCGCGCCCAGGAACGCATGCGCGCCGCGCGTCCTTATGCCGAATCCATTCGCCGGGTGATGGCCCATGTGCGCCAGGCCAGGCTGGAATACAAACACGTCTATTCGATTGAAAGAGAAGTGTCCGCAGTCGGCTACATCATCATCAGTTCGGACCGCGGGCTCTGCGGTGGACTGAACATCAATCTGTTTCGTTCCGCGCTTGAAGAGCTGGTTGCCTGGGATGACAGAGGAATCCCCGCCAGATTCGGCATCATTGGCAACAAGGGGTTGGGATTTTTTCGCCGCATGGGCGCCGATATTCTGTGCCAGGCCACTCATTTGGGTGATGCGCCTCAGATCGCCGAACTGATCGGCTCAATCAAAGTCATGCTGGATGCCTATGAAGAAGCAAAAATCGATCGACTTTATCTGGTTGCGAATACTTTTGTCAACACCATGACGCAGAAGCCGGAGATCGAACAGATTCTGCCGATAGTCGGCGCGGACTCCGATGAAGAACTGCCGAACTACTGGGATTACCTGTATGAGCCAGAATCCCGGATGGTTGTCAACTCGCTGATGCAGCGTTACATTGAGTCCGTCGTGTATCAGGCGGTGGTTGAGAACATCGCCTGCGAGCAGTCCGCCCGCATGGTTGCCATGAAAGCCGCTTCGGACAACGCCGGCAACCTGATCGATGAACTGCAGCTGATCTACAACAAGGCGCGGCAGGCGGCGATCACGCAGGAAATTTCTGAAATCGTCGGCGGGGCGGCGGCCGTGTAGCGGCGACGGACGGATGAATCGAAATCAACAGAACAACAGGACTCATTCCCAGTAAACGAGAGGACATCATGACACAGGGGAAAATCGTCGAAATCATCGGGGCGGTCGTGGACGTGGAATTTGCGCGCGCAGAGGTGCCAAAAGTTTATGACGCACTTAAAGTTGAAGACACCGGACTAACACTGGAAGTCCAACAGCAGATGGGCGATGGCATCGTGCGGACGATCGCCATGGGTTCCAGCGATGGACTGCAGCGCGGTCTGTCGGTAACCAACACTGGCAAACCGATCATGGTGCCGGTTGGGGAACCAACCCTTGGCCGAATCATGAACGTACTGGGCGAACCGGTCGATGAGGCGGGCCCCGTCGAATCCGAAAATCACTGGCCGATTCATCGCAAGGCGCCCGGCTTTACCGATCAGGCGAGCGCGGTGGAAATTCTCGAGACCGGCATCAAGGTGATCGATCTCATCATGCCGATCGCAAAGGGCGGAAAAATAGGCCTCTTTGGTGGCGCAGGCGTCGGCAAAACGGTAACGCTCATGGAACTGATTCGCAACATTGCGATCGAGCATGCCGGATTCTCGGTGTTTGCCGGCGTGGGCGAGCGCACCCGAGAAGGCAATGATTTTTATCACGAGATGCGGGAAGCGGATGTCCTGAATAAAGTTGCGCTGGTTTACGGACAGATGAATGAGCCGCCCGGCAACCGGTTGCGGGTGGCGCTGGCCGGTCTGACCATCTCTGAATATTTCCGCGATGAAGGACGCGATGTGCTGCTGTTCATCGACAACATTTACCGCTACACATTGGCTGGCGTGGAAGTGTCGGCACTGCTCGGGCGAATGCCATCGGCGGTCGGTTACCAGCCTACATTGGCCGCCGAGATGGGCATCCTGCAGGAACGGATCACGTCCACCCGAACGGGTTCGATTACCTCATTCCAGGCTGTTTATGTTCCCGCAGACGATCTGACTGATCCCTCACCGGCGACGACATTCGCACACTTGGATGCCACACTTGTGCTATCTCGACAGATTGCTGAACTGGGCATTTATCCGGCGGTCGACCCACTCGACTCAACCAGCCGCCAGCTGGACCCACTGGTGGTCGGACAGGAACACTATGATACGGCCCGTGCCGTGCAGGGGACGCTGCAGCGTTATAAGGAGCTGCGCGACATCATCGCAATTTTGGGCATGGATGAGCTGTCAGAAGAAGACAAGCAAACCGTCTCCAGAGCTCGCAAAATTCAGCGCTTTCTGTCACAACCGTTTTTTGTTGCCGAGACCTTTACTGGCAGCGCTGGAAAATATGTACCGTTGGCGGAAACCATCAAGGGCTTTCAGGGTATTGTTGATGGCGAGTACGATCATCTTCCCGAACAGGCGTTTTACATGGTCGGACCGATTGAAGAAGTGGTTGAATCCCAGCAAAAGGCCGCATAGCCCATCACGCGTTAATTGGCCAGTACCATGTCAACCATCGCAGTAGAAATCGTCAGCGCAGAAGAAGCCATCTGGTCGGGGACTGGTACGATGGTATTCGTTCCCGCTGAAATGGGCGAAGTCGGAATCGCGCCGCAGCACGCGCCTTTACTGACGCGGCTCAAACCCGGAGAGGTCCGCGTACAGCAGGACAATGGTGAGGAGCAGTTTTTCTATGTTTCCGGTGGTTTGCTTGAAGTACAGCCGCATCTGGTGACAGTTCTGTCAGACACGGCCCTGCGCGCCGCCGATCTTGACGAAGCCAAGGCGAAAGAAGCCATGAAGCAAGCGGAAAGAGATATGCAGAACAAGACCTCGGAAATGGAACTGGCCAAAGCAAAGGCAGAACTAGTCCAGGCGGCAGCCCAGCTTCGAGCCGTACAGAAACTCCGCAAGAATCGACGTTAGACCTGACCCGGTCCAGCGGCATCGTCAATGTAGCAGCGGCGCGGCGACGAGAATTTCCAAATGAGCAGAACTGAAGCCATCATACTGGCTGGCGGCCAAGGCGTGCGGATGCGCTCAAACCAGCCAAAATCCCTACAGGAATTGGGCGGACAGCCCATCATTCAGTATATCGTCAACTGCGCGAAGGAGGCCAGCTTCGATCGAATTCATGTCATACACAGTGAAGCGGGGTACAAGATTCGGGAACTGTTTCCAACTGACGACATCAACTGGATTATTCAATCATCACCACTCGGAACAGGGCATGCAGTTCAACAAGCCATCCCCGATGTCGATATCAATGCAACGGTTTGCATCCTGTACGGCGATATTCCATTCATTCAGTCTCAGACCGTAATCCGACTCCTAGAGCTGGCGAACTCACATTCACTGGCACTTCTGACGGCAGTACTTGACGAACCAACCGGTTACGGCCGAATCAAGCGAGACCGAAACGGCGTTCTGAAACAGATTATTGAAGAAAGGGACACATCGCCCGCAGATCGAACGATCAAAGAGGTCAATGCAGGACCGATGGCGGCGAAAGCCGAACCGTTGGCACGTTGGCTGAAACTGCTTGACAACAATAATTCGCAAAGTGAGTATTATCTTACCGATATTATCAGACATGCCGTTTCTGATGGCATTGTCGTCGCAACGTGTGAAGCATTGGATCCCCTTGAAACGGTGGGCGTCAACAGTCGGATTGATCAGGCACGTCTGGAGCGTGCTCTGCAGCTGAATCAGGCCCAAGAGCTGATGCTAAGTGGGCTGCATCTCGTTGATCCAGCAAGATTTGACTTGCGGGGGAAGTGTACCGCTGGAAAAGATTGCAGTATCGATGCAAACGTCATTCTGGAAGGTCAGGTCGAATTGGCAGATGGGGTTCAGATTGCGTCGAATTGTGTCATTCGAGACAGTGTTTTAGGTCCGGGGGTTGAAGTCCGACCGCATACATTGATTGAGGGCGCTGAGATCGGTGCTGGTTGCACAGTCGGACCCTTCGCGCGAATCCGTCGCGGAACGATCATTGGCAAGAACTCGCGAGTGGGGAACTATGTCGAAATCAAAGCATCGGTCATTGGCGAAGACACCAAGATCAGTCATCTCGCCTATATTGGCGATGCCCGAATTGGAAACAACGTCAACATTGGCGCGGGTGTCATAACCTGCAACTTTGATGGGAAAAAGAAAAATTCAACTTTCATTGGCGATCATGCATTTGTCGGATCGAATTCAGCTTTGATCGCACCACTCGAAATCCAGGACTATGCGTTCATCGGCGCGGGTTCCACCATTTCCAAGAATGTCAATTCTGGAGAACTGGTCGTCGAACGTGCCAAGGTGCGAACGATGAAAAACAAGCAGGCGCACAGCGGCGAACCGAAACCATCGCCTGCCGACGGTCAATCGGATTGATAGCAGAGAACGAAAAGTAATATGTGTGGAATAATCGGCGCCATCTCCAATTCCAATGTCGTACCGACGCTGGTCAACAGTTTGCAACTCATGGAGTACCGAGGCTATGATTCATCAGGTATCGCAGTCATCAATCCCCGCGGCCAAATCGATCGGCGCCGGTGTGTCGGCAAAGTTGAGATGCTCGCGGAGTCACTGAGTAACGGCAGTCAATTCAGTGGATTGATCGGCATCGGACATACGCGCTGGGCTACCCATGGCGCCGCGGTCGAGAAGAATGCACATCCGATCGTCTGCAAGAACCAGATTGCGGTCGTCTGTAACGGAATTATCGAGAACTACGAAGAACTGAAAGCGCAGCATATCAACGACGGTGAAATCTACGATTCGGAAACCGACACGGAAGTCATCGTCCATGAAATATTACGCAGTGTAAATCGCGGTCTTGATCTTCACGCTGCCGTTGCTGCGACTGTTGGAAAACTGACGGGCTCATTCGCTTTCGCAACGCTGTCGGTTGCCGACCCTGAACGAATCGTTGTTGCCAAACGCGGCAGCCCGTTACTGATCGGTTTGGGTGACCAGGAGGTTTTTGTCGCCTCCGATGCCATCGCACTTGCCAAAATTGCGAGAACCATCATCGTACTTGAGAATGGTGAGATAGCGGTGGTGTCAAGAAACTCAGACGTAACCATTTACGATGAATTCGGTGAAAATATTCAGCGAATGGCCCAATCGATTCCGATTCGGCCTGAATCAATTGATCTCGCCCATTACTCCCACTATATGCAGAAGGAAATTTTTGAACAGGGTTCAGTCGTCGCCAATACTCTAGCTGACCGGATCACGGATGATCAGGTTGATGAAGTGGCTGCTTTTGGTGAGCAGGCATCGGCGATCTTTGACAAGGTTAAAGCGGTTCGGATCCTGGCCTGTGGTACCAGTTACTACGCCGGCATGATCGGTAGAATCTGGCTGGAGTCGTTTGGTATTCCGTGTGAATCTGAAATCGCCAGCGAGTTCAGGTACCGCAAGCCCTTTGTCCCAGAAGACTGTCTAGTTGTGCTCCTGTCGCAGTCAGGCGAAACGGCTGACACACTGGCAGCTCAGGAACAGGCTGCAGAACTGGGTTATGCCTATTCGTTGGCCATCTGCAATTCTCCTGCGAGTTCGTTAACCCGGGCGACTGATCTTGTCCTGCATACCAAGGCAGGGCCTGAAATATCGGTTGCATCAACCAAAGCGTTCACAGCTCAATTGGTTTCTTTGATCCTGTTAACCGTTGCATTGGCAAAGCGCAAGGATCTCATTCAAAAGCAGGAAACGAAGATTGTTGAAGAGCTCCGTGCGTTGCCTGCGCGAATCGAAGCGGTGCTACAGATGGATAAAGAAATTGCCAGACTGGCTGAAAACTTCGCCGACAAACACCATGTTCTTCTGCTCGGGCGCGGTACGCACTATCCGATCGCTCTCGAAGGTGCTTTGAAACTGAAAGAAATCTCATACATCCATGCGGACGCCTACCCTGCCGGTGAATTGAAACATGGTCCACTGGCTCTGATTGATTCTAAAATGCCAACCATTGCAGTAGCGCCCAATAATCATTTGTTGAGTAAATTGAAAGCTAACATTCAGGAAGTGAGAGCTCGCGGTGGAAAACTCTACGTAATTACTGACTCAGGCACGAATATCAGTAGCGATGAGCTGATCGAGGTGTTTGAAGTGATTCGGGCCGGTCCGTATACTTCACCCATTGTTCATGTCATTGCATTGCAACTTTTGGCCTATCACGTTGCGATCATCAAAGGTACTGATGTTGACAACCCCAGGAATCTCGCCAAATCCGTTACGGTCGAGTAAGTTGGAATGTATTCGCTGAGGGTCACATCATAAAATGTTAAAAAATGTGTAAAAAAACGGAGGTGACTCAAGATGTTGAAGAAACGTTATTCGGAAGAGTTCAGACAAATACTTTATAAGAAGATTCGGCAGGGGTTGCCGCTGTGGCAGTTGTACTACGAGTATGGGACAAGGTTGCGAAAGCTCTATTGATGGAAGCGGGCGTTTTTGTAGGAAGGGATGGATACGGACTAGGAATAGGCCGTGGAGGTTCGGCAGTTAGAGCAGAAATTTCGCCAATTGGGGGTGGATAGAGAAATCTTGCAAAACGTTACAACCTAGTTTGCAAGGGCACACACGGACAAGAGCTGAACCGGTGAGAATACTTTAGCTACTGTTGGCGAATCAGATCTATTATTTGGAGATGGCAATTTGTCGGGTGTAACGCGAATGTCGACGCTCGTACTAGAAGTGGAAGCGTACTGAGGTTCTGGGGCATCGGCACCCGATCGGACATAAGCGGAAAATTTTGGAATACAACACTTCGTGACAGGTCACGAAATGTTGATTGATCCAGTGACTGGGATCCAGTAAGTAGTAGAAATTGATTTTATGAATTGTGACCTAAACCGAATACACTCCACAAAAAACAAGTGTCATCTCAACATTCAAGCTAGGAATTAACACATATGTGTAAGTCAAAAAGACATTCTGAAAGTTTAGTTCAGTCAAATATTGCCTGCATTAGTAAATTGTTTCCTGGCTGTTTGACAGAATCATTTGACGAAAGTATGGAAATTCGACAATCAATTAACTTTGATCATTTAAAACAAGAACTATCAGAATTTTTAGTAGATGGAACAGAGGAACGGTATCGACTTGACTGGCCTGGAAAAAGAAATGCCTTAATTGAAGCCAACCGCCCAACAAACTTAACATTACGCCCTCAGTTGGCAGAGAGTATAAACTTTGAAACGACGCAAAATTTGTTCATTGAAGGGAATAATTTGGACGTCTTGAAACTACTTAAAGATACGTACCTAAATAAAGTCAAAATTATTTATATAGATCCACCATATAACACTGGGAATGATTTCATCTATAAAGACAAATTTGCTACAGATAGCAATGAATATTTGGAACTTTCGAGTCAGAAAAGCAAAGAGGGTTATATATTAGTTGCAAATCGCGAAACAAGTGGTCGATTTCATTCTGACTGGCTCACAATGATGTATCCAAGATTAAAACTTGCGAGAAATTTATTGAGTCCTGATGGAGTAATATTTGTGTCAATTGGTGTAGAAGAATTAGCAAATCTAAAGAAACTCATGGATGAAATTTTTGGAGAATCGAATTTCATTGAAATTTTTTCATGGGTGAAGACTTCAACTCCACCTGGATTGTCTGACAAAACCAGAAAAACAAACGAATACATTTTATGCTATGAAAAATCAAGAAATTCATTCGCTTATCGAGGAGAATTTTTGGATGGTGGTGATCAACCATTGCTGAACAAAGGAAACAAAGTTAAAGAAATCAAGTTTCCAAAGGACAAAGTATTTTTTAAATTTCTGGCTGATAAACATAACGAAATCAAATCAGGCAAAAAAGGCCGAGTTAAATTTCTTGATGATATAAAAATTATTGACGGCTATTCTGACAGAGATTTCACTCTTTCTGGCGAATTCAAATGGACTCAAGATAAACTCAACAAAGAGATAATGGATGGAACAACATTCATTATCAAGTCTAAAAAATTTTCAATACGATTCATTAGATCTGACAATTTGAACTTGGGCTACAAGCGTCCAACAAATTTTATTAAAGAGAAATACACGAGTCCTTTAATTGATAAGCAGAACACCGATGTTGAAACAAATGAAAAGGCATCAAAAGATCTGCGTCAGTTAACAGCAATTCCCGCCAAGTCTGCCGGGTCAGTAACTACGGGGGTTTCAGGGGGTGTGAAAAAAAACTGTTCGCAGACTTTTCATTGAAAAGTGGTATGATAGGGCTGTTTTTTTACCATCCTGGATGATCAGCCATGTCTAAGACTATGTTTCGCAAGACCCTCAGCGTACCGGGTCTTCTTCGGTTGGTGCGTGCCGAATTCGACCGCCTCAAGGACCCCGTGGCCAGCCGTGGCCTGGTGCTGACGGACTGTCTGATGTCGGCCCTGGCGATGTTTGGCCTGAAGTGCCCGTCGCTGTTGAACTTCGAACGGCAGGTGCGGAACAAGAACCGGGTGCGGTCGAACCTCAGGAACCTGTACGGAGTGCTCCGCGTGCCGTCGGATACGGCCATGCGCGAGCGTCTGGATCAGGTGGACCCGCGGGCGATCCGCGGGGCTTTCAAGAAAGTGTTCGCCGCCCTGCAGCGGGGCAAGGGTCTGGAAGGTTTCACCTGGTTGGGCTTTCATCTGCTGTCGGTGGACGGCACGGGTCATTTCTCCTCGAAGAAGGTGCATTGCGAGCACTGCTGTGAGAAGCATCATCGGGATGGCAGCACCACCTGGTATCACCAGATGCTGGGTGCGGTGCTGGTGCACCCGGAGCACCGGGAGGTGTTCCCGCTGGCGCCGGAACCGATCCTGCGGGCGGACGGCGCCAAGAAAAACGACTGCGAGCGCAATGCGGCCAAGCGGCTGCTGCGGGACGTGCGGCGGGAGCACCCGCATCTGAAGCTGCTGGTGGTGGAGGATGCGCTGGCCTCGAACGGTCCGCACATCCGGCTGCTGCAGGAACTGAACCTGCGCTACGTGCTGGGGGTGAAGCCGGGTGACCATGGGGAACTGTTCCACTGGGTCGACATCGCAGCGGCGACCCGAATCGTGGAGATGGAACGGGACGGCAGCCGGTTCCGCTTTCGGTTCCTGAACGGCGTGCCGCTGAATGAGGCGAACTTCGACCTGGAGGTGAACTTCCTGGAGTGCTGGGAGACCCGCCCGAACGGTCGGACGCTTCATTTCTCCTGGGTCACGGACCTGGAGGTCACGGAAGCGAACGCCTACCAGCTGATGCGGGCGGGACGGGCCCGCTGGCGCATCGAGAACGAGACCTTCAACACCCTGAAGAACCAAGGCTACGGCTTTGAACACAATTTCGGCCACGGCCGACGGCATCTGGCGACGGTGTTCGCCCACCTGACGATGCTGGCGTTTCTCATCGATCAGGTGCAGCAGCGGTGCTGCTCGCTGTTCCAGGCCGCGCGGGCGGAAGCGGGCGGCTCGAAAGCCCTGTGGGAGCAGCTGCGCGCGCTGTTCCTGGGATTCCACGTCCGGGACTGGGAGACGCTGTATAAGGCCATCGCCTTCGGGTACCGCGGGCCCGATCTGGTGCTCTTCGACACGTCCTGATGCGGTCGCCGTGACCGAATGTGTGACCGGCCGGTTCTTCAGGGTATCACGTGGCCAACCGCCGATCCGGCAACCTGCCGGAGGACCCACTTTGCCCGCATCCTCCCGACTCCTGCGTCTGAAGCCGGAAATCACGCCGAATCCACGGAAGATGTCCTTGGCGGGAATTGCTGGTCAGTTAATGTGTGTTGAAAACGATATTTTCAATTACCCAAAACCTGTTTCTCTCATCGAATATTTGATCAATTTCATTGCAGATGAAAATGACGTTGTCATGGATTTCTTTGCCGGTTCTGGAACAACAGCTGAAGCCGTCTATTCATGGTGTAATAAACACAACAAGAAAATTAGATATGTTCTGGTCCAGCTTGATGAAGACCTAGAACAAACGCTCAAAAATTCTAAAGCAAGGTCAATTGTTCAAAACGGAATAGATTATTTAAATCTGCACAATAAGCCACTTTATTTGACAGAGCTAACAAAAATTCGGATTCAGAAGGCTATTGATAAATATAAACAAACGGGGGGGGGATTTCTTGACCTTGGCTTTCGTGTACTCAAAGTTGATTCATCAAATTTCAATGAAAATCTAGCACGGACACCGAAAGGCACAATTCAGGAAAACCTTTTAAATTATGCAGTAGATAACATTAAGCCAGATCGAATTCCCGAAGACCTTCTGTTTCAAATATTGTTAAATTTGGGTCTAGATTTAGCACTTCCAATAAGATCTGAGAAGTTAGATCATTGTTTAATTTTCACTGTTGCCGTTGATCACGAGGATTTAATTGCTTGCTTTGATTCCGATTTAACTAAATCCATTTTCGAATCTTTGGCTAAACGTAACCCAGAGTGGGCTGTTTTTCGCGACAGTAGTTTCGCAACTGATGCGGATAAGATAAACGCGAAGCAAATATTTCATCAATACTCGCCTCAAACAAATTTTCAAACACTTTAAATAAATTCAGATATTGTTGTGAAGTTAAAGTTTAAATCTCAAGGCTATCAGATTCAAGCAGTAAAATCCATTGTTGATTGCTTCGAAGGACAAGTCAAAAGTGAAGGAGTGGTACACCCCAATGAATTAGGCCCGAGAAATCAAAATAGATTATTTCATGACACCGTTAGCAATTCCAATCTTACGCTAAGTGAAAATGTTTTACTAAAAAACATAAAAAAAGTTCAAAGCCGACAGAACTTAAAGCTGTCAAAATCAATTTCTGATTTTCAGGAGGTTAATACAAATAATGAATGGGTAGCAACTAGCTCAAAATACGTTTCCACCGTACTTAAAGCGTCTCAAATTCATCTTGATGTAGAAATGGAAACAGGCACTGGTAAAACCTACTGTTACATCAGAACTATCTTTGAGTTGTATAAGCGGTTTGGGTGGCTAAAGTTCATAGTTGTTGTACCAAGCATTGCGATTAGGGAAGGTGTATATAAATCGTTTCAATCCACTGCCGAACACTTTTTTGAAATCTACGGTAAAAAAATAAATTACTTTATTTACAACTCGAAACACCTATATCACCTAGAGTTGTATTCTTCTAGTGCTGATATCAATGTGATGGTTATAAATATACAAGCGTTTAACTCTCGCAAAAAAAACAACCTCCGAATATACGAAGAACTAGACGAATTTCAATCCCGCAAACCGATAGATGTAATTGCATCAACAAAACCAATATTGATTCTAGATGAACCACAGAAGATGGAGGGGGACGCTACGATAAAGGCATTACAAAAATTCAAGCCGTTATTAGTTTTGCGCTATTCAGCCACTCATAGGAAAATCCACAACAAGGTTTATAGACTTGATGCGATAGATGCTTACAATCAAAAACTAGTAAAAAAGATCCTAATTACCGTGAATAATAAGCGGCACTTGTGATATACTAATAATATCATAATTTACTGATAATGGGGAGATATTAAATGGCTCGCAACGCAATACAGTTTCAGAAAGGCATCAGTCTGACCGATTTTCTAAAAGCCTACGGCACCGAAGAACAGTGCTTTCAGGCGCTGTTCGAGTGGCGATGGTCGAAGGGCTTTGTCTGTCCGCACTGTGGCCACGACCGGGCCTGTCTGCTGACCACCCGCCGGCTGCAGCAGTGCTATCGGTGCCACCGCCAGACCTCGGTGACGGCGGGCACCATCTTCAGTTCCACCAAACTGCCGCTGACGGTGTGGTTTCTGGCCATCTACCTGCTGACGCAGAGCAAAAAGGGCGTCTCGGCGATGCAGCTGCACCGCGAGCTGGGCATTTCCTACGATGCGGCCTGGCGGATCAAGCACAAACTGATGCAGGTGATGATGGAACGCGATGACAAACATCAGCTGGAGGGTCTGGTGCAGATCGACGATGCCTATCTCGGTGGTGAGCGAAGCGGTGGCAAACGCGGCCGCGGGGCGGCCGCCAAGACGCCGTTCCTGGCGGCCGTGCAGACCAACGACCAGGGGCATCCGCTCCGCATGAAGTTGAGCGTGATCAAAGGTTTCAGGAGCTCGGAGGTCGCCGCCTGGGCGAGGCGGCATCTGGCGGACGGCACCTGGGTCTGTTCCGACGGACTGCCCTGTTTCAACGCCCTGAGCGAGGCTGGTTTCGATCATCAGGTGGTGGTCACTGGCGGTGGCAAAGCCAGTGTCCAGAAGCCTGAGTTTCACTGGGTGAACACCATGCTCGGCAACGTCAAGTCGGCCATCCGCAGCACCCATCACTCGGTCAGCGGCAAATACGCGCACCGGTATCTGGCGGCGTTCGAGTACCGGTTCAACCGCCGGTTCCAACTGCCCGATCTGATTCCACGCTTGGCTTATGTGGCACTCAGAACGCCACCCATGCCCGACAGACTGCTAAAGTTAGGCTTAATATAAACGGTAATTAGGAAAAAGATTGCTGTTCGTGGAATCCAAGCCCATGGATTGACAGGAGTGAGTCCCTACATGTTCTTTGAAGGTATAATCATCTCACAAACCTCTTCCCCAGTCGCGCGAATTGATATGGAAGTGAAGCTGCAATCAAATCAAATCCGCCGTAAATTTCAAAAAGTTAAACAAGGAGATGATCTGTATGAATTATCTGGTCAATTGGACCAATATCGAAATTTCAAAGTTCAGGATATTAGTTCTAACAATGGCTTGATCAAATTTTCGAACGGTATTGCCCTTGAGGTTGGGGATGCAACCGGTGATATTACCGAAACGGAAATGCGCAAATTGCAAATTCGCGAAACAATATTGGCCCATATTGATAGGGAAAAACGACTTTATTCTAAAGGAATTAAAGTCCTCTCCTTGTTCTTTGTCGATAGTGTTAGTAAATATAGGGATTATGAGAGAGAAGATGAAAAGGGTGACTATGCTCGTATATTTGAGGAACAATATAAACTGATAACAGAGGAATATAAGTCAAAGTTGATTGCTAATGATGATTATTGGCATTATCTAAATAGCATTGACCCGGTTTTAACACATAAAGGATATTTTTCGATAGACAATAACAATCGTTTCAAAAACCCAGATGTAAATCAGAATACCGCAGAATCCGATAATATAAGTGACTATGAATTAATACTAAAAGACAAAGAACTTTTACTATCGCACGATGAACCAACGCGTTTCATATTCTCTCATTCTGCACTAAGGGAGGGTTGGGACAATCCTAATGTTTTTGTAATTTGTATGCTAAAACATACCAGTAGCAGTATCTCGCGTCGTCAAGAAGTCGGGCGTGGACTACGACTTTGTGTTGATAAATACGGAAATCGCGTTGATAACAAAAATTACGTTCATTCAGTAAATCTATTAACTGTGGTTGCTAGCCTGAATTCCCATTACACAATATGCTGTGACAAAATTTCTACCGCAAACGAGACTCCAAGCCGTCTTTCAGCCCACTAGTCGGTCATATTGTCATAATATTCATTATAATAATTTATATTATCATCAATATTCATAAAATCCACCTCCGTTTATGGCACCGCCCCACGCAGGCTCAGAATCCTGCCTAATCCAGTGCCGCATACGGATTTTCCGCACTGTCACTGGCTTTCATTCTAACATTCCCGCCTTCAAATCTAATTCCGGCCATGTCAGAACTTTCAGCTTGACATCTGCTGACTTTATGTGATATATTGGTTTCATGTTCAACTACAACTATTTTTATGACATGACCGCTCCCAATCCCCAAAACCTCTTCCTGCAACCCACCTCCCCCATGATGCGCCGCTACGAAGCGCTCAGAGCCCGCTTCGTCGACGGCTGCTCCACCCAGGAAGCCGCCCGCCGCTTCAACTACTCTCACGGCTCGTTCAGAAACCTGTGCTCGGCCTTCCTCGCCAATCCCACCTGGACGTTCTTTCAACCGCCGCCAGCACCGCCCCCTCCGGCCGCCCCCAAACCCCCGCGCGCCCGCCGAGACCAGCTGATCTGCGAGCTGCGCGACACCCGCCAGCTGTCGGTCCATCACATCGCCGAGCAGCTCCATGCCAACCACATACCGGTCAGCGTCTCAACGGTTAGCAACGTGTTGAAAAAGGCCGGCTATGCGCGGCTGCGCCGCCGACCGGGCCATCTGCTGAGCGATCTGGTCAGGCCAGCCCGGGCGGCGCCCGCGGATGTCCGTCAGCTGGACCTGTCGCCCCGCCGCTTCACCACCGCTTACGGCGGTCTGTTTCTGTTTCTGCCGTATCTGGAACAGCTCGAACTGAACCGGCTGCTGCACACGCACGCCCTGCCGGGCAGCGAGATGATGCCGGCGGCCAGTGCGGTCCGCGCCCTGTTGGCCCTGAAGCTGTGGGGCATCGGCCGCCCCAGCCAGGCGATGGCCGACGTGTTCGATCCCGGCCTGGCGCTGTTTGCGGGACTGAACGTGTTTCCCAAACGCGCCACCCTGACCGAATACAGCTGCCGGGTGGATCCCCGGACGGTGCCGCCGCTGATGGCCGCCTGGCTGGCCGCCGCCCAGCGCCACGGGCTGCAGACCGGTGGCAGTTTCGATCTGGACTTTCACACCATTCCCCATCATGGCGACGAGGCGCTGATGGAGAAGCACTTCGTGTCGAAACGGTCCCGAAGACAGCGGGGCATCCTGGCGTTTGTCGCCCGAGACGATCAGGCGCGGGTGTTCTGCTATGCCAACGCCAAAGTCAGGAAAGCCAACCAGGCCGACGAGATCCTGCGCTTCGCCGAGTACTGGCGCCGGCACACCGGCCAATGGCCGCGCGAACTGGTGTTCGATTCCAAGCTGACCACCTATGCCAATCTGGCGGTCCTCCAGGCGCGGGGAATCGGCTTCATCACCCTGCGCCGCCGCACCGCCAAGCTGATTGATGCCATTCATGCGATACCGACCGAGCAGTGGCGGCGCCTGACACTGACCAACATCGGCCGGGCGTATCGAACGCCGCGGGTGCTCGAGCAACGGGTGCGGCTGCGCGGCTATCCGGGCGACCTTCGCCAGTTGGCGATCATGGACCTGGGACATGAAAAACCCACCCTGCTGATCACCAATCAGGACAACGAAAGTGCGGGACGACTGGTGGACCGCTATGCCCGGCGCATGGTGATTGAAAACGCCATCGCGGCGGCGATCGACCTGTTTCACATGGACGCCCTGTCGGCCTCGGTGCCACTGAAGATCGAGGTCGACCTGCAGCTGACCGTGATGGCGGAAACGCTGTACCGGCTGTTGGCCGAGCACGTGGCCCAGGGACACCAGCGCCAGGTCCCGCGCACGCTGTTTCGAAAATTCATCAACGCAGCGGCGGAGATCGTCATTGAGGAGACCGCCATCACGGTGCGTTTCGGTCGCCGGGCCAACAATCCCTTTCTGGTGCAGAACGGCTTTGCCGAACAGCACTTCGTCATCCCCTGGCTTGGCCAGCGCACGCTGCGCTTCACTTTCGGCTGATTCTCAGCCAAAATGTCATAGCCGATTTCGCGGTGGGAATCCAGGCTAGTTGGTCCGCTACGGACACTGAGGCGCTTAACACCCTTTGAATCAGTATCCGCAAGCGAAACGTCCAGCCAATAAATGAAACGACCGTTTTCCCTTGGGCAAACTCAGGCCGCCTCGTCGATCGCTTTCATACTGAGACGAATTCGTCCCTGCTTGTCAATTTCCAGGACTTTGACGACCACGACGTCACCTTCACTGAGCACATCCGACACCTGATTCACGCGCCGCTTGGATATCTGAGAAATATGTACCAGCCCATCGCGTCCCGGCAGGATATTGACAAACGCACCAAAATCCATCAGCTTGACGACCCGGCCCTCGTATACCTTACCGACTTCGACATCAGAGGTGATCTGCTTGATTCGTTCCTTGGCCGCCTCACCGCCAGATTTGTCAACCGAAGCGATGTTGATCACGCCATCATCGGAAACGTCAATCGTGGCACCGGTTTCTTCCGACAACGCGCGGATGGTGGCACCGCCTTTGCCAATTACATCCCGAATCTTGCTGGGACTGATTTTCATGGTGATGATGCGCGGCGCAAATTCTGAAACATCCTCACGCGGCTCGGCCAGCACTTTATTCATTTCACCGAGCACATGCAGCCTCGCCTCTCTGGCCTGCTCGAGCGCGGCCCCCATGATGGTTTCGGTAATGCCATCAATCTTGATATCCATCTGTAGTGCGGTTATCCCGTCTTCAGTACCGGCGACTTTGAAATCCATATCTCCCAAGTGATCTTCATCACCCAGAATATCGGTCAGAATCTTGAAGTCGTCTCCCTCCTTGATCAATCCCATCGCTATTCCAGACACTGGCGCGGCGATTCCAACCCCCGCATCCATCAGTGACAGACTCGTACCACAGACCGTCGCCATCGAGCTGGAACCATTTGATTCAGTGATTTCCGACACGATTCGAATCACATACGGACAGCTTTCCCGTTCAGGGAGCACAGCGGCAATGGCGCGTTTGGCCAATCGGCCATGACCAATCTCCCGACGTTTGGGGGATCCGATTCGCCCGGTTTCGCCAACCGAAAATGGAGGAAAGTTGTAATGCAGCAGAAATGGGTCTCTGTGTTCTCCTTCCAGAGCATCAATGATCTGAGCGTCGCGTTCGGTGCCCAGCGTGGTAATCACCAGGGCTTGGGTCTCACCCCGCGTGAATGCGACCGATCCGTGGGTTCTCGGAAATACCCGCGTGCGAATATCGATTGGCCGTACAGTCTGCGTATCGCGCCCGTCGATTCTAGGTTTACCTGCAAGGATTCGACCGCGTACGATTGCTGACTCCAGTGCTTTCAGTTCATCCTGCACCTGATCCACCACCTCTTCGCCCTGACTTTCAATCAAAGCCTCGCAGGTTTTCGATCGGATCAGGGACAACTGATCTCTGCGTTCCTGTTTCTCTGCAATCTGATAGGCATTTTCGATTTCTTCACGCGCCAGCCTTTGGACCTTTTCAACCAGCTCATGATCGGTCTCCGGCGGCTCAAAGGTCCATTGAGGCTTGCCTGCGCGTTCAGCCAATTCAGTAATCGCATCAATCGCTACCTGCAACTGTTCGTGCCCGTACATCACCGCCCCCAGCATCTGCTTCTCAGTCAGGCGTTTCGCTTCCGATTCAACCATCAGTACCGCATTTCGGGTGCCCGCCACTACCAGATCGAGTTTTGATTCCTGCTGTAGAAGATCAGAAGGAGGATTCAGCACGTAGTCTCCGTCGACATATCCCACCCGGGTTCCAGCCATGGTGCCGTTGAACGGTACACCAGATATCTTGACTGCCGCTGACGCACCAAGCATTGCAATAATGTCTGGATCGATGTTGGGGTCCACGGACATGATGGTCGCAACAATCTGTACTTCATTGTAAAAACCCTTTGGAAACAGAGGTCGCAGCGGCCGGTCAATCAATCGACAGGTCAATACGGCTTTCTCGGACGGTCGTCCTTCGCGTTTGAAAAAACCACCTGGAATTCTGCCTGCCGCATAAGTCCTCTCTTCATATTCGACGGTGAGAGGTAAAAATTTCAAATCTCTGGGTTCGTTTTCCGCCACCAGCGTTACCAGAACTGACGTGTCTCCCATACTGGCGACGACGGCTGCAGTTGCCTGACGGGCTATGCGTCCGGTTTCAAGGCGCACCTCATGGGCGCCGTATTGAAATCGGACTTCTGCGAATTCGCTCATACTCTATTCTCCAAGTGAACCATCATTACATTTACTTCCTTAATCCTAGTCTTGAAATCAAGTCCCGATAGCGTTCGGGATCAGTCGAGTTCAAATAAACAAGTAGTTTTCGCCTTCGATTGACCATTCGCAACAGACCCTGCCGCGAGTGATGGTCATGTCTATGCTCCTTAAAGTGCTCCGTCAACCCACGAATTCGCTCAGTCAGCAACGCGACCTGCACCTCTGGGGAGCCAGTATCGCCGTCGCTTCGCCGAAATTCGCTAACTATATTCTCTTTGTCTGCAACTGATAATGCCATATCAACATACTCAACCAATTAAAACTCGAAAGGTGAATGGAAATACGCAGGGTGGGGAAAACTGAATGTGCATATCATACTTCAACTCATCCGCCCGATGCGTGAAATAAACGTTTGGGTGCGACCCTGCCATCGCCGAGCGACGTTCCGATTCCCAGGAATCCCACACTGTTCTCATAAAGCCGAACCAGCCCCGACGGCGGCAGATCTCCGGCCCGCACGGTCTGGCCCCTGCACAGATAATAGGCGGCATCAAAACTCAGCTTGATTTCAGGCAGGTGAGAAAGCGTCTGATCCCCCGGTACAACAAGCCGGTGTCGCTCGGCAATCGATTCGAATCGCTCAATCTGTTCCAAAGTGTAACCGTCGTCAATATTCAGCCGACCGACGCGGAACCGGCGCAGCGCTTCCACATGTCCACCACAACCCAAACGTTTTCCAATTTCCTCAGCCAGCGTGCGTACATAGTATCCGCTTGAACAGTTCAGAATGATTTCGAAACTGCATGCTGAAAAATCCACCAGCTCAATGCTGTGAATTCTTACTTTACGCGCCGATCTTTCGATCTCAATTCCCTGTCGGGCAAGTTTGTATAGTGGTTTGCCGTTCAACTTGACGGCCGAATACATCGGCGGTATCTGTTCGTGTTCGCCAATAAAACGCTCTAAAACCCCGGTGAGCTGAGATTCAGAAACCGAAACGGCACTGCGTTTGATAACCTGTCCATCGCGGTCCCCGGTATCCGTCGTCTCTCCGAGCTTGATGCGGGTTCGATAGCACTTGTCCGCATTCAGAAAAAATCCCGCAACTTTAGTTGCTTCGCCCAAACAGATCGGCAGCAACCCCGTCGCGAGTGGGTCAAGACTGCCAGTGTGTCCCGCCTTTCGAATCTGCAGCAGCGATTTCACCTTGCCGAGCGCGGCGTTTGATGACATGCCACCCGGTTTATCGAGTAGCAGAACACCTGCAATCGGGGATTTGTTCTTGGACTGTTCTGAACTCACTGATCTTTGTGGTCTGATGTTGACGCTTCATCAATCAAATGCAGTACCCGGCTGGTACGCGACGGCAGTTCATCAACCAAAAACCGAATCGATGGAGTGAATCGCAAATCCAGATGAGCTTTCAAGCAGCGCCGAATGTAGGCCTTCGCCCGGTTGAGCTGGTCCACACTTGACTTCAGCACTTCCTGCGATTCGATACTGGTCAGATACACTTTAACGTGCTTGAGGTCGTTTGACAGTTCCACTTCAGTAATGGTGGTTCTTCCGACCCTAGGGTCACAGATGTCGTGCTGTAGAATCTGACTCAGTGCTTTGTGCACCACTGAGCCCACCATTTTGGTGCGATTGACACCATCCGGCCGCCCCATTCGGTTCATTTTGATCGAACTCATCGCCCTGGTCTGGATCAGGCCTGTGTACTGTGTTGCTTCTGGAACATCGATCGAAATCATTCTGAGATGACCATCAGTCAATCAATCCGCCTCGCGAGATTCATACACCTCGAGCCGGTCATCGATTTGAACATCGTTGTAATTCTTCAGCTGTATCCCACACTCCAAACCCGATTTGACCTCACTGACATCATTCTGAAAACGGCGTAGCGAATCGATCAAACCGTTGTAGACGATGGCATCGTCGCGCACCACTCGTACCGGCCGATTGTTTTTCACCGTTCCATCTTCCACATAGCAACCGGCAATCGTGCCCAATCTAGAAAATTTGAAAACCTGTAGAACATTGGCCGTCGCAATGACCGTATCGACCATATTGGGACCGATCTTTTTGTGGATGGCGGATTTCAGCTCATCCAGCGCATCATAAATGATCCTACTATGGATGACCGTCAGATTGTTGGCGCTGATCAACTTCTTTGCCGTCGCTTCCGCGCTCACATTGAATGCCAGAATGAAAGCGCTGGCGGCAATAGCCAGATTGACATCCGATTGACTGATGCTACCGACCATCGCGTGAATCACCTTGACATCCACTCGGTCATCGGACAGACTTTTTACCGCGTCGGCCAGTGCCTCAGCGCTGCCACTGACGTCCGTTTTGATGATGACGTTGACAATCTTGGGATCATTCAAGTCACCAAATGTGACCGACGCCTGGCCATCAGTTCCGCTGTGTTCACCAGATTGCCTAAAATCAATCAGCTGCTGAGCCGAACGCTCATCCGGAGGACAGACGAATTCATCACCCACCTCGGGGACCTTGGGAAATCCTGATATTTCAATAGGCGTCGAGGGACGCGCTTCCTTAACCACGTTGCCGCGATAATCGGTCAACTGTCTAATCTTCCCTTTCTGCTGCCCCACCACCATGATCTGCTTCGGAGTCAGAATTCCTTTCTGTACCAGGACGGTGACCACGGCACCGCGTCCCTTGTCAACCCGAGCCTCAATGATGACGCCGCTGGCAATGCCGTCGACTGGTGCGGTCAGCGGTGGTTCCATCGTACCCGCCAGCAGTTCGATTCCCTCCAGCAGATCATCAATGCCGATATTTTTCAGCGCTGAGATTTCAATGACCTGAACATCGCCACCCAATGATTCAGCAATCACTTCGTGTTCCGTCAGTTCACGCAGAACTCTGTTCGGGTCCGTGTCCGCCTTATCAATCTTGTTGATTGCGACAATGAGAGGGACATTGGCAAATTTCGCGTGATTGATCGCTTCAACTGTCTGCGGCTTCACACCATCGTCCGCGGCGACCACTAAAATCACGATATCCGTCGCGCGGGCGCCACGCGCGCGCATCGCGGTGAACGCCTCATGACCCGGGGTGTCAAGAAATGTAATCTTACCGTGAGACGTCTCGACCATGTATGCGCCGATGTGCTGGGTGATTCCGCCTGTTTCCATGGCCGCGACTTTGGTTGATCGAATGGTGTCAAGCAAGGTCGTCTTGCCATGGTCCACATGTCCCATGACTGCGACGACGGGGGGCCGGGGCAACTGCTTTCGAGCATCACTTTCTCCTCCCAGCAGCTGCGTTTCAATATCCTGCTGATCTTCATCGACAGGCTTGTGACCGAGTCCCTCAACCAGCAACGTGGCCGCATCGCGATCGACGGAACCGTTGATCGTAACCTGTAGATTGAACTCATCAAGGAGATATCTGATCACATCACTCGCTTTAACCGACATGGTCTGAGCCAACTGTCGAATGGGGTTGTTATCCGATATTGACACGGAATACACTTTCTTCTCACTTGGCGTGTGGAATGTGTGCTGCGAAATCCGATCATCAAGTTTCTGCGAGATTTTTTTGCGTTCGCGGTCGCGCTGCAGCTTCTCCCGACCCTTGACAATATGCAGCTGCTCGCGCTGCTGCCTTTTGACGGTTTTTCGTTTCGGCTTACTGCGCTTGGGTGTCCGGTCGTCGTCCGGGGGCGGCAATTCAGTCGGGACTTCCGGTTCTTCCTGCTTGATTTCGTCGACTGGCTCCGCCTCCGCTACCTTTTGGAGCTGAGATTCAACGTCGGATTGGCGGTCCGGTGGGGAGGTAACTTCAGCCTCGGCGTGAATTTCATCGGCCGGGACCGTTTCAGTGACTTCGGTATCCGGCTGATCAGCAGCGCTGACATCCTGCCGTTCAACGGCGGACTCTGGCACCGACGATTCGTCGTCAGCCCGCTCGTTTTTTTGATCTGCGGGCTGCGGTGTTACAATTGGCCTGGGCGCGAGTGTGTGACCGCCTTTGATTTCAACGACGATTTCACGCGCCGCGCCAGATTTGCGCTGCGTTTGAATGACTGAATGCTCGGAGTGCTGTCGAACCTGATGGACGCGCCCTTTCTGCAGCTGCATCACCAACATTCGTTTTTCGTTGTTGGTGATTTCACTGTCTTCGGTCTTATCAGCCAAGTCAGCCTCTGCGAGCATCGCCACCAGGCGCGCAGGCGAAAGACCAATCTGAGCCGCGTACTCTTTTACCGTAACCGCCATCTCTTACAAATCAAATCAAAGTGATCCACAATCGGATTAAGTTTCTGACTGTGCAAACCAAGGTGCGCGTGCGCTGAGGATGAGTTCTTTGGCCCGCTCCTCACTCATGCCCGATATCTCAAGCAGTGTGAACGTGTCGGCTTCCTGGAGTTCTTCCATCGTTCGAATGCCATGCGCGGCCAACACGACGGCCGTATTTTCGTCCATACCCTCAACCTCAAGGAGCGAATCATCAGGCACGTTTTCCTCAGCCTGCTTCAGGTCCTGAATTTCAAGCTGCAGCATCGCATCAGTCGCTCGGCTCTGGATCTTGGTTACCAGGGCGGCATCAAACTGTTCGATTTTCTCCAGCTCTTCAGGTTCAGCGTAGATGATATCGAGTACCGAAGTGTAGTTGTTCTGAATCAATACGGTTGCGACATCTTCATCCACATCCAGCTGTTCCATCAGCTGAATTGCTATGGTGTGAGCGACTTCGTTTGACTTCTGCTCCTGTTCCTCCCGCGTCATGATATTGATGTCCCAGCCGGTCAGCTGGGATGCCAGTCTGACATTCTGTCCCGCCCGACCAATGGCTTTGGACAGTTGCGATTCGGCGACGACGACATCCACTGACTTCGCATTGGGATCGTCCGCACTGACTTTTTCAACCACCGCCGGCGCCAAAGCGTTGATGACGAACTGGGCCGGATTGGGGCTCCACTCGACGATGTCAACCCGTTCGCCAGCGATTTCTTTCGATACGCTCTGCACCCGCGTACCTCGCATGCCAACGCAGGCACCAATTGGGTCAAACTGAGCGTTGACCGCGCGCACGGCGATTTTCGCCCGCAGCCCGGGATCCCGCGCGGCGCTGCGAATTTCGATCAGCCCTTCGCGAGTCTCCGGCACTTCCAGTTTGAAAAGTTCAATCAGCAGCTGCGGGCTGGTTCGATCCAATATCAGCTGCACGCCGCGCGGCTCAGTTCTGACTTCCTTCAGAATCGCTCTGACCCGATCGCCCTGTCGAAAACCATCCTTGCTGATGCATAAATTTCTCGGCAGCAGGGCCTCTACGTTTTCAGTTTCAACAATGACATCACCGCGCTCAATCCGGCGAACGACACCCGACAACATGCTTCCGATGCGCGGTTGGTACTCCCGACAGATCCGTTCCCGTTCCGCCTCGCGAACTTTCTGCATGACGACCTGCCGCGCCGCGGCCGCTGAGATTCTGCCACTGGCACTGGACGGAATGAGGGTCTCAACGTACTCACCCGGTTGAATTTCAGGATATTTTTCCCGCGCCGCAGCCAGTGAAATCTGACGCTCTGAGCTTTCGATGTCCATTTCGTCCTCAACCACCTCCCACCGGCGATAGGTCTCATAATCACCCGTATCTCTATCGATTGCGACTCGCGCGTCAATGTCCTCCTGATGGCCTTTACGTGCAGCGGCCGCCAGCGCCGCCTCCAGCGCCTCAAATACGACGGCTGGTGCCAAATTCCTTTCGTCTGACCAAGCCTGAACGATTTGCGGAATATAGCTTGAACTCACCATACAGTCTGCTCCATCAAATAATTTCGTCAATGTTGGGTTTCAACCGCGCCCGGCGGATTCTGTGCATCTCGATCAGGAGTGGAGTACCGTCGACTTCCACTTTGAGGGAATGATCGCCCACATCCAGCAGCCGACCCTGTATTTTTCTGCGCCCATCGCATTTCACGAAGGTCGCAACCTCGATGCGTTTACCAATAACCTGTTCAAAATGTTCTCGTTTCGCCAGTGGTCTTTCAATTCCTGGCGAAGATACCTCGAGGGAATAACCCCCCTCGATCGGGTCCTCCACATCCAGCAGTCGGCTGACCTGCTGGCTGACAAACACACAGTCATCCAGTGTAACGCCGCCAGGCGCATCAATGTACAATCGCAACACTCGAGACTTTTCCCGGCCCATCAGTTCAAGATGAACCAATTCGTATCCGTAACTGTCAATGCTGCTGTCCAGCAGCTCATAGAGATCGCGTCCAGAATCAGTCGCTTTGCCCGCCACAGAATCAGTCACGACATTCATTCTCAATTCAGATTCAACAAATTAAAAACCCCGCAATTAGCGAGGTTTCCCAGTTCTCCCATCTGGAGACTATTTTTCATGGGACCGCCGTCAATCGATTCTGAATAACAGCAGAACTAATTCAATGGAGCAATTATATAGCAGAAATGTCACAGTTAACAATCGAAATTGATGACATTTGGCAAAATCCGGTATCCGTCAACCGATAATTTCATTTGAGTGGACAGGCCGGCCGCGTCTGGGACGCATTATGCTGCGACAGTTACCAATCCGGTTGATTGATTAATTCCATGCGGAAATTGAAATCCACATATCCCTCATCTGACTTTCGACCACCGGGTCTCACCACGGAACAACGCGCCGTCCTTCACTGACGGCGGCACCGAAGCGGCGAGAATGGTACGATGCCATCGATTTGTGAAAAAGCGATTGGAAAAGTCCGGTTTCTTGAGAAGCATCATGAAGAAAGGTAACGTAATACACTTCAATGTCCGATTTTGATATTGACGAATTCGTTACAATTCTGCCTGGCATGAAGCTGGCGTCAGGGTGTAAATCAGAGAAACCATATTTTGCCAAACATCGAAGAAATCAGTGTAATTTTCTGCTCGTCCGTCTGATTGGATGATTCCGCAATAAAATGCGTCAGCGAACATGTTGAATTTTCGAACTGCCGGCTGACGCGTTGGCCGCGATTCCAACACACACTCCAACGCTGGAACAATATTATTTTGCCACCACTCACCAAATTGCAGTCTCCCCTGCGAGTTCGAGAATTTTTCATCCGCAATGCCTGGGGTAACGATGCAGCCGTCTCACCCTTCCTGAACTGAGCGGTCAACTGATGAGAACAAAATCAATAGGGGCGCCTAGCATCGCCGTCGCCGTCAGCGGTGCAATCTGGGGGACGTACTGGATACCGATTCGAAAACTGGACGAAAGTGGGATAACCGCTTCCTGGTCATCCTTAATCGCCCTTGGCGTCACCGCCCTGTTTTTTCTTTTCTTTTTCCTGAGGCAGTGGGTCACCACGGGACGGCTGCCCTGGAACGTTCTGCTGACCGGCTTGCTGACAGGTATGTCCATCATTTTCTACGCCGTCTCCCTGGTGTTCACCGAAGTGATCAAAACCGTACTGCTCTTCTACCTGACACCCGTTTGGAGCACCCTCATCGACCGACTGCTGCTACGGCAGCGAATATCCTATTATCGAATCGCTGCAGTCATATCTGGACTCGCTGGACTGGCTGTCATCGTCGGCGTCAGCAATGGGGTCCCAAAACTGGCGAATTTTGGAGATTTGCTGGCACTGCTGTCTGGCATCATCTGGTCGTTTGCAATGTTGCGCGTCAACAACGACAGCAGAGCAGCTGTCTGGGAACAGGTCGGCGCGTTCTACATTGGCGGTACCATCGTCGCGGCGGCATTCATCATGCTGCCATTCGAAAGCGACACAACCGCTCCAAGCCTGGAAACCCTTGCCAATGCACTGTTTTGGCTGTTCGTATTCATCGCCGCCTACCTGCCATCAATGTATCTGATGTTCTGGGGTGCGCAACAGATCTCTCCCGCGCGGGTCGGAATACTGCTGATGACCGAAATCGTATTTGGGATTTCATCTGCGGCACTACTGTCCGGTGAACCATTTGGCTGGAAAGAGGCAGTAGGCATATTGCTGATACTGAGCGCAGCCCTGATCGACGTGTCGGAACGCTATTCGACAGCGAGATCAGCCAACACACTGAACGAATGATGGCCGGTATCGTTACCGGCACACAGCGGCAGATTTTTCGAGCTTGGCAGACAGTGCAAGCAGGAGATCCTCATCACCCGGCCTGGCGATGATGAAGACACCGACTGGCAGTCCTTCCTTTGACAGACCCATCGGCAAATGAGCGACTGGAAAGCCACTGACCGCCCCAATGATGCACATCGAAGCATAATCCTGCCAGCTCGTTGGACGATATCCTGCCTGTAGGTTGGACGGAACCGCACCATATTCGAAAGGTACGCAACCGGCGGCTGAAACGATCAGTAGATCGACATCACAAAAAAATGTTCGAAGCAGCGCTCGGAGGCCGAATATCTGTTTTTGAGCATCAATGTAGTCCGCCGCTGATACAGCCGCGCCTTTTTCGATCCACTCGGCGGCCATCGCGCCGAATTTTTCAGGCTGCCGCTGCAGCGCATCACCGTGATTGACGTGCAGATTGGCGCGCGTGATAGTTTTCCACGCCTCATGGGCGTTTCTGATCGGCGGCCGTCTGCTCTCAACCCGGCAGCCCGCAGATTTCAGGAATTTTCTGACGTTTAAAATCGCCGCACTGTGAGCATCGTCAAATGGCGCATTCCAAAGTGCGTTGACCAGCGCCACCGACAGTCCTCGAATCGGCCGTTCAATCGCAGTCAGATAGTTCGACTGACGCAATCGAACACTCAGCGGATCCACTTCGGATTCTCCCGCCACGACATCCATGAGGAGAGCGCAGTCTTTTACGTCGCGGGTGATGATGGCAACACTTGCGAACATGAGCCCGCGGGAATAAATCGGGGTATGGGCCACTCTTCCGTAGGTCGGTACCAGCGCGCACAAACCGCTGAAAATGGATGGCAGCAGTGCATTTCCACCGATATCCACGGCAATGGCAGCGGCGGCAAAGTTCTTGACGACGCCCACGCTGGAACCGGATGCTCCGCCCCCACTCACGTACCGTTCACCCCACGGTGAGCGGCAGACGAATTGATCGGCATCTTCTTCCCGCATCAATCCCAGTTCCGATGTCGTCACCTTACCCGGAATCAACGCCCCCGCGGCCCGCAGACGTCGGACCACCATGGCATCCATTTCAGGAACCGCCGCCGAATAGGCCTGACAGCCATAAGTGGTTCGCATATTGGCGACATCGATCAGATCGTCAATCAGAATTGGAATCCCAGCCAGCCGTTTGAGTGGCTCAGTCGAAGCCAAAGCCTGATCGGCGACATCGGCCAACAGTCTGAAACCGGTCTCTGAGAACGTCGATATCGCCTGATAGTGAGGATTCAAGCGCTGAATTTCAGAGAGATAAGAATCCGCAAGATCGGCAGTCCTGAGTTCGCGGGCCACAAACAGACGATGCAGTTCGCAGATGGTTTGATGGATCACTCGCAGACTCGTTGCGGATCAGATTCGCGCTGCCTGGTGCGCCATTCAACAGCTTCGTAAACGGGTACCTCAGATGGCGATAGAGGATCCTTCCTACGAATTCGATCGGCCAGCTTTTCCGCCATCATGATCACCGTCGCGTTGAGATTGCCACTGATAATGCTCGGCATGATCGACGCGTCAACCACCCGCAACTGCTCGGTACCATGGACCATGCCAGTGGTATCCACCACGGCCATTTCATCAACCCCCATCTTACAGGTACAGGAAGGATGATAGGCGCTTTCGCATTTGGCGCGAATAAAGGCGTCGATCTCATCGTCTGACTGAACGGCGGAACCCGGTGTCAGCTCCGCGCCGCGAAATCGATCCAGCGCCGGTTGCGCAAATATCTCTCGAGTCAGTCTGAGACCGTCGCGAAACTCATCTCGATCGTGTGTGGTTTCAAGATAGTTGAATCGAATCTCCGGCTTCTTTCTCGGATCGCCCGACACCGTCTTGATAAAACCCCGACTGGTCGGACGCATCGGCCCCATATGCACCTGAAATCCGTGTCCCTTTGCCGGAGCTCGGCCATCATAGTTGGCCGCCACCGGCAGGAAGTGAAACTGAATGTTGGGATGTTCGATTCCGGCCTGAGTGCGAATGAATCCGCCGGCTTCGAAATGATTGGATGCGCCCCAGCCCTTCTTCCTCAGCAGCCATTCCAGAAGTACCAGCGCCTGCCGGTGCACCTTGAGTGCGGGATAAAGCGATATGGGTTCTTTGCAGGCGTGCTGAACGTAGACTTCAAGATGATCCTGTAAATTGCGCCCGACACCGGGCAGATCCACAACGATGGGAACCTTGACTGACTCCAGGTCCTGAGCGGGGCCCACCCCTGAAAGGTGCAGCAGCTGCACCGAATTGACGACGCCGCCGCAGAGAATGACTTCCCGCTCACAGCGTACCGTTCTGATTCGATCGCGGCTGCTGATTTCCACACCAACCGCGCGATTTTTGTCAAATACGACCCGCGTCGCAAGTGAACGGGCACGAACATGCAGATTGCTGCGCGACAGTGCAGGTTTGAGGTACGCGTTCGCCGTACTCCAGCGAACGCCATCATTGACGGTCATGTCCATGGTACCAAACCCTTCCTGACGATATCCGTTCTGGTCTTCCGTCGCACCGTATCCGGCCTGTCTGCCAGCTTCGATGAATGCTTGGAACAGAGGATTTTCACCGGCTGGCGTCGTGATGACCAACGGTCCGCGGTCACCATGATAGTCATCCGCTCCCGCCTTGCGACGGCCCGCTTTGATGAAGTACGGCAGACAGTGCGCATAGGACCACTGAGGGTCTTTGACTTCGTCCGCCCAGCGATCAAAATCAAGCGCATGGCCGCGTACGTACGCCATACCATTGATTGAAGACGAGCCGCCCAGTACCCGACCGCGCGGGCAGTCAAGTACGCGATGGTCGAGAAAGGGTTCAGCCTGAGTTCTGTATGCCCAATTGAACCTCTCACTGTTGAGCGGACGGGAAAAGGCCGCTGGCATCTGCAGTTCCCAACTGTTGTCCTGTGAGCCCGTCTCGATCAGCAGAACGGAGACGTCCGCGTCCTCGGTCAGCCGATTGGCCAATACGCAACCGGCAGACCCTGCACCAACAATAACGTAATCGTATCGCTCACTCATCGCGCCTTCTCAGGTGTTGCGGCGGGAGATTCACCGCGGTTGAATTTTTCACAGAACAAGCCGTTTTTGATTCAGTCTGTCCCGGCGTTCCAGTGCCAGTTGAATCAATCGGTCCAGCAGATCTGAGTAATCAATGCCGTCTGCCGCCCAGAGCTGAGGGTACATGCTGATCGGTGTAAATCCCGGCATCGTGTTGATCTCGTTAATATAGACATCAAATGTCTTCCGTTCGACAAAAAAATCAACTCTCGCCAGACCCGCCGCATCGGTGCCCAGAAACGCCTGAACCGCATATTTCTGAATACACTCAACCACCTCAGCCGGAAGCTCCGCCGGAATGACGGCCCGAGATCGATTATTGATGTATTTATCGCGGTAGTCATAAAACTCACCGCCCGGTATGATTTCACCTACAGCTGATGCCACTGGCCGATCATTTCCCAATATCGACACCTCAACCTCGTGGCAGTTCTCCAAACCCTGTTCAACGATAATTTTCAGATCAAACCGAGCGGCATCATCAATAGCCGCCTTCAGTTCATCCTGATTTCCTGCTTTCGAAATGCCCACACTTGATCCCAAGTTGACGGGCTTCACAAACACCGGATAATGGAGACTCCCCTCAACAGCCTGGATCATCGCATCCGGATCTGACTCCCAGCTGGATTTTCGAAATACACGGTATGCGGTCTGAGGAATGCCCGCGGATGAGAATACGGCTTTTGCGACCGCCTTATCCATGCCCACCGCTGACCCGGTAACACCCGAACCAACATAAGCGATCCCCGCAAGTTCCAGTAGGCCTTGTATGGTCCCATCCTCACCGAACGGCCCATGCAGTACAGGAAATATGACATCCAGTTTCAATATCGACTGCAAATCACCGTGCAGACCGTCCCGCAGCCGGATCTGCCCAGTGGATGTATGATCGAGACTGACAGAGCGTTGGCCGGCTGAAACGACTTCCTTGCATTCCAGCGCCGTGGTACTGTCATCCATCAACAGCCACTCGCCGGATTTCGCGATGCCGATCAGGCTGATGGCGTATTTCTCGGGGTCCAACGCCTGATGAATGCAGCGGGCTGAGATCACGGACACTTCATGCTCACAGGATCTGCCGCCATAGAGCAGACCAAGGTGAATTTTCCCATTACCATCCATACTGCAGATCCCGCATCTACGTCCGGGGCCAATTATCAGTCAATGAAGAAACTGTCGGCGGCATGCTCTTTGAGATAATCTTCGATCGTCTGCCGGTAGATTTTCTGAATTTCTCGGGTTCGATCACCCCCACCTCTTGGAAAATCCAACAGTTTGCCTTCCGCCAATTCCAGACAGTACACTGGCATGACCTCGCGGGTGGCGCTGGTAACGAAGCATTCGGTCGCATTCTCGAGCTCATCGCTGTGTATTGAACGTTCATAGGCTCTCACTCCACGTTCAGCACAGGCGTCGAGAATTGCCGCTTTCGTCAGACCGCGCAGATTACCGCTGCCGGGTGTAACGATCTCGTTCTGGATGACAAACCAAACGTTACTGTTCGAGGCTTCGGTAACATAACCGTCGGTACTCAGTATCAGGCTCTCGTCGGCGCCCCTTTTTCGCGCCTGCATCACCGCGATTACATTGTTCAGATAATTGCCACCTTTGATATTCGGGTCCAGGGCATTGACCGGATTGCGGCGAACATCTGGAATGGCCATCGACATGCCGACGGAGTAGTGCATTGGGTTCCATTTTTTCAGCGGCGCAACGATAATGACGTAACGGGTCTGCTCGCCTTTGTCAGGATGCAGATCAATTGGACCTTCTCCGCGCGTAATCTGATATCGCACATAGACCGCGTCATCAACCGTCGCACCGGTTGCGCGTACGGTCCGCTTGATCTCCCGAGTCAGTTCCGTGGGTGACTGAGAGATGGTCATCTGTACCAACCGCGCCGAATTTTCCAAGCGTTCAAAATGGGCGTCCATAAACAAAGGGATGCCGCGATAGGTGCGAAAAACCTCATATATGGAATCACCGTAAAGAAAACCACGATCCAAGACTGGAACACTCGCCTCAGCGGTCGGCATGATCCTGCCGTCAATGTTGGTCATGGTTGCAACTGAATTTTTACTCATTGGACTACCAGAGCCATGCTACTAGATGAACGGAAACGTCTGGATGCTGAAGACTCGCTTAGAAAATGGGATGCTCTTTGCATTGTCATACACGTGGAAAGATGCATCGTCAATTGATTGTAAGACTGTCATTATTCAATCTCACTCAGCCAACTCACCGGCCCCGTAAAATGATCGACTCCAATTGAAGACGCACCAAAACGCGTATCCGATGCAGATTGCGACAGTCTATGATTCAAAAATTAAGAATCCCCTTCGCACCATTTCGGTCACTTGATGCCTGCCTCACTGAACTTGACTGCATATGCCACGGACTGTCTGTAAGATTATATTGACAATTTCAACCATGAAATGCGTACTCTGACCATTTTCAGAATGGAGTACGGTCAAAACACTTTCTCTGCATCGATTCGTCGTGTTGCATTATTCGCTCTCAACCGAACCGACTCGAATTGGCGCTCAGTCGCCTGCGTCAACAATGAGAATACTGCGCGGTGAGAATGCGTCAGCCATTTTTTCATTCAAGCGACTCAAGATGCTTGACAGCCTTATCATGCATGATGCGATCATAGGCATCCGCAACAGGCATTTCAATGGCTCGTTTCAGTAGCTCATGCACTTGGTTTCGGTATTTTTTATAGCTGAGCGCTTCATAACCAATGGCCATCGAATAAAGATCTTCTTTGCTCCGCGGGTCAAGTTCGATGGCCCGCGCAAAAGAAGCCACAACATCCTTCTTCCTAGCGCCATATGTTGCCCGCGCGATAATCGAACCCGTTCGGGCAATTATTCCCACGTGCCACCGTCCCAAATTGATATGTGCCGAAGCTGAATTGGGGTCGACTCGAATGGCATTTTCAATCGCTTGCCGAGTTTTCCCGGCATAGCTGTCTTTGATCGCCTGCAGTTTACTGATTTGGAACGAATGTTGTCCCAATGCCCGCGTCAGTTCCAAATAGGCTGCAGAGTTTTCCGGATTCAGCCGCACCGCGTTGTCAGCCAGTTCGATTGCACGCTCAAACAGTGCTTTTTTCTCCTCATCAGCACTGATATATTGCCCATGAATGGTTAGCGATTTGGCGGCCAGCGTATAACTCTCGGAAGTTCCAACGGCTTCCCCCATTTCAGCCGCCTCGACAAATCGGCCGTCGCGGTAGGCCACCTGTGCTTCGTCGAAGGATTCTGCAGCAGCGACGCGTACACCTGACAATACGACTGCTGCAAGCGCAGCGACAATAAGAAAAGCGAGGTTATGGAAGCCGCAGGGTGCGAAGCCCGCGCAACGGTACCGAAAGCCTTTCAATCCTGTTCTGACGCGCGAATCACAAATAAAACCGACACGATTTTCAGATTCATGATTTTTCATAGCGTTGATTCTCCATAGCATTTCACCTGATGCAGTCCTGCATTCAACCAGACGCTTCGACCGAGATAAGAAGACGATATGAACGCTGATCGATTCAAGATGAGTATTTTATTGATCATTATTGGCTCGCGATTGATGATACATCGTGTTTTCTGCAGTTTGAACGCGGACGGCCTCGGCGCTTCCCGTCAATCTTTCAGAGCTCCAATGATGAGTACTATTCCCAATATGGACAATAGGAACAATATGAATGCACGCCGCCCGCCACCGTCCTCCACTTTCCGCTGTGGCCTCACCTGACTGCGCTGATCGTTTTCCATTTTCCGCTGTGGCCTCACTTGACTGCGCTGATCGTCTTCCAGTTTCCTGTTGATCGTCTCATAAAACCTTCCATCGCCAGTCTTCAACCAGTATTTCATCGCCGCTTCATATTTACATGCCTTTTCTCTGTTTCCGCAGATGCCACTCTTCCAGATCAGTTCCGGTGACTTTCCTTTCGTCGAAACAACCTGTCCTCTTTGATGCTCTCTCAATCGATTGGCGACTGAATAAGAATGCCCGACATAATAATTTCCATCAGCCAGCTCCAGAACATAAACGAAGTAGCGCCTTTTTCCATATCTGTGGTCGTTGACCCCCAGTTTCCTGTGAGGTTCTGGACTGACGAACCTGCGTTTGGGCCGGTTCGCTCGTTTCCAGCTCATTCATGCCTCCCGATCGGTTTCCGGTTCACCTTCATTAGCTCACTCCAGTTTTGATAAAGTGGTGGCGCGTTGTGGATGACGGTTTTCTTTTCCGCGCCCTATTTCCAGGGTATCCCTTGCAACCCGCGCTTTCGCCTCAGCTCATTTGCTGTGTAACTTTTCTGGATTATAGGCGCGCGGAATCGTCCGACCAACTAGGGTCGGCAATCATCATCAACAGCGTCGGTCGCAGTCGGAAGGGAATTAGAGGGCGTACCCGTTAATCTGGCCCCATCTCTGCATGGGCTACGATGACTGCATTCTGGTTGATCATCACCCGCAGACCAACATGGATGGAATCTATGCCGCCGGTGATGTCGCACAAGGCCCGGATCGGAGCACCGGCACACAGCAGGTACATGCGATTCAGCCGACCGCGAGCGAACACGGTCGAATTGCCGCCTCACAGATGGCCGGTTCAGGCACTCCCTATGGCGGAAGCCTACCGATGAACGTGCTGAATATGCTCGGTTTGATCACTAGTTCATTTGGCCTCTGGGACGGCATCGATGGCGGTGATCGGACAACGGTCGAAGATCCGGATCACAATCGATACCTGCGTTTGGAACTCAAAGATGATGTACTGATCGGGGCGCTGGCGATCGGACTGACTCAGCATGTCGGCATTCTAAGAGGACTGGTACAGACCGGCGTCAGACTGGGCGCCTGGAAGGAGAAGCTGCTGCACGACCCATCTCAGATCATGCACGCTTATCTTGCCTGCGTGCAGGGCTCCCGATCCTGAACGGCCCATCTGGCCACCACCGACAATTGTCAGTTGCCGCTTCGGTTGACCGAAGCCGTTACATTCGGAAAACAGTGCTCAGTTACCGCCCAGCTGACTGATGTCGCCTCGAGTACCAGACAGGAGGGTCCACCACGAGTTCGCACCCGACCGGATGCGCCGGGATTGAAGATCCAAGGGGATTCACTCCGATCAATCACCCTTGCATGAGTGTGTCCATAAACCACAGCCCGCGAATTGGGATCGCGGCGCCGAAGAACCTCGTGATAGCGACGCGCGTCGCGGATCGTATGTCCGCGTTCAACCGTTATGAGTCCACCGGGTAAGGGCACCAGATATCAACCACTGAGATGATCAAATTGCACGCAAAGGCCCAATTCATATGAATTCAGGTTCTCGACCAGCCGTAGGCCGGATCGTTGCGTCATGCTTGTATGACGTGTCCGACAGCCCACATTACCTGAACCCACAGTTACATGCTACAGGTGATTTGTTTGAAAATGACATTGATCATCAAATAACGACTATGCCAACCCTCTGCAAGTTCAGGCCGTGCCGCGGTCACGCTGATCATGCCGTCACGATACGATTTGCAATTGCTGATTTCCAGCATGAACTGTATGTTCACGGTTGATGAAAAGGCTTCGCCGATGTGCAAGATTCTGTCACGGCTCGAATCGCGGCGAGTAAAATCTCTTTTTGAATCCGGGATTCATCCGTCAGTTCCGGTGATTTTTCGTATTTCGAGCTTCTGTTGCAAATCTGTGGGCAATGGCCCGCACTCATGTCAACTGAATTCAACCGTATATTGAGAAAATGGAAATGGTCCGATTGATTGATCTTCAACCGCCCAGGTGCAAATTGAAGTACCCCGTTCATCGGCACCATGACATTGAAATTGAGACTCAGTCATGAAGATAAAAAAACCGTATTTGATATTCGTTGGCGACGCGGCCGATGAATTGGCCGCTAAAACTTCATTCGGCGTCGTTGACTGGTGTCGTGAGGACTGTGCGGGCCAATTCAGACTGCCTGGCTGCGCGGCCGACCTGGGGCTGATGGACCTCAGTATGAAAGAAGCTCGAAGCCGCGGAGTGCGAACGGTCTTGATCGGCGTCGCCAACCGTGGCGGCATCATTCCGGAATCGTGGATTCAACCGCTGGTGGAAGCGCTTCGGCAGGGGCTTTCGATCGCGAATGGACTACACACGCCACTGAACTCAATTCCCGCAATTCGCGAAGCGGCGGAGGCACACGACGTTCAGCTCATTGAGGTTAGAAAACCCGACTTGATGGATCACATCGCAACTGGAGAACCTCGAAGCGGTCACCGACTCCTGACGGTCGGTACGGACTGCTCAGTCGGAAAAATGTATACCGCACTCGCAATCACCAACGAACTCAGGCGACGTAAAGTCAATGTCGATTTTCGAGCGACGGGGCAGACCGGCATCTTTATTCAAGGATCCGGTGTGCCGGTCGACGCGGTCGTTGCTGATTTCATATCTGGATCGGTTGAACAGCTGTGTCCCGCTGCTGAATCCGAACACTGGGACATCATTGAAGGGCAAGGGTCGCTTCATCATCCATCTTTCGCTGG
The DNA here is from genome assembly GCA_965205205.1 of Arenicellales bacterium. Taxonomy (GTDB): domain Bacteria; phylum Pseudomonadota; class Gammaproteobacteria; order Arenicellales; family JAJDZL01; genus JAJDZL01. Next base: position 404,554 of record CBDBFX010000002.1, read on the forward strand.
AGTCAGTCTGGGTCTCTTACACGGCGCTCAACCTGATGCTCTGGTCTTATGCCATGAACCGATTCGAATGCACATGCGAGGGTTGCCCGATCGGCCGCTCCCGAGCATTCGTGAAGCAATGGAGGTTAACCTGGAGATGGCAAAAATGGTTCAGCCCGATGTGAGATTCGTTGGCATTTCCGTTAACACGAAACATGTTGACAGACAGGATAGGGATTCCATTCTGAATTCCATGCAAGACGCTTTTCAGCTGCCTTGTGAAGATCCGTTCATCACGGGCGGTCAGTCGATTGTTGATGCCATCATCTAGCTGACCCAGCTGAATTCATCATCAACTTTCTTAACTGATGGCATTGGATATTTCTGCATTTTCGGAAACTTGGCCCCTCAAGAATTCGTTCTCAATTTCCAGGGGGTCGAAAAGCAGCGTCGACGTGGTCATCGTGAAGATTGAAGATGGTGCGTCGACAGGATACGGTGAAGCGGTTCCCTATCGCCGTTATGACCAGGATGTTAAAGGAACGCTTGATACCATTCAACAGATTGCGAGAGAAAATGCCAATCGCCTGAGTCACGATATTCTGCGCCAGCAATATCCTCCGAGCGCCGCTCGCAATGCACTGGACTGTGCGCTATGGGACCTGGAAGCAAAGCAAGCCGATACACCAGTATGGAAATTGGTGGATTTACCTGCTCCAGCGCCACTAATTGGCGCCTATTCGCTGAGCCTGGAGCCACCTGAACAGTTGGCAGAGAATGCGCGTGACTTCAGTTCATTTCCTCTGCTTAAAATAAAACTGGGCAAAGAACAGGTGGTTGAATCAGTTGCTGCCGTCAGAGAAACCTGTCCGCGGACAAGAATCATCATTGATGCGAATGAAGCCTGGGACATCGATCTGCTGCAGCGCGTTCTCCCTGATCTTAAAATGCTGGCAGTGGAATTGATTGAACAGCCGCTTCCGGCAGCTGCTGATTCAATGCTGGAAGAAATCGATTGCATCGTTCCGCTCTGCGCCGACGAGTCTTTTCATTGCCTCGAAGACCTGGAGCGATTGGCCGATCGCTACGATTATTTCAATATCAAGCTGGACAAAACCGGCGGGCTGAGTACCGCTCTGGAACTCACCAAACGGGTGAAAGCGATTGGCAAACAAATCATGGTCGGCAGCATGATGTCGACATCGCTTGGACTGGCACCCGCCATGCTACTGGCTTACGATGCGGCTTTTGTCGACTTGGATTCCTCAATGTGGCTGGCCGAAGATCGCCCATACGGAATAAGATTCGAGAACGGAATATTACACCCAGCCAACCGTAGACTATGGGGTTAGCAGGGAAACCGATGAATTTGGACAATCGATACGACTGCGACCTGGCGTTTCTTTCGAAAGAACTGTCATCAGGACGTCTGACCAGTGAAATGCTCACTCGATATGCAATTGAGCGGCACGAATCGCGCGGTGCCATCCTCAATGCCTACAGGAGCTGGCTGCCCGAAACGGCACTTGAGATGGCCCGCCACAGCGACCGACTGCTGGCCAGCGGGATGCCCTACCAGGCACTGCAGGGCATCCCCATTTCAATCAAGGATATTTTTGGTTTGGAAGGACATCCTATTTTTGCCGGCAGTGGACAGGAGTTACCCGCCAAGTGGCGGCGAAGCGGCCCGTTCGTCGCTGACCTGGCGGCGCAGTACTCGGTATTCATTGGGAAAACGCACACCGTGGAGTTCGCGTACGGTGGGCTCGGTGTCAACAATCATTGGGGTACGCCGAAGAATCCTTGGGATACGGTGAATCACCGAGTCCCAGGTGGTTCCAGTTCAGGTGCCGGTATCAGTCTCTGGGAAGGATCGGCCTGGATAGCACTCGGGACCGACACATCGGGTTCAGTGCGCGTACCAGCGAGCTATACCGGCAATGTCGGACTGAAAACTTCACTTGGACTCTGGTCAACGGATGGAGTTGTACCACTTAGTCCAACATTGGATACTATTGGAATTCTAACCCGTACCGCTGCAGACGCACAACTGGCCTTCCATTCGATCTCTCATCTGCAAGACTATTCATTCGTCTGCGCGCAATTGGCGAAACAGCAGAACTGTAGCCGGCACATCACATTCAGAATCGGCATTGATGACGGACTTATGTGGCGTGAATCAGACCCGGTCATCGCACAAATGTGCCTGGACGCTCTTCACAGACTTGAGAAAGATGGCTGCCAGCTGATTTCCTTTGATTTTCCAGAGTCTGAGGAAGCAATCGAAATGCGAAATCTCGGTGGCCCGGTCTCGGCAGAACTGATCGCGTTTCTCCAGTCTGAACTGCCGGATTGGTACGACTCTTTAGATCCAGTCATCCGCGAGCGCATCAAAATGGGCGGTGACATATCCGCGACCGAATATCTGCGTCGGCTCCGCCAAATCAACGGCGCCAGGCAAACAGCGATGGAACATTTTCACAGAATCAATGTCATCGCAAGTCCGACCGTGCCCATCTCCCCGCCAATGATGAGTGAGATTTCAACGCCAGAAGACTACATGAGTAGAAATCTGCTCGCACTGCAGAATACCACTGTGGGCAGCTTCCTTGATTTCTGTGCGATAACGATTCCGATAGGACTGGACCCGCTGGGCATGCCGGTCGGGCTGCAGTTCATGTCCCGTTCCAGAAATGAATCCATATTGCTGGCGCTGGGCCTGCGACTGGAAAAGATTGTTCGAGACAATCAGCTGATGCCATATTGACGAAGCGGGTGGCAGTTATGAAATTCGATGAGCCGTTGCTTTTGCACGAAGATAAAGTACGTGCCGAATGGATCGACGACTATGGCCATATGAATCTCGCCTACTACGTCGCAGTCTGTGACCTAGGCACTTACAAGTTCTGGGAGCTGGCCAATGATGGACGTGCCATTGATGACAGAAATGGCATGGAGTACGCGATAGTCGAAACCCATGTCAACTACCTCCGCGAAGTACAACTCAATGATGAGCTGTTCGTTTCAACGCAACTGCTGGGGTTTGATGAAAAGCGGTTTCATCTGTTCCATACCCTTTGGCATCGACAGCAGGCATTTATTTCAGCAACCAACGAAGTCATGGGGTTGGGGTTCAATCTCAGCACGCGTCAAATTCAGACTTTTGCGAATCACGTTCAGGCCAGACTGAATGAAATATTGACCGGTCAGAAATCACTGCCTAGACCAACCAATGCGGGGCGAGCGATCGCAATGCCTACCTCCTAGGAAAACCCGCTCTCACCGCCCTCTAAGATCGGCTCAGAAAAGCTGAATCCACATCAGTTACAAACCAACCGAATCGCGCCTGAGTGGTTGTGCCATGCAGTGAACACCACCACCTGCATTTGTAAACATAGATAAATCAGGGTCGTAAACTTCAAATCCAATTGCGCGAAGTTTTTCATTGAGTGATGTAGCGGCCGCTGTTGAAATCACCCGGTCGTTGCCCAATGCAACGACATTGCACGCCAAATCCATCGTATCCCGAAAACTGACCGGAATCATTTCGATATTTCTGGCTCTGAGCCAGTTCAGAACATCATCTGGTGTCGTATCCAAACAGACCGCGGCCAACTTTTCCGCCACCATGCAGACCATGATATCAATGTGTACGTAAAACTCGTCGATGGGTGCATATTTGACTTCCCAGCCTTCATTTTCCATCCAGCCGCCAACCTGTCTGGCGGTACGCTCTTCACTGCGATGGTCGGTGTAACCGATCAATACCGCACCGGGTTCAATCAAGTTAAAATCACCGCCTTCGAAATTTCCGGCACTGACCAGATCGTAAATTGGAATTTCATTCGACAGATAGAATCGAAGCACTGCAGCGTACTCACCACGCCGCCTGGGGTTTGCCAACTGACAGATCACCGCACCGAATGGCGTCATGAAATTCGAGTCGCGTGAAAACACTTGATATGGCGTGTCATCGTCCGCCTGCAGACAGTGCACCTTGACGCCGGCCGACTGATACGCATCAACCAATTCTGCATGCTGTCTCAATGCGACATCCCGATTGAACTGCAGACCACCGCGATCAGTCGCACGGCAGATCGAGCTGTAGGCCAGATTTTCTTCGCCCATCCAGCGGAAACAATCCGCGGAACCGAGCAGCACATCGCGAAGAACACCGTATTCTGAATCAATTCCCCAATTCATAAGTTTCGGGGTGGTCCCATCAGCCCGTCTCGTTCTTAGTAAATCAACGGTTTCAGCTGAAAGGCTCGCTTCGGCAATTACATTTTCTTTTTTCATCGTGATTTTCTTCTGATATCAAATTTTTCTGCTACGGCGATTGCAACATTCAAAATTCTGAGATAGAGCGTATTCGAAAAGCTTGATCTAGAAGTGGAAAACTGCATCCGATGTGACATCAATCACCAACTCTCGATATAACGACCGCGTCTCTGGTTAACTGCATAGATTTCTGAATATGCGTGCCATTTCGTCAGTAGCAATGCGTTCAGCGCTCTGCCAGTATTAGTCCGTCGCCGTAATCCTTGACTCATCCTCCACGAATTGAAATCCGACTCGGATTGATACTCTCAATACTTTTCCATGGGCGGCGATTCAGCGTCAAGACAGTTCGATATATTAAATGACATAGGTTAAGATTGTATTTGATGGCTTTGACTTCGGCACAGCATTTATTCCGACTCAGCGGCAGACAGAAATTTTTCGATTTCATGTAGATCAGGATTACAGGCCAGTCAAATGCAACTGAATCAGAACAGGTCTGGGATCAGTCCGCCATAATTTGAGTGTGATAAAACCTCACAAGAAGACTGCAGTTGAATTTCCGATGCCTTTCAGATGATGAAAGATCAGTCCAGATTTCGCGGGGATTGGTGATCGAATGTGAAGCCTGACTCGAGAACTATTCAGATGGCTTGCTCGATCATATACGAGATGCCAGTCAACACATCTCAGCTAGAAATCAGACTGTTGCACCATCCACACTTAGATCATTGAGAAGAATTCCGATTCGTGCCCGGCCCAACTCTGATGGTGCAAAACCACCAGCCGGAAAGCAAGACAATCGCTCCCATTCTATGAAAAACCAAGCTGTAATTTGGAAAACTGAATGTTACCCTCTTCAGAACTATAATTCTTGGTGGGCCGCCACCTGATTACTTTTCTGCAAATCTCTCAAAATGTTCAAAATCGTTACTTGGCCTTCCGTCAATAAGCCGACTTTTCTGTCCAATTCCATAATAGCAGACTGGTTCTGACTGACTTTCTCGTCCAGCTTATGCACCTGCACTTCCAAATTATGTACTCTCTCATCCATACCTTTAATGGTAGCTTTAATCTCTTCAATATCGCGCCTATTCTGATCAATCTGATCCAGTCGCCACTCCGACAATTTAGCCGATGTTTTAATCACCGTAATGTCCTGCGCGTGAGCGTAGGCTGTAAAAAGCAACCAGCTCAACAGGCCGAGTAACCCAAAAGAGCTCAACGCAGTAATTACGCCTGCTACCGATTTGTTAAGTGTTTCGCATTTCATATTGCAGTTCCGAGTGGCAAGCTGATCAGACGTAACCAGATGATGATGGGCGATGTTCGTATTCAGTATATCATCATATCAAAGATGTTGTTCAGTAAGATTGCATCGTAATCAGAGGCGATGTACAACAGTAGCATCTGTTTCTACTTTGCGCAAAATGAGTCGCGTATTGCCGTCTCACGTTTATTGTATGTGAATGACGTATCGAACGCGTAGATCAGATTTATCAGTTGGTCTTGGGTTGAATGTTTCAAACGATAGAGGTGTACTTCTCAGCATTCGCTTTCTCTCACATCCATGGAAGCAGTGAAGTCTGAATTCCATAAGATCAACTAAAACGCAGGAAATGTAATCCAGCTGTCGACACCAACATCCACTCTTGATGCGAACGAGCTTGGTGGTATTAGGACCGCAGCCCAAACTCAGTTCTCAAAACACCTTATAGCTTGGAAATTGAAACCTGCTCCAGTAATTTCTCGACTGCCAGATGCATCAGTTCAAGAAGTGGAAACGGCCACACGCCCAGCAGCAGAACGAGTATCGCAATTGACCCCAGAGTGATTTTTTCCTGCCGATTCAAATCGGTAAGTGTGGCCACCGCATCATTGACAATCTTTCCATAAATGACGCGTTTGTACAATCGCAGCGTGTAGGCGGCACCAAAAATCAACGTCAGGGCTGCAACACCTGCATAAACTGCATTTTCCTGAAACGCGCCAATGATCACCAGAATCTCGCCGACGAATCCCGAAGTGCCTGGCAGACCGACGTTTGCCAGAGTAAATATCATCATGAGCGCTGCGAACACCGGCATACGATGCGCGACGCCGCCATAAGTTTCCAGCTTCCGCGAGTGGAGCCGGTCATAAAGTACGCCGACACAGAGGAACAATGCACCCGAAACAAACCCATGCGAAATCATCTGTACGATTCCACCTTCAATGCCCTGTTGATTGAAGACAAAAAATCCAAGGGTTACAAAACCCATATGTGAGATGGAGGAGTAAGCGATCAGTTTCTTCATGTCGGTCTGCGCCAGCGCGATCAGCGCGATGTAGACGACCGCAACCAACGACAGAACAATCATCACGCCTGACAGCGAACGGGACGCATCGGGTAAAATCGGCAACGTGAATCGTAAAAATCCGTAAGCGCCCATTTTCAACATGACCGCAGCCAGTATCACTGAACCCCCAGTCGGCGCTTCAACATGAGCATCCGGTAACCAGGTATGCACGGGGACCATCGGCACCTTGACGGCAAATGCTGAGAAAAACGCAATGAAGAGCAGAATCTGCGCGGTGTGCCCAATCATCGGCAAATCATGCCAGTCGACAATACTGAATGTCGAATCGCTGATGTTATAGAGATAAAGGAAAGCCACCAGCATCAATAGCGAGCCCAGTAGCGTATACAGAAAAAACTTGATGGTCGCATAAACTCGATTTTCGCCACCCCAGATGCCGATGATCAGAAACATCGGTATCAGCATGCCTTCCCAGAAAATATAGAAAAGCACGGCATCCAATGCGGAAAACACGCCAATCATCAATCCTTCCAATATGAGGAAGGCGGCCAGGTAATGTGACACCCGGTATTGAATGATCTTCCACCCGGCCACTACCACAAGCACCGTCAGGAAAGCAGTCAGTAAAATGAGTGATAAGGAAATGCCATCAATACCCAGCGAATAGTTGATGTTGAACGTTTCAACCCATGGGGTATGCTCAGCGAACTGGAAAGCCGCACTCGTCGTGTCAAATTTCACATAGGCCCCGAGACTCAACACGAAAGTCAGCAATGCTGTAATTAACGCCAGCCAGCGAGCTGCGTTCAGACTGCTGATTCGACCAACCGCCACCACCGCGGCGCCACCGACAATCGGCAGCCAGATGATTGAACTTAACCAGGGAAACATCAACGGAATCGTCGGCGCTGACTAACCCATCAGGTACCAGGTCATCAGGACCAGCAGTCCAATGATCATCGTGAAAGCGTAGTGATAGACATAACCACTCTGAATCGAACGAATCCGCGATGATACGCGTCGGACCGAATGGGCCAGCCCATTGACAATCAAACCATCGATCACATGCATATCCATAATCTTCCAAAGCACGCTGCCGGCCCTGCGGGTGCCACCTGCGATGACGATATCATTGAACTCATCAAATCCATACTTTCGGTCGAGAATCCGCCAGAAAAGCCCAAATCTCGTCTGCACGCGCTCCGGCCACTCGGGCCTGTAGAGATAAAAGAGCCAGGCTGTGAAAATGCCCGCCAACGCAAACCAGAATGGCAATGAATACAATCCATGAATGATCATCCCCAGCGCCGAAATACTGCCATCGTTTCCGGCTAGATCGCTGGCGACCCGTGCCAGTGTTTCATGCCCAGCCAGAACTGTAATCGAGTCATCATAGAACTCACCATAGAGCATCGGTACGGCAAAAATCACGCCGAAAATGAGCGACGGAATGGCCAGCACCACCAGCGGCAGCGTTATCACCCATGGCGATTCCTTAGCGTGATGCATCTGCTCAGCTGACAGCCGCGGTTTGCCATGAAAGACGATGAACAGCATTCGAAATGCATAAAGCGCGGTGACGAATACTCCAGCCAATACCGCAAAATGGGCGAAACCGCTACCCGGCAGCGTACTGGCATGTACCGCTTCAATAATGGTGTCTTTGGAAAAATAGCCCGCAAACGGCGGCACACCAGCCAGCGCCAGCGAGCCCACCAAGGCGGTCCAATAAGTGACCGGCATCACTTTTCGCAGTCCACCCATGTGCCGAATATCCTGCTGATGATGCAGCGCCACGATCACCGATCCCGCGGCCAGAAACAGCAGGGCTTTAAAAAACGCATGAGTGGTGAGGTGAAAAATACTCGCCGCGTAAGCCGACGCACCCAATGCCACCGTCATATATCCCAACTGCGACAGGGTTGAATAGGCAACGATTCGCTTGATGTCATTCTGTACCAGCCCGACCAGCGCCATGAAAAGCGCGGTGATCGCACCAATCGTCATCACAACAGTCAGCGCGACCTCCGAATGTTCAAACAGCGGCGACATCCTGGCTACCATGAAGATGCCGGCCGTTACCATGGTCGCGGCATGAATCAGTGCTGAGATTGGCGTCGGACCTTCCATCGAATCGGGAAGCCACACATGCAGCGGTACCTGAGCTGATTTGCCCATCGCACCAACAAACAGCAGGAGCGATATGATCGTCAGCCAATGCCAATTTATTCCTTCAAAGGCCTCGACCGTCCAATTGGCAACGTCTGGCGCCGCTGAGAAAACATCCGCATAATGGAGTGAACTGAAAACGTATGCGATGGCCGCAATGGCCAGAATGAATCCGAAATCACCAATTCTGTTCACTAAAAACGCTTTCATGTTCGCATGAATCGCCGAGTCTCGGTCAAACCAAAAGCCGATCAGGAGGTACGAAACCACACCGACGCCTTCCCAGCCAAAGAACAGCTGCAGAAAATTATTCGCCATCACCAGCATCAGCATGGCAAAGGTAAACAATGCGATGTAACTGAAAAATCGCTGGTAACCGGGATCATCATGCATGTACCCGATCGTATATATGTGAACCATCAGCGAAACGAACGTTACAACGACCGCCATCGCCGCGGACAGTTCATCAATCAGAAATCCAATCTGAAAAATCAACTGTCCACTGGTTCCCCAAGTGTAAAGCATGCCATCAAAGTCATTGCCCCGCAGAACGTCAATCAATACGTAAACGGACAGAGCGAAACTGACCGCCACCCCGGCAATCGCAACACGGTGTGTTGCGGTACGACCGAGCAGACGCCCACCTACCCCGGCGATGATCGCCGCCAGCAGACAGCTGGTGGGAATCAGAGTGTAAATGAGCAGCATCTGTGAACTGCGCCCGCAGGCGTCCTCATCCGCTCAGCCGATTCAGATCATCGACATTGATGGTCTGTCGATTCCTGAACAATACGATTAGAATCGCAAGCCCAATGGCCGCTTCCGCCGCGGCGACGGTCAGAATGAAAAACACGAAGACCTGACCCGCCATATCCTGCAGATAATGGGAAAACGCCACAAAATTGATGTTCACTGCCAGTAGCAGCAGTTCAATCGCCATCAGGAGAATGACAACATTCTTCCGATTCAGAAATATCCCCACGACCGCGATGGAGAACAAAATCGCCGCAACAGTCAGATAGTGGGCGAGAGAGATCATTCCGAACCCGCTCCTGCAGATCCCGAACGCGGCTTTTCCGCCTTCATTGATACCACGCGCAACCGATCCTCTTTTCTCACCGCAATCTGTTTTGCCGGTTTCTGGTATCGTGTCTCGGGGCGACGACGCAACGTCAGCGTGATCGCGGCAACGATCGCAACCAGCAGAATGATGGACGCAATCTCAAACGGATAGGCATATTGCGTGTAGAGAATTTCGCCGAGTTCCTGGGTGTTGCTGTAATCCTCGGGTCTGCCGGCAGGTCTTGGCATCAGCTCGGGGCTGAACACCTTCGCATTCAGGACGATGATCAGTTCGGCAACCAACAGCAGTGCAACCAGACCACCCACCGGTAGATATTTGCCGAATCCCTCTCGCAACTGAACCAGATTCACATCCAACATCATGACTACGAACAGAAACAGCACCATCACGGCGCCCACATAAACCAAGACCAGAACGATCGCGAGAAATTCCGCCTCAAGCGTAATCCACAGGCAGGCGGCACTGAAGAAAGACAGCACCAGGAACAGGGCGGCGCGCACCGGGTTGCGAACCGTTACGACCATCAGCGCGGCGAATACAAGTACGGTTGAGAACGCATAGAAAGCGAAATCCAGAAACGTCATCAGTACCCGCCTCAGCGATAAGCGGAATCAGCCTGCCGGGCCGCCGCGATCTGTTCTTCATATCTGTCGCCGACCGCCAGCAGCATGTCCTTGGTCATGATGTTGTCGCCGCGGGTCTCAAAATGAAATTCATGAATATCCGTTTCAACAATTGAATCAACGGGACAGGCTTCCTCGCAGAACCCGCAGTAAATGCACTTAAACAGATCGATATCATAACGCGTCGTGCGCCGCGTGCCATCGGCGCGTTCTTCCGATTCGATCGTGATGGCGAGCGCCGGACAGACAGCTTCACACAGCTTGCAGGCAATGCACCGTTCTTCACCATTTGGGTACCGACGAAGTGCATGTAGACCGCGAAAGCGCGGCGACTTCGGTGTTTTTTCCTCCGGATACCGTACCGTGATCTTGCGCTTGAACAGGTGCCGGCCAGTCACACTCAGGCCGCGCACCATCTCAAGCAGCAAAAACGTCCTGAAATACCGTTTTATCCAGTTCATCATTCAAATCTAGACCAATTGTTACCGAAAGATGAAGCCGTACGGGGTGAGAAAACGAAAAATTCCGATCACCGCGATCCATACCAATGTGATCGGAATGAACACTTTCCACCCCAGTCGCATGATCTGATCATAACGATATCGGGGAAACGTCGCCCGCAGCCACAGAAATACGAACAGCAGCAGAGCGACTTTACCGAACAGCCAGAAAAATGGCGGGATCCAATTCAGCGGTGCAGCTTCAACCGGCGCATGCCATCCACCTAAGAATAGCAGTGCGGCCAGTGCGGCAATAAGAACCATATTGGCGTATTCGGCAACAAAGAACACCGCAAACGACACACCGGAATATTCCACGTGAAAACCGGCGACGATCTCGGACTCGCCTTCCGCCACATCAAATGGCGCACGATTGGTTTCGGCAACGCCAGAAATGAAGTACACCAGGAACAGCGGAAACAGCGGCCAGACGTACCATTGGTGTATGCCTCCAGACTGAGCGCTGACGATTTGAACCAGATTGAGACTGCCAGCCGCCATCAGCAGACCGACCAGTGCGAACCCCATCGCAATTTCATAAGCGACGATCTGCGCCGCCGACCGCATCGCACCCAAAAAAGCATACTTGGAATTCGATGCCCAGCCGGCGACGATGACGCCATACACCCCAAGCGATGTCATTGCCAGAATATAAAGCAGTCCCGCATCCAGATTGGCCAAAACCAGCGTCTCCGTAAAGGGAATGACAGCCCAGGCGGCCATGGCTGGCGCAAATGATAATATCGGTGCTGACAGAAACAAAAACCGATTCGCATTGGTCGGCACCACCACTTCCTTGGCGATCAGCTTCAGAAAATCAGCAAAGGGCTGCAGCAGACCCCTTGGTCCGACCCGATTCGGTCCGATTCGAACCTGTATGTATCCAATCACCTTGCGTTCAGCATACGTCATAAACGCGACGCACAGCAGCAATGGTACCAGAATGGCGATGATCTTAATGAGATTTTCGACCGTTACCTGCAAACCAAAAGGCAGGCTGGTCCAAGATAACAGGGACCAACTCATTGGACTGCCTCCGCATCCCGTTCAATTCGAACCTCAGCGCCACTGGCCGCAGCAGGACCCAAATCACTACCACCGGGAAAATAGATGCAACCGGGTGCGACGCGCTCGTCCGCAACCGCCTGCACGCGGAGTGAATGCAAATCATGACGCAGAATCACCGGCGTACCATCGGTGATTGCCAACGCATCCAGATCATTCGGATGAACGCCAATGCCGATCGTGGCGGCGTCAGCAGTGGACTGCAGCGCCGAGGCCCGGCGCACCGTGGCATCTACGGCATAGATTTGTGGATCCGCAATCAGTTCGAAATAGCCCGCATCAAGCGGCGATTCCTTCCGCAGACAGGGTAGCTGACGCGTTGGCGGGCTCGGTGGCAGCTTCGCACCTTCAGCATCTGGTGCGGCTTCCTGCAGAACATCGCTCAGCACGACCTGATCAAACCCCGCAGCGCCAAACAGGTTGCCGAGCACGCGCAGAATCTTCCAGCCCGGCCGAGCCTCACCCATCGGTCTTACTGCGGCCACCGTCTGCTGCATGCGTCCCTCACAGTTGATGTAAGTACCGGCATTCTCAGTAAACGGTGCAATCGGCAGGACGGCATCAACAAAATCGGGCACTTCGGCAAATGTCTGCAGGCTGACCACAAAGCGAGCGCTGCCGATCGCTTCCTGCGCATGCATGCCATCGGCCAAGTCTCTGCTCGGTTCCATGTCGTAGAGCAGGTATGCGGCGCGCGGGTTGTGAATCATCTGACGCGCGTTCAACCCCGGCACCGCGACGCTGACACCGTTGACGGTTCGATGCGGCAGACAACCGGCCAGCCAGCCGGCCACACCATTCGCCGGCGGCAGTAGGGCCAGCTCAGCCCCGGTCTGGTCAGCGATGATTCGCGACAGATGCCTGATACAGCTGAACATTGGATGCGAAATGGCCGACTGCCCGAGAATGACGAGCGCATCACCGGTCTGCTCCTGCAGCAGCGCGGCAATTTTCCGACAGTCATCCCGTCCCGAAAAAGCATCCACTCCTTCAAGAAAGTCTGCTGAAATCTCAGCTGGAATCGATGTTCCTTTCAGCTCGCATAGACTGATCAGTACCTGTGCCAACGCGTAAGGCACCAGGCTGGGTGCGACGACGGCCTTTGCCGAGAGATCGAAATGCAGCGCCCAGTCCATTGTATTGATGGCAGTGACCTTCGCTCCATTGCGCCAGGCATTTCGAACGTGTAATCCAAGAATGGGCTGTTCTTTGCGGATGTTGGAACCAACGAGCAGAATTCGCCGGCAGCCAGAGAAGCGCTCAATCGGCAGACTCGTACCAGGATGGAGCGGCGCCTCGTCGTCGCCTGCGAAATCAATCTGTCGCAGACGGTGATCGATGTTGTCCGAACCAAGCGCTCGCATAAGTTTCTGCAGCAGATAAAACTCCTCAAAACTGGCCGTCGGTGAAACCAAGGCACCGATCTCGCGGGCGCCGTCTTGGTCGATGACCGACTGCAGACCACGGACGACGGCATGTAGCGCATCTTCCCAGCTGGCCGGAATCAGTCCAGATTCGGTACGCAGCATCGGCTGTGTCAGTCGATGCTGCGCGCCAGTGGCTTCGTAACTGAAACGGTCCCGATCCGCAATCCAGCACTCGTTGATGGATTCGTTGATTCTTGGCAGAACCCGTTTGACCTCACCTCGCAGTGTCTGAATGCTGATGTTTGTTCCAACACAGTCGTGCGGGCTGATGGATTCGTGATCAATCAGTTCCCAGGCCCGCGCGGTGAATCGGTACGGTTTGGACGTGAGCGCCCCGACCGGACAGATGTCAATCATATTGCCGGAAATTTCGGAATCCACGGTGCGGCCGAAGAATGTATCAATCTTCAGATGCTCGCTACGACCCGTAATGCCTAGTTCCATGACCCCGGCGATCTCCTCGCCGAACCTGACGCATCGGGTACAGTGAATGCAGCGCGTCATCTCTGTTTCGATCAAAGGCCCCAGGTCATGGTCCGACACGACGCGTTTTCTTTCTTCAAAGCGCGACAGATGACCGCCGTAACCAAGTGACTGATCCTGCAGCGGGCACTCCCCACCCTGATCGCAGATGGGACAGTCGAGCGGGTGATTGATCAACAGAAACTCCAGCGTGTCTTTCTGGGCGCCCACCGCCACTTTGGACCGCGTTTTCACTTTCATTCCATCCATCACCGGTGTGGCACAGGCCGGCAATGGTTTGGGCGCTCGTTCAACCTCGACCAGGCACATCCGGCAATTGGCCGCCACCGACAGTTTCTCGTGATAACAGAAGCGAGGAATATAAACGCCCGCCCGGTCGGCAGCCTGGATGACCATCGAACCGGGCGCGACCTCCAGTTCCCGACCATCGATTTCAATCTTGAACAACTGACTTTCCAACATGGTGGGGCCTCAGGCCGCTTTGCTCCGGGTTTGGATTTTGGCTTCGAATTCAGGCCGGAAGTGTTTCAGAATACCTTGTACCGGCCACGCCGCCGCATCACCTAGCGCACAGATGGTTCGTCCCTCAATGCGATTGGCAACGTCCAACAGCTGATCGATCTCATCGAAGCGCGCCTGACCGAGTCGAATTCTCTTGACCATCCGGTACAGCCAGCCGGTTCCTTCCCGACATGGCGTGCACTGGCCACACGACTCTTCCCAGTAAAAATATGAGATGCGTTCCAGCATTCTGACCATGCAGGTGGACTCATCCATGATGATGACCGAGCCCGCTCCAAGCAGTGAACCGGCTTTGTGCAGTGAGTCGTAATCCATATTGCAGTCCATAATGATATCCGCCGGCAACACGGGTACGGACGACCCGCCGGGAATGACGGCCTTGAGTCTGCCACCATCAAGCATGCCGCCGGCCATATCCAGCAGTTCCTTAAACGGAGTGCCCAGCGGCACCTCATAGTTTCCCGGTCGGTTGACATGCCCGGAGACTGAAAATATTTTGGTGCCGGCGTTGTTTTCCGGTCCGAGACCGACAAACCAGTCAGCGCCTTCGCGCATAATTCTCGGCACGGAGGCCAAAGTCTCGGTGTTGTTGATGGTCGTCGGTCTGCCGAACACGCCGAACTGTGCTGGAAACGGCGGCTTGTAGCGCGGCTGCCCGCTCTTGCCTTCGAGCGATTCGAGCAGCCCGGTTTCCTCGCCGCAGATATAGGCACCGGCACCCAAATGTGAGTGCAGTTCAAAATCGACGCCACTGCCAAGAATGTCCGCACCCAGCAGATTCGCCGCCCGCGCTTCTCGCATCGCCTGTTCAATGCGATGATAAGGTTCGATGAACTCCCCTCGCATATAGTTGTAACCAACCGTCGCACCCATCGCATAACCGCCGATGACCATGCCTTCGATCAATGCATGCGGATTATAGCGAATGATGTCGCGGTCCTTGAACGTCCCCGGCTCTCCCTCATCGGAATTGCACACCAGATATTTGTCACCGGGTTCGTTCTTCGGCATGAAACTCCACTTGAGACCGGTGGGAAATCCAGCCCCACCGCGTCCTCTGAGGCCGGAGGCCTTGACTTCATTAATCACATCCTCGCGGGAGATCCGGTCTCTGAGTATGCGCGTCAATGCCTGATAACCGCCGACGCTTCGATACGCGTCAAGGGTCCATGGCTTCTCTAGACCCGGCTGTGGCAGACAAACTCGCAGTTCTCCGTTCATCAGTCCAGCGTCTCCAGAATCTCGTCGATGCGCTGTGGGGTCAGATTCTCGTAGTATTCCGAACCAATCATTGCTGCGGGCGCACCGCCGCAGGCAGCCAGGCACTCGACTTCCTTGACCGTGAATCGCCCGTCTTCGGTGGTTTCGCCGAACTGCACGTCCAGTTTCCGCAGAAGATGATCGGCCACTGCCGCCGAGCCTCTCAGGGCACAGGAAATATTGGTGCACAGCGATATCTTATGCCGTCCAACCGGCTGTAAATCATACAGCGTGTAAAAGGTCGCCACCTCGGCCACCCGGGCCGGTTCGATCTTAAGCAGCTCGGCAATATGGGCCATCAGGTCAACACTCAGCCAGCCGCATTCATCCTGCGCGATCCTGAGTGCCGCCAGCACCGCCGCGCGCGCCTGTTCTTCGGGATACTTGGCGATCTCACCATTGATTTCGGCCAGCGCCTGTGACGACAGCATCAGCGATCAACCTCGCCGAATACGATATCCTGGGTACCAATGACCGCAACCACGTCCGCCAGCATATGCCCACGACACATCGCATCAAGCGCCGACAGGTGTACAAACCCCGGCGCCCGTATCTTGAGCCGGTACGGTTTGTTGGCACCATCCGAGATGAGATAGATTCCAAACTCACCCTTTGGCGCTTCCACAGCCGCGTAGACCTCGCCTTCGGGAACGCAATACCCTTCGGTGAACAATTTGAAATGATGAATCAGCGATTCCATGTCGCGCTTCATCGTTTCCCGACGGGGTGCGATGAGTTTTGAATTATCGACCGCGACCGGTCCGTCATTGCCACGCAGCCACTCGACGCACTGGCGTATGATTCGATTGGACTGTCGCATCTCTTCGACTCGACACAGATAACGGTCATAGCAGTCGCCGTTGGTGCCAACGGGAATGTCAAAATCAACTTTGTCATAGATTTCGTAGGGTTGTTTTTTTCGCAGATCCCATTCAATGCCAGAGCCGCGAATCATGGCGCCCGTAAAGCCGCGCGCAAGCGCAGTTTCCGGCGACACAACGCCAATGTCCACGGTCCGCTGTTTCCAGATGCGATTGTCCGTCAGCAGCGTTTCGTAGTCATCAACGCATGATGGGAACCGTTCCGTGAACGCCCAGATGAAATCAAGCAGGGAGCCCTGGCGCGCAGCATTGATCTCAGCGAGTTTGGCTCGGCTGCGAAATTTTGATGGAGGATATTTTGGCATCGAATCGGGCAGGTCCCGATACACGCCACCGGGTCTGTAGTAGGTCGCATGCATGCGCGCACCGGAGGCCGCCTCATAACAGTCCATCAGATCCTCACGCTCGCGGAAACAGTATAGAAACACGGTCATGGCACCAATATCAAGGGCATGCGCGCCGAGCCACAGCAGGTGATTCAGAATGCGGGTTATCTCATCGAACATCACGCGGATGTATTGCGCCCGAATGGGGGGCGCGATGCCCAGCAGTTTTTCAATCGCCAGCACGTAGGCATGTTCGTTGCACATCATGGAAACGTAATCAAGCCGGTCCATGTAACCGATGCTCTGATTGAAGGGCTTCGATTCAGCCAGTTTTTCCGTCGCCCGGTGCAAAAGACCGATGTGCGGGTCGATTCGTTCAACCACCTCACCGTCCATTTCCATCACCAGCCGCAGCACTCCATGGGCGGCGGGGTGCTGCGGACCGAAATTCATGGTGTAGTTACGAATCTCGGTGACCAAAACCATCCTCCCGAATCACGCGTGGGACCAGTGTGCGCGGCTCGATTGAGACCGGCTCGTAGACGACGCGCCCCTTTTCGACGTCGTATCGCATCTCGACATATCCCGACAGCGGAAAGTCTTTTCTGAATGGGTGGCCGATGAAACCGTAGTCCGTCAGTATGCGCCGCAGATCCGGATGGCCGTCGAAAATGATGCCAAAAAGATCGAATGCTTCGCGTTCAAACCAATCGGCACAGGGCCAGATGCCGATCACCGAAGCAATGACTGGCATCTCGTCGGCCAGGAATGCCCGAACTCGCAATCGGTGGTTGTGCTGAATCGACAGCAGATGATAGACGACCGCATACCGTGCCCCCTGCCAGGCTCTCGGCGGATCTTCTCTGCCATAAGTCGAATAATCCACACCACAGAGATCAATCAACTGCTCGAAACGAGTGTCTGCATCGTCGCGCAGTCGGGTACAGACGTCCAGGATATCGCCGGCATCCACCGTAATGGTCATCTCACCTCTGTTTTGCGTCGTCCTACCGACCCGGTTACCCAGGGCGTTTTCAACGGAGCGGAACAGATCGGTCAGGGAATTCATGACCGGAAACTATTTTGCAATGGTGTTGGTGCGCTGAATCTTACGCTGTAGTTGGATGATTCCATAAACCAGCGCCTCGGCCGTTGGCGGGCAGCCAGGGACGTAAACATCCACCGGCACAATTCGGTCACAGCCGCGAACGACAGAGTATGAGTAGTGATAATAACCGCCGCCGTTGGCGCAGGAGCCCATCGAGATCACCCAGCGCGGTTCTGCCATCTGGTCGTAGACCTTGCGCAGTGCGGGGGCCATCTTGTTGACCAGCGTGCCCGCGACGATCATGACGTCGGACTGTCGAGGGCTCGGTCGAAAAATGATGCCGAATCGATCAAGATCGTAGCGCGCCGCCCCCGCATGCATCATTTCAACGGCGCAGCAGGCAAGACCAAATGTCATTGGCCACATGGCTCCGGTACGAGCCCAGTTGACCAATTTATCCACGTTTGTTGTCACGAAACCTTGTGACATAATGCCTTCAATCGACATAGACTACTCCCACTCCAGTGCTCCTTTCATCCATTCATAAAAAAAACCGACCACCAAGACGGCCAGGAATATCATCATGGCGGTGAAACCAAACAGACCGATCTCGTCAAGCGCAACCGCCCAAGGAAACAGAAACGCGATTTCGAGATCGAAGATGATGAACAGAATCGCCACCAGATAATAACGCACGTCGAATTTCATGCGACTGTCTTCGAACGCCTCGAAACCGCACTCGTAGGGTGACAGCTTTTCTTTATCCGGCCGATGCGGACCGAAAACTCTGCCAGCGGTCATCATGGCCAGGCCCATCACCACCGCCACCACCATAAAGATCAGTACTGGAACGTAATTATTCAGCACGGTTCTGAATTGGATGGTCGTTTCAACCCGCTACCATGACGAATGGTATGGTGCCGAAGGCCGGACTTGAACCGGCACGGCTCGCGCCACCGCCCCCTCAAGACGGCGTGTCTACCAAATTCCACCACTTCGGCCAACTCGGAATCCTAAACTATTCGGGTACCGTCTCTGGTACCGTCGGTACCTCATCCTGCTCACCAACCGTGGGCACCGGCGGCGTTTCGGCTTCAGCGACGGGCTCCATCGGCGCATCCAGTACCGAATCTGTAACGCTCTGCGGCGTGTGGACACCCGTATAGATGTACGCGAGGCCCAACGCGATGCCAAAAAACAGCGTTGCCAGCACCGCGGTGGTTCGGGTCAGAAAATTTGCGGACCCACGACTGCCAAACACTGAACTGGAACCGCCGCCGAACACTGCGCCCATATCTGAACCTTTACCTCTCTGGAGCAGAATCAGTACCACAAGAGTAACTGCGATAACAAAAAACAAGCCCAATAAAATTCTAGTTACGTAATCCATAATTCGCGATTTACCTTTGTGCCATCCTGCATATTTCAACAAATTGCGCCGCTTTCAATGACGCGCCACCGACCAGACATCCATCGACATCGCGCTGCTCAAGAACCGGTGCGGCATTCTCATCGGTTACACTGCCACCATAAAGAACTCGGCAGCGCTCCGCCGCCTTTCGACTCAGCTGCGCCAGGCGGTCTCGAATCAGTCGGTGCACTTCCTCAACCTGATCGGGCGACGCTGAAACACCTGTACCAATCGCCCAAACCGGCTCATATGCAATTGTGACCCAATCGATCAACTCACGACCACACTGTTCCAGTATCGCATTGATCTGACGTTCAATCGTCGCGCGGGTTCGGTCCGACCGCCGTTCTTCCATCGTCTCGCCGACACATACGATTGGCGTCAGCCCGGCGCCGATTGCGGCAACGGCTTTGCGGGCGATGGCCGAATCCGTTTCACCATGCAGACGACGTCTTTCAGAATGTCCACAGATCACGTATTCACAGCCGACATCCTTCAGCATGCTAGATGATACTTCACCTGTATGGGCGCCGGCCGAATGTTCGCTGCAGTTTTGTGCCCCGAGAGATACCAGAGGTGCCGTCGATATCAGTTGTGCGACGCGCTGAAGATGGACGAATGGCGGACAGATCACCATTGCCGGCGACTCGAACTGCCGCACGCCTTCCAAAATATCTCCCACGATTGAATGCGCCATTTCAAATGAACCATTCATTTTCCAATTGGCAACGATTAATGT
Organism: Arenicellales bacterium; assembly: GCA_965205205.1. Classification (GTDB taxonomy): domain Bacteria; phylum Pseudomonadota; class Gammaproteobacteria; order Arenicellales; family JAJDZL01; genus JAJDZL01. Next base: position 424,652 of record CBDBFX010000002.1, read on the forward strand.
CTGTCGCATCTGCATCAGTTCACATTTTTTCCTTGTTTCAGCGGCGTTCACCACATCCACATCAATCGCATCCGTCTGCCAACGCGTTCAAGCCATCGTCCAACCATATATCAATCGCTTTCCAACGGGTAACCATTATAGATGCCTGTACGGGATAAAATCGCCACCGCAACCGATCGAATTTCCTGCATCCGTTGATTCTGAATGTCACGCGGCGGTCGACGAACGATCCAATTGGGACGTGGGTCCTCTTCTGGTGGAGGTAACGGATTCCTGCACCCGGCCCCCATCGATCGGACCCGTTGTTCACCCTGCCGAGCGCATTCTGCTCTGCAGGCGGACCGCGGCCATCCGCTTTCGACTGCCTCACGGCCCATCATCTTCAATTTTATCTTACCGACGTCAATGTGACGGCACGATTGCTCCAAGAAGAAGTATGATACGGATGAGCCCAACAAGGCTAAGTTCCTGGATGTGGCTTCTCTCCAGGCTGCCCAAACCCTGTTGCCATCTTTGTTGTTCTGGCGTTTTCAATTGGGACGCGTGATCAGAATCGAGTTTAATTGACTTCAAATTCAGGATTCAGATGCGACTGTTGTATCTCGTTGCATAAACTTGATCCCTGCTGATTTCACCTGGATTTGATACCCATTGCGGATGTGAATGGCTGGGCGACAAGGGAAAACCATCCTGCCGACGGAGACGCCATCAGCAATTGCGATTTGCGAATATATCGATTCTGGTGCAAAATACAAGTCAGATGGGGAACTGAAACATCCAGGAACAAACGAACGAATGCCGTCAACCTCGCACAGCGGTGGGATACGGCATGGAGTGAAACTTCGAACGCCATGAACGATGACTGCTTCTCCGCTCACAAGACATCAATGCAACGGTTAAACTAGGAGGCAAGCCATGTATACGATATCATCGTTAATTCGATCCAGAGGAATGATATGGACAATTATGCCGGATAATACCGTTCTTGATGCCCTGTATCTGCTAGCCGAAAAAGACATCGGCGTGCTGCCGGTTGTCGACAGCGGTGGCGACCTGGTCGGAATATTCAGCGAAAGAGACTATGCGCGACGAGTCGTGCTGTTAGGAAAAACGTCAAAAGATACCCTGATTTCCGATGTGATGACTAAAAATGTTCAGACCGTCGGTGCGGATGATTCCATTGACGACTGCATGAAAATCGTCGTTGACAAGGGATTTCGCCATTTGCCCGTCATTGAAGACGACACGCTGATTGGTATCGTATCGGCCAACGATCTGTTGGCCGAGGTGATCCGGACGCGGGAACAGCAGATTGGCACCCTGGAAAACCTGCTCACCGGCGCTGGCGAGGTCACCTGACTGGCGGAGTGAACGGAAGCACGGCCCGTTGGCGATCATCATTGGCCGCATCTGTGTCCAGCGGGCTTCAGCAGCTGACCACCTCAACCCATTCGATACAATGCAGACCTTGAGCCGTATTCGTCTTCTTTTATTGGGCTTCTTTGCCGTTTTACCGCTGTCGGGAGCGGTGAACGCCGAGCTGAAAGACGATCTGGAGGAAGTGTCCAGTCGCACGGCGCCGCCTTTTGAAAACGTACAGTGGCTGACCGAAGCCGGATTCACCACTCAGTCTTTGGCGGGAAAAGTGCTACTGGTCAATTTTTGGGCGACCTGGTGTCCCCCCTGTGTGGAGGAGCTGCCTTCCATGCACCATGCCCGCGATCAGTTCAGTCGGGATGACTTCGAGGTTATCGCAGTGAACGCTGGTGAAAAAGTTGATGAAATCCAAGGCTTTCTGAACCGACTGCCGACGAAACTCACATTCCCGATCATCGTCGATCAACATCTGACCGTCTACGCAGACTGGCGGGTGCGTCCTTTACCGACGACATTTCTGGTCGATCGATCGGGCAGAATTCGCTATCAGGCCATCGGTGGAAGAAACTATGCTTCGGACAACATCCTCGCAGTCATCAGGAAACTGATCGACGAGTAATTCGATATTGAGGCGCATAATGGACTGCAGTCGACCTGGCGGCCGCTTACCTTCCATCAAGAACGCTCATTCCCAAAATCTCTTTTCGCAAAACGAATGCCGCCACTGAGCATCGCTGCGCTACAGTCACAAAATCAATGGATCATGCATCGCTCCAAGTGTTTAATATTGTGAACCGGCATTCAATTCCATCAAGGATTGTTCGTTAACCATGTTACCTGACAACTATCGGCCAAAAGTGATCGTCACCAAAATCGGACTGGATGGGCACGATCGCGGGAGTCGGGTGGTGGCGACCAAACTTCGCGACAGCGGTATGGAAGTTGTCTATACCCCACCGTGGCAGACCGTAACCGAGATCGTACGCCTGACCGCGGAGGAAGACGCAGACGTCATTGGCATCAGTTCGCTGGCAACCGATCACCTGCTGATTCCTGATCTGCTTGAGGCGCTGCGTCAGGCCGACCTATCACATGTTGGTATTGTCGTCGGTGGCATCATTCCGAAAGACGACGAGGAGGAACTGCTCGATCGCGGTGTAAGTCGGGTGTTTCATCCGGGCAGTTCATTGAACGAAATCGCCGTATTCGTACGCGATCTGGCACGCAAAGCGCGGCTCCAATCTCTACAGAACTGGCGGTCGAACAACCATGAAGAAAACTAGCGCCGAAATTCCCTCCAGTTTCACTGCCGACGCCTCCCACCGCGCGTGGAAACGGCAGTATGCGGATCAGCTGCCCGAGGAGGCGGAAATTCACAATCGGTCCGGCATTCCAATCAAGCCGCTCTACACGCCAGACGATTGGAACGATCGGGATTATGCTGACAAGCTGGGCTATCCCGGGCAGATTCCAATGACCCGCGGCATCTATCCAACCATGCATCGCGGACGCGCCTGGAGTCAGCGGCAGCTGATTGGATACGGTGTGCCTTCCGATTACAATCAGCGACTTCGCAAACTGCTGAGTGCTGGCAATTCCGCCGTCAGTCTTATCCCCTGCAATTCCGTCTACCGCGGTTTTGATGCGGATGAGGTTGATCCAAAACTGCTTGGCACATGCGGTGTGGTCGTCAACACGATCGACGACATGGAACGATGTTTTGAAGATATCGACATTGCCACACTGTCAACGGCGATGAACGATCCGCTGCCATTCACACTTCTGGCCCTGCTGCTCGGTGTCGCCAGACGGCGCAACATTGACTGGACCGAAATCTCAGGCACTTCCAATCAAAGCGACTATCTCTCTCACTACATGGCCAATCACATGTTCTTTCGCCTGTCGCTCGAAGGGTCCTGGTCGATCACATCGCGTTCTGTCAGACAAAAGTACCAAACTGGAACCCGCTGTCCGTTGTGGGTCAGCACACCCAGCAGGCAGGAGCGACTCCGGCCGAGGCCATGGCGTTTACGCTGGCAACCGCGATCCAATACGCCGAAGACTGTATCGACCGCGGTTTGGAACCGGATGTGTTTCTCGAACGTTTCACTTTCTTTTTCGATATCTCAATCAGTTTCTTCGAAGAAATCGCCAAATGCCGAGCCGGACGGAGGATCTGGCAGCGCCTGGTAAGAGAGAGACTGGGCGTCAAAAATCCAAAGGCATGGCGATTCAAATTTCACGGGCAGACATCTGGAGTCGATCTGACGCGCCAACAGCCGCTCAACAACATTTCTCGCGTAACCGTTCAGGCGCTGGCGGGCATTTTCTCCGGTCTGCAGTCGCTGCACACGGATTCCTATGACGAAGTGCTGAGTGTCCCGACTGAGGAAGCGGCGCGGATCGCGGTCGCCACCCAGAACATCATCCGCGAAGAAGCACACTGTGCGGATGTGATCGATCCACTGGCGGGCTCCTACTATGTGGAAACCCTGACCGATCAGATGGAAGTGAAAATTGTTGATGTCATCAATCAGATCGACGCGGTCGGTGGCATGTTTAAAGCGGCTGAGTCCGGTCTCATTCAAAGGTGGATCGGTGAATCAGCCATGCGGTTTCAAAACCGGCTGGATTCGGGAGAGCAGCCTCTGGTTGGGGTTAACAAGTACCTGAGCGATGGCGAAGAATCTGCCGCTGAACCGCTGAAAAGGCCATCCGATTCTGCCATTCGGAATCAGCTTGATACGTTGGCTGAGTTCAAAGCCCATCGCAGTCAGGCCGAATTTGAACGATCGCTTGGTCAGTTGCAGAGCGTTGCACAGGATCCGCGTAAAAATATTTTTGAGGCCATTGTGAATGCCGCAGTCGGCGGGCTGACTCATGGTGAGATCGTTCGCTGCGTGCGCGAAGAATTGGGGTTCGGTCAACCCCAGACCGTTCTCTAATGAATCTGCGCGGCGCTGACAGTTCCACAGACGGATGGCTCACAAGGGTCCGCACGGACCGAAATTTTCTCGCCAGAATGATCACCGTCGTCGAAAACAATCTCGACGGCACCAGTGAAATATTGAACGCTATACAGCATGATCTAGGACACACGCACATTGTCGGAGTAACCGGACCGCCAGGGGTGGGAAAATCAACTCTGATTGACGGTTGTGTCAAAGCGTTTCGTCAGCTCGACAAATCGGTCGCTGTGCTTGCCATTGACCCCAGCAGTCACCTCAGCGAGGGTGCGATTCTTGGTGATCGGGTGCGAATGGCACAGCATGCAGCGGATGACGGCGTCTTCATCCGATCCGTAGCGGCACGTGGCCACCTAGGCGGATTATCAGCGACGGCACTGAACATCGTTCATCTATTTGATGCTGCGAAATGGGATGTTACAGTGGTTGAAACCGTCGGCGCAGGACAGTCAGAAATCGAAATTATCGAGCTGGCCGATACGACGGTAGTCGTTGAATCACCAGGATTGGGAGATGAAGTTCAGGCAATCAAAGCCGGACTGCTGGAGATCGCAGATATTATCGTCGTCAACAAAGCGGATCTTCCACAAGCGGAGGTCACCGTCAGTGAGTTAACGCTTGCGCTGGCGATGCGGGAGTCATCAAAGCGTCCTCAGATCATCCGGACGTGCGCGACGGAGCGCAAAGGTGTGGACGAACTCGTCGCCACAATCGTCGAACATGGCCGATGCCTGGCTCAAAGCGGCAATCGCAGAGACACGATATTCGGGCGCTCAAGAAAAATCACGGCACGGGTGATCGGTGAAAAAGTAGCTCGTCAGTTGGCGAATTTGAACTGCGCCGAGGCGAACGAAATGGCACGGCAGATTCAGACTGGCGAACTCGATCTGGAAATATTGGCAGAATCAGTCGTTCAAAGCCTTCTTTCAACTTTCTCAGAATCAGCCGAGACGAGAAGAATTAAACCCTAACAAGTCGGCCGCATATCAAGACTTATTGAATAGGCGTTCGCCGGATTCGCGGATGATCTGCCGCGCCTTGAATACCGCATGCTGGCACGCACTCTGGAAATCAGAATGCGTATCGGCGCGAATGAAATAGTGTTCCTGCATCACACCGTTGTCATCTGTTTTCTGAATGTAACCGGCTGTTACGAAATTGCCACTCTGCTTGAGTGGAGCCGGTTTGATGGTGAACCCTTCGAAATCCACCGGTTCGACGTCCGGTTGGTCGCTACTGGTGTTACCTTTGCCCATCAGTCGGCTGAACAGTCCCATAATTCACTTCCATGGTCAATGTGATTCGGTTTTTCGACTGCGGCGGGTTGCATTCGATTCATTGATCAACTGGTCTGCCGCCTCTGTCTACATAGGATACCACGATACGCGATAATTGCGTCAACTGCAGATGAAATCTTCTAAAATCATCCCATAGTCCAGATTTGGTTTATTTACATGCGGTCGCTGCCATCCATCTCATTCCGGTAGTTCAATGATGTCTGCTACTCTTTTTCTACTGCTGATCATCACATTTTTGTATGCCGGTTACAATCTGTTGATCAAAGTGTCAAGTGGCTTTGTACCAATTACCGCTTCATCAACCATTCTTGCAACCATTGCACTGCAATTGGCCGCATTGGTGGTATCCTGCCTGTTCGCTACCGGACTACTCGTTCGCGGTGCTAGCGCCCTCTCTCTCCCGACATCAGCTTATGTCTGGGCGGTACTGGCGGGCATCTGCATTGGCGGCGCGGAAATCGGCTACTTTTATCTGTTTCGAGGGATCGCAGGCGCACCGCCACTAGCGGCCAATATCGCCATTCCTTTCATCGTCAGCGGAACAATCGTCGTAACGGCCCTAGCCGCCTGGCTGACATTCAATGAGTCGTTATCCTGGCAAAAAGGCTTCGGCATCGCGCTCATCATTATTGGAGTCATCACCATTTACCTGGACAAGAAACCAGCGGGTCTTGTTGGTTGAAATTTTCAGCAACGGATTCTCCAACCCCATCAAGAATTGTTTCTGCTGGATGATCTGATCTGTTATCAATTGAAATCGCATACCCTTTCTTCATCTGGAATCTATAGTTTTCACAGACGCCCCGGTAGCTCAGATGGATAGAGCAGCCGCCTCCTAAGCGGCAGGTCAGACGTTCGAGTCGTCTTCGGGGCGCCATTCATCGGAGAATTGGAATGTATTCGCTGAGGGTCACATCATAAGACCAGCGCAGAAAGCTAGCACTACGAAACATAAAATCAATAAAGCTGATATGCCAAATACTCGTCCCAATAATTTCCATCCCCAATCATTCATAACATTACTCCTATGCTAAATCCTATGCCTGTTCCAATCACCAGTCCAATCAGAAAGAATGCGATCTGCGCCTTTCTGATGTTTGAGTCATAACTTAAAGATAAACATCTTCATCAATGGGAATTTCTTATTGAGATATTCCAATACTTTCAGTTGCACCGAATTCCGTGATCGTTTAACGGGTCTAATAGACGCTATTGAGTGCGTTCGTCCCTTTTCATCAAATACCCAGTCGTCTAAATATGCTCGGTTGCAATACTGACACTGGGGGATAATATTCTGTGGGTCATCGCCATCTCCTGCAGGATCTCTATGCCCTTTTTGTAACTGGATGGCCGCTGTTCCGTATCTCTGACTTGTTTCACCTTCTTTCGCTCCGCAGGAAGCACAACGATAATCAAACGCCTTTTTTATATCTTCAAAATCTCTGGCACCTAGTACAGCCCTTCGGACACCTAATTCTTGTAAGTATTCAGCAGAGGCAATGTATGGGTCCAACTTATGGACTCCTGATTTATTTCCGATGTTCCAGCCATCTCGTTTCAGATGTCTTACTTGCTGGTCAGGCTGTGCTTTTGGGTTATAATGCCTTGTAATTAGAGATATTTCGTTCTTATCTACTTCTCGGTTTTTGTAAAAATACAGCACCGACAACCAAATACTCTTATTGGATTGGGAAAAGTGTTGGCTGTTTGGAATCTTCACTCCTAACGCTTTCAAGTGTTTCTTGTGAACCCTTTTTAGTTCTTCCCACGCATTCTGTAATTCCTCTTCTGTCGGAATACTCATTCAAAAACTCCTCCACCCTCTGATTGGCAATTTCGGCCATTGTCTTGTCAATTTCTACTCCATAAAATTTTCTTTTTTCCAATCTGGCAGCCACTCCTGTTGAACCAGACCCTGCAAATGGGTCAAACACCATAGATTGCTCACAACTGAATATTCTAATCAGATGTCGCAACAATTCTACTGGTTTCGCTGTGATATGTCCAAATCGCTCTCTTGGTTTTGGGACTGGAATGATGGTGCCTGGGAACTTGGATGATTCAACAACAGGTGAAGATAAGTCGACAAGACCCGTTTGCCATTTATCCCAATTATCGACAAATGTTCCTTCTCTCGGAGCCTGAGCCAAGATTATTAATTCGCATTGTGGTTTCAGTTGAGGGGTTTTGCGGTCTCCGAGTTTCTTAATCAGCCTTACCTTCTCTATTTCAGGTAGATTTCTCTTCATTATAAAGTGGTTCTGAGTAAAGGCTTTGGGTTGCCCTTCATACTTCCACGCCAATATGTCTCTGATTTCGAACCCTGCATCTTCGATTGATATAGCTGCCCTATGAACCAGTCTATTTTGCGAAAAACATAGCACGAATCCACCAGGACGAAGAATTCTCATCCAGTCAAGGGCAATGGGCGATAAGAATTTCTGTAATCTTATGCCTTGTTCTTTATCAAATTTCATACCTACCGGCAACGAACCAATCACACCAGATTTCTTGATCTTGTTTTTCAATTTTTCATGGTTCCAATCGTCACCCATTCCGTCAATAAAATATGGCGGATCAGTAAGAATTAGTGACACACTATTTGTGTCCATTTTATGCATGACACTTCTGCAATCATTTGAAGATACCCAAGTCATTAGTTCATCTTCAGCCAATTAGATTAGTCGATTCATCATATTTCAAAGACTTGCCATCTAGATTCATTACCATGTTCTTCATCTGGTCAAGAGTATCCATCTCCCTAATATTGTGCCGACCAGTGGACTCGTAGATATACTGATGAAGGTGCTTGAAGCTAATTTGGCGGTAATTTCCCACGTAATCTCTCAGCCGGTTTAGAATTGCCTACAGCCTACAATGATATTGTACTGTATTCGGTTACGGTGGAATGTCAGGACAATTCAAAAGTCAGAAGAGCCCAATCCTACCAAGATTCAGAGAGTTACAGGAATCGTTTTCGACTGATCCGTCGCCCTGAGGCAAAAAAATCTCGTCCAGCTCTGAGCCAACAAAAATCTATCTGAGATAATTGGGCCGTCATGGGATCTGCAGGCGAGAACGGTGCGGCTGGATCGGTGCGCCATTGAGGTGCGGCCGGTGTGTACGCCGGCCGAGCGTCGGCGCGGGGAGGAGCTGGTCGCCCGCCATCACTATCTGCCTTACCAGGAGCCGTTCGGGAGCGCCCTGCGCCAGGTGGCGGTGCCAGCCGATCGGGTGGGCCGACAGTTTGCCCGCGTGCTGCTCAATGAGCTGTGGGTGGCGGACTCGACTTACATCCGCGTGCGGGAGGGCTTTGGCTATCTGGCGCTGGTGACGGACGCCTGCTCTCGGCGCATCATCGGCCGTCAGTTCGGTCTGTGCCATGATACCGAGCTGATGCTGGGTGCGCTGGGTCAGGCGGTGTGCAGTCGGCCGTGCGACGGCGTGATTCATCATTCGGACCGCGGGGTGCAGTATCTGAGCGAGCGGTATCGGTCGTTCTGTGCGCGGCACGGGGTGGCGCAGTCGGTGGGCCGGATTGGCAACAGTTATGACAATGCGATGGCTGAATCGGTGTTTGCGACGCTCAAGCGGGAGTTGCTGATGGGGGACGATGGTGGCCTGGGATTTGAGGACATGCGGCGGTGGCTGTATGACTACATCGATGGCTTTTACAACGCCAGGCGCGTGCATTCGAAGTTGGGGTGGAAGAGCCCGGTCGAGTATGAGCGGGACATTTTGGCGCTCAGCATTTCGTGACAGGTCACGAAATGCTGAGTGATCCAGTGACCGGGATCTGGCAAGGGATAGTGCCTAACATTAGTAACTGTGACCGAAACCGAATACAGTATAGATTTAGATTTCAGTTCTTTTCCCATAATAAGGGACTATCACAATTTGTTTCCTACCATTCAGCTTTGCAACAAACTTACGGTGACTTCCTTAACCTTTCTTTTCTTCAAATCCATTGTTTTTCAGTATCTTTTGAACTCTAACAAAATTCACGCTGGTTTACAATTGATGGGATCAATTTGCATGCTAATTTCCTCAATTTTTTTTAATTTTGTCAATCTGCTCATCAAATATCGAAAGTGTAATTGCACTCTAATTAACAAGGGTGATTTACGATCCAATAGATTTTTTCTTTCGTAGGACGACAAATCGGTTAATTCTTCCAAATAATCCTCAACGGCATCTCGCAATGAATCCTTAACTTCTTGAAGAGATGATCCCTGAGTCGCAATATCGAAAGTCGTGCATATTCCTTCCCAATTGCCATCACTACCCCCAAAAAAACACTTTACTGTGATAAATTCCATCGTTCTTTCCCCCATAGTTCGGTGAAAGGAAATCAACTGTAGAAATCGAAATATACAGTACAGACTTCCTGACATGGTAGCTGACTTCCACAACTGTTCACTGTTGGATATGTCTATAAATTCAGTGGATTAACGTTCTCCAACCGCGGCCTCTCGCCCGACCGAGTCATCCAGTATGGCATGATGGAAAAACCAACCGCCGTGGAGCCTGTTATGATAACCTCAGTGTTCGTTGAGCGTGTTGTAATGTATTCGGTTTCGGTCACAGTTACTAATGCTAGTCAACGCAACCCAGACTGTCGTCGCGAAATTTGGTATTAATGAATTTCCAATTGGTGAGGATTCCGATGTGACATCTTTGATGAAAGCCTTGAAATCAATGGATCAACCATTGCGCCAATTGATCCCGCGCCTTTGTGACCTAGTGGAAATATAGAAAAGTCAGCATCCGTTCCGTCGCCCCCTTTCCCCCGATGGCACAACAGGTGTCGAATGCCATAGTCGTTGACACAGAACTGACTCAAGATCATTGACAAAATCCCAAAGCGCCATGTGTGCTTACCTGTTGATTTGACAACGCCATATCAAATGATCACATTTTCGACCAGTGGCGTTTGACTTAGTACCCTCTCATAGCCCAATGGCGACAGGTCCAACGAACGATATTCTCCGTAAGCAATTAACTCTGCAATTCCGCGGCCGATTGCCGGAGACTGCTGCAGACCATGTCCTGAAAATCCATTGACAAAAATGAAGTTGTCAATCTGACTGTGCGAACCGACGATAGCGTTCTGATCGAGCGTGCAATAGTCGTAGTGACCGGCCCAACAGTTCACCTGCTTGATGGCTTCAAAATATCTTGAACGGCTGGCAAGATTAGCCCAAATCGTCTCGAATTCTTCATATCGAGGCGCAAAGTCATTTGGTTCGACTGGCAAGTCGGTGGTCGGAGTCATGCCAGTCATGAAAAACGCCCCCTCGGGTCGGCAGAACGTACCCGTCGCATCAATCATCAGCGGCAGTTGGCCACCATTCACAGTCGCCGTACCGTGTGGCGACAACTCACAATCAAATATGAAGATCGTTCGTTTGCGAGGTTCAACAGGCAGATACAGTCCCGCCATCGCAGCGGTAGCAGCGCCTCTGGTACCCGAAGCGTTGACTAGATAATCGCATTCGAGCGACTCTCCATTAGCAAGTCGCACTCCTGAGACTCGGTTTCCTCGACATGTAACCGCACGCACCTCACCGACGATATATTCAGTTCCCAGCTGTCTCGCCTTGCGCCTGAATCCATCCATCAGCCCAGTATTGGAAAACCAGCCCTCACCGGAACGACCATAGCTGGCAAGACGAACGTCTGCCGTATTGAGGTGCGGGAATGCAGATTCAAGCTCAGCGGTGGTCAGTAGCTCAACATCCGCGCCACAGCTCACCTGAACCTCATGATTGTCACGCAAGGTCTGTTCCTGAGATTCTGATGCCGCAAGAAAAAGATAACCGTTTTCGCGAAAGCACAGATCAGGCTCTGTATCATCCACTGCCATGGTTTGGGCAAACTGACGAATAAACCGACTGCCAAACTGACTGATCTGTACGTTGATGGCAGTTGAATACTGATGCCGAATCGAACTGGAACTCAACGCAGTCGCCGACTTTGAAAAAGTGGGATCCATTTCTACCAACGCGACCGAACCGTCAAAATCCTGATTGACGCTCAGAAAGTACGCGACGGAACTACCCATCACAGCTCCACCAACAATCACAACATCAAATTTTCTACGATTCATCCATTTAATCCGTCATCTGCATCAATAGGTTGCGAATCAGTCATCATCAGCTACTGAAATCGTTACATAACCAGCCATTCGATCGGCGTCCCTGGCCGCTTTACTACGCTGCTCGGGCAGTCCGAAACCACCCCCACCAGGCGCTTTGAGAATCAACCTTCTACCCGCGGGTACATGTTGCCACCCTTTTTGCTTCAGACGGGTTCCATCATCAAGCTCAACCACGCCTGGCGCACCTGGTGCGCCACCATTTCGCCCCAATGCCGGGTGATTGACCCGATCAAACATGGCTGAAAAATCAAATTCATAACCTGCCTGTGGAGCGATCTCGATAATCTGTCCCAATCCTCCGCGCATTCGCCCATCACCTCCACTATCGGGGCGCAACTCTTTCCGCCACACCACGATCGGGCCGGTGTGCTCGGTTGCTTCAACCGGCATCGTGTGAACGCCTGAGGGAAAAGCGGTCGCTGACAGTCCATCGAATTCGGCCCGTGCACCAGTGCCCCCGGAGTTGAACATCAGTATCTCGAACTGTCGCCCGGCCTGTGCGCCGGCCCGGCGGACTGAGATGTGCAGATTCCACAACGATGCGGCGCCCTCCGCTGGAATCCGATCGGGCAAGGCTTTCGCCAATGCGCCAAACACCAGATCTGGAATCAGATGTCCAAGAACGTGTCGAAGCGCAACGGGTGCCGGTCTGGGCGCGTTGAGTATGTTGTCGGGAGAAGTTACCCGAAACGGCGCCAGTGAAGCATGATTGTTCGGAACATCTGGAGCAACCACACACTTTAAGGCATAGCAGGCATAGGCCTTGGCGTAGTTGATTGGACAATTGATCCCCCATTTGCTGACGGGATCGGTGCCAGTAAAGTCAACCGCAATCGTCTGCTCCGAGTGGGTCAGCGATACGGCCATGGTAATGGGATCATCATAACCATCCACGCGCAGCACATTCGTCCAAGTGCCCTCTGGCAGGAGGGCGCTGAGGCGTTTTATGGTGGCATCGCGGGAACGAGAAAAGATAAACTCGCCCAGTTCATCCAGACAGTCGCGCTGCGTTTCTTTCAGCATCTCCAGCAAACGCCGATGCCCGACTTCGTTGCAGGCGGCCAACGAGTAAAAGTCACCCACCACCTTGTCCGGTTCCCGAACGCCATTTCGAACGATTTTAATGAGATCCCGGTTGATCTGCCCGCGATCGATGAATTTCAGAATGGGAATGAGCAGTCCCTCCTCATAAACCGAACGGCCGTCCGCACCAAATCCGCGGCCGCCGATATCCACGACATGAGCCGTGCAACCGAAAAAAGCGACGATCCGACCGTTAAGGAAAGTTGGCGCAACCATCGTAATATCGTGCAGGTGCCCCGTACCTTTCCATGGATCATTGGTTACATAACAGTCGCCGGCAAACATTTCATCGGGCGGGATTTCTTGCAGAAAATGCAAAACCGACTCGGCCATCGTATTGACATGCCCAGGGGTGCCCGTAACCGCCTGAGCCAACATGCGGCCATCCGGTGTATACACCCCCGCCGATAGGTCACCGGCTTCGCGGACGGATGTTGAAAACGCCGTCCGCAGCAGAGTCATCGCCTGTTCTTCAACCACTGAAATCAGACGATTCCACATCACCTGCAGTTGAACTTCAGTGCAATCCATCACACCTCATCCTTCTTTTGCGGTCAACAGAATGGAACCATCACTTTGGACGACCGCATCAAACTGAGCGGTTACAGAAGTTGTCGTCTCCCGTTCAACAATCATCAATGGGCCGCCCACTCTGACGCCGGCAGGCAGACTGTCGCGCTGAATGACTCTGCATTCAGTCAGATGACCCGTCTCGGTTTCATACACTGAACGTACGCCGAACTGTAGATCTCGTGCTGCGCCACGCAATAAAGAAATGCTGACCGGAGTCTGCACATCCTCGACGACCCTAACCGCCCATGAGACAATTTCAATTTCAAGATCGTCCAACATATCAATGGTACGACCGAAATATTTCGCATAACATTCTTCAAACAGCTGTGAAATCTGAGCGGTATCTTTCGATGTGAAAATCCTGTTTGGCAGGGGAACGGGAACTTCCCACCCCTGTCCCCGATAACGCATATAGGCAGTGATGTGTGTTGTCGTTGCCGCACGCGTTCCTGCCGCCACAAACTGCTCGGCCGAATCGATCATACCCGTTACCAATTTGTTGGCCGCACCCGCATCGAATCCCTTCAGCCCCATGATCCGCGAAACAACTGATTCGTAGCTGAACGGAGTCTGCAGAAAACCGATTGCCGAGCCGACCCCGGCACCACGCGGGATCAGGCACCGGACAATGCCCAATTTCTCACAGATTCTAGCGGCATGAAGCGGTGCCGCCCCTCCGAACGCGATCATCGTGTAATCAGCGATATGGCGGCCGTTTTCAACGGCATGCACCCGTGCCGCATTGGCCATGTTTTCGTCAACCACTTCGCTGATTCCAAAAGCTCCGGTGATCGCGTCCAGTGACAATACATCACCGACATCGCGGCGCACTGCCGCCCGCGAATCGGACTTGGACAGTGCGATCGAACCACCTGCGAAATGATTCGGATCGATTCTGCCCAGCACCACATCGGCATCAGTAACGGTCGCCTGCCGACCGCCTCGCTGATAACAGGCCGGTCCGGGTTCTGATCCGGCGGATTCCGGCCCAACCTGAATCCTCCCCAGATCATCGACCCTGGCGATTGAGCCACCACCGGCGCCGATTTCAATCATCTTGATCACTGGAATCAGAATCGGCATCCCTGAGCCTTTTCTGAATCGATGACTTCGCGCCACTTCAAATTCCCGACTCATTTCGGGACTGCCATCCTCAATCAGACAGATCTTCGCCGTCGTCCCGCCCATGTCGAATGAAACGGCTTTGCGCATTCCAAAACGCGCTGCAGTCCGTGCCGCAAAATTCGCTCCACCCGCCGGTCCGGACTCAATCAGACGAACAGGATACGCTTTCGCGCTGTCAATGGAAATTAAACCGCCAGCAGAATGAATGACGAATAGCGGGCAGACCACCCCATGCTCCGCGAGCGCGTCCTGCAGCCGCGTCAGATAGCGCTCGATTCGCGGCCGCACATACGCGTTGGCGCAGACCGTGCTGAATCTCGAGTATTCTCGCATCTGCGGCGCGACTTCCGCACTCAGCGAGATGGGGATGTCAGAAAGCATCGGGTGAAGAATTTCTCGAGCGCGTAATTCATGTGTGGGATTGAGATAAGAATGAATGAAGCCGATGGCAACCGATTCATACCCAACGGCCGCAATCTTCTGCGCCACCTGTTCAATCGCATTTTCGTCCAAGTGCTGAAGCACCCGACCCGCGGCATCAATGCGACCCTTGATCGGATAGCGATGCTGACGCGCAATCAGAGGCGGACTGAAGGTGATATTGAGATCGTACTGATCAAATCGATTTTCGGTGCGCATCTCAATTACATCACGAAAACCGTCCGTTGTAATGAAGGCGGTCTTCGCCCCGCGCCGCTCGATTAAGGCATTGGTCGCCAGCGTCGTACCATGAACGATCATGTCGAGATCCGCGAGACTGACATCCGCCTGTCGGGTTACCTGTCTGATTCCCTGCAGTACGGCTTTCTCGGGTTCCTGCTGATCGGTGAGAACTTTGACCGACGAAAATTCCCCACGCAGATCCAATGCGATATCTGTAAAAGTGCCGCCGATATCGGCGCCAATTCGAATGTTACCGTCGCCAGTGGACCGTTTCATGCCAACGATGAATTCCTTACTCTCGGTGTTCTGGATGACGCCCGTTTAAAGCATATCGACAAAGTAAGGGAACACAGGATATTCCAACATAACTGCGCCTAAATAATTGAAAAATATTATTCATATATTGGCTGTTAATAATTCTGTGAAAAAGTCCCGATTAAAATGTTTTTTCAATTTTATTTTTTTAACTTTATTCTCAGTGAAATATTTTTATGTTTTACATACTTATTATCATATAGTTAGAGTTGTTTAATGAACCGACACTGTAGGTCACTATTCTATTTCAGCAAGCATGGGTTTGCCAACGCTGTGAATATCTAGCCGCTAAAATCAATTGACAATCCTGTTTTTTAGGCAGCTGACCGATGCCAGAACCGATTGTCTGAATTGGTGAATCAATCGTCTTTTCAAAGACGATAAAGCGCCATCAACGCATAGGCTAAGAATACAAGAAAAACGCCGAACATGCCCACGATCGGGGTGATTCCGAGCAGGATGGCGACATATCCCACCGACTGCTGTACGGCAAAATAAAACAGGCCGAACAGCAGACCCAGCATAATGAAGTGGCCGGTGTTCAATCTGAGCTTCATACGAAAGGAAAACAGGACTGCGAACATGCCCATCAACAGCATTGACAGTGGCATGATCAGCCGATTCCACAAAGCCAGCTCATCAAAATCAGCGTTCATTCCCACCGCCTTTCGCTGTTTCATCAACCGATAGAGCTCAAGTAGGTTCAACTCGAACGGATTGTCTTTCTGCAGTACCAATGTCAGCTCATCGAATCCAATCCGATAGCTCTTGGCTTTGATATGGTTCAATTCCAGCACTTCGTCCCGCAGTCGCAGCTCTTTGATGTCTCGCAGGTGCAGCGAGTTCAGTTCTTCGGAGATCAACCCCGACGCCGCGTCCGCCATTCCACTGAACTGACCGTACTGATCGAAGCTGTAGACATTGACGTCGGCGACCCGGTTCAACTTGTCAATTCGATCAATATGAATGAAACTGTTCTGGTGCCGATGCCATACGCCCTGACCGTTGACTGGCTCATCAGTCGGACTTGCCGCGCCGACCTGCACACTTTTGGTCTCGCTGAATGGTACGATCAATTCTCCCCACAGAAACATGCACAGCGCGAACACCGTCGAATACCCGACCACCGAAACGACGATCCGCGTTTTTGACACACCGCCGGCCTGAAAGGCGACGAGTTCAGACTGCCGCGACAATACGGCAAGCCCCAATATCGTTCCGACCAGCAGGGTGATCGGCGACAGCTCGTAGACCATTCTGGGTATGGCATAGAGCAGAGTCGCGACGATCGTTGAAATATGGTGCTCGCCGCCACCCTCGAACTGATCGAGCAGTGACAGGAACAGATAGACAAGCAGAAGCCAAAGCCCGACCAGGAGTGACTTGATGCTGACTTCTCGGCTCAGGTACCAATCAAGAATCTTCATCTGCAGACCGAATCTCAAACGCGCTTCGTGGCGATGATCGAGCCAAATGGTCGGATGAAGTACTGACGTGCGACCATTGCGAATATCAGTGCGATCATCGCCAAATGCGGCGATTCACTGACCCAGCCGGGGCTGAGTTCTCCGTCGCGCATCTGCGCGGAACAAAATCCCAACAGACTGCTGTAAACGAAATAGACGAGAATGGCGGCGACGAAATTAATGTTCATGCGAGATCGAGAGGCCACGCTCCCCCAGGCAAACGCCAACATCACAGTCAGTGCCATCGCCAGTATTTTGGTTATTCGCCAGTGAAGTTCCGCCTGATCGGCGGGCTGATCAGACGCAATCAGCTGAGCCGTGGGTTTCGCCTTTGCCTGAATGGTCGTCGCTGAGAACGCCGCGACAGGCGTGCGATCGGTAAATGTCTCAAATCGGGTCACCTGAACGGCCAAGGTGTCCTTCTCGATCCAGTACTGGGCACCATTGTGAATCTGAATTTTTTCTACGCCGTCGGTCAGATCGAATTCGTATGATCCTCTGTCTGCGACGGTGATGGATTGTCCCTGTTCAAAGGTACGCAGATAAAACAGCCGTATTGGATCGGATTCATCCGCAGTCCGGTGACCGTAGTAGAGCACGTTCTGACCGGGTTCAAACTGACGGAACTCGCCGCTTTTGAATGGTGCGCTCTTGTGCAGCAGTCGAAATTTTTCCAACTCATGGTGGTAGCCGAGTTCGGCAGCGGGTGTAACATAAAGTGACAATACCGCGACAATCAGCGTCGCTATCGCGGCCACGCCCGCCGCCGGCCGCAGATAACT
Organism: Arenicellales bacterium; assembly: GCA_965205205.1. Lineage (GTDB taxonomy): Bacteria > Pseudomonadota > Gammaproteobacteria > Arenicellales > JAJDZL01 > JAJDZL01. The sequence goes on from CBDBFX010000002.1 coordinate 442,460, forward strand.
CAGCGGCCCGAGGCCACCGGTGGCATAGATGGTGATCTCGTTGTCTCGGTTCCAGCGCATCAGCATGAACATGATGGCGAGATAAATGGCCGGCGTGAGAATGACGTCCAGAAAGGTCGCCAGCTTGAAAGTGAAGATCATCCCCAGCTGATCGACGGGCAGATGGCCTTGAACGGTCCTTCTCAGCAACGCCAGCAACTTGACGACGGCGAAAATGCCAACCGTCATCAACATTGCGATGCCGCAGTTGACTGCGGTTTCCAAGTACAGGCGTAAGTTGAATATCCGCACGATACTTCGTTACAGCACTCAGATCAAAATGCCGCTTTCGATCAGCATCGTCAACGGATGAGAGCACGACTTGTGCCCTGTTCATCTGTTAAAATCTCTAACTTCAACCAGCGGATCAAATTAACAGCATCAATTTTTTCAATTCTGGAGAACCGTATGTCCATCAAGATTTCAACTCGCAGCTCACGCGCCTCGGCCTGCGCCAGCGACTTCGTAGTTGTAGGTGTTTACGACAAAAAGGATTTTACCTCCTCAGCCAAAGAAATTAACGACAATACTTCGGCCGCCATCGAAACACTGATTGCAAACAAAGATCTCAAAGGCAAAGCGGGCGACTGTGCCGTGCTGCCCATAGTGGACGGCATCAAAGCCAAACGGGTGCTCATCGTACAGTTCGGACCGCGCAGGGAATTCAATCAGACCCACTTCAACAAAGCGATGAACGCCGCCGCTGGCAAGTTGGCTGATTTCGACGGCGCGACGGCGACGATTTTCGTGAGTGACATCGAAATCGCCGGCCGCAGTCTGGATTGGATTGCCAGGCGGGTGGTAGAAATATTCAGCTCGCGCCTGTATCAATTCGATCAGCTGAAGCAGAGTTCCGACCGATCTCAGCGGCAGTGGAAAATTCAGCTCGCAGTCGATCCCCAGGGCGCGTTGGCCAAAGTGCGAAGTGGTGCGAAAATCGGTCAGGCCATCGCCGAAGGGGTCAACCTGGCGAAAGACCTCGGCAATCTGCCCGGCAATATCTGCACGCCAACCTACCTTGCTGAATCGGCGTCGAAACTGGCATCGTATGACAATGTGACGGTGGAAGTACTTGACGAAGAGCAGATGGCTGAGCTCGAAATGGGTTCTTTTCTGTCGGTTTCCAGAGGAAGCCGCGAACCGGCAAAGCTAATCATTGTGAAATACAGCGGCGATTCGTCGGGTAAAGCGCCCATTGCCTTGGTTGGAAAGGGTCTTACTTTTGATGCCGGGGGCATTTCAATAAAGCCTGCCGCAGCCATGGATGAAATGAAATTTGACATGTGCGGCGGCGCGGCGGTGCTCGGTGCGATGCAGGCGATTGTACAGCTGCAGCTGCCCATCAACGTGATCGGTGCGGTTGCGAGCAGCGAAAACCTTCCCGACGGAGCGGCGAACAAACCTGGCGACATCGTAACGAGCATGGCTGGCCTGACAATTGAAGTCCTCAATACGGATGCGGAAGGACGCCTGATACTCTGCGATACGCTGACCTATATTGAACGATACGGTCCGCGCAGCGTCATCGACGCGGCAACGCTGACCGGCGCCTGCGTAATTGCGCTGGGTAAACACTACAGCGGTCTTTTCAGTAACGACGATGAATTGGCCGCACAGCTTCTCGAGGCGGGCGCGATGAGCGACGATCGGGCCTGGCACATGCCGATTGGCGAAGACTATCAGGCGCAGCTGAAAAGCAACTTTGCCGACATGGCCAACATCGGCGGCCGCGATGCTGGTGCGGTGACCGCCGCCTGTTTTCTGGCCCGCTTTACGGAAAAATACAGCTGGGCTCATCTTGATATCGCGGGAACCGCGTGGGAAACCGGCAGTAATAAAGGCTCAACCGGTCGGCCGGTCGGTCTGCTTGTACAGTACATACTGAACCAATTGAATTGGGACAGCTGAACGGACCGATTTGCCGAATGACGGCCGTCACTTTCTATCACGTTAAAGCGCCCCGACGGCAGGCCAAGGCGCTTTTGGTCTGTCAATTGGTGGCGACGGCGTACCGGAAAGGGCACAGGGTTTACGTCAATGTACAAAATGAAGATCAGAGTCTGATGCTCGATCAACTGTTATGGACGTACTCCCCGAGCAGTTTCATACCGCATACGCGGCTGAGCGAAAATCCCGACCCGAACCTGGACAAATACCCAGTGGTCATCGGCATTGATGACCCACCGGAAAAATTCAACGATGTGTTGATATCGCTGAAAGACCAGGTCCCACCCTACGTAAGTCGTTTTCAGCGGGTGGTTGAACCGATTGATGCCAACTCACAGGATCAGGCGAAAGCGAAATTGAGATTCTCACAGTATCAGTCACTGTTCCGTACTGAACCGAAAAACTACTTCATCTGAATTTCCAACAATCATTGACATTAAAGACCAATTGGTTCGGACCGCACCGATGGATGAAAAGTTAGACCGCGTTTACGATCCCCATTCGATTGAGCAGTCCATTTATGAACAGTGGGAGAAGTCTGGCGCATTCAGCCCAAGCGGTGTTGGAGCTCCCTATTGCATTATGATTCCGCCGCCGAACGTTACCGGCAGTCTGCACATGGGACATGCCTTTCAGAACACCCTGATGGATGCATTGATTCGGTATCAGCGTATGAAGGGTCGAAACACCCTATGGCAGGTGGGCACCGATCATGCTGGCATCGCCACGCAGATGGTTGTTGAACGACTGCTGAATGCGCAGGGCCAAACCCGCGAGGATCTTGGGCGAGAGAAATTCATCCAGAAAGTATGGGAATGGAAATCCAGTTCCGGCGGCACCATTACCAATCAGCTGCGACGCCTCGGAGCTTCCGTCGATTGGAGTCGCGAAAGATTCACAATGGATGAGAACCTGTCGGCAGCGGTTCGAGAAGTGTTTGTGTCGCTTTATGAAGACGGGCTGATTTACCGAGGCAAAAAACTGGTGAACTGGGATCCGGTGCTGCTGACCGCGATCTCGGACCTGGAGGTGAGTTCTGAGGAAGAGAACGGATATCTGTGGCACTTTCGGTATCCCATCGCCGATAGCGATGATTACGTGACGATCGCCACGACTCGACCGGAAACGATGCTCGGCGATACGGCGGTTGCAGTGCACCCGGAGGATGAACGATACCGGCATCTGATCGGCAAAACCGTATTGCTTCCGCTGACCGAGCGAAAGATCCCCATCGTGGCGGATGATTACGTCGATCCGAGTTTCGGCAGCGGCTGTTTGAAGATCACCCCGGCGCACGATTTCAATGACTATGCTGTGGGCGAAAGACACGGCCTTGATGTCATCAACATCATGACGGCCACCGCCGCCATCGATCTGCCGGCGAGTCGATACCACGGCATGACTCGAGAGAGGGCGAGAGACGCGGTGGTTGAGGATCTGAAAGAACTCGGACTGCTGGAAAAAGTCGAACCTCACAGACTGAAAGTGCCGCGTGGAGACAGAACCCAGCAGATCATTGAACCTTACCTGACCGATCAGTGGTTCGTGCGCACCAAACCTTTGGCTGCGCCGGCCATCGCCGCGGTTAAGAACGGAACCATTCGATTTGTGCCGAAAAACTGGGAACGGACGTATTTCGAGTGGATGGAGAACATTCAAGATTGGTGCATTTCACGGCAACTGTGGTGGGGTCATCGCATTCCCGCCTGGTATGATCAGGATGGGAACCTGTTCGTCGCCCGCTCGGCGGCGGCGGCCGGCGAACAGGCCGCGGTTCTGCACGGTCGGAACGCCTTTGAACTGCACCAGGACGAAGACGTGCTGGACACCTGGTTTTCATCGGCTCTGTGGCCTTTTTCGACTTTGGGCTGGCCGCATAGCTCAAGCACACTGCAGACGTTCTATCCCACCAACGTTCTGGTAACCGGCTTCGATATCATTTTTTTCTGGGTCGCGCGCATGATCATGTTCGGGCTCAAGTTTGCAGACGATATTCCGTTTCATGAGATCTACATTCATGGTCTGGTTCGAGATTCGGACGGTCAGAAAATGTCAAAATCCAAAGGCAACATTCTTGATCCGTTGGATCTGATTGATGGCATTGAACTGGAACCGTTGATCAGGAAACGGACCACCGGCCTCATGCAACCCGAGCTTGCACCACAGATCGAAGCGGCGACGCGCGAGGAATTTCCACACGGCATTTCAGCTTATGGTACCGATGCGCTGCGATTCACCTTTGCAAGGCTGGCGACTCAGGGCCGTGATATCCGGTTCGATCTCGGCCAGGTCGAGGGGTATCGAAACTTCTGCAACAAACTCTGGAACGCAGCCCGATTCGTGCTGATGAACGCCGAAGGCGTCGATGTGCTGCCCGTCGACCGTCTGAATCCAAACACCGCTGTCGAAAAATGGATCATTGCTGAACTGCTGCACACCACACGGAACATTGAAGACGCACTTGAGCAGTATCGGTTTGACATCGCATCAAAACATCTTTACGAATTCATCTGGAACCAATACTGCGCCTGGTTTATAGAATTTGTCAAGATTTCGCTCAAAGATCCGGCAGTGGATGATGAGTGCAGGCATTCGTTGCGTCAGACGCTGCTGACCGTGTTGGATGCTTCTGTGAGACTGCTGCATCCGTTCATGCCGTTCATATCCGAGGCCATCTGGCGCAAGATTGCAGACGACCGGGCTGATCGTTCGATCATGTCGGCAAGGTTCTCCGACGGCCAATGTCCTGAGGATGAAAACGCCGCTTTGGAAATCAACTGGCTTAAGGCGGTCATCTCGAGCATTCGAAACCTGAGGAGTGAATTCAACATCAAACCGAGTGAGAAAACAGTGGCGCTGTATCAGCACGCGACCAATCAGGAATCCCGTTGGCTCAGTCATCACACACCGTATATCTTCAACCTTGCCCGATTGCAATCGTTTGAACCACTGCCTGAATCAGGTACGCCTGATGAGCAGGAGAGCTTTGTATCAGCACAGGTTGGCAACTTTAAGATTCTGATTCGGACCGGTAGCATTGAGAATGTCGAAGAACAGATCGCACGAATCGACCGGCAGATTGAAGAACTTGACCAGCAGATCGAACGCGCTCGCACAAAATTGGACAATCCTCAATTTCTACAGAAGGCGCCAGCCGCGGTCATCGAAAAGGAACAGAACCGACAGTTGGACTGCGAGAGAACTCGCCAACTGTTGACGGAACGTCGAATGCGACTTGGCAGAGGTCAGTTCACCTGATAGAAGTCATATCGAACCAGCTTACCGCTGAGGCTGCCGGTCAGCCGATCACCGCAGATTGGTTCGACGAAGTGAGGACGTTTGACCACAACTCTTCTGGATGCGTTGCGCAGGCTGGCAGCCAACAGACAGTCGGCATCAACATCATCACCGGCCAATTCTCTCAGCACTCTGATCGGGCGGGCGGCCTTGACGGTTGACTTGCGCCCCGCGGGATACATTGGGTCGAGGTAAATCACATCTGGCGCGGCGTCTAAGCGATTGAGCAGATCCCTGGCATCGGCGAAGAAACAATGAATGGAAAGACGAGCTGATTTTGCCGCAGCCCGCGTCAGACCATCTTCCAGCAATGCCGCGACAATCGGCTGACGTTCGGCGGCAAAAACTGTGTAACCCATTCTCGCCAACAGCAGCGAATCTTTACCCAATCCCGCCGTAGCATCAACGACACTCATCGCCTTACGCCCGATTGCGCGGCCCAACAGGGTACGTCGGCTCAGCTGCCGTAAGTTCGTACAACTGACGAAAATTGGACGGTATTTCGAACCGCCCGCTTCGGTCAGCATAAGCATGTCGTCCTCGAACTTCAATAGATATCGATAAGATGACTGCTGCCGCTCGGAGATGATCGGAATCTGGTACTTTGACGAGATTCGATTGATCCTGTGATCGGGCCCAGAATGCTCAATTAGAGCGACCTGATGAATCGCGCAAGGGTTCTGACTGTTCAGCATTCCGCGCCTTTTTCCGAGTCAACACTCAAAAACACTCGCCAATGCAGATTCTGGGGCGTTTTCACTTCGAGTCACACTGATTCATCCACAACCCGACTTCGAGTCGTCAGACGGTCGGCCAATGCATAACAGTGCATGCCAATCATGTGAATGGGCCAACGTAAAGCGCGACCACCTGGGAAAGACTTATGCGGAATGGCGGCCAGCACATCATAGTGCTCAGCAGTTCCAGCGATGACTTCAGCCAGAATTCTGCCAGTCATGTTGGCCAGCGCAATTCCATGACCTGAATATCCCTGTGCGAAATACACATCCGATGCCAACCGGCCGATCGACGGCAACCGACTCCTGGTAATGGCGATCTTTCCTCGCCAGGCATATTGGATCCCAACGTCTCGCATCTGAGGATAGACAGCGAGCAGTCGCGGCCGCATTTTCGCGGTTATGTCAACCGGTCGGTTGGGAACATAGACCTCACCGCCACCAAATAGCAACCGTCTGTCCGCCGACAGCCGATAATAGTCCAGACAGAATCTGGAGTCATAGACGGCAATATTTTCCTGATTGATCTCTGCAGCCTGCTCTTGGCTCAGTGGCTCGGTTGCGACGATGAGGCTCTCAATCGGCATGATGTAACGACTGATTCTAGACTCAAGCCCGTCAATGTAAGCGTTGCAGGCAAAAACGACGGCACGCGCGCGGACCGTCGGACCATGGACCGTTTCCAATTGAAAACCTTCCGACCGTTTGCGATATCCGCACACTGAGGACTGTTCAAACACCCGCACTCCGGCAGCCGCGCATGCGCCGGCGAGACCAATTGCGAAATTCAAGGGATGCAGATGACCGCAACTCCGGTCCAGCGCCCCGCCAAAGTACCGCGCCGTTCCGAGCATGGATTGAATTTCGTCGGCACGGACATAGCGAACGGTCTGGTGCCCGTAGTTCTCCTGCAGATGAGCGGCTTCTCTTTCGATTCTGTCCGCCGCTTTTCGGGTTACCGCGACAGCCATGACACCTGGTGCGTAGTCACAGGGAATCAGATGGCGGGTAATTCGATGTCTCACCTCCCGCTTAGCCAATTCAGTGATGTTCCAAAAGCTCTCGGCCCGCTCCACGCCAAATTCTTTTTCGAGCTCGAACTGCGACCGGCTCAGGCCTGAACCCACCTGTCCACCATTTCTTCCAGACGCGCCCCAGCCGACTTTCCGCGCTTCCAGTAGAACCGTGTCATAACCTTTCTCAGACAGATTCAGCGCCGTCGACAGTCCGGTATAACCACCGCCAACCACACAGACATCACACTGCTCGGACTGCGAGATCTGTGGATAATCACGCAATCCGACCGCACTTGCGGCGTAGTAGGAAGTCGGATGGCCGGATTCAGACTGTGAATCAGACCAGATCACAGATACAGCCGATATTCCAGTTCTGGCACAAACTCGCGATACCGCTTGAGCTCATCGTAACGCAGTGAACAGTAAATTTCGATATACTCGCGGGTAAAATAATCTTCGGCGAATTCTGAATGCTGCAGGCGGCTGATTGCCGGTCCCCATTCAAATGGAATGGATTCATCCATCTGCTCGCTTACGTTCACGCCTGCTGAAGCATCACCTGGATCAATGGATCGTGTGATGCCGTAATGGACACCGGCGAGCAACGCCGCCAGCACCAGGTAGGGGTTTGCGTCAGCACCGGCGACGCGATGTTCAAGGCGTCTTGCCCGGTCGTCGCCAGCTGGAATGCGAATGGCGACGGATCGGTTGTTGAACCCCCAAGTTCGGTTGACCGGTACATACAGATTCGGAATAAAGCGGCGGTACGAATTTCGACCTGGCGCGAAGATTGCAGTCATATCGGCCATGGTTTCAAGTAATCCGCCGATCGCATGTCGCAGTAATGCGCTACCACGTTCGTCTTCGCCTCGAAATACGTTTCGACCTTCCTCATCTTCCAGACTCAGATGAATGTGCATCCCACTGCCACTATAGCCAATGAATGGTTTGGGCATAAATGTCGCCTGCATTCCGTACTGAGCCGCACAGCTTTTGATTGCGCGTTTCAGCAGAATGCAATGGTCTGCCGCCTGCAATGGGTCTTTAACATGGTTCAAATTGATTTCGTACTGTGAAGGAGAATACTCGGAAGTTATCACCGATGCAGGAATTTCCTGGGCAATGCAGGCTTCGGAAACCTTATGCAGAAAATCAGCATGTCGGTCCAGATCCTCCAATAGGTAGACCTGTGTGTCGCCAGCTGGCGGGTCCGCACCTGCAGCACCCGGAAATTTAGGGTGGCCTCGGACATCAAGATTCTCATCAAGCAGATAAAATTCAAGCTCGAAGGCAATGTTCAACCGATACTCCAGCTGACTGAAGCGATCGACCACGCGCGAAGCAATGGTCCGCGGGTCAATGAGACAGGGGGAACCGTCGGCTGATTCCAGTCTCATCAACACCTGAGCCAAAGTTCCGTCGCCCCAAGGAATGGGCTTTGTTGTCCCCTCTATCGGCCACAGCGTACCATCCGGATCGCCATCCGAAAAGCCGCGTCCAAGCGGGTCGGAACTCTCACCCAGATAGTCAAGCAAAACGATGCTTTCAGGTATCTGAACGCCTGTGGCATAGATTTTTTCCGCATCGAGAATCGAAATCCGTTTTCCGCGAATGAACCCATTCAAGTCGGGAAGGATTGCATCGATGAATTTAACTTCTGAGTGATGACTGAGAAGTTCTTCAAGTTCGCGATTCATTGATCTACGGGAAACGGTGGCATTTTGAGACTGCAGACTTCCCATTCAGGGAAGCAGCCGAATGACATGTGTCGCAGTCTTCAGATTAAATTTCGACGCCGCTCATGCTGAATGATTCAGGATTGGATTTCGACAGACCGTCAAACATTGCCAGAGAATGAAAATCACCCCGACCTGATTGATCAAATGCGATCATCATTCACCAACAGTCCGAGAAAATCAGGCATTCATGCGGCATCCGCATACACCGACCGAAGTGCAATTTTTTTTGGCCACATATCGTCTTCTATGATAGTATGATGAATTCCTATTTTATCGTTCAATTTGAATTCACAGGAGAACATCACGATGACTGAAGAAATCAAGGTCGGCGATCGACTGCCCGAAGCCAATTTATATTACCTGACCGCCGATGGCCCGAAGAAAATTACGACGGCGGAAATATTTGATGGTAAGAAGGTGATACTGTTTGCGCTGCCCGGTGCCTACACGCCAACCTGTTCAAAAGCCCACTTGCCAGGCTATGTCGTTCATGCCGATGAGATTTTCGCCAAAGGCGTCGATACGATTGCCTGTCTGTCAGTGAATGATGCATTCGTCATGGGCGCCTGGGGAGATTCACAGAACGCCGACAATATTCTGATGCTTGCTGACGGCAGTGCAGAGTTCACCTCTCAGATCGGCGTAACCCTGGATCTGACGGACCGGGGATTTGGTGTGCGCTCTGACCGTTACGCCATGCTGGTTGAAGATGGCGTTGTCAAAGCCTATAACCGCGAAGGACCTGGAGAGTTTAAAGTCAGCGATGCGGATACGATGATGAAACTGCTTTGATCCACGATACGAGGGCACCTGGCGCCTGATGACCGAACCGCCATGGATTCGGTCCGGTGAGTTTTGGTTTCAGTCCCCTCTAGTGCTCAGCGGATTGCATTGCGTCCACCATAATGGCAGATCGTCCGCGCTGCCAGGTCGGACGCAAGGTCCATACATCGTTCAACCGGCCTGTTGCGCAACAGACCATACAGATAACCGCCGGCATAAGCATCTCCAGCACCTGTCGTATCAACGACTCGTTCAACGGCCGTCGCATCACGCTTGACGACCCGGCCGTCGGCGACGGATACGGACCCCTTCTCCCCGCGGGTAATGATCAGAGTGGGAACGATGGGCTTCAGCCGGTCAATTGATTCGCGCACGGTCGCCGTACCGAATAGCTGATTGATCTCGTTTTCGTTGCCAAATAACAGTTCAACATGGTTGTCGACGAAGTGCTGCAGTTCAAGCCGATTCGAGTCGACCAGATTCGGGTCAGACAGAGTAAACGCAACAAGAGTATCGTTCATCTGCGCAATTGAAACCGATTCCAGAATCATCTCCCTCGCGCCCGCTGATGACCAGAGATAACCTTCGATCAGCAATACTCGCGCGGCGGCGATGTCAGCAGCGCTGACATCCCCAACGGTCAATTCCGTACTCGCACCGAGATAGGTGCGCATCGTTCTTTGACCGTCTGGCGTAACAAAAACGTAGCAGCGTCCGGTAGCAATGCCATTATCAAGATAGGAAGCGCCGAAATCAACACCGGAACGAACCATGTCCTCAACATAACTCAATCCGCTGGCATCATTGGCAACCTTGCCAATAAAAGCGCCACGCCCACCCAGACTGGCGAAATGCACGACGGAATTGGCAACGGAACCACCGGATTGCGTCGACATCGGCTCGACTGTCAACTCCAGCTCAGCGACCGTCCGCTGATCGATCAGCGCCATTGAGCCCTTGATCAGGCCGTTTTTCTCCAGTTCCTGATCTTCCGCATGACAGAGATGGTCAACAACCGAGTTACCGATGCCCAATAACTCGATCGATACGGTCATACGGCGACGCCCGCTTTTGCAATCACTGAATGCAGCAGCGTGTTGGCACCGGCTTCACAGGATTCGCTTGACGTATTCTCGGTTTCGTTGTGGCTGACGCCGCCGTCGCAGGGAATGAAAATCATTGATGTCGGCGCCACTTTCGAAATGTAGACCGAATCATGGCCGGCGCCACTGAACATTTCATTGATGCTGTAACCGCAGTTTTCCGCACTCCTTCGAACGGTATCGATGCAGCTGCGATCGAATTCAATCGGCGGCGACGAGAAAAGGCGGCTGATCTCAGCGTCCAAATTCGATTGACGGTGAAATTTTTCGACAGTTGCAACAGCCTCCCGGTCCAGCTCGTTGAACATGTTCAGATCGGGATGACGAATGTCGATGGTAAACTCGACCAGCGACGGTACGGTATTCCTTGAACCAGGGTAAGTTCTGAACTCACCGATCGTCAGTCGCGCGGCAAATCCGGCGTTTTCCGCCAGCGCGTACAACTGACCGATCAACTCCCCCGCTCCCCTCAAGGCATCGCGTCGACTGGCCATTGGAGTGGGGCCGGCATGCGTTTCGGCGCCGGTAACTTTTACATCGTACCACTGCACCCCCTGCACGCCGGTAACGACGCCAATCGCTTTGTCCAAGTCTTCAAGTATCGGACCCTGCTCGATGTGGGTCTCAAAAAAAGCGTGAAAACCATGCGTCTCCGGCAGCGGCTCGCCCAAATAACCGATGCGTTCAAGTTCACCGCCCATCGTGCAGCCATCAAGGTCGGTGCGCGAGTGACCATAAGCCAGATCAAACGCGCCTGAATAAACCGCTGAGCCGATCATCGCCGGCGGAAAACGGGCGCCCTCCTCATTGGTCCAAACCACCAGTTCAACCGGCCGTTCGGTCTCGATCTTTGCATCATTCAGTGTCCGAATGACTTCTAGCGCGGCCAGTACACCGTACGCGCCATCAAATTTTCCGCCCGTCGGCTGCGAATCAAGGTGACTGCCTGCACCAACCGGCTTTTCTGCCGAGGCCCGACCCGGTCGCCGGAAAAACATGTTGCCCATTGGGTCGACGACGCGGGTGCAGTTTTCGGCGTTGGCCCAACGGGTCAGCAGATCCCTGCTTTCTCGATCAAGGTCCGTCAGCGCCAATCTGCAGACACCGCCCTTATCGGTGGCGCCGATCTTTGCCATCTCCATCAGCGAATCCCAAAGACGCGCGCCATTGACGCGTAAATCATCAGTCATTGTTACACTTCCTGTCATTATGGTTTCAGAATATTTTCAATCATTGAACGGTCGGTCGCAGCATAGGATGCAGACGAATACTGGTTTGAATGAATCAATCCGATCAATCAGATTCATTGGGCGGGAAACCGTCTATGCGTTCTCTTTTTCGTATTCCGCGTAATAACTGCCGAACAGCTGACGGTGGCGGATGATATTCATCCCGATCGTCAGCAGACCGGCAGAGATCAGAACCGCACTGATGGGCTTCGTAAAGAAGGCAAAGACATTGTAATCCAGTAGAACCATCGATCGGGCAAAAGTGTCTTCGCCGATCTGTCCGAGTATGACGCCCATCACCAATGCGGGTATCGAATAGTCCCCTTTTCTCATCAGAAATCCAATGATTCCAGCGGCGAACATTGAATACACATCCAGAATGTTGCCGCGCAAAGCGAATGCGCCGATGGTTGCAAAAATGAGAATGGACGGCGCCAGAATTGGAAATGGAATGCGCAGCAGATTGACGATTCCCTTGGCTTCGACGACACCCACCAGCAGAATCGCCAGACTGGCCCAGAACATGGACGCGAAAAGCACCCACACGAGATCGTGGGCTTCGACCATGATCAGCGGTCCGACATCCATATCATGCAGATTGAATACACCGATCATCATCGCAGTCAATGCACCACCTGGGAGTCCCAATGCCAGCAGGGGAATCATTGCCGCACCGGTTGCCGCATTATTGGCCGTTTCAGGCGCGACGACTCCTTCCGGCTCGCCCTGACCGAAATTGGCTCGTTTCTTCGACCAGCGGACCGCTTCGTTATACGACATGAATGCCGCCAGAGTGGCACCGATGCCAGGCAACACCCCGCAGAAAAAACCAATGAGCGCTGACCGCATCACCACGAACTTCATTTTCCAAAATTCAAAGAATGTCGGGTAAGCAACCGAAACCTTAGGTGATTCATACTCACCTTTGGCCAGTTTCAAGCCCTGGACAAACACTTCAGCAACGGCAAAGAAACCGAGAATCAGCGGGACAAAATGGACGCCGCCATGTAAATAGAGCGTCCCGAAATGGAACCGCGGTATGCCACCCGTCGGATCGCTGCCAATCGCGCCAATCAGAAGGCCGACCAGCAGTGACAGCCAACCCTTGGAAAGTGACCGGGTACCGATTCCGGCGACCACCGCAAGTCCGAAAAATACCAATGCGAAGATTTCGACCGGACCGAAGTTTCGAATCGCGAAGTTCGCCACCGGACCGGTAAAGGCCATCATGGCAATCGCCGCCAGGGTGCCGCCGAATGCAGAACACGTTACCGCGTAACCAATGGCCTTGCCGGACTCTCCCCTTCTGGTCATGGGGTAGCCATCAAAGGCGGTCGGTGCGTTTTCTACCGAACCCGGAATATTGAACAGTATCGCGGTCACCGCACCTCCGTAAACACCGGAAACATACATGACGCCATAGAGCATGATCGCATGGGTGGATGACAGGTAGGCGGTGAAAGGCAGCAGTACGGCGCCTAAAGTAAGCAGACTCAGACCCGGCACGGCACCGAAGACCAGTCCCCCAACGAGTCCGACGACGAAAATCAGAATTCCGATCGGATCGGTAAACAACTGCAGCGTTCCAAAGATGAAATTTTCCATTACTGCAGCAGACCCAGAAAGTGGCCATTGATGGTGTTGAAGATGCCGGCTCCCGGAGGGAGATAGGTGAAAATCAACTTCACGAATATGATCACGATCGCACTATAGATGCAGACGGTCATAATGATCAGCGTCCTTATCCTTCTCACGCCGACAACCCACATGTACAGGCACAGAAAGAACGGCGTGACCAACAGAAACCCCATCTTATGTATTAAGAACGCATACGCCAATGGCAGACAGAAAAGCAGCATCATGCGAATCCGCGTTGATTGAGAAATCGAGTCGGAATCATGCGCTTTCGTTTCCGCCTTGACGTCTTTCTTTCGGGACTCGTAAATCAGCAGCCACAGACAGGCCAGAAACATGCCGACCAGCACCACTCTCGGCCAATGCGCCGGTCCCCAGCGATAGACCGGCAGCGGATCATCAAAATCAAAGGTATAGGCGGCCGCCAGAATCACAAAAACGAGCCAGATAACACCCTCAAGCAGGTGCGAATATTTTCTGTAAACGGCTGTAGGCCGCGCATTCATGATTTCATCGCCAAAGTCTGCAATGCGTGTTCTTTAAAAATGCAGGTCGCCGTCAGCGGTCCGAGAGAAGTCAGACCGCTGACGAAGCGATGAATGAAATGGCTGATCTACAGTCCTTCGCGCACTGGCAGGCCCAGTTCGCGAAACGCGTCAACATAGACACCGACCGAGTCTTCAATGATTTTCGTCGTATCCGCCCGACTTCTGAACGAATCGACGATATCGAGACTTTTGCGTTTAACGAAATCCTGATGTTCGTCTGATCTGTACGCTTCTGCAAATACTTCGGCCAGATACTCGACGATTTCAGGCGGCGTTCCTTTACGGGTGAACATGCCGCGGAACCTCAACAGAGGCTCCCAGTCCAGTCCATAGTCTGATCCTGTAGCCTTGGTATCTGGAAAATTCTCAAATCGAGTCGGCCAAAGCGCCAATACGGGTTTCAACTGGCCCGCTTCAACATACTTGGAGACGTCGCCGGGCTGTTCCATGAGCACATCAAGCTGACCACCGATTACCGCACCAAATCGCTCGGCTGACTTGCCAGTCAGAACCTGTTTGGCTTTGAATCCAAAATGATTCTCGACGACCGCCATGCTGACCAGTTCCATCGGAATATTGATATTGGATACGGTCAGCTGGTCTTCTTCCTGCTGCGCATAGGCGACCACCTTGTCCCAATCAGGCATGCCATCGGTCATGAATCTTTCATCTTCGCCATTGATGAAAAGCATCGTCGGGGCGACATTCATAATGACCAATGATTCGACATCGGTAACAGGATTGATATCGATGCGACCTTCCACATAGCGAGAAGGTAGCGTGTCAATGTGCTGCAGAAGCGTATAACCGTCCGCCGGCGCCTGCAGAAATTCAGGGAGGCAGTTGAGTCCACCGCCACCAGTGATGTTGATTTTATTAATCTTTGCATTCATTATTTTTGCGGCCGGTCCGACAATCGCGTCAACAGCCTGGTCTGAACCACCACCCTTTCCATAGCAGCAGATCACGGTGATGGGGCGGTTGGGATAGCCATCTGGACCGGCTGCAACCGCCGTACCAGCCACAAGCAGTCCAACTCCACTGACTGCAGCCGCCAATACCGCAAGCAATGCCCTATTCAATAAATCTTTCATATCTATTACTCCAAATTACTCCGAAATTATTATTGTCTGCTGCCGAAAATTGAAATCCGATTCGGCCTGTACAGCTTATGTTAACCCAAAATACGAACGATTCCGTTTCCAGGAATGTGCTACTTTATCAGAGTTGGTCACAAATGTCACTAACTTTTTACGCAATCGAACTGAGACAGCGACTCGGTGTGTCCGTCAACGGCCAATGCCTGGCCGCTGATTTTCGCACCGCTCTCAGCACAGATGAATAGCGCCAGCTGTGCAACATCTTCCATTTCAACAAAACACTTCAGCGATGTTTGATTGACAAACTGTCGCCGCACCTGAGCTTCGCTCATATTGCGGGTTTGGGCTTCAGCCGCAATGACCCGATCCATTCGCGGTCCCGCGACGGAACCGGGACAGATGGCGTTGACGCGTATGCCATCGCCTCCAACCTCCATCGCTAGGGATTTGGTCAGTCCGACGATCGCCCATTTGGCGGCCGCATAGGGGGTGCGCAACGGAAAACCGTGTGTTCCTGCAGTCGATGAGAGGTTGACGATCGAACCGTACTGCTGTTTTTTCATCACCATGAGGGCGCGTTGGGTGCACATAAAGGTACTGAGGACATTGACCCGCAGCGTGTCTTCCCAATCGCTCAGCTCGAGTGTTTCCAGCGGGCCGTTGGGGCCGGAAACGCCCGCGTTGTTCACCAGAATATCCAATCGGCCGTCGCTCTTTTCCAGCACGCGATCAAACAGACGGTCAACCTCCGCCTTTCTACCGACATCCGCAACGACACCATTCAGCGGCAGTTTCGAGTGGTCTAATTCATCAATTGTTTTCGCATCGCGATCACCCACCCAGACCGCTGCGCCAGCCGCCGCAAAAGCCTGTGCAATCGCAAATCCAATACCCGAACCGCCACCTGTAATCAGTGCAATTTGACCCGTTAAATCCATCGGCATTCCGTTCTCGTTCAGCAACTCTAAGATTTCATATTGTAACCACGCTCGCCGTACCCAACAGGCGAACGATCAACCGAAGTCGCCTTACGCGATCCGCGGCGATGCCGCCTGTTGTTGGCTTGAAGGCCCAAAGACCGTTGGATAGCTCTACAAACCAAGTCACAAACCCAAGCCGCGCAACCAAACCTGTTGAATCCAACAATAATACCATGATGCAGTCATTGGCCCATCGTTCACAAATCCACGATCAGGCGCGGTTCTCCGATGGCAGCCCTCGAGACACATGCCATCATTGAATCCTGCCTGGATTTCTCCGCTTCGCTCAACACCCAATCGCGATGTTCAACTTTCCCGTGAAGCACGCGAATCCGACAGGCGCCGCACAATCCGTTGTTACAGGCATAGTCGATCGGTATGCCAGCATTCCGCAGCACGTCAAGCACACTCACATCCTCATTGACCTGTAGCGTTTTCTGCTGACGGGCCAGAGACACTCCAAATCGGTGACCTGACGAAGGTCGGAGGGCCGGTGCGGACCAATACTGCGTGTGCACCACCTCAGGCGACCAATCTGACGTCTGCCGCAGTACCTGACTGACAAACGGACCCAATCCAGACAGATACAGATGACTGCGTTCAGACGGGCTCTGCAGCATCCGACCCAGTGAAGTTGAAGATGTCCGATCGGAACGGTCGTCATGGATCGTCAAATGCGTTCCACAAACGCGGCGGAGTTCGTCCAGAAGAACCGCTCCCCCATTGGGTTCAACGGTGCAATGGACATGAAAATCCGTGCCGGTCTCCCGCAACTGATGAACCATCGGTAAAAACGGCGCAACGCCGATTCCTGCGCCAGCAAGAATAGATCGATCAGCGGACTCATCCAGCGCGAAGAAATTGTCGGGGTGGCGGGCCTGAATCAAACGACCAATCCTCAGTTCTGAAAACATCCATTGGGCGGCGCCCCACTCGTTCTCACCTTTCTGCACGGCGATGAGGTAGCGGTCTCTTTCGTCCGGATGATTGATCAGCGCATAACTTCGACGCATTCGATCATTGTCAAGCAGAAGATCCAAGTGCGCGCCGGCGGTGAATTTTGGTAAGTCTCCGCCGGCAGAGTCTTTGAATTCAATCAGAAGAAGGTCACCGCCATGACGCGTCAATGCCGACACCACAAGATTCAAGCGCGCCGGCGGTGAGTATTCGGGATACTTTTGCCGGTCGCGCAGCAGCAGCCTATTGACTGGACGATCCTTTAATATGTGACTTTCAAGTATTTCGTCGATATCATCCGTACTGGAGTAGTGATACCAAATGCCCTGTGGGTAGATGACCATTGTCGGTCCCAACTCGCAGCGCTCGAGACAGCCAGCGTTATTGATGCGAACGTCATCAAGTCCCAGTTCCTTGGCGCGTTTTTTCATATAGCCGCGAAGCTCAACTGAGCCGCGCACACTGCAGCAGCTGCGCGGATGATTGGGAACTCGCTCGTTAACGCAGCAGAAAATGTGATGACGATAGTGCAAAGCGATGCTACTCCCGTATCGGCTGGCAGCGCAGATACTGATTGGGGTAATGCGCTTCGGCACCCAATGATTCAGCCGCATGCCACGGCCAGCGCGGATCGTATAACATACCCCGAGCCAGTGCAACGGCGTCGGCATCGCCATCAGCAACGATCGATTCGGCGTGGTGTGGGTCCGTAATCAGTCCAACCGCAATCGTTGAGATGCCAACCTGCTTTCGAACCGCGCGAGACAGATGAACCTGATAGCCGGGCCCGCTGACAATATCCTGATGCTGAACCAGGCCGCCGCTTGAGACGTCGATCCAGTCGCAACCGCGTTCTTTCAGTTCACCGGCGAATTGCACGGTATCCTTCAGGCCCCAGCCACCGGATGCCCAATCCGTTGCGGAGACTCGAACGCCAATGGGTTTTTCATCCGGCCAAACTCGACGCACCGCTTCGAATACGGCCAGCGGAAATCGCATGCGATTGCTCAACGACCCACCATATTCATCTTCTCGCACATTGGATAGAGGAGATAAAAACTGATGGAGAAGATAACCGTGCGCGGCATGCAGTTCAATGGCATTGAATCCAATTCGATCAGCCCGAATGGCAGACTCAGCAAATGCGTCGATCAGTCGCTTGATGTCACGCCTATCAAGCGCACGCGGTGTCGCGCCCCCAGATGTCGCTGAAATTGCCGAAGGTGCAACCGGTATCCAGCCGCCCTGCTCAGGCGAGATGTACCCGCGTCGCTGCCAAGGTGGACGGGTCGATGCCTTACGTCCCGCGTGCGCCAGCTGAACGCCAATGGGGACGCTGCCATATTGATGACAGAACTTCACGATGCGTTTCAGTGCGACCTCCGTCTCATCGTTGTAAAGTCCAACACAATGCGGACTGATTCGACCCTCGGCTTCCACATTGGTCATTTCCATAATCAGCAGCCCTGCGCCACTGACGGCAAACTGGCCGAGGTGCATCATGTGCCAGTCCGACACGCAGCCATTCCTGGCAGAGTACTGACACATCGGTGAGACAACGATTCGGCTGCACAGTTTCAACTCGCGAAATGACAGCGGCGAGAACAGCTTGGATTTGGAACTGCGCATAGTGGACAAACCTTCCAATATCAGTCAATTCATACAGCGTAAAATGAGCGACACAACCGATGCCAGCTCAGGGATCGGTCAGTTGAACCTTGATTTTATCTTACCAGGCCGTGAGAAAAAGACATGACTCAAAGTTCAGACCAAGTTCGGAAGGAAGTGAATCAACACCTTGATTTCGCTAATCAAATCGCTGACAGGGCGCGGGAAATCGCACGCCGCTATCACCGCCGGAAGATAAAACAGTGGAACAAACCCAATGACACCTGGGTGACTGAAGCGGACCTCCTGATTGAAAAAATGGCAAGAGAAATGGTAACTCAGCACTATCCCGAGCATGGATTTTTCGGCGAGGAATTTAAGAACTCCGACGCACAGAATCCCTATCAATGGGTTCTCGACCCGATTGACGGAACGATGTCGTTCGTGTATGGGCTGCCAACTTTCGGTGTGCTGATTGCACTGACTGTCAATGCTGAACCCATCGTTGGAATCATCGAATCACCGGCCATGAAGCAAAGATGGTGCGGCGCACGACATGCCACAACCATGTGGCAGGGCCAGCCCTGCCGTGCGAACGCCAAAAAAAACCTTGCATCAACTGCGGTATTCGCAACTTCAATCGATATGTTTTCCGATGAGGAACTCGACATCTTCAACCGCCTCTGTCAAGGTGCGAAAGAACGACGGTTTGGGGTTGATTGTTATGCCTACGGACTGCTTGCCTCTGGGTTTGTCGACGTCGTCATGGAAGCGGGTATGAAACCATACGATCTGATGGCATTGGTGCCGGTCGTCGAAGGTGCCGGAGGGGTCATCTCAGACTGGACCGGCGCGCCATTAAGGCTGCATTCCAGCCAGCGAGTGCTCGCCACTTCCAGCCGAAAATTACACGATGAGTGCCTGGAGTTGATCCACTCCGACTGAAGGTACCGATTGGGATTTCGTCAGCCGCCAACCAAAAACAAACCCATTTTAGAGGTCGCCAGGTACGCCATACGACGGTGCCTGGTCAGGAGACTCGGCGCGAAGCACATAGTCATTGCGCTGAGGTTCATAGTTCCGCCACAAAGAGAACAGTCGAGAGACGGGGTGTTCGTCTTCCCAATCAACTCGAAGATTGACATCGGGCCATTTATATTCACTCGCCACCAGTACCGCTGCCGAGTGCACCGGACCTTCCTCACCACCAGCATCCAAACCAGCCTGCAGCGCATGCAGCAGACTTTCAGCCAAATGCCAGGATTTATTGCGCTTTTCGAACGCATCGACCATTGCCTGCGGAACCCGATCATTCGCCAACAAATTGCCTGCCGCAACGCAGTACGAACCAACTGCGACCGCATGTGTACCCAAAATCTCCTGGCCGGTAAAGTGACTGACGTTGCCGTTTATGTCAACCGCAGTCAGCTGACGATACCGAATGTTATCTTCCCGATCAACCACCGCCCGCAGCGCCTGTTCCGCATCGTCGCCGGATTCCATCCGATCAAGAATGATCGGCCCGAGATTTGGATCGGTTATATTCTGCGTCGATACCGCCCCGACGCCCGCACGTACCCAAGGGCACCGACTGCCAACAGCGATACTCGAAGTGGTTATGGCAATGCCAACGTGCCCAGAATCGGGGTCTGCCGCCGTAATTGAGAAAGTCATGGGGTCACCCTTCGGTCAGAACCGCCGATGGTTGTCCCTGCACGCCAAAAAACGAATCGTGCTGATAGGCGGTGCGCATTTCGATCGCGTCATCGGTCAACCGGGCAACGGAGCTCTCGGCCCCGCGCACAATTTTACCGGAGTACACTGAGGGCAATACCGGAGGCAGCAGTGGAAAAGCATCGGCCGCATTGTAATCGCAGATCAATATACGCCTGGACTGGTCAGACCGATTGGTTTCCGATCCATGCACCGCCCAGCAGTGCATGAAACAAACCTCTCCACGCTTGGCTACGATCGGAACCGACCGACTGTCGAAATCTGCATTGAAAGATGGATCGATCGCACCGACATACTTTCCGTCCCGATAGTGCGAATAACGTTCTTTATGCGAGCCGGGCACGATTCGCAGACATCCGTTCAGTTCATCGGCATCGTCAAGCATCAGCAGAATGGCCAGCACATCGTCATTGGTGTGCGGATCAAATGAGTGATCCTGATGATAGTACACCTGCGTTTCCATCCCGGGCAGCTTGATGTTGAGTTTGCAATGATGAAATCGAACATTGGGACCGAGCAGCTGAGCGACCATATCGACTATCGAACTGTCCCAAAGAACCTGCTGAAACACCTCTGAAACATCAACCGGATTGGAAACGCGTCGAAGTTTGGGCGTGTCATGCGTGTGGCCGAGTTCAAGGTCAAATCGCGCTTTACCATCCGCTGTTTTACCAAAATTGGTATCGTGTCTGCGGCTCATCTCAATCCAGGCACTGAGTTCTTCATCCATCAGATTCAATAACCTGTCGCTGAGCCCAGAATGTGAGACAACATATCCATTATTTTGATAATATTGGATTTGTTCTTCTGAGAGAAATTTTTCTGTGTTCATTTTTCGATATACGCCACTGTCGCTATTCAATTGATCTGAAAAATAGGGTGCAGAATTTACGGCACATGTTAACGTCTGAGAAAATGCCAGCCGGATTTCATTCATTGCCTGTGACTTTCGATCTTCCAACTCCCTGTCTTATCTTCGCTGAGCGATGTCCTGAATCAGAAAATGAACAAAGAAAATAAAACGGGTTTGCAATCCGGCAGCAGAAGCGAATTGTCAATGACAATGCGATACCCAGACTGTTCATTTGCCTATACCCGCTCATTTTAAACTGAGTGGATTTATTTTCATTCAAAATCTGTATTTCACGCACCCCTTGTATAAGGTTTTTTTCCTTTTCCATGCCAATCAGTGAGGGATTAAAACGAGACGATTGGATTTGGTCCCCTGTTGACCTGCGGCAGTAAACAGAATTTTTACAGACGCTCAGCCGAATGCCGTCAATGCTAAAGAGTCAAATCACTATAGCAAATCGCATCTATCCTTATCAGCGCCGCGATCGATTCGATGCTGGAAAATATACGAAACAAATGACCCCGACACCAATCACTGAAACTGAGATCATCCATGGAAAACTTATAATGAACAGTATTGGAAGCCAGTATTGTAACGAAACTTTTGCCATATCGCCTAGAATGGCCACATGGATGATATCAATAACATACCCAGCTGTCATGACTGACGATACGATTGAGCTTCGAAAACAGCAACCATCCGTAAGGAGATGAACAGACAATGAAAGCATCGGACCTTTTCGTCGCATGTCTTGAACAGGAAGGCATCGAGTACATATTTGGCGTACCCGGGGAAGAAAATGCCCATTTTATGAAATCGCTGGAGGCGTCCGAAAAAATAAAATTCATTCTTTGCCGACACGAACAGGGCGCCGCATTCATGGCGGAAACCTACGGGCGATTGACTGGACGGGTTGCCGGCTGCCTGGGTACGCTTGGACCGGGCGCAACCAATCTGATCACCGGAGTGGCGAACGGTAACATGGACCGGGCGCCGATGCTAGTGCTGACCGGACAGGGCGCTTCGACCCGACTGCACAAAGAATCCCATCAAGTGATGGATGTCGTGGCAATGTATCGTCCGGTGACAAAATGGGCGCAGCAGATTCACCATCCCGATAACATCCCTGAAGTCGTACGCAAAGCAGTGCGTACCGCACTGGTCGAGAAGCCCGGTGCGACGCTGATCGAACTGCCGGAAGATATCGCGAACATGGATGCCAAAACAAAACCCCTGCAGCCGAAACGCCTGCGTCGTGCGGTACCGGATGATAAGATCGTCAGACAGGCTTTCAAATTGATCCAAAGCGCAACGCGGCCCATCATTCTGGCGGGAAATGGCTGTATCCGGCGGCGCGCCTCCAAGCAGTTGCGCATGTTTTGTGACAAAACCGGGATTGGCGTCGTCTCTACGTTTATGGCCAAGGGATGCGTCGACATGGATGCCATGTATTGTCTTTACACCATAGGTCTGGGAGCAAAAGATCGGGTCGCCTGCGCGCTCGACGCATCCGATTTAATCATCACTCTGGGCTACGACATGGTGGAGTACCACCCGCATCTATGGAATCCTGATCAAGACAAGACGATACTGCACATTGATTTTCTGCCAGCCGAAATCGACGCCCACTATCATCCACAGCTGGAAATCGTGGGCGACCTGGCCCATACCCTATGGATGCTGAACGAACTGATCAATCATTCTGGCAGTGTATCGTTTAAACTGGCTCAACAGTCAGCGACCCGTCGAGAAATGAAGCAGGATTTTGCCGAATTCAAAAATGATCACACCAAGGGTGTCATCAAACCACAAAAGGTGCTTTGGGACACCCGACAGGCGATGCGACCGACGGATGTTCTGCTGTCAGATGTCGGTGCGCACAAGATGTGGATCGCCCGCCACTATCACTGCCATGAACCGAATACCTGCCTGATACCCAATGGTTTCTGTTCAATGGGATTTGCACTGCCCGGCGCCATTGCGGCCAGGCTCGTCAATCAGAGCCCAGGGCACCGAATCCTCGCCATCTGCGGCGACGCCGGGTTCTTGATGAATGTGCAGGAAATGGAAACCGCCCGCCGCTTGAACCTAGACATTGTCGTAATGGTTTGGGAAGATCATGAATATGGGCTGATCGCATGGAAACAGAAAAACCAGTTTGGTTCCCATACGGATTTGAGTTTCGGTAATCCAGACTGGCTGAAACTCGCCCAATCGTTCGGTTGGAATGGTCATTGGGTCAGTGATTCCCGCCGCCTTCGATCGAAACTTGAAACCGCCTTCACAGAAGACGGGCCCAGTTTACTGGTCGTTCCCATCGATTATTCAGAAAACGAAAAACTAACCCAACGGCTGGGAGAAATCGTCTGCCCCATCTGAGTTGGCGCCAATCCACACAGAACTTGTGAGCGGACGCGAACCGAATTCAAGTAATAAAAACATTTCATCTTGAATACAATAGTAACCATGGTATTCTTCAAGGAATTAATTCCTTACCTTTGAGTTAACGGTCATGCAGGTCATACTCGCACAGCCGCGCGGATTCTGCGCCGGTGTCGAACGGGCAATTCAGATTGTCGAAACAGCCCTGGAACAGTTTGGTCCACCGATTTACGTCAAACACGAAATCGTGCACAATCAACGCGTCGTAAATGACCTCAAGTCGAAAGGCGTTCAATTTGTTGAAGAAATTTCTGAAATTCCAGATGGCGCGGTAACGGTTTTCAGCGCGCATGGGGTCTCGAGAAAAGTTGAAAATGATGCAATCGAACGCGATCTGAATCCACTTGATGCGACCTGTCCACTCGTGTCGAAAGTTCATATTGAAGGTCGCAAGTATGCCAAAAGGGGGTTTGAGATCGTGCTGATCGGTCATCAGAATCACCCTGAAGTCGAAGGCACCTTGGGTCAGATTCCGGGCACGGTACACCTGATCAGTGAGGTGGGAGATGTCAAGACACTGACCGTTAATGATCCAAATAAAGTCGCCTACATCACCCAGACCACCCTGTCGGTCGACGATACGCGAGACATCATTGCGGCATTGAAACGGCGTTTCCCAAATATCGCCGGACCGGATATTAAAGACATCTGCTACGCAACACAGAACCGTCAGAGTGCGGTTCGAGAATTGGCCAGACAGGTTGATCTGGTTTTGGTCGTGGGTGCGAAAAACAGTTCCAATTCCAACCGACTGTGTGAGGTCAGCCGCGACTATGGCGTTACTGCGCACCTCGTCGAAAATCCGGGTGATTACAATCCTGAATGGTCTGCTGGCGCTACAAAAATCGGCAT
Source organism: Arenicellales bacterium (assembly GCA_965205205.1). Classification (GTDB taxonomy): domain Bacteria; phylum Pseudomonadota; class Gammaproteobacteria; order Arenicellales; family JAJDZL01; genus JAJDZL01. The sequence continues at coordinate 467,059 of CBDBFX010000002.1, forward strand.
CACCGCCGGCGCCTCAGCTCCCGAGGCGCTAGTGCAGGAATTGATTGATATCCTCAGACAGCATCACACTGTTGATTTGTCGACGATGAATGGCATAACCGAAAACGTAAAATTCAATCTGCCCGCGTCGCTCAACACTCGAGCTTAGCCGAGATTGCGTCATTCGGCAACCTGCTTACAGATGAAGTAAGCCCGGCGAAAGCCTGAAACATTTTCCGTTCCAGGCGCGACTCAAGTTCAAGCCAGTCATGCATTGCCACTCACGCCAGCATAATATCTGAGCATCAACGGGTTGATTCACGGTTACAAGATCAGGCTGCCGGCCTGACATCCAACTGATTCTCGGGATGGTTACAACGAAACTGCAGGGGAACCCCGCGACGGACCGATTGTCGAAACTATGAAAGATTCCAATCTCGCAAGTTTGCACGCCGTCAGTGTCAAAAGGAATGGCCGCTGGCTGGTACAGGATATTGACCTTACCGTTCATCGCGGAGAAATCGTCTCACTGATTGGTCCGAACGGAGCTGGGAAGACAACCGTCGCGCAGATTCTGTCAGGCTCCATCAAACCTGATAAGGGTTCAGTCGTTAGAGCATCAGGCACCAAAATCGGTTACGTTCCACAGCGAATCAATGTTGATGCAACACTACCAATGACGATTCATCGCCTAATGAGTGTTCCGCATCGCGTCCCTACTGGAGAAATCGATGAAGTACTTGAGATTTTAGATATCCTACACCTGCGAAATTCTCCTGTTCAGAATCTGTCTGGTGGAGAGTTTCAACGTGCGCTGTTTGCCAGAGCACTGCTGCGCAAGCCAGATCTGCTAATCCTGGACGAACCGAACCAGGGATTGGACTTTCGCGGGCAAGGCAAACTCTACGACCAGATTGACGAGGCTCGAAAACGCCTGAATTGCGGTGTACTGCTGGTTTGTCACGACTTACACGTCGTTATGGCCCAGACTGATACTGTCATCTGCATGAACGTGCACATCTGCTGTACTGGCACGGCCGAGCAAATTCAGTTCGATCAGGCATACCTGAAACTGTTCGGTCACAAAGCACTTGAGTCACACGCAATCTATACGCATTCTCACGATCATAGCCATCAACTGGACGGGAGCATAACGAAATCGTGATCGCTGAAGTATTGGCGGTGCGGCCTTGCTAAGCCACCTTTCAGATGAATTTTTGATTCGTGCCATCATTGCTGGCATCGGATTCACATTCATCGCCGGCCCTCTAGGCTGCTTCATCGTCTGGCAGCGACTCACTTACCTGGGTGAGGCTATGGCGCATTCGGCATTACTGGGCATTGCACTCGCCTTAGTCTTGGATATCAATCTGATGTTCGGCGTTTTCAGCATCTGTCTGATGATTGCATTGATACTGTCTCGGGTCAACACCTATTCAAATCTATCTGGCGATTCCACCTTGGGAATCTTATCTCATTCAACCCTAGCTATTGGACTGGTGCTCGTCTCGCTGATGTATTGGGTTCGAGTCGACATTCTGGATTTTCTATTTGGTAACATTATTTTGGTTTCCTGGCGGGAAATCGCAATCATCTATGTTGGAAGCGGGCTGGCTTTGGGTGTACTGTGTTGGAAGTGGAACGCACTCATCGGCATGACCGTCAATGAGCAAATCGCGGCGGCTGAAGGATTGAACCCTTTTCAGACCCGAGGTCTGCTGATGATCCTTCTCGCGACGACCATCGCATTTGCGATGAAAGTTGTGGGAATTATTCTAACTATCGCTCTGCTGATCATCCCAGCGGCGACTGCCCGTCAGCTGGCGAACACACCTGAACAGATGGCTTATCTGGCGACTGCAATTGGTGCGTGCGCCGTAATCGGTGGATTATTGATGTCGCTTGAGGTTGACTCACCACCGGGCCCAAGTATCGTCGTCTTCGCCACGTCGCTTTTTCTGCTGATAACGCTGGTTAGGTTAGTCAGGCTACGCCTGCAATCAAGAAATTAGTTGTCATAAAGTTAAATGGTGAAAGTTAAAAAATATTTTCTAGTTTCCAGTGGAATCGAATAGAATATTTGAGTCCTATATGAAATTGATTCTTATCAAATTATATGGACAAGAACGGAAACTATTATGGGTAAGACAGGAGACTATTAATGTATCATATTGATATAAATAATAAATTAGGGGGGGGGGGAGAACAAAACATAGAATAAGTATAGTTGCCATATTAATATTTTCACTGCTGTTCGTCAGCTGCGGCGGAGGTGGTGGTGGAACTAGCAGTATGAATGGTGGTGGCGGTAATGGCGGTGGAAATGGTAACACTGCAATTACAAGACAATCATTAGAAAGCCAAACACCAGCGGCCGTAGCCAATCAGCTGACCAATGCACGAGTAAAATTTGGTAGCGTTACCGTTTCAACTGGACCCGAAGTAACTGGCGTATCGTCAACATTCGACGGTCAACATGCAGTCGTAAATATAAACCGTCAAAGTGGCAACAATTTACGATTAGACACAAGAAATACAGTTTCCAGCATTACGACGGTAAGTGACGACCCCAACCGAAGATCAAATTGGCGATATGTATACGTGTCGACCAATAATAGTGCCACACTAGCGTCGGTAGTAGTTGACTGGGCCAATAACGACGTAAGCGACTATATCGCTGGCGGTTACTGGGTCAATGTAGACGTAAATCAAGGTAACTGGAATTGGGATATTGGTGCCTATATTGACGGCCCTGAATTTAATATAAAACAACCCCCTACCTTACCAAATTCCGGAACAGCAACTTATGAAGGCTTGGCGGGTGGGCTGTTCATAACCTCCTATGGAAATGACTATGCGGGGATTGCCCAAGGGAGTTACCAATTTGGTGAGGCTGTCGGAACAGCTACATTGAACGCAAACTTCGCTAATAGTACGATCTCAGGCTGTATTGGATGCCAAGGTGTAACACAATTTATCACTCCACTCTTTTATGATGCCAGTACAGGCCAAACTTCAATTCTACAAACTCATTCTGCCAGCACTGAAAGAATAAATTTTGGTAGTACGCCTATAAATAGTGCCCAAGGCACTTTTACCGGTACTAATGTCACTATTCAATCCACTGACCCTAAAATTCCCACATTTACCACTCGTAATGGCGTCTGGGCTGGACAGTTTTCCAATCGAAACAATCAAAATAGTATTCCGCGGTTTGTTGCGGGAGGATTTGGAATCGAAGCTACCTCATCAGGAGGCTCACGAGTAACAGTCATCGGCGCATTTGGTGCAGATGAGAAAACAAACTAGACAAATAGTCTCGCAGGTAAGCTAGAAATCGTGCGTTTGCTTGTCTGAATAGCAAACCGTTGAGCACCGAATGGCGCATATCAACGTGCTGATTGCTGTTGAACCACTTAGCTCCGCCCCGTCTGTGGGCAGTGGTTCAACAGCAGTTCTCGTAGCCTGAATTGGACAAACCTAATTCAATCCACTGAATAGGTCACTCTTCAAGTGGAGTTGTGACGACGCGCCATCCGACCCGAACCTGAATTCGCTGTGAAACTAATATGGAATTTAGACGCAAAAATTATTGCCCAAAATTTGTCGGATGCAACACTCCCATCGCATACGAATTATGATTTGGCTTGTCTTGTAAGCGATCCCGAATTTAGCCCGAGGTTTCGAATCGCTACGGTAACTGAAGCGGCAATTGGTTAAAACCATATCATTGGCGTTCCGGCTGAATGCAACGGAAATGATGGTCGGAACGTTTCATCTAAACGAGATGTATTGATTTGATTTGCAAATCAATGTATCCGTTTGTTTGCACTCACCAATCAGATTTCTCTCGGCAAACACCTTCCGAATGAATTCGATCATCGCTTACGACACCATTCGGTGGCTGAGAATCAAGGCTGTAATTCTAATATCTCTTGCTGTTATTTTTCAAAGTGCCGCATCCGCACAGGCTCAATCGCATCAATCGTCGGACCTGCGCATTGTCAGTGCCCGCATTTTGATTGATGACGGAAGGAATAGTGATGCGTTGGAAATTCTACGCGCGATAGAACCCAACCATGCAAGCCAGATTGAGATCGGCTTTCTGATCGGATTGGCGGCCATGGGAGCATCACAGGAAGCAGAGAAAACGGAAGAAGAAAAGTCGACATTGCTTGAAGAGGCAATCCAAGCGCTGTCGAATATTCTGATCGACCATCCCGAATTGGTTCGAGTGCGCCTCGAACTGGCCAGAGCGTATTTTCTAATTCAAGACGACCGAGCATCGTCGGCTCAATTCAAACGAGTGCTGGCAGGTGTTTCACATCCGGCGGTCATCGCCAATATCAACAGATTTCTCAGGCAAATTCGACAACGTCGAAAGTGGCGGGGGTACCTTGGAGTTGCTATCGCACCGGACAGCAATATCAATTTTTCGTCTGATGAAGGAATTATCTATATCCATGGACTGCCGTTTCAACTTGATGATTTTGAGGGCGCAAAATCTGGAGTCGGAATCAACATTTGGGGTGGCGTTGATTACTTTCATAATGTTGGGGAAAAGATGACTCTCATTATCGGTGGCAGCGCATCGATACTTGATTTCCGCGACTCGGCATTTGACCGAGAACTACTATCCATTCATTTCGGACCGAAATGGCAGCTCACTGAAAAAACAGCGCTGACAGTCCTATTGAGCCATCGCCGCCACTGGTACGGGGGTGAGCATCAGCTTGATGAACATGGATTTCAAGTCATTACGCGAAAGCAGTTCAGCAGAACTCACAATGGAGAAGTCAAATACAGTCGATACAATCGTCAATACGCTGAAAATCAACGTGAAAGAAATGGTCCATTTCAAATGTTGGAACTGTCAGCGACCTGGATTGTCAAACCCACCCTACAGTCAAAATTTTCACTCAACTATTCGAGAAACAGACCGCAATCAATTTCTCTGCGCCATTCAACGTGGTCCCTACGCGGTGAAGTGTTGAATACCTTGAAAAAGGGGTACACACTTGGCTTTGGTGGGGATGTCAGTTACACTCGGTATCAATCTGATCCGGGAACCAATATTTCCTATACGCTTCCGGGAGAGGCAAGGAGAGACCGAACACTCGGACTGGAGTTTTCAGTTTACAATCAGACCATCAATTGGAATGGTTTCAGCCCACAGCTAAAACTGCGTCGAGAATGGCGCAAATCGAACGCCAGCATCTCAAATTTCAACCGCACGCGCGCGGAAATTCAGTTTGTCAGGCCATTGTGAAAATTGAAAATGGGTGCCGCCACCACCATCCTGTCAACGACCATTTGGAGAACGAGAGTAACAGACTTGGGTATCAACCACCTTGGCTGAGATTCATTAATCTCAGAGTTCCTGACCTAATCCAATTGTTATGATAAACATTCCACCTGTACAGCGGACTGACGCGCGTCCATCGGACGGCAGATTTTCAACGGTCATTTCTCGTCCTTGCCTGAACTTTCAGCGATGGCGGATGACTGTTGAAATCGACAACCATGTCAGGAAGTCTGAATTTATTGTCGGCGGTCGTTCCAATTCCAGCAGTGGCCACTGGTAATTTCCGTGCTAAATTTTGTCAATTTCTGCATGTTTTAACGCCATTCTATTCAGTGAACGAAGACATGAATTTTTTTCTTATCTGCCAAACATCGCAAAAAATACCTGAATGACGAGAATAATGCCTAATATCAAGAGTATCGTTTTGACAATAAGACGAAAAACCTGAATGTTTATTCTATCCTGTAGCAACTGACCAACAAATAGTGCTGCTGCTGCGACACCTGCGATTGGGAGCGTCGTCAACAGAATCTGCAGAGTGAACATGCCTGAACTGGTGAACACGGCCAGCTGTGCGCCTTTGCCAGAGATAAAACACAGATTCAGCACCTGCACCATGATCGTTTTCGTCCACCCTGCTTCCAAAAAAAATATGATCAATACGGGTACCATGGTATTGGTTGAACCGGCGGAAAATCCGGCGGCCAGCCCAAACCCCAATTGTGAGGCTCGCGGATAATGCATCACTCTACCCAAAAACTGGCTGTGGAAACGATCGGCAACCAAATATAGAAATATCAATAAAGCGAGCAGTAACTTGTATGGTGTCGGATCAGTATAAACAATCACCCACGCACCGGCGACGGACCCAATCAGACACCAGACTGCCAAAGGCCAGAACCGGCCGATACTTTCACGCCAGTTTCCACCCTTGGCAATGCTGATCAGATTGACGGTAACGGTGGGAATCAGCGTAATCAGAATAGCAGTTCTAAGGTCAATAAAAGTTGAGAGCATGGCCGTGGACAATAAGGGAAATCCAAGTCCGATCGAGCCATGTATAAATCCTGCCAAGGCGGCAATCAAGGCAAAGACTGCGAATTCGTTCAATGTGATGAGTTCAAACATCAATCAGTGGCGAAGCCTCAATCCTTCTGCCAGACCTCAATCGCAGATCTCCATACCAACCTATCCAACACGACATGCCGCTGCATTTCAGTTCTGGGGATTGGAAACTTCGCACCAAAAGAAAACGGCAAAGTCATCAGATCTTTGCCGTTCTTATTTTGGAACTGGCGCATCTACAGCGAGTCCAAAATTCCCGACTCAGCCAGTCGGGTACAATTCAGGAGTTAGAGGTTGAATCTTTTGCGAATGAATGCTTTCACAGATCGACGCTCCTTACTCTTCAGGTTTGCACCAATTGCGCCTTTTCTGCGTAGATCTTTTTTTAATTTTTTCCATACTTCCTTCAAACCTTCATTCGTCTGTTCAAGATCAGCATAGGGACAACTCTCACACACGACATATTCGAAGAATATCTTCTTGCCCTTATCGTATGTCGCTTCAGAGACGCTGAATACATGGCCGCCATTGCCGCCACCTCCTCCACTGCTACCACTTCCACCACTGCTACCGCCGCCACTACTGCCGCCACCGCTACTGCCGCCGCCACTGCTACCACCACCACTGCCACCGCCACCACCAGACGCGAATGCCAGTGAAGTTGCGAATAAACTGATTAACAGTAACAGGGAAATCTTTCTTACGATTGATCCGCTACCGAAGAATCGAACAAACATCATAATCTCCCAATAATTTGTTTTGTTTTTTATATGGATTGTTTTAATCTAAAAATTGAATTGATCTAGTAGCTCTGCCCGATATTCTATCAAATTCATCGGTCCAGATTAATATATTTCGACCATCCATTGCAAACTTTCGTCACTCAGCATCCAATTTAAATGACGGAACAATTACTGACTCTTCGGGATGAGCTCTTTGATGATTGATTCTGAAATCAATTCTTCACCTAAGATTCCTGCATCTTATCTGATCGGTGGAATACTGGCCATTGTTTATGGAATTCAAGCCTTTCTTTCCAGAGATTCGTCAGGGTATTATGAATTGGCGGCCTTCTTAGGTGGCTTCGGCACCGCTGCGGCGATTGTTCTCGGATACTGGTTCTGGTTGTGGAAAAACGAACGTCACCTGAGTTTTGCCTCCTTATTTGTCTGGGCCTGCATTTTTCGTCTGATCGGCGTCTGGGGAGAACCAATCCTAGAAGACGACTACTTTCGATATCTGCTGGACGCCTGTCTATTCGTAACCTATGGGTCTCCCTATGGAATTGAACCTGAGTCGCTCTTTTCAGTAAACCTGCTCACACCTGCCTGCGAAGAAATGCTGACAGGTGTGAACAATCCCCACCTGGCAACCATATATGGCCCATTCCTGCAGTATGTTTTCGCCTTCTCCCATCTACTATCGCCCGTCAATCTCGATCTGCTTCAGTTCATCATCGTACTATTTGATCTGACGGTTGTTTACATGCTTGGAAAATTGGCACCCGCAAGAACCGTACTGCTCTACGCCTGGTGCCCTCTCGTCATCAAGGAATTCTCATTCACGGCACACCCTGATGTCATTGGCGTCTGTCTGCTACTGGCAGCTTTCATCGCAAGAAATCAAAGTCGGCACGCAATCGCCTGCCTATTAGTCGGGCTGGCCGTCTGCACTAAAATTTTCGCGCTGGCCGCGATACCATTTTTTCTTTATCGACAACAACTTCGTTATTGGTTTATTCTGCCTGCAACGGTAGTGGTCCTCTATCTACCGTTTCTAATCCATCAACAGCAGTCAGATCTGGAAATACTCACACATTTCGCCAAGACCTGGCAATTTAATGCCCCGGTCTTCCAATTTCTCAGTGAAATGCTCACCGATCAGCGGGCACGTTATGTGTGTCTGATGGTCTTCCTCTGTTGGTACGGATACTATTTCAGACGGTATCAAACAGTCAGTCGACCAACCGACATTCCTCGAATGGACTGGATTTTCGGCATGCTGCTTCTGCTGTCACCAGTCGTAAATGCCTGGTATTGGGTGTGGGTTCTACCGTTTGCCGTCATTTGGCCCAGCGCGTGGGCCTGGACTGCCTCCGTTACCATTGCGCTGTCTTACGTAATTGGCCTGAATCTCCAAGAATCAAATCTTAGCGATTATCAAGTTGCCGGGTTTGCTCAGCTTGTTCAAATCTTGAGCGTTTCGGTTGCTTTGGTCATTGACTATAGATACGGACGGTTCAGAAGGCCTCAGTCGGTTTGGCGATAGCTTGGTAATCTTGGTGCTGCGGCCAACCGGAATATCCAATAGAAGATCTTGTACCCCGCCATGATCGTACCTCGCACGGTACCAGATATTTTTGAACGGCCGATCCTTTTGCGATATCGAACGGGAATCTGATGGATTTTCATACCTGATTTAACCGCCTTAACCTGCATTTCCACAGTCCAGCCGAAATTCTCATCCCTCATGTGCAGGTGTGAAAGAGCAGGTACCGAAATACAGCGAAGCGGACCCAAGTCCTGAAATCGGTAGTGATGCAACAGCCAAATGGTCAGACAGGCCAGCCGCGTTCCGAATTTCTGATGTATGAACCGACCAGACGCTTCGTCCTGAATATCCTGCCGACAGCCTATTGCAAGATCACACCGGCCCGAAGCAACCGAACGGATCAACATCTCCAGATCCTCTGGATAATCGCTGTAACTGCCGTTGATGAAAGCCAGGATATCGGTTGAACCGGCCTCCGCAATGCCGGTTAAGCAGGCGCGGCCATAGCCTTTTCGAGGTTCTTGGACCACATGCGCGCCCGCGTTTTCAGCACTGCTCCGAGTCGCATCGTGGGAGCTGTTGTCAACAACGATGACCCGATCAACACAGGCGGGAATTTCTTCGATGACTCTGCCAATGGAATCCTGCTCGTTTAATGCTGGAATGACGACCGTAATGTGCTGCTGGTCAAGCATTGAATGGCTACTCGTTTAACGCCCAATCGTAATCGTAATCATCTATTTCTTCAAACTGGCTCAGTTCAGACTTGAGTTCATCAGAGGCATAGTTGGACAGGTGCTCGATCAGAGCGAGTTCACTGTCACCGAAATCCTCTCGGTACCAATCGTAAATGCTGGAGACGATCAGTTCACCATCGTCGACCCTGACGCCTCGGGGATGATTGACATATTCCCCGGCCGCTTTCTCCAGCAGATGTTCCAAATTGTCCGCTGTGAACGCCACGGACTGTAAATTCGGACAGCCGATGGATGCGCAGTTCACTGCGTAATGAATTCTGTTGTCTTCATAAAATGGACGCAAAATATCGTGCTCGATATTGTCCAAAGTCAATTCAACGTTCTGAACCGTTACCAGCTCTTCTTTCCAGGGACCCCGCGTGAAAAGTCCGAAAGAAATGTTCCGAATGCTGTCTACCGGATAGTGCTCCAGAATCACCCACACAGTCAACGCGTTGTAAAGATTGATCCAGTAAGCAAACCGCTGTTCATGTGTCAATTCAGTAACGGATGTGTCCTGAAGTTCATCAAGATAGACTTCGAGTCGATCATAGTCTTCATCGCTCACTTCGCCATAGGCAAAATAATTCAGTCCTTCTCGCTCATCAATGTACTTCGATAACAGCGCCGACCATTCAGAATGATCGAGGATATGCGAACTGTATTTGGGAGGTGCTGAAAGAAATTTTGTCAGGTCTGCCGCATATCCAAGAGTCGTTGGCAGAATTAAAATAGTACCGACGATTAGTCTTATCACACCACATGTTCGTTGCAATTTCATTTTTCCACCTTCTGTCTGTGAACCGAAGCACAATAAGAGAATGTTTCACTCGGTAATTCGTAAATCCACCAGTCGCCTCGCCATGACTTTATTTTCGACTGTTCAGGTAATGTATAAGTTCCGCTTCTCATTGCTCATCATACCACTGATTTTGACTCCATCCATACCTGCTAATACCGCTGAGGTCAAGCAATTGTCCGACAATACTCTGAAAATCGAAAACGAAAGATATGCGCTGTATGGCATTTTCGTTCCAAAGCCAACGCAAAACTGCATCGTTGATGGCAAATCATGGCCCTGCGGTGCCGCCGCCACTCTGAGACTTGAGAAACTGATCAAAACCAACTCATTGAAGTGCACGGCAGTTCTGAAACACGCCGATATTTCTCTCGCACATTGTAATCTTGGCGATGCTGACCTCGCCCGACTGTTGGTTGAAGATGGATGGGCGCTTAGCATCGACGCGGATTCAGAATACACTTCGGCGGAACAGCAGGCCAGAGAGAATCAGCTGGGCATCTGGCGCGATGGATTTCTACCGCCCGATGAGTGGCGGAAATACCCCGATACCACAATGAATCCCTATCTGGACCTGCTCTGCAGCGTCTGTGCAACCCGTAAACAATAAGATCCTTAGAGTTCCTACGCAGATTGGCAACAAATTTACTGCAATTGAAGCAGCGATAGGAGTTGCGTCAAGTCGCTGATTTCCGCGTGCGGTTTGGCGGGTAGCCGATCAAGCTGTTGGTTATAGCGATTACACCAGGCAACCTGGTAGCCAAAGTGCGCACCACCGATTGCGTCCCAACAATTGGAAGACTGAAAAGCGATCTGTTGCGGATTAACGTCAAAATAGTCACACGGCAACTGATAGACTTTTGCCGCAGGCTTGTAAATGCCCACTGCATCTACGGACAAACTAACGTCAATGTACTCTGAGACATCGGAGTTCGCAACCACCGGGTCAAGCATGCCCGGAGACCCGTTGGATAGAATGGCGGTACGCACCCCGCTTTCTTTGAGCGTTTTCAATACCTGAGCCACCTCTTCAAAGCAGTCGAGAGATAGATAGGCGTTCATCAGGTTGTCCCGAAGATTCGAGTCGACGACATCGTAAGACGCCAGTGCATAGTCCAGCGCCTCAGCTGTTACCTGCCAGAAATCATCATAGACTTCCATCAGGCTTCGCAACCAAGTGTACTGTAGCTGTTTGCTCCGCCACAATTCCGAAACGGATTGTTCCAGATCACCTAGCTCAGTGCTGTATTGAGCGGCAGCTGAGTGTACGTCGAACAGTGTCCCATACGCGTCGAAAACGCAGACCTTAACATCAGAAAAATTTTTAGTCATGATTTATCCCTTAGGAATTGGATGATGGTGGCAGTGAATAAGTGCAGGTAACGTGCGCGACCAAATCATTGTACTGATTGCCGAAGATTTCAACGGTACCAACCGCCAGTCGTCTACCCAATTTGATGACCCTAGCAACTGCGATGATGTCACCCGGTTCCGGTCGCACTAGGAAACTGATGTTGAGATTTGTAGTGAGTGCCATTTGAACGCGGTCGACCCGGCTCATGATCGCACCCCACATGGCGTAGTCCGCCAAAGCCATCATGATTGGACCGGAAATCGTTCCACCAGGGCGCAGGTAGTCTTCTTTGTAGGTCGCGCGAACGGTACATGCACCACTCTCAAACTGCTCGACAGTAAAGCCCAGTATCTCCACAAGCGGCAACTGCTCTCGAGAAACGCGGTTGAATTCTTCCAAAGTGATTCTTGACATTAAACACACTCATCCAAATGTTATCTCATGACGCCCACAATGGCTATTCCACCTCAGTCAAATCCTTTGTGCCGATCGGGATTCACAGTTGCTTACACCCTATTGACATTGAGGTCGAATTTAGGCTGATAGGCCAAATTTTAGACTTCCCGACATGGCAGTCAATTTCAATAGTCGTTCACTGATGGACAGGCCTGTCAAATCAGTGGGATAACATTCTCCAACCGTCAATCAAGCCTGATCAGACCTTCCCGAATGGTTAGATGAAAAAATCAACCGCCATCTTGACGGGCCACCATCGTTAAAAATTCAGGTGAAGGACGAGAAAAAGGCTGGTGAAAACCTGCGCGTCCGATGGACGCGTCAAGTCTACTCCACAGGAGGAATATTTATCATAGTAATTGAATTAGGTCAGGGATTCTGAATTTGTTGATTAGTTAAATATGGTTCCGGACCCGGTAGGTAGTTGAATATCGCTCTGGTGCGAAGGACAACCGGTAGTGTTACCACAAATAATGCCAGTTTGAGGCTTATGCGACTTTATTTGGCATTGGATGAGTGAAACAACATTAGTAGTCGGACGATTCCCGGCGACAACCTCTTTCCATAAGCCTGCTAATGAGATTCAGGCAATGTAGTGAATGCTTATTATTCAAATGATGTGACCGACTATGGAATCATAGATTGGTATAAAGTTCAGGCGGAATTAACGCCCTTCTCTACTGATTCGTACAACTCGTTCAGATTCCGCCGCCTTCCAAGGCATTTGTTTAATAGGTTTACGGATAACTTTTTTTATGAAAGGTTCAACTCGACGAAAAGCCCCTTCAATATCCTTTGATTTTTTCCCATCTCCCTCAGTATCGTGATTTGATTTAATTTCCAACACAAAAAGACCCCCCAATGGCTTCAATATTTTTTTGAACTACGTTTGAAACATACCAATTTGTACGACAATATAACTGATAAATGAGTTTCCAATCCTTGGAATCAATATCAATATTCTGTACATTTAGACCGCACGCTACCACTTCATCGTAGTAGATAGGCCGACTATGTGCAATCGTACCTGCACTTGGTTTCAGAAAAATTTCGATTTTTTTCTTAATTTCATTCTTAGAGAAATTCTTCAGCATGCCGCTTTTTAATATTTTAACGGATATATCATCAGCTAACTCAATTATTGACCGATATTTTGTTATTTCTCTATCATCATAATTCGCCAATTGCTGCAGATATGGCTCTATCGGCCCCGAAGCAGTCTTTGCTTCAGAGAAAAGCCTTTCATACCCAGATACTAAATTATGGGCAGAAAAAAACTTATAACTTCCGTTTTCTTCCATTATTATTTGAGGGTCAACCGGCCCTAATTCAGAAGCATTGCTCATAATAATTTTACTTGCGCCCATACTAATGATAGTGGCGGCTGACTTTGCTTTCCCTGCAACTAAGGCCCAATAATCATGTGTTCCACTATAAGCACGACATATATTGACTATCCGTTCAGCGACTAATCCATTACCTCCGGGAGAGTCAATCATCAGAACCAACCCCTTGGAACAATCAATACCCTGAAGAACATTTTGCAACATATCGCAATCTTCATCAGATATTTCCACGGGGTAACGAAAGCTAGTGAAATATGTCACTAAAACTCTGCCTTCGAATATTTCCTGAATGCCTTCAAATAATGGAATTCTAGTAGATTGGTCCTGATGAACCTCAGAAAGTATGTTCTTATAAAAATTTGGCATTATAAATCCTCAATTTTGCCTTCATCGCTCACCTGAATGTTACCACTACTCCTGTTATTTCAATTGTCTGATCGGAAAATAAACTGTTCTGACTACCCAACTCTCAGATCGTCCTGCCGTCCGAGAAACACATCCATCAATTTTCACTTGTTTTCTCAAATAAAGCATCTAAGAGAATGATCAGGAATCAGCTAGACCTGCTACGTTTTGTCCCCTTACCGTCCAAATTTCTAGACATAATCCTAGACGAATAAACAACATTGAGCGTTGATGATCATTTAAGTTCAAACTTCAAACTGAGTTCCACCATCAACTTATCAGTCAAGACTGTATGAGTATCTCGAACCTGCTTCGCTGTGACGGGTACGAGTTCGTCAACAACCGTATGGCTTGAGTGGCCAAAGCACTAGAGTACAAATGGAAATCGCATTCAGTAGGAGATTAGGGGTACAATTATACGATACTCAATCAGCCACATCACTACAATACAATTGACACAACCTGTACATAATTCACTTACAGCAATGAACTCACTTATCTGTCAAGAGAATCTCGTCTCCATTTCGAGAATCACCCTGAATAATCCGGAGCAGTACAACCCTTTGTCACTAGCGATGCTGGCAGAGCTTCAATCAACATTTGACGCATTGGCCAACGATGAATCGGTTCGCGTCATCATTTTAGCCGCCAAAGGCAAGGCCTTCTGCGCGGGACATGACCTCAAGGAAATGCGCACTCATTGCGATCCGGAATTCGCCAATACGCTGTTCTCTCAGTGCAGTCAGATGATGCTGACGATCACCCGCCTGCCTCAACCTGTCATTGCCCAGGTGCAGGGCATTGCAACCGCCGCCGGCTGTCAACTTGTGGCCAACTGCGATCTGGCGATCGCATCGACCACAGCAAGATTTGCCGTTTCAGGCATCAATCTTGGACTGTACTGTTCAACGCCCAGTGTTGCGCTCAGTCGCAACGTCGCCCGGAAAACCGCCATGGAAATGCTATTGACCGGCGACTTCATTGACGCAGAAACGGCACTTGACAAAGGTCTGGTCAACCGTCTGGCTGAACCGGAAAACCTGGCGCAGGCAGCAGTCGAATTCGCGCAGAGCATCGCCTGTAAACCCCGAGAAGCACTGGCCCTCGGTAAGCGCCTGTTTTACGAACAGATCAATGAAGAACTGGAAAGCGCCTACAGCATGGCCAGCGAACGCATGGCCTGCAATCTCAGTTTTCCGTCGGCGGAAGAAGGAATCGACGCATTCATTGAAAAACGCAAGCCCGCCTGGCGTTGACTGCATCTACCGATCGCGCCACACTTCACAGATTGACATAAGTACCCGGCGCATCGGCAAGTGGTGGGTAAACCGCACTGCCGGGTGCCGATGCCGGAATTTTCTTGCCGCTGCGCCGCTTGACCCAGCGCTCCCATTCCGGCCACCAAGACCCTTCTCTGTAGTCTGCTGAGTCGAGCCACTCATCGGCTGTATCCGGCAGACCCTTTGAACCTGACCAGTAGCCGTATTTGGTGCGGGTGGGCGGATTGATGATGCCAGCAATGTGTCCCGATTGGCCCAAAATGAACTGAACGCGGCCGGACAGTAGTTTTGCTCCGCTGTAAGTTGAACGCCAAGGCGCAATGTGGTCTGCTTCGGTTGAAATGAATGCAGTCGGACACTGAATCTTCGAAAGATCGATCGGGTGGCCCAAAACGGTGATCCCATCGGGTTCAGCCAGTTTGTTTTCGATGTACATCTTTCTGAAGTAAAAACTGTGCATCGCCGCCGGCAATCGGGTCGAATCCGAGTTCCAATAAAGCAGATCGAACTGTGTCGGCGGTTTGCCGAGCAGATAGTTGTTGATCACGAAATGCCAGACCAGATCATTGGAACGCATCATATTGAATGTTGAAGCCATGGACCCGCCGTCAAGATAACCGCGTTCCTGCATCTTCACTTCCAACTCACTGACGCTCTGTTCATCAACGAATACTCCAAGATCACCCGGTTCAGAAAAGTCAATCATCGATGCGAAGAATGTTGCACTGGAAATCTCCACCGCACTGTCACTTTCTCTCGCCAGATAACCCAATAGAGTGGCCAACAGCGTCCCACCCAGACAATAGCCAATCGCATTGATCCGGTTCTGTCCACTGATTGATTGAATGGTCTGCATGGCCCAAAGCGGCCCTTCTCTGAGATAGTCTTCAAACGTCGTGTTTCGATAACTCTCATCGGGATTTACCCATGAAATCACAAAAACGGTGTATCCCTGGTCGACGAGCCACCCGATGAATGAGTTTCTGGGCGACAGGTCCAAAATGTAGTACTTGTTGATCCAAGGTGGAATGATCATGATTGGTCTGGCATAAACCATATCGGTTGTGGAGGCATACTGAATCAGCTCAGCCATCCTGTTCCGGGCAATCACTTGTCCAGGGGTGGTGGCGATATTGTGTCCAAGTTCGAACGCATCACCGTCAACCATTCTCATACCCTGACCCGCTTCCAGATCGTCGGCTAGATTACACAGCCCCTGTACCAAATTTCTGCCATTGCTCCTGCGGATGGCCTGCAGCACGTCTGGGTTGGTGCCAGGAAAATTGGTCGGTGACATGGCATCAATCACCTGTTCGGTGTAGAACTTCAGCTGTCTCGCCTCCTGATCGCTCAGGTGACCGGCTGGCTGAAAATACTCCCGTAGAAACTCCGTACCAATCAGATAGGACTGCTTCATCGCGTCGAACCACAGATCACCCGGCCAGGGGGTGTCCTGAGACCCCACTGAATCGGCCTGCCATGCAGACGACTTGAACCGAGCGTCATCTGTACCCGGTTTCACAGCCGGTGAAGCATCATGGCCCAATGATTTCTGTAACATGTAGTTGCCGAGAATGGCATATTTTGAGATTGCAGACAGCTGCATCCTGCTCAACCTGTCGAAATCGGTTGAACTGTTGAGAGCCGCCTTGGCAAACAAACTTCCAATGCGAAGTGAGAATTGTGCCAGGTCCGCTGACAGTGGCGTGTTCATCATCGCATTCATCACGCGCGAGTACTGTTGACTGAACTCTAGAATCAGCTGTCCCGGGTGATGGTCGGCGGCACCATTCGTATCGGGCATCTGCGTGGATGTACCTGTCTTTTTTTGCATTGCATGATCCGTTGTTGATTCATTCATTTGATTGTCAGTCCATCGTGTCATTCAACCTGATGCGCCGGATGCAAGATTGGCAGAGCCGTTGACTCGCTGCGGCACTTTGACTTTCGCCTGTCCCTTAAGTACCACTTCACCATCAACCAGACAGCTCGTGTCCAAAATGGCATAGGGACGGCAGCTGTCCAGTTCCACAACAACAACTTTTGCCGTTACCGTGTCTCCAACCCGAACGGGAACCGTAAATTTCAGGCTTTGGTCCATGTATATGCATCCCGGTCCCGGCAACCGGGTACCGATAAGCGTTGAAATCAGACTGGCGGTTAACATCCCGTGTACGATCGGCTCCTTGAATGGCGTTCGACTGGCAAACTCGCGGTTCTGATGCAACGGATTCGTATCTCCCGACACCCCCGTGAACATCAGCACATCGGCATCAGTCAGAGTCTTCCCGTAAAACGCACTCATACCAATCTCCAGATCCTCGAAGTAGTATCCATGAAGATCTCCGTCAGCTTTTAATTCACTCATTTTTACTCCTTATATGTTTATGAATAAATGGTTTATTCCCGTTTATACAGACGGTTTGATTAATAAAATATAACCTAATTACCGTGAAAAATAAGCGGCACTTGTGATAGACTAATAATATCATAATTCACTGATAATGGAGAGATATTAAATGGCTCGCAATGCAATACAGTTTCAGAAAGGCATCAGTCTGACCGACTTTTTAAAGAACTACGGCACCGAAGAGCAGTGCTTTCAGGCGCTGTTCCGTTGGCGATGGTCGAAGGGCTTTGTCTGTCCGCACTGCGGACACGATCGGGCCTGTCTGCTGACCACCCGCCGGCTGCAGCAGTGCTATCGGTGCCACCGCCAGACCTCGGTGACGGCCGGCACCATCTTCAGTTCCACCAAACTGCCGCTGACAGTGTGGTTTCTGGCACTCTACCTGCTGACGCAGAGCAAAAAAGGCGTCTCGGCGATGCAGCTGCACCGCGAGCTGGGCATTTCCTACGATGCGGCCTGGCGGATCAAACATAAACTGATGCAGGTGATGATGGAACGCGATGACAAACATCAGCTGGAGGGTCTGGTGCAGATCGACGATGCCTATCTCGGTGGTGAACGAAGCGGTGGCAAACGCGGCCGCGGGGCGGCAGCCAAGACGCCGTTCCTGGCGGCCGTGCAGACCAACGACCAGGGGCATCCGCTCCGCATGAAGTTGAGCGTGATCAAAGGTTTCAGGAGCTCGGAGGTCGCCGCCTGGGCGAGGCGGCATCTGGCGGACGGCACGGCGGTCTGTTCCGACGGACTGCCCTGTTTCAACGCCCTGAGCGAGGCCGGTTTCGAGCATCAGGTGGTGGTCACCGGCGGTGGCAGAGCCAGTGTCCAGAAGCCTGAGTTTCACTGGGTGAACACCATGCTCGGCAACGTCAAGTCGGCCATCCGCAGCATCCATCACTCGGTCAGCGGCAAATACGCTCATCGGTATCTGGCGGCGTTCGAGTACCGCTTCAACCGCCGGTTCAAACTGCCCGATCTGATTCCACGATTGGCTTATGTGGCACTCAGAACGCCACCCATGCCCGACAGACTGCTAAAGTTAGGCTTAATATAAACGGTAATTAGGAAATATAATACCTGCCACGTTCACCATGTACCGTCCGACGTCATTGATGAAAAATAACAATCCGTACCATTCCGGCCTGGACCGAAACCCAGCCAACTACGTGCCATTGTCACCTTTGGGTTTTCTGGAAAGAAGTGCAAACATCTATCCTGACCGATTCTCAATAATTCATCAGAACCAGCGTTACACGTGGAAGGAAACTTACACACGCTGTCAACGGCTGGCATCCGCACTGGTTCGCCTCGGCATTGGTCGCAACGACACGGTCTCCATCATTGCACCGAATACTCCGCCGATGTATGAGGCGCACTTCGCCGTACCAATGACCGGCGCCGTGCTCAACACCATCAACACCCGCCTGGACGCGGATACGGTGGCGTACATACTTGAACATGCTGAATCCAAGGTCCTGTTGGCCGACCGCGAGTTTTCCGCTGTCGTTCGCGCGGCACTTCGCCGGCTGAAGCATGAGATTACTGTCATTGACATAACCGATGATGCAGTGCAACATGAATCGAAAATCGGTAGTATGGACTATGAGACACTCCTAAGTCAAGCAGAATGTGAATTTTCCCTGCGCGATCACCCAAGATCCGAATGGGATGCGATTTCTCTCAATTACACATCGGGCACCACCGGCAACCCAAAGGGTGTCGTCTATCACTACCGGGGGGCTTATCTGAACGCCCTCAGCAACGCGCTGAACTGGAAAATGCGCCCGCACCCCATCTACCTCTGGACACTGCCGATGTTTCACTGCAACGGTTGGTGCTTTCCCTGGACCATCGCGCTGCTCGGTGGAACGAACATCTGCCTGCGCCGAGTTACGGCGGATACCATCTACCGCGCGATCGCCACACACAACGTCACTCATTTTTGCGGCGCACCCGTGGTGCTGAACATGATCGTCAATGCCAGTGAATCGGAACGCCAAGCCTTTGAACATCCGGTCGAGGTCATGACTGCCGCCGCGCCACCGCCACCGACCATTCTGGAAGGAATGGAAAAAAATGGTTTCTCAATGACCCATGTCTATGGTCTGACTGAAACCTATGGACCCGCGGTCATCTGTGAGTGGCACAGCGAATGGAGCGAGTTGGATGGCGCTTCGCAGGCGCGCCTCAAATCGCGACAGGGCGTACCCTATCTGGCATTGGCCGGACTTGATGTCATCGACCCGCAGACCATGGACCCGGTACCCAATGATGGGCTGAGCATGGGGGAGGCCATGTTCCGCGGCAATATCGTCATGAAAGGCTACCTGAAAGATCCGCATGCCACCCAGGCGGCATTTGACGGCGGCTGGTTTCATTCCGGCGACCTTGGCGTGATGCACCCGGATCAATACATCCAACTGAAGGACCGCTCCAAGGACATCATCATTTCCGGCGGAGAGAACATCTCATCCATCGAAATTGAAGATGTCCTGTTTCGCCACCCCGCCGTCATTGAGGCGGCGGTGGTGGCCCAACCGGACGAGAAGTGGGGTGAGGTTCCGTGTGCATTCGTCAATTTGAATCCGAACTTTTCACCCCAGCCGGATGCATCCGCATTGATTCAGTTCTGTAAAGACAACATGGCGCGCTATAAGGCGCCAAAGACCATCATCTTCGGCGAACTGCCAAAAACTTCAACCGGTAAAATTCAAAAGTACCGCCTGCGACAACGAGCCGAGCTGCTCGCCGCGCCGAAATCCAAATGAGCAGACTGAACTATTACTACGATTTCATATCGCCGTTTTCCTACCTTGTTCACGAGCAGCTGCATCGGTTGCCAAAGGGCGTTGAACTCAACTACATCCCAGTGCTTTTTGCAGGCCTGCTGCGACATTGGGGGAATCTGGGACCGGTCGAAATTGATCAGAAGAAAATATTCACCTATCGGTATACGACTTGGCTGGCCCGGAAGCTCGAGCTGCCATTCAGAATTCCCGATACGCACCCGTTCAACCCTCTACCCTACCTGCGACTGTCAATCGCGATGAACAATGATCCGGCCTTGGTCACTTCACTGTTTCGGACCATTTGGACGACTGAACACAATCCGGCGACGGACATTGGCAGACAATCTATCTGGAACTCAATCGGCATGCCACACGCCGACAGTCTGATCAACAGCCCAGAAGTGAAATCCTCATTGATTTCAAACACTCAGATCGCCATTGATCAGGGTGTTTTTGGCGTACCCACGCTGATAGCTGGTGGTGAACTTTTCTGGGGGCTGGATGCTTTTGACTTTCTGCTCGAATACCTTGACGACCCGGCCCTGCTCAAGACCGAGTCGATGGTGTGTCTCAACCAGATTGAAGACGGTGCGAGACGGCCGATCCGCTAGCGGGGCTGCATGCGGATGGCGCCATCCAGTCGGATGACTTCTCCATTCAACAGCTGATTTTCCAGAATGTGCCTGACCAGTTCGGCAAATTCCGCCGGCCGGCCGAGTCGTTTGGGAAAGGGTACCTGACTGGCCAAGCTGTGCTGAACCTCTTCTGGCATTCCAAACAGCATCGGTGTGGCAATCAGTCCTGGCGCAACAGTCATCACGCGGATTCCAGCACTTGACAGTTCCCTCGCCGCCTGAATGGTCAGTGCGACAATCGCGCCTTTTGAGGCACTGTACGCGGCCTGCCCGACCTGCCCTTCAAAAGCAGACACGGAGGCCACATTGACGATCACCCCGCGCTCGCCCGCCTCATCCAGTGGCGCTTCATCTCGAAGCGCAGCGGCCATCACGCGCATGGCGTTGAAGGTGCCAATCAGATTGATATCAATGACTCGTCTGAAATCTTCAAGCGGCATTGCGCCGTCACGGCCGACAATCCTTTTCGCGGGTGCTATTCCCGCGCAGTTGATCAGCATCCTGGCCGGACCGTTTGCTTGCTGTGCTGCCGCAACCGCAGCTTCCATGCTGTCTGCCCGAGTTACATCACATGGAAGCGCAACTGCACCCATTTGTTCTGCCATCCGCTGGATTTTCGGTTCATCAATATCCAACAGGCAGACTTTGGCGCCAAGATCTGCGAGCAATCGAGCTGTCGCTTCGCCCATTCCAGATGCCGCCCCAGTGATTAAAGCGGCATGGCCATTAATTTCCATCAGAGCTCCCAATTCGGCAGAATGTCAAACTGAATGATTATGAGTCGGCAATTTATACTATACAAACCTAAGACTGGAGCTTCAATAGGCAGCTCGGCCTGAGCCCTGTTCATTCTGTCTGTGACTGCCAGTCGAAATTCAGGTACAATCTGATTCGTGTAGACTCGAAACCTGTACTAGGCTGAATGACTGATAATGCTGAAATCAAGTCAAAGTTTCAATGGCTGAGCGATAATTCGATTTGCGGAACGACACGATCCAATCTGATAACATCATACCACCCGGCGCCAGCTGGGACCAAGTCATTCTACGGGGTCAGATACTGAGGATTATCGATCTCGAGGGTCAGCAAGGTGTTGATTTTCTCTGTTTTAACGCGGACAATCGACAAGAGCGATATCACGCACCGAATACCATCAAAGCCGCAAAGTGCATACACATCAAAAAAGGAACTGTCCTATACTCAGACTATGCCAGGCCCCTGATGACGGTTGTGGATGACACCACCTCAGGCGGACATGACACGATCGCTGGATGCTGCTCGAGTTGGAGCAACGAGATGTTGTACGGTGTCCCGAATGCACCGGGTTGCCGCGAAAATTTTCTTGCCGCATTAGCCAAATACGATATGGGTTGGACTGATATCGTACCGAATGTTAATTTTTTCTGTTCGGTACCCGTTTATGAAGATGGCCATACTGAAAGCACGGTTTTCGTCGACGGCTCTTCGAGCGCTGGTGATTACATCGAATTGCGCGCAGAAATCAATGTGCTGGCCGTTGTTTCCAACTGTCCACAGGTAAACAACCCCTGTAACAGTGGCAACCCGACCGACATCCGTATTCAAATATTTTCACCTCACGCAATTGACTGATTCTGAATACTATAATCTTAGCTTAACGAAGGAACAGACGGACTCTGGCAGTCAATGTGACTGATTTGGTATTCCGAATGACTTCTGCACGTTTTGAATGAGTGAGATTATCAAATGACAGTTGAAAGGGAATCGCTTGAATATGATGTTGTGATCGTCGGTGCCGGGCCGTCCGGTCTGGCTGCCGGCATCAGGCTTCGACAACTGTGTCAGGAGAATGACCAGGACCTCAGTGTCTGTATTCTTGAGAAGGGGTCCGAAGTGGGTGCGCACATTCTGTCAGGCGCAGTGCTGCAACCGACCGCTCTCAACGAATTGATCCCACAGTGGAAAGAAAAAGGTGCACCGTTAAACACTCCGGTTGAGAGTGACAGTTTCGTTTATCTCACTGAAAAGTCGGCCATCCGACTGCCGACTCCGCCGCAGATGAAAAATCATGGGAACTACATCATCTCCCTTGGCAATCTGTGTCGGTGGTTGGCCGAACAGGCGGAAGCGTTTGGCGTGGACATCTTTCCGGGTTATGCGGCCGCGGAAGTGTTGTACGAAAATAATCAGGTAGTGGGTGTCGCCACCGGTGACATGGGTGTCGGCCGGGATGGGCAGCCCACCTCAAACTACACGCCCGGCGCTGAACTGCGCGCCCGGTACACGGTCTTAGCCGAAGGGTGCAGAGGTTCCCTGACAAAATCCCTGTTTGAACGCTATTCACTGCGGGAAAATGCCGATCCGCAGACTTTTGGCATTGGGATCAAGGAGCTTTGGGAAATTGATGAGAGCAGGCATAAGCCGGGCACCGTCTGGCACAGCCTTGGTTGGCCCCTGGATGGCGCAACCTATGGTGGTTCATTTCTCTATCACCTGGAGAACAATCAACTGGCCATTGGGTTCGTCGTCGGCCTTGATTACCAGAATCCTTATCTCAGCCCATTTGAAGAGTTTCAGCGATTCAAACACCATCCAACGATCAAGCCCATTCTCGACGGTGGACGACGGGTTGCCTATGGTGCCAGGGCATTGAGTGAAGGTGGATTTCAATCCATCCCGAAATTGACATTTCCAGGTGGCTCGCTGGTCGGCGACTGCGCCGGGTTCCTGAACACGCCAAAAATAAAAGGCACCCATACCGCGATGAAATCAGGCCTATGCGCAGCTGAATCAATATTTCAATTCCTGACCGCTGAGACCGCGCCTGAAGAGCCCGATTACGAAGAAAGGCTCAAGAAGACATGGCTGTGGGAAGAACTCTATCGTGCGAGAAACATTCGTCCTGCTTTTCAGAAAGGTCTGTGGGCCGGAATTGCCTATTCTGGCATCGACACCTACCTCTTCCGCGGGCGGGCGCCTTGGACCCTACACCACCATGAGGACCACAAAAGTCTGAAGAAAGCAAATGAATGCAAACCGATTGAATATTCCAAACCCGACGGAGTGATCAGCTTTGATCGCAACTCCTCAGTGTATCTTTCCAACACCAACCACGAGGAAAATCAACCGACTCACCTGACGCTCAAGGATGATCAGGTGCCGGTCGACTTCAATCTGAAACATTATGACGCGCCGGAACAGCGCTACTGTCCTGCCGGCGTTTATGAGATCGTCCGAGATCAGGTGGACGATATACCGCATCTGGTCATTAATGCACAAAACTGCGTGCATTGCAAAACCTGCGACATCAAGGACATGACTCAGAATATTCATTGGGTCGTACCCGAGGGCGGTGGTGGACCGAATTACCCCAATATGTAGGAACGATTCAGAACTGATCTTTCGGAGACCTTATGCTGCCTTAGTCACCTCGCTGTTACCAAAGTGTACGGGCCACTGGTATGAATGACTCACTGTCAAACAGACTCGGCATGTGGTTATGCCGAATGGGGTTTCATAAATTTCGAGTGATTGACGTCAAGTTCAGTTTTGGCACCGCCGGTCAAGTAGAAACCTTAGAGTGTCAACGCTGCGGTAGAACTGAAACTCGTAGGGCGAAATAGAGTGACTGACCAACAGTACTCATGTATGACTATTCAATTCTCATAGTTGAAAGGAGTGCCGTTCAGCAATGACGCAGAAGGAACCCAATCATCTCACTGCGGAAGAATTCCGTCAGAAAGGCTATCAGATGATCGATCTGGTCGCCGATTACATGCAGAATGTCGAAAATTATCCGGTTCTGTCACCCGTCGCTCCCGGCGATGTTTACGGAAGTTTACCCGCGCATCCGCCCGAGAGCGGAGAACCCTACGAAAATGTGCTTGACGACATTCTGGAGAAAATCATTCCGGGCCTGACACACTGGCAATCACCCAATTTTTTCGGTTATTTTCCCAGCCACGCTTCCGGCCCCTCGGTATTGGGTGATCTTCTGTCGTCGGGACTGGGAATTCAGGGCATGCTTTGGTCAACCAGCCCTGCCTGTACGGAACTGGAGACACTGGTACTGGACTGGATGGTTGAGATCGCAGGCTTGCCGAAACACTTCCATTCCAGTCTGTCGGGTGGTGGCGTCATCCAGGATTCGGCCTCTTCAGCAGCATTGTGCGCCGCAGTGGCAGCAAGGGAAAAGGCGCTGTCGCGCCATCCTGATCGCAGCATTTCAGAACTCACCGCCTATATCTCAGGCCATACTCACTCCTCAGCCGAAAAAAGTCTGCAGATCGCCGGTTTCCGAAGTGAACAGATCCGGCGCCTGGCAACAGATGAGACCTTTGCCATTCAGGCGCAGGATTTCGCCGCTCAGGTCAGATCCGATCTGTCGCAAAATCGAGTACCGGCTTTCATCTGCGCAACAATTGGCACGACCTCGTCACTCGCTGTCGACCCGGTGAGAAAAATTACCGAAATTGCAAGAAAGCATCAGATTTGGGTACATGTTGACGCGGCCTATGCGGGTTCAGCGGCAGTGTGTCCTGAATTTCGCTATCTGCTAGATGGCATCGAATGGGTTGACAGCTACTGTTTCAATCCACACAAGTGGCTGCTCACCAACTTCGACTGCGATGTATTTTATGTCGCCAACAAACCTGATTTGGTGAAGGCGTTGACCATGAACCCCGAATACCTTAAAAACAAGGAAACTGAATCGGGTAGGGTTTTTGATTACAGTGGTTGGCAAGTCTCACTCGGCCGGCGATTTCGCTCACTGAAGCTCTGGTTCGTCATCCGCCATTACGGGATCGAGGGACTACGCGCGCATATCCGCAAACACATTGAACTCGCAGAACGATTTGAAGCCTTGGTCGAAGCAGATGATCAGTTTGAGTTGATTCAGCCGCGCGTGCTGAATCTGGTATGCTTTCGACACAAAGACGGCAATTCCAAAAGCAGACAAATACTCGAGGCACTGAATTCTGCTGGAAAAATATTTCTGACTCATACCATTCTAGACGATGTCTATGTCATGCGGTTCGTGCCAGGAGCGATTCGAACTGAACGCCATCACATTGACGCGGCCTGGGCAGAAATCGCCAAAGCGGGAGCGATTACAGATTCTTCCGTTACCGCGCGAAGACCAGTTTCCAGCGATCGATAAAGCGGCATCTCATGCCATTCCCTAGTTCGCGGCAAAGAGATTCAATCAGTTCATCATATATTCAGCATCTTGAATCCGTTGTCTATATTCCGAGTGATTTTCCTTCCGTCAAGTGATTCAAATTAAAGTGTCAGCGGGATCAACTTTACTGAATTCGACCTACACACAAATCAGACCCATTCGATACTGCAGGATTTGACGACCAGTTGGTAGACAATCGCCACATCAATTCCGGCAGTCAAGCCGGGCACGGATAAATTCTTACCATCTGGACCTCGGTCAACATTCATCAGTCAGACCTAGCGTCAGTTCTCATCAATCAAAGATTCAGCGACCTGCAATCGCTGTATTTTGCCGGACGGTCCTTTCGGCAGGTCATCGACAAAAAAGATTCGGCTGGGACAGCGAAAGGCACCGAGTTCCTCTCTGCAGTAATCCATTATCTCTTGCTCGCCATAAGTGCAATTTTCCTTCAGAACCACCGCTACCGCGACAACTTGTCCATACGTTGGGTCCGGATAACCGAAACTTGCAGCCTCAAGAATCGCTTTGTTTCGATAGAGCGCGTCATCAATTTCCCGCGGTGAAATGTTTTCACCACCTTTAATGATCAATTCTTTGATTCGACCCGTTATAAAGAAATAGCCATCGTCATCCTGATAGCCGAGATCGCCAGTACGAAACCAACCTTGAGGTGTGAAGGCACCCTGAGTCGCCTCAGGGGCATTGTAGTAACTCGAAATCACATTGTTGCCGCGGACAACGATTTCACCAATTTGATTGCGCTCCAGGACCTGATCGGACCTATCGACAATCTGCACTTCATTGCCAAAAGGAATTCCCACAGAACCCGGCTTTCGGATCGCTGGCGGCATCGGATTGGCAAGTATCGGTGCTGCAGTTTCAGTCAACCCGATGGACTCCAGCATGGGAATGCCGAACGTCTCCTCGAAATCCAGCAACATGGAAGCCGGCATGGCAGATGATGCAGACCGAACAAACCTCAGACGGTTGGTTTTCCGAAGAATCTGCTCACTCCCTTTTGCATGTACGTCATCCAGCAGGTACTTGGTGATCGTCGGCACGGTACTCAACCATGTACACCGATGCTCGGTCAATGTAGACCAAAACTTCGACAGACTGAATTTTCTTGGCATCACAACTTGCGACCCACTGATCAAAGGCGCGACGGCTGTTACGACCTGGCCATTGATGTGGTAGAGCGGAAGAATGCAGAGTGCGATGTCATCCTCTTGCAGGTTTTGCGCCAGAACAACATTATGACCACCCGCAATCAGATTGCCATGACTTAAAACCGCACCCTTCGGCATACCGATGGTTCCCGAAGTGTGCAGGATCATCGCAGGTGAATCACTCGTCATCGCCTGAATTGGAACACACTCCGAATCATACTGATCGAGATCAAACTCAAATCCGTGTTCCATATCCACTTCAATTATGTGGATCGGCCGATCAACTTCGACCAGAACCTCATTCAGCAGTGAACGGTAGGTGGTGCTTACGAAAATCAAATCCAAATTGACGTTTTCAACGGCGAAACTTATATTTTTCCGGCTCGCGACCGCATTGAGCGGAACTGAAGTCAAGCCGTTATACATCGTACCCAGCAGCACGGTTGCGGTCCAATAGCCATTGTCCATCAAGAATCCGATATTTAAGGGATGCGAGACTCTCAACGAATTCAGCATGTTGCCAAATCGCGCAGAATTTTCCTTCAGGTCCCGATAGCTCAATTGCCTGTTGATGTCCGGGTCTACAAGATAAATGCGATCAGGGAACCTGATGGCGCGCTGATCGATCAACGAGCGAAAGGTCTCAGACAAGATAGCGATACTCAGAGTGAATAATCGGGATGATATTTGCGAAGAAAATTTCCGAACAGACTCTCTTCGCTTGGCTTGTCCTCGGGAATCTCCGTAGACAGGTGAGTGATATTGATGAAATGTCTGTAGTTCAGGTTCTCGCTGATGCTGTTGCCACCCCAAGTGCCACAGCCCATACTCAGCGTAAATGGAAAACCGCTGGTAAATCCCCCACCATTGCCGAATGTATGTGCCTGATTGACCAGCACGCGAACGACATCAAGTTTCTCCGCCACCAACTGCGCCTTAGCAGGGTCTGTCGTATGGATGCCACAGGAGTGGCCGGCCCCCTGATAACTCAGAACAGACTGAACTTTAGCAACCGCTTCGTCGAAGTTGGAGACTCGGTATGCGGTCAGGAAAAGGGACAGTTTCTCGCCAGATAATGGGTGGTTGGCACCGGTTCCCTGATCCTCAACCATTATGAATTTCGTTTTATCTGCTGCGGCCGACAGTGCGCAGTGTCTGATCAGAACATCGGCATCTTTGGCGATCAGCGCGCGATTCAATTTTCCGGGTTCACTCCACAGGGATTTGACGATACGCATTTTTTCGTCCGCCGTCGCACGATAACCGCCAACCTCAGTCAATGCACGAATCATATCTTCATAGACCGCATCTAAAATGATGACTGAATTTTCTGAAGAGCAGGACGTACCATTATCGAACGATTTTGACATTCCAATCAGCCTGGCGGCACTCTTCAAGTCAGCTGATTCATCGACGATGACCGGAACATTACCCACACCGACACCGATGGCCGGTGTTCCACTCGAATAGGCGCCGCGAACATTGTTCTGAGAACCGGTCACGACGACGAGGTCTACTGACCGCATCAGATGTTCCGTCATTTGCCGGTCAACGGGAGCCGGTAGGATTTGTACAAGATTTTGTGGGAAACCCGCGGCATTCAGGTTTTCGCGCATCAGTTCTACGGCGCGATGGGTTGTATTCCAACCGGCTGGCGATGGGGCAACAATGATGGCATTGCGTCCTTTCACGGCCATCATACACTTGTTCACCGGTGTCGCCGCCGGATTGGTCGATGGGGTAACCGCACCAACCACACCAACCGGCTTGGCATACTTGACCATCCCGCGCGCAACATCTTCTTCAATAATGCCAACGGTGCGCACTCGCATCAGATCCCGAAGCGTGCCGAAAGTTTTCCGTTGATTTTTAATGATCTTGTCTTCGACGTTACCGAGCTGAGTGTCTCTAACCGCCAGTTCCGCCAGTTCACTGGCGTTACCTGGCTTGTATAGTGACCACGCAATCGCCGTCACTGCCTCATCAACAGACTGTTGATTCTCGTTTCGAAAATCAATCATCGCTCGCCGCGCTTTGTCGACGAGTGAATCAATAATGTTGGCAACGCCGATAACCTTCATCATATTCGGTTCCGCCTCCCAGTGAATTTCAGATTGACATGGCCATCAATTTCATCAGCTATTCACTGATGGACAGGCCCTATCATATCAGTAGCTTAAGTTTTAATATCGCCGATCCAGTCGCATCAGGACATCTCTGAGTACATCAGACAGGAAACAGGACCCGGACCGCCGCGGTGCGGTGATGATAATTCAATTTTCACCCGAAGTGTTGACTTCACCGGTGATGCGTCATCACAGCTAGTCGGCAGGCGGCAGTAGCCAAGTCGTTCCACCGTCCGGTGGAGGTGCTCGGCGCACGTATCGCTCTATCGAGCCTTTCCCTGGTCATCAGTCTGATTCAGCACCGCGGCCGAGTGTATCGGAGCTGACCGATAAATCAATCATCTGTAACTGGACGCAGGATGTGAAAAAACACGAAATTTGAATAATTTACTATTTGTGTCAGGCATCTGCATTATTATTGAGATGAAAATGTTCAATGAACTAAAAATAATTCTGATATGCCAACCCAAGATTCTATCCAGATGCCCCTGGACCTGAACCCCGGCCAAGCGACTTACATTGACGGACCGTTCTCCTATATCGTAGACGGCGATATGATGTATTACTTCAGCTTCCTGGAGCCGTTCGACTGTCATCCGCTTGATGATCGCAACGCCATGCTACTTCGCATCGCCCGTTTTCGACGGATTAACAAGGTGCGCGTTAAAGACCTGATGAGTGCATTCAACGTCTCCCGCTCGACGGTTGCACGGGCGGCCAAACGATGGGACAGGCACGGTGATGAGGGATTCTACCTACCGCGACGGCAACTGGGTCGCCGCCGTACGGTGATCACACCCGAGCTGGAACGCCGGGCGTGCGAACTACTGGCTTCAGGCATGAGCCAGCGAGCCTGTGCCCGCGAGCTTGGCGTATCCATCAGCACTTTCAATGAGAACGTGCGCGCCGGTGTGATCAAGCTGCCCGAGACCTAGCGGGCGAATGCCAGCGAGCATTCTTAACGTAGCAAGCACGACCGAAAACCAGCGGCTTGACACACCTGCCATGATGGCGAGCGACGGTGGCTGGTGATGTGTCCATCGCGCTATCCATGTTAACTCACGGTGGAACTGCCGGCCAGTACTCAGAGCCAGCTGCGACTGCCACCCGACGAATAGGGCTGGCTACTCGGTCTTGAACGCGGCCCCAAAGTCAAAACCCTACCACAAAGATCCCACTGCTCGCTAAATCTCCGGACTCCATACTCCAGTAGCAGTGGGTGCTGGAGTGACGCTTTCCCACCACTTCATTCCTCTGTCGAAACGATACCTGTATCAATTGGCTTAAAAACTTCAACGATGAGGATTCACTGGTCGTGGAGATAATCGAATGCGGAGTGCCGATTGACGGATCGGTGAATGTGGACGATACGAGTTCCGAGTTCAGATGCTTCGAAAGAGGTTCAAGGAGATAGCACCGTGTTACCTTGACAATCATCTGGAGTAGGTTCTTCTGCTCAGTCGCCTGAGGGATGATGGCAACAATCCCGAAAGCGGTCTGAGAACAGTTCAGACCTCTCAATATTCTCCTAATATTTGTTTTTTTCGCTACAATCTGATATAAATCCAAACTGGCGATCGCGATCTGTGGATTGATCAAGTTATTCCATGGTCACCCATCGCGGAATGTGGTCGGGGTGCCGGTTCATTCAATCTTAAGTGTATGCGACACTGATAGTCGTCTCGCATCCGCCCATTCGCCTTTCAAAAACCTGAACGAAACCGGAATTGCATACCGGTCATCGTAAGTTGAATTGTAACCGGTTCTCACACAACTCTATCGTCTCACCACCGTGATGGACGACCGAAGTGGGAAATTTTTTTTCAAATGGCTGGCGAATTGCATGGCCGATGCGCTGGACATGTGTTGCTGTATGAATCAACTCATGTCTATTGATCGCTTGACTGGCGATCATGGGTGAATTGAACTGCGGGATGCTGAGAACACTTGCACAGATAGGTGTGGTGCGGATATCTCTTAGTTGGACGAATAACTGGAATCATTGTGAACCGCAACTCGAGTGTCAAACGAATGATTACTGTCAACAGACTGCCAGTTTTGGCAATACGCGTCGGTTGGGTATCAGACCATTAGGATGAACCAATTATTCGATCTGGCTTTGGCGACTTCGTGAATCAAGCCAATTTAACTCCCACCCATGTCGGACACGGTACTTGGGTGCCGCCACAGGGTGGCGATTTCGATAACCCAGGCCAATTCATTTTCTGGGTTGAGTCTTCCGTCCCAGCAAACGGTAATGCTCAGCGCAAAACCGGATTTCACCCCAACCATCTTGCATCCGCGGACCGGTTGAATGATTTTCTGTCATCCGGCCTGCTGTTCCGACAACCGGTCGTACATATCCTTGAACCAGAACCGATATCCTTCAGCGTTGCCTTGCCTGGTACGGCGAAAAGACCACTGCCGAGCATTGAAATGGCACAGATGTGCGGCGAACTGTTACCCACTGATGAGGAGGATCTGACGTGGTATCCATGGGAAATCATAGGGCTTTCCGTCTCTCAGCCCCTGCTGTTCCTGAAGGAACTGCACTACAGCACTTCTTTTGATCGGCCCGACCTGCATCTTGGCGACGATCTGAAGTTCTGGATCAGGTATGCCCGATTGTTGAGCAATCTGGTCAGCCGCCACCAATTTCTGCCAGTGATGAAGTGCTCCCAATCAGACGACAGGAAGGGTCGACTGCAGATTTACAGCGGCTGGGCACCGGCTGCTGAACAGTATGAAAAAGGCCTTCGAGCCTACGCGCGCGCCATGCCTGGCATCTGCAAGCTCATCTACAACGATCGGATTCCGAAAAAGCGCCGTGCAGTCCAGCCGGAGTGCCTGTCGGCAATTGAATTGCTTCGGCACTTTTCGGAACAGCAGCTCAACCAGTTGGTCATCAATGCCAAATTCCCCAGATCGGTAATCAAGAGCTTCAGGGGAAACTGGCCGCAAGCCGCAATTGATCACCCCGGGCAAGCGCCCGCTTCCGCGGCTCAGAGTGAGGCCAGCATGGAACTCACTCATGACGACTGGAGAAAGTGGCGCGCATGGCAACAAGCCATTGTTGGCCGTTCGGGACATTTCTCAGAGGAAGATGGGCAGGAGCAGAGTGGATTCATTTTGGGCATCCGTCTACACCAGATTGACGAAACCCGAGATGACGCCCTGCGGGTGGGATTTTTCGTCTCGGCCAATCATGATCCATCCTTGCAGATCGACCTCGACGAGTGGTGGAACCTGTCGGACGCCGATCAGTCCAGATGGCGTAAATATTTCGGCGGTCAGTTTGAACGAAACCTTTTGGTTGACCTGGGCCACGCCGCCCGCATGTGTCCGCTGTTATGGCAGAGTATGGAGACATCCAAACCAACCGGTCTGGACGTCAGTCTTGGAACGGCCTACAGGTTTCTGAAAAACGACGCCCTGGTGCTTGAGTCCGCCGGTTTCAGAGTGATACTCCCCAGCTGGTGGACACCAAAGGGGCGCAAACGGGCGCGGCTTCGAATCAACGCCTCCGCCCGCTCCAGTACATCCGCTGGTCAGGCATCAAACAAATATTTCAATCTGAATTCGGTCATTCAGTTCCGTTATGAACTGTCCGTAGGCGGAGAACCCGTCAGTGCCGAAGAATGGCAGGAACTGGCGGCCGCCAAGTCTTCTCTAGTTCGCTTCCGCGGCGAATGGATGGAGCTGAATCGGGAGCAAATGAATCAGATGTTGGAACTGCTGCAGGAGCAGGCGGCAGAGCAGAGTTTCACCACGCTCAGTAATATGCTGAAAGACATTTCGGAGGACGATGAAGAAACCACCGAATATGTATTCGATGAGGTTCTGGATGACATTCTCAGACGGCTGCAGCAGAAAGAAACCATCCAGCCCCTGTCGGAACCCAACGGATTCAACGGTGCGCTTCGAACCTACCAGAAGCTGGGAGTATCCTGGCTCGCCACCATGGAATCTCTGGGCCTCAACCCCTGTCTCGCTGATGACATGGGGCTCGGGAAAACGATTCAGATCATCGCGCTGCTCCTGCACGAACGAGCGGTTGCTGAAGATCTTGGCGCGCCCACGCCACTGACCACTCTCCTCATCGCTCCCACATCGGTGCTGAGCAACTGGCAGAAAGAAATCCAGAAGTTCGCGCCACAGCTGAAGAGTCTGATCCATCACGGCAGCGACCGAATGACGACTACTGAAGAACTGCAGCGCGCCAGCGACGGACAGGACATCCTGATCACTTCGTTCAGTCTCGCCCGCCGGGACAGCCACCTGCTCAGGCAACAGGAATGGGGACGCATCGTGGTCGACGAAGCACAGAACATCAAAAACCCCCGGTCCGCGCAGGCTAAGTCCATCTGCGCACTGAACGCGAATCACCGAGTCGCGCTGACCGGCACCCCGGTCGAAAACCGCCTGATGGACATGTGGTCACTTTTCAACTTTCTGAACCCAGGCTTCCTCGGCAATCAGATACAATTCAGAAGAGCGTACGAATTACCAATCCAGCGCAACAGTGATCGCGTCAAGACGCGACAGCTGCAGAAGCTGACACAGCCTTTCATTCTGCGGCGCATGAAAACCGACCCGGCCATCATCAGTGACCTGCCCGAGAAGATGGAGCAGAAAGTCTACTGCAATCTGACGACTGAGCAGGCGTCTCTGTACCAAGCGGTTGTTGATGATGTCGAGAAACAGATGGAAGAAGTCGAAGGCATGCAGCGCCGGGGCATCATCTTGGCCACGCTGATGAAACTGAAGCAGATCTGCAACCATCCGGCTCAGTTTCTGCAGGATGACAGCCCGTTCACCGAAACCCGCTCCCACAAACTGGCGCGTCTGAATGAAATGGTTGCCGAGGCTCTGGAAGAAATGTCGAGTCTTCTCATTTTCACCCAGTTCACCGAGGTGGGTACCGCGCTGGAACGTCTGATGCGCGACAAACACCGATGCCCGGTGCATTACCTGCACGGCGGGACCAACCGACGAAATCGGCAGAGGATGATGGAAAATTTTCAGGATCCCGATTCGCCCGCCGGCATCTTCATCTTATCGCTGAAAGCCGGTGGAACAGGCATTACCCTGACCCGCGCCAATCATGTTTTTCATTTCGACCGATGGTGGAATCCAGCGGTGGAAAACCAGGCAACCGACCGGGCTTACCGAATCGGACAGAAAAAGTCCGTATTCGTACATAAGATGGTGACTGTAGGAACGCTCGAGGAACGCATTGATGCGATGATCGAGGACAAGCAGGCAATGGCTGACAGCATTGTCGGTACGGATGAAAACTGGCTGACTGAAATTAACGATCAGCAGTTCAGGCAATTGATCTCACTTAACCGTCAATCCATTATGGAGGCTGCATGATGAAAAAAATGGCGCGGACCTGGTGGGGAGAAAAGTTCCTGGACGCTCTGGCCTCCTGCATGGACATCGGCCGACTGACGCGCGGTCGGGCCTATTCTTCTCCTTACCGTCTATTGAAGTTCCAAATCAATGACCATGGCGTCAGTGCCAAAGTGCGAGGCAACATCAGTTCCTATTTTGAGGTTTATGAAGAACCTCGCTACAACGTGACAGTGTCGCTGTTCAAGTTTTCGACTGATGATTGGAAGGGAATCGCAAACGATATCAGCCAGCATGCCGCCATCCTGTCTCAGTTAATGCTCAATGAAATGCCAACAGACATTGAGAAAGTCTTCAACTCCAGAAATCTTCGACTGTTACCCCGGAATTATTCAGACATCATCAGT
This sequence comes from Arenicellales bacterium, assembly GCA_965205205.1. GTDB lineage: Bacteria > Pseudomonadota > Gammaproteobacteria > Arenicellales > JAJDZL01 > JAJDZL01. Next base: position 502,108 of record CBDBFX010000002.1, read on the forward strand.
CATTGCTCGTGTCCTGATTATGCCCCCACGTGCAAGCATGTCGCCGGCGTCTATTACAAGATTGCATCATTGCTGGACCGAGACCCGCTGCTGCTGTTTCAATTGCGGGGCATGCAGTTCGATAAATTGCGCGAGATACTGGCATCTTCCGAACTGGGACAGGCACTGCTTGACCGGCAAGACACTGAAACGGTCAAGATAGAGCAACAGTCTCATCTCTATCCGTCACCTTCCCGGGAACCCATGGACAATACCGATCTAAAATCTCTTTGGCAGGGTACGCAGTCACTTGTCGAGACGGAGTACCTAAAGGAAGGTGCCGTCACCCCTGCCGTGCTGGTGAAAAAAGGCGGCGCCTTACCAGGATTCTGGTACCACGATCTGTCCCTGGTCGAAATGATGGAACCGATTTACGAGCGAATCGTAGACAAAAACCGGCATTTGATCTGAGGACATCAACTTAAAAATCCTCAGTGATCGTCATCGTTTGCATGGAACGAACTGCTAATGGTTTTCTTTGATTGTTTATAAAGCAAACACTAGTAACGTCATTTCACCAGGCAATGCATAGATATATCTTCAAGTATGATGAATTCATCTTGATTCTCAGTTTTACCTGCTATTGGCAGTGTGGTTTGGCTTTGTCTTGATTTCCAGGCGGTTCTTGTATTCACTTTGCTGTTTCCATTCCCAGCTCAATCCTTGCCGATAGATTGACAGCACACCCGGACAAACTTTGCATGTACATCTTCGAGAACTGTAAAGCGAGTGTTTCGTCTTCGCCAAAAATGGAAAAATAAACCACCGGGCCGCCATAGCCAATCAACGAGGCGAACGTCAGCCGACGGCGGACGATGCACTGAATGACGGACGCATCAGCCGCCCCGCTGAAAGTTCAGGTCAATGATGCAACGCGGCCGTTGAGAACCGGCCGTCCGATGCACCCATCAACCCGCTCTGCGAGTAAAACATATATCATAATAATTGGATTAAGTCAGGAACTCTGGAAAGTTTAGAAATCGTCGTGATGCGGACAATGAATGACGTGTCTTTGCTCACTGCTGAACGGGAGCAATTGATCTAGGAACTCGGAATGTACAACATCTTTCCGGAGCAAATCGAAAATATTACTTGAAACTGAGAGGAACTAATCGAAATGACGGACTGGGGTACGTGCCCGGCGGTTGAACAAACGCCGGGAAAAGTCAGCGGCGCGTGGGTTTTTGTCGGTACTCGGATTCCGCTCTATTCTCTTTATGAAAATCTTGCAGGTGGTGCCACGATTGATGATTTCGTCGAGTGGTTCCCAGGTGTCGATAAAAATCAGGTGTGCGAAGTGCTTGAACACGAAGCGCAAGTTCTTAAAACTGCACTGGCGCGTTGAAGCTGCTGTTTGATCAAGGAACGCCTGCGCCACTGAGGAAGCACCTTACAGTACATTACGTGGACACGCTGGCAGAGAAAGGCTGGTCCGGCAAAGATAATGGCGAGCTACTAGACCTAGCGGAACAAAATGGGTACGAAGTTCTTGTAACAACTGATCAAAGCCTTCGCTATCAACAGAACCTCAAAAACAGACGGATCGGAATCGTCGTTCTGCTTTCGGCTAATTGGCCGGCGATTCGCCGTCTCGTGCAGAAGGTGGACCAAGCGATTGCTGCAGTGCTACCCGGTGAAGTCGTGGAGGTGAAAATTCTTAGCGAGTAATGTGGTATCTGACACTAGAGTCCCGTCACGATGATCATGATAGACATAGGTGTTTCAGTATTACCCGTGTATCTTCCATGATGGACCGGTAGTTGACCTTGACACCGAGCTGGTCGCGTCAGCCTTACCTGCCGCCGTCTCCACATGTGGCGATTCAATGTCTGCGATGCACCAATAAGGATACTGCTGATCATAATGTCGGTCTTGATCTCGGCTACATTTGGCTAGCTGCTGTATTTGGACGTGTAGACGAACTCAAAAAGATCCTTTGGAGATTTGTTTTCGGTCTGGGAAAAGCCTGATTCTTTTCTCATGGTTTAATTTGCTCATAAAAGATCTGATGAATGCAGGAGGAAACGATATGGATATAAAGCCTTCTGATATAGTATTCCAATCAAACATAACCTGAAAAAATCACATTTCACCAGGAGTCTAAATCAGTGCAACAAATTCAGTGGAACGAGTTCGAAAAAGTGGAACTTCGCGTCGGAACGGTTCTCACCGTGCAAGAATTCCCGGAAGCACGAAAACCCGCTTACAAGGTTACAGTTGATTTTGGCGAAGAAATCGGAACGCTCAAATCAAGCGCACAGATCACAGATATTTACGAACCAGAACACCTGATTGGAAAGCAGATCATCGGCGTAGTGAATTTTCCTGACAAGCAAATCGGACCATTCATATCTCAGTTTCTACTGACTGGATTTATGCAGGATGACGGTGCCGTCGTCATTGCACAGCCTGAACGTCCGGTAAAGAACGGATGCAAACTAGCTTAATAGACTGGACTAAAGACTGGAAAATTGAAGAAAAATCAATCACTGTATGGAGTGATGCGGCACTAATTCGTCGGTGGTAATTTCAAAACTACCTGAGTTGTGATGTTAACAATTCTTGGATATTGCCCGCCCTCTGAGGTTAAACTTTTCTTTTGTGCCCGCTCAATAAAGATGGGTGATTTATCTGTGCATATTTCTATTGCATGCCAGAAAACTTCCAATTTCACGTGATGCTTCCGGCGGTATTACTTTTTTGAAGGCTCAGTTCGAAAAGACATTTGAATGTGCGACCGTTTCCCCGCCACTAGGCCGGCATTAACCCGCTTTGCTTTTCGGATGCGATTGTAGCACTTCGAAAATGCTCCCGCGAATGACCTTACAGCCGCCCCCAGCTCGAACCTCAGGGCATTCCTGCACTCAACGCATCAAATCCAGCAGCAGTCACCGCGCCAAATCATACAGTAGCCAAGTGTCGGTGGGATAATGCACGTTCTTCTTCATCACGAGTAAACGGCAACATCCTTTCAACGCTTCACTTGGCTTTCGGTCCGGCGATGCACAGCCTCGGCCATCAGCATCGACACTTGACCCAATTCTTCCACACTGAACAGACTTACATTGTCAATGACCTGCTGCAGTGAATACGGTGGCTTCACAAACTGATTATACCCCAGCATCAGCCGCAGGACCACATGGTTTCGCACCAGGTCATCCAGACGGTGAAAATCGCAACCCAATTTCTGCTTGAGCATCGCCATGACCAAGCTCGCCCACAGCGACATGCACGGTCGGCCGACACTCAGATCTACCCTCAGCAGAACCTCGTTTTCCAGTAGCGCGAACAGCCGCGTCCTTAGCTCCTGGTCACCGTACAGCGACTGCAGGCCAAGCAGCGTCTTCGGTATGTCGTCGCGCGATTTGCGATCGATCTCAATGTCCATGATGTCAATGCCGCCCAGTTCTTCGTAATTGGGGTTCATGATGATGTCTCTCATTGGTTACCTGCCTGGTGAAGATTGGTGAAATTTGGGTGAAACTGTTGAAAATCGCTGGTTTTCAGGCGGAATGGCAATTTTTTTGCCCGCAATTTTAAGACATGATTTCATGTCACTTCATCAGAAATCCCGACCTAAACCAATTATTATGATCAATATTCCACCTGTGGAGTAAACTGACGCGGCCATCGGACGGCCAAATTTCAACGGCCGTTCAGCGTCCTTGACCTGAACTTTCAGCGGTAACAGATGATAAGTTCGATACTACAGTAGCACCGACCGGGATCGACTCGCCGATTGGCTGTGGCGGCTCGGCGAGGCTGCGACCGATTATTCCATTTTCCATCGTCTGTCCATTCGGGATGGGCTTGATCGCCGGCTGGAGAACATCAATCACTGATTTGACAGGACGGTCCATCAGTGAACGGCTGTTGATATCGACTGCCATGTCAGGAAGACTGAAGCTGTATTCAACTCCGCTCAATGGAGGTCGGAAGCGGTTGCTTACCAATATCCACTGGAAAAGGTACAGAATACTAAAGAGCGGCTTTCAGGAAATGGGCGGAATCTGTTTGAGATGAATGTGGCTGATCAACTGAAAAATGTGTGATTTGAATTCACCTTTCCGACTGCGGCCCGATCAGTTGCGATTTTCATCAGTGTTGGCAGATGGATAAGTTTTTCACGTGTCTGACTCCACATGCATTTCGACCTCATTGGGTGAGCAGGTCAAAACCGAAATCGGACCTGAAAAACATCCATCGCCTGTACGAGGTGGAATTCTAACCGTCTTTGCCGCGTTGGCATTGGTACTTGAAATCAAAGCGGCTGGAATCGCGCTCAGATAGGTAAAGCAATGCGGATGTAGACGACGTACCGGAAGACCTGTGGAAATTCGCACTTCTGATACCTCTGCAGAAAAATTCATCATTGGCTCAGTTAGTGCGGGCGGCTATGGAAAGGCTGAAAGGTACTGAGGATGATCATCGAACGGTGAGGGGCTTTGTCATTGGCGTCTATTGAGGTCTTAGATCCGTTTGATGGGCCCTCTGAACCCCTTCCACCTGTTCAGGCCCGCTCCACCCGAAGCGCCACCAGATTGCGATTCTTCCGTCTGAACACCATCGCCAAAAGATGCACCTTGCGACCGCGGCTCTGGTGCGGCAATGCATAATTCTTCCCGCGCATCTGCGCCATAGCCTCCAACACCTTCGACTCCACCTTCTCACCCACAGCCGCCACCTTGAACTCCAGCACGAACACCTCGCCGCCCGTGTGCACCACCAGGTCCGCACGCCCCTCAGCCGACGACTGCTCCGCACTTACCTCCACATCGTTGGCGATGAAACAGGCGAACAGCAGACTGGCGTAAAACGCCTCATAACGGGCCACCTCGCTGCTCGAATACCACTCGTGCGGCACGTTCGCATAAAACGACCGCAGCTCCGCCGCGAAACCGTCGAAGTCATTGACCTGCAGCAGCCGGATCAGCTCTTCACCTCGGTCCGACGCTTCTTTCAGCTTCCCGGTGACCGTCTCCACCAGTTCCTCGTTCAGACTCAGGCGCACCTCATGGTTCGGATATTTCAGAGGGTAGTAGACCCTGGAACCTCGCACCTGCCGGTCGGCGATGGTCAGATAGCCACACTGGAACAGCAGCGCATTCATGTTGATGCGCTCGACATCGAAATTTGACAGCTCCGTGTCATACAGGCCCAGGTCCTCCAGGTCCAGGGTGTTCAGCCCGCCCTTGGCCAGTCGGTCATGCAGATAACTCGGCGTGCCGGTTTTATACCAGTAGGACTCGAACTGTCTTTTTCGGAACAGCAGCAGCACGTCGAAGGGATTGTAGACATCTTCCTCACCGAGCCAGCTATAACCGTTGTACCACTTCCTGATGGCTTTTCGGTCCAGCTTCGGCAGTTCCGGTGCGAACACCGCGTCGAGGTCCGCATCCGTATAGCCACAGATGGTGCCATACTCCGGGTCCAGACTGATGTCGTAAAGATTGTTCAGTCCCGAGAACAGACTGACCTTCGAATACATGCTGATGCCGGTCACGAAGACGAAACGGACGTATCGGGCGCAGCCCTTGATGACGCCGTACAGGCCGCGCAGGTAATCGCGGTTGGCTCTGACCAGTTTCCTGTTCTCCAGCGTATCCAGAATCGGCTTGTCGTATTCGTCCACCAGCACCACCACCTGCCGGCCAGTGGCGCGATGCAGTCTGCGGATCAGATACTGCAGACGTTCCGCACCGGTGTAGTCCAGCGTCGGCGGTTCAACGCCCGCGTCTTCTTCAAGTTCGATCAGCTGCCGGATGACGTGACTGTCAACACTGCCCGATTCGCGATAGTCGGCGTCGAAGCTCAGCCGCACCACCGGATGGCGGACGGTCCAGTCCCAGTGATCGTGGATGTGTAGCCCGCGGAACAGCTTCTCACTGCCCTCGAACAGCTCCTGCAGCGTGTCCAACAGCAGCGTCTTTCCGAACCGCCGCGGCCGGGACAGGAAATAGTATTTCGACCCCTCGACCAGATTCCGGATATGAAAAGTCTTGTCCACATAGTAACAGCCACCTTCCCGGAGGCTGCGAAAGTGTGGATCTCCGATTGGCAGTATGAGCTTGTCCATTTCCATTCAATTCAACGAACCGTCTACTGATATTGTAGTTGAATAATGCCATCGATTCCACGAACGGTTCCATTCAGCAACAGTTCACAGAGACTCAGCATGAGGCGGTGGACACCAGCCAGACCCTATTGGACTCCGACTGATCGTCCCGAAGACGGCGTCGCATGCACCCTGCGACTTCGTTCTCACCTTCGTCGCAGAACGAATCGAAACGGATTGATGGCGGTGTCATTTACCGCAATGCTCGCTATGTCTGGAGTGTTTGATCACGTAAACTGGATAAATTCAGAGGCTCTCACCCAATCCAATTGTTATGATGACCACTCCACCTGTGAAGCAGGCTGACGCGTCCATCGGATGGCTGATTTTCAACAGCCGTTTCGAGTTTTTGATCTGAACTTTCAGCGGTGGCACCCCGGCGGTTGATTTTCCCTTCCCCCATTTTTCCGTCTTGCCATTCGGGACGACCTGATCGGACTTGATCGGCGGTTGGAAAACACTTACCCACTGATTTGAAAAGCCAGTCCATCAGTGAATATTTGTTGAAATTGACAACCACGTCAGGAAGTCTTATCATTGTCTCACTTCTTCTAGTTTTCTAGATGAAATCACCAATTTCCTATTCAATGTCGGTTAGTGAATCGTTACGTCTGAATTCAGTTGAAAGGGTTGGAGCAGGTTAATTGAGCATTCACCTTTTGCACCGGGTTGTGTTCTGCATGCGGGTTGTAAGACAATACAGGGCATTATTACTTCACTTTAAGCCTCAGTCGTCTCTGTGCAACAGGACAACTCGAGAAAATCGGTCGTGGGCTCTACGTCCTCACACAAAGCGGCAGGACTGAGCATCAATCATTGGCCGAAGTATGCAAACGTGTGCCCAGAGGTGTAATCTGCCTACTGTCAGCCCTTCGTTTTCACGAAATTACCACCCAGGCTCCATTTGAAGTTTTGTTGGCTATCGACGAGAAAGCCTGGCGACCAAATATCAGGCATCCACTACTGCACATCGCACGATTCTCTCGAACCACTCTCCACGCTGGCATTGAAGAACATTGGATTGAGGGCGTGACGGTGCGCGTGTATTCCCGAGCCAAGACTATCGCCGACTGCTTCAAATACCGAAATAAAATCGGCCTAACATTGCCATTGATGCACTGAGTGAATGCTGGCAGGCACGACTGTGCACCATGGATGAGATTTGGCACTACGCAAAAATCTGTCGTGTTCAAAATGTCATGCGACCTTACCTGGAATTCATTGCCGCATGAGGGATTCACACAGGGAGAATAGGCGGCATCAGTACGCGGCCGCCCGCTGGCACTGCCTCGAAATCGGGGCGAGGACTTCCAGTTGCTCCTAACCCAATATGGGCTGGAACGACTGCTATACCGAATCAGTCAGTCCAATTACAGAAATCTCTTCATCCTGAAAGGAGCGGTGCTGCTCAAGCTGTGGAGTGAACAACCTCACCGTTCGACACGTGATATGGATTTACTCTGATTTGTTGACAGCAATGAAGCCAGTCCAAGAACAATATGAGAGGCACTGGCTATGCGTAGGAAATCTTGCGACCATTGAGTTTGGCAATCAAATATTCCTGTCCTCGTTTGCCCTTCACACGGTTACAGTTTCCACATAACAATTGCAGATTCTCTATGTGATCAGTACCGCCTTGAGATTTTGCAATAATATGGTCAACTTCCAAATGCCGTATTTCAAAGTGGACTGAACAGCCATTGCAATGCCCTTCCTGCTGGCCGAAAGAAATTTCTTATTTTCCGCTGAGTTATAGGGCACCAAAACTTCTATATCGGTACGTTTAAAATATCTTTTCGAGCAACAATTTGGGAAAGCAAACTCCTTTGCGCACCTTCTTCCTTGTAGTCCCGCCTGATTCTTTCTTCGATCAAGTCAACCGCTTTAGGTGATATGTCTATCCCAACCCATTTTCGCTCCAATCGATCAGCTGCAACTAAAGTTGTCGCACATCCACAGAATGGATCAAAGACTACTTCATCCATGCTGCTACTTGCCTTTATTATCCTTTCAAGCAACGCAAGCGGTTTTTGAGTTGGATATCCGACTGATTCCCTGCCCTGAACAAAATTTATATCATCCCAAATATTTCCATAAGTGGAACCTTTATAGTCGTCTTCGTATTTCGAGTAATACAGAATGATGTCGGTATTATTCCCCCAACGTTTGCTTTTATGTTGTGAACCTTTCTGTGCTGATGTCGCACGTTACCATGAAATTTGCGTTCGATAGTTCCTGATTCCGAATATGGAGTCCATCACGAGTTTCAGCCCATGGCTCATAGTCGGGTCACAATGCAGATAAATTGAGCCTGTGTCTTTGAGAATACGCTTCATTTCCAGCAGTCGAACGGCCATATAAATCAGATATGATTCGTGGCTGTCGGTCATGGTTGCCTGAATGACTCGATTAAGTGCTGGGTGCTTTGATTCAATCAAATCAAGCCAAGCGATATTTAAGTCATTGAGTGTCCAAGTATCCTTGAACTCTGCGCCTGCGGCCATCGATCCAATAGGAGCGGCGTAATTCGAATTCGAATTAAACGGCGGGTCCAAATAGATCAGGTCAACTGAACACGAGTTCATGCCGCGTAGTATTGGCAAATTGTCGCTAACGAATAATGTGCGATTTCGCCAATTTGGCTTCATTGATCCATTTCCATTTTGTATGACATTTTTTTAACAGCACAGAGTAATCAGTTTCACAGCTGACTTATCCAATCCACCCATTCCTCATTGACTCAATGGAACTGAAAGATGCTGTCCATATGCGTCATTGGGAGTCATGCTGAAAGAATTCAAGCCGTTACTCTTGCTTCCCTAGAGTTGACTTTCCGTCAGCTCAAGTGCAACTGCGGAAGAATGAATGACAGCATCTGCATGCGCCTGTGTGCGCGGCAGAATATTCGTTGCAAAAAATTTAGCCGAAATAATCTTTTCTTCCAGCGTAACTGAGTGATCAGAATTCCCTCCCATTTTGGTCGCCGCGGCTGATGCCGCCTCCAGCATCAACCAACCTGCGACCGTCAGAGCAAAAACATTCATATATCCGACGCTTGCAGCCGCGGTGGTCTCGGGTTGGATAGCGCCTGTCTGCCGGACCCACTCAGTTGCGCGGTTGAAGTGCGTGAGTGCATCTCGAACTGCGGATGAAATAACCACCAAATGCTCATTTTTCGAATCGCTGGATTGGACCGACTGATCAATGCTGGTGGTCAATCGTTCCAGCACCGCACGATTGCCGCGCAACACTTTTCGACCGACCAGATCATTGGCCTGAATGCCAGTGGTACCCTCGTAGATTGGTGTGATTCTGACGTCCCTCAAATACTGCGCCGCGCCGGTTTCCTCAATAAATCCCATACCGCCATGAATCTGTACCCCGATGTAGGCCACCTCATTGCCAGATTCTGCACACCACCCTTTGACCAGCGGAATCAACATGCCCAGAAGATCCGAATAATTCTGCCGCGCCACGGCGTCCGAATGCTTGAGCGAGAGATCGAATACGCCGGCGGTATAGTAGCCAATGCAGCGCATCGCCGCGATCAGTGACTTCATGGTCATCAGCATACGTCTGACATCGGGGTGGTGGACAATAGCCGTCCGTTCCCGAGCTCCGATGGCGGTGCCTTGGATTCGCTGCCTCGCATACGCCAAAGCATGCTGATAGGCGCGTTCGGCCACCGCCAGTCCTTCGATACCCACCGCATGACGGGCGAGATTCATCATCGTGAACATATACTCCAGTCCCCGATTTTTTTCACCCACCAAATAACCAATGGCGCCTTGGCTGTCACCGAATGACATAACGGCTGTTGGACTGGCATGAATGCCAAGCTTGTGCTCAAGCGAAACGCACCGCAGATCGTTCCGCTCGCCCAATGTACCATCTTGGTTCACGAGGAATTTTGGCACGAGAAACATCGATATGCCTTTGACTCCGGTAGGTGAATCGGTACACCTGGCCAACACAAAATGAATGATGTTTTCGGTTAAATCATGTTCGCCATAAGTAATGAATATTTTCTGACCGCTGATTCTATAGTGACCGTTTTCCTCAACCGCACGGGTGCGTATGGCGGCAAGATCTGACCCGGCCTGCGCCTCAGTCAGATTCATGGTCCCAGTCCACTCGCCAGAAACCAGCCGTTCCATATACAGGTCCTGCTGCTCTCTCGATCCGTGCAGTTCCAGAGCCCGAACGGCGCCCTGGGTCAGCAATGGGCACAGGCCGAACGACATATTCGCCGAGTGCCACATTTCCTGCACTGCGGTTGCGACCAGCCATGGCAGACCCTGACCACCTCGTTCGACATCAAACGACAGACCATTCCACCCACCATCAACGAACTTTTCGTACGCATCTTTCCAACCAGGGGGTGTGGTTACCTCACTGTCCTGACAGATTGAACCATGCTCATCACCAATTCTGTTCAAAGGATCCAGAACATTCGAGGTAAACTTGGACGACTCCTCCAGGATGGCCGAGATCAATTCCTGATCCATTCCCTGGAATTCATCAAGTTCTAAAATTTGATCCAGACCGGCAACACTATGCAATACGAACTGCATATCGTCGATCGGTGCACGGTATTCTGACATCGTTTTCGCTGTTAACCTGTTTGATTTCGTACTGCTGTCGCTTTATTCCTGCAAGGCCCGATGGACTCGTTTCCGCATTACATGAGAGCAGTGGTCTGCCAGGCTTAACGTATGCAATGGTTGTGGTAACCTTACTGCTTTCCCAATAGAGACAATGTATCAAGCCAAGCTTGTGTTCCCATCATTGTAACTGAAAAAACGGAGAGAAAATGTCTGGGAATTATTGCCAAAAGTTAAAGGACCCGATCCTGAAAGAGCATCGGAATGATCATTCAGTCTATACCTCAGCGGACGACTGCAGGTCGCTTGTAATGACGATTCGTAGTTGGGTGTTGAGACGATGAGCGAAAAGGCATTTCTACCGCAGTAAGATCATGTCACCCCCTCCTCCGAACCTATTTCTTCTGATTTCGCGTAGCATCGACTCAAGCAACTGCAGATTCCCACTCTATCAATCTAAAATTAAACTGCCAGCAGATTTAGTACCTTTTTCAATAAGTCAAACTCGATCAATTCTCTCATCGCATTGCCGAAGGTTATGCCAACGCGGATGTCAAATGGCAGTCGATCAGGGAAACTACGCGGATTATTCTGAAAGTCCGTGTCAACCGATAAATGGCTGACCACCCACTTGTTACTCACGATGACTGCAGTCAAACCCAGAGAATTTCTAACCAATCTGTTCAAAGTCGCAGTCAATCAAGCTTTGGCAGAGAACTGCCTGCCTCCATACCTTGCCAGCCTGGCGCATCGGAAAATTTACGTCGTGGGTGCTGGAAAAGCAGCTGCCGCAATGGCAGGGACCATTGAAACATGCGTTGACGGTGAAATATCGGGGCTGGTTGTCACCCGCGATGGTCACTCGCGACCGGTCGAATCCATCAATGTCATTGAAGCAGCCCATCCGGTACCAGATGGACGAGGAATCGAAGCCGCCCGACGCATCATGAATATGATGGCACCGCTAGGCGAAGACGATTTTGTAATCTGCGCCATCTCTGGCGGCGCCTCGTCTCTGCTATCGCTACCGCACCCCAAGATTTCATTTGAAGACAAAAGACAGATCACCCAACAACTGCTGCTGGCAGGCGCTAGCATTCAGGAGTTCAATTGCGTTCGAAAACACCTGTCAGCCATCAAAGGAGGACGGTTGATGGGCCACATATTTCCCGCCCGCGTACTGACTGTGTGCATATCCGACGTGGTGGGCGATGACCCTTCGGTGATTGGCTCCGGACCGACTGTCGCCGACCCATCAACCTGCGATGAAGTGCTTGACATTGTTTCTCACTATCAGGTGAACATCCCACCAAATATCCGCACCATGCTGAAACAGGGCTTACTCGAAACACCCAAGCCCGATGATTCAATTTTCGATCATTCAGAGGTTCAGATTGCGGCAAAACCATTGGATGCTTTACGGGCGAGTGCCGAGGTGGCGCAGAATCAGGGATTTGAAACAGTGCTGCTCGGCGACGTCGTTCAAGGCGACACCAATCAGATAGCCAGGCGACATGCGGAACTCGTGCGCCGAAAACTGGCTCAGGAACGAATGGACAGGCCCTTTGTCATTCTTTCTGGCGGTGAGACGACAGTGAACGTGACCGGCTCAGGACAAGGCGGACCCAATACCCAATATGTTCTGGCGATGGCTCTGGAGTTGCAAGGTGTTACAGGCATTCATGCGATTGCCTGCGATACCGATGGAATCGATGGCAGCGAAGACAATGCCGGCGCCCTGCTGACACCTTCAACACTGACACGCGCGCAGGCCAAAAACATGGACGCCCGTCAATTCCTGCTCAACAATGATTCGTACGGTTTCTTTCAGAAATTGAACGATCTGGTCATCACCGGACCGACGCTGACCAATGTGAACGATTTTAGGGCGATCGCTTTCTTTCCCGACGCCGCTTAGCGGGCGATCTTGGCGAGTTCACTTGTGCGAATGGTTTCAAACTGCGATTCGTAATCCGCCTTGATTTTTTTTGCAACCTCTTCAGCCGATCCCTCAACTTCATACCTTTTGCCTTTTGCCCACTGCATCAGATATTCGTCGGTACCTGCGAGCTTTTTTCTCATGGCGATCAGGTCGATCAGCTCCTGGAATCGCTGACTCAGGAGTTCCTTGTGAACCCCACTCTCATCTCTAGCTTCAACAACTGATGGAATGTCCTGCCAGAACAGTACCTGAACCCTAGCCATTACCCTACCTCGCGCGTGATGTCGCGCACGTTATTCTATTCAATGCTCCAGTGGTTTTGCGGCAATCAATTGATTGACACATTCACACATATCTAGAATATATTAGAATAGCAGAAATACTTCAGCACCTTTTTGAATGGTTTTAAACGATGTGGGCAAAACGTTTTCCCGTACCTGAATTCGATCGACATTCTCTAAAAGATTTGGACTGGTGCGCACCAGAGGTTCAGGCGCATCCGAATCGAGGCGCAAACGTCTGCGTTGCCGTCAATGCCGATCCAGCACTCTATGAGAAATTCCATTTCAAGGCTGAGACTCCATTGCTGGCAGTCGCCTGCACTTTACCCGGCACCGCAGCCAACGTTTCCGGCAATTCTTTCGCCTGGCCCATTCAGCGCGCCGTCATCATCGATTCACTCAATGTCGAAACCTGCGAAGTCATCGCTGATTGGAAAACGCCCCGCCCCATGAACACGCGATTCGGACCCGATGGTGGCATCACCATCAATCACTCCGAAGTCTACGTACTCATCGGCCATCAAATCGCCGATCATTGGCTTGCCAACCGCATCATGCCTGACAACGACTGGCGCGGTGATTCCGGCAATGGTTATCGTATTCTGTCATCAAGTGAAACCGAAATAAATGACTTTCACGACGCGGTCATTTATTTTGAATGGCAGGCAGTAAAATAATCCGTCGATTATTTCGTTTGCACTTTCCGTCAGGTAAAGTTGATCATTGTCAAAGATGACTCCATTTGAATTAAGCGAGCTCATTCGGGGATACTCCATTGAGACGACCCCGGGCGCGGCAACGAAAATCCCCGACTACCGCTATATATTGCCTGCGGGTACCAGCGTCTACGTCACACTGCTACCGGGCTCGACCATTGATGATACGATTTCAATCTGCATACGGCTGGCGTCAGAGGGATTCAATCCAGTACCTCACTACGCCGCCCGTCAGATTCCAAACCTGAAAAAAATGGACGCGTCTCTGCAGCGGTTCCGTGATGAGGCGGGCGGCACTCAGGTGCTGGTGCTGGCCGGCAGTTCAAAGACTCCGGTGGGAGAGTTTGAAAATTCCATGCAGCTGCTGGAAACCGGTCTATTCGACAGAATGGGCATCACCAGAATCGGCGTCGCCGGGCACCCTGAAGGCAGCCCCGATATTCCACAGCAGGCAGTTGAAAACGCTCTCAACTGGAAAAACAGATTTGCCGAACGAACCGATGCGCGGATGCATATCGTTACGCAGTTCTGCTTTGACTTTTCGACCGTATCGAAGTGGGAGCGTCAGTTGGCGGTACTGGGGAACGCTCTGCCGGTGCACATTGGCATTCCAGGCGTCGCAACCATTGGCACCCTGCTCCGGCATGCAACCGCCTGTGGAGTCGGGCCGTCCATGAATTTTCTCAGGAAACAGGCACGCAGCGCTTCAAAACTGCTGCAGAATTCCACCCCTGAACGACTGTTGCGCGAATTGGCGCAGCATCGAAGTTGGAATCCTGATACGCCGATCAAAAAGCTGCACGTTTACCCATTGGGCGGATTGAGAAAATCTGCAGAGTGGCTTGAACGCATTCAGTCGGAGGCTGATATTCGCAGTCAGAACGTCGCCTGATTGACCGCTGGCGACCACTCCAGTTCCCTAATCTCATGTCAACGGATCGCAATTTGTTCAAGCGACTCAACCGGTTGCTAAGCGTTGATCAGGAAACCCAGCTGCCGGCACTCAGGAATGCACTGAGCGGCGAGTTTCTCGGTACTTTTGTAATGGTGTTTTTTGGTGTCGGCGTCGTCCAGGCGGCGGTCATCTCAGGCGCCCAAGTCGGCCTGTGGCAGGTTGCCGCGGTCTGGGCGGTTGGCGTAACCCTGGGCATCTATACCGCCGCGTCCCTGTCCGGTGCCCACATCAATCCGGCCATCACTCTCGTCGTCGCCGTCTATGATGGTTTCCCCTGGCGCCGCGTCGCACCCTACTGGCTGGCGCAGGTTGCGGGGGCGGCCGCCGCGGCCACCATACTCCTGCTGATGTATGCTGATGCGATCGTCCATTTCGAACAGCAGCACGAGCTCATACGCGGGGCCCCGGGCAGTCAACTGAGCGCGATGGTGTTCGGCGAATATTTTCCCAACCCCGCCGTCTTTGGCACAACCGAAGAAGCGCTCGAACTGGTCGGGCTGCGAACCGGGTTTATCGTCGAAATGGTTGGCACTGCAATGCTGGCATTCATCGTGTCAGTCGTTACACACGGTAAAAACTACGCCCGGCCAAAATCCGCCGGTGCCGCGGTCGCCATCGGAGTCGGGGTGGCGGCGATCATTTCAGTCCTCGCGCCGCTCAGTCAGGCCGGACTGAATCCGGCGCGGGATTTCGGTCCGCGACTGATCGCTTTGGCGGCTGGTTGGGGAGACATCGCCATCCCCGGACCCCAGGGAGGCTGGCTGCTGGTCTATATTCTGGCACCGATGGTGGGTGCGCTGATCGGTGGTGGCGTCTACCGGTTGGTGGCGACCGGGCTGCCTGAAAGCGATCAGTGATATTTGGAAGTGCTGTAATACGCTGACAGAACAATCATGAATGCCGCGCCCATTCGACGAAAAAAATAAGATTGATTCTCTTTGCAGTTAATGATATATTCTAAATATATTATTTGGCATTCAACGAAAGAGGTGTGAAACTGAATCTCATTCGAGGAACGGCACAGACATTGCGTCTGGAGATTCCGAAACCAAAGCTTGATGGCGTCCTGAGAATTCAGGGTTATAAGAACCCCGAAAAAGTCAGGCCGATCATCCGCGAGTCGGCGCTCACTGCTTTGGAGACGTTCATCCAGCAGACCACGCCAACGGTTACCTATCGAATCGTTGATGTACAATCCGTCGATCACTCCGGAGTGGTACTGGGTCGAGACATCCATCTGCAGAGCAGAATATTTCAGCAATATCTGGGACAATCTGCAGAAGCGGTCGTCTTCGTACTGACAGTTGGTAAAGGCATTGATGAGAAGACCATTGAGTGGATGAATGAGGAGAAACTGATCGAAGCGCTGTTTCTGGAATCCGCGGCCTGGCTCGGTATCGAGAATGTCACGAAGCAGTTCGTTCAGATCGTGCGCAGTTGGGCGATGGGTCAGTCGCTGCGACTGTCGAGGCGTCTGGGGCCGGGCTACTCCTACCCCATTGACCAGCAGAAGGTCATGTGGGATTTGACGGACCAGAAGCCGCTGTTTGAGCTGATCGACTCAGCCGATATGCCGGTCGCGCTGCTCGAAAGCGCCGCAATGCTACCCAAGATGTCGCGGTCAGGCCTATTCGGTCTGCTCCCCAATTAGGCTGATCAATCACAAATCGAGACGATGAAAGCATCCAATAACGGTCTCATCATCATTGGTGAGAACTTCAACGCCACCCGCAAGATCAAAGCAACCAGCCGTCGCGTCGTAACGGAGGGGGACCGGTGGTTCATCACCTACGCGCGGCTGGATGGTACGCCAGCCCGACTGGAGGTAACCGACACCATTCCAGAAGACCCCAATCAGCGGCGGGTTTTTGCGATACCTCATATCGCAGAAGCGTGCCGGCAGAAAAATATGGACTACATCGCCTGGGCGATTCAGTCGCAGGAGGCCGGTGGCGCTCACATCATCGATCTGTGTGTCGATGAGATGTCAGTCTATCCGGAAGAACGTTACGAGTGGATTCGCTGGCTGGTCGCCACCGCGCAGCGCATCACCTCGACCATCGTTGCCATCGATTCATCGGATTCAAACACCATTTATGCCGGACTCGAAGCACATGATGGCACCATCAGCAGACCCGCCATCAATTCGTTCAACCTCGAAGATGGCAGACAGGTTCTGGTTGACATGGCGCGCGAACGAAACGCGATACTGTTCGCCAACGCCAGCGGCAACCGGGGCATGCCTCAGGATGCGGCGCAGCGCATTGACAATCTGGAACAGTGCATGCAGATGATGGATGCGGGCAACATTCCAATGAGTGACCGCTTCCTGGACCCGCTGGTTTTCCCGATCGGCGCAGGACCCGACTATGGCAATCACTATCTCGATGCGGTGCGGGAAATGCGCCGGCGCTACCCCGATGTGCATATATTCGGCGGGCACAGCAATGTGTCATTCGGACTGCCACAACGGAAAATTCTCAATCATGCTTTCGTCGTGCTCGCCATCATGGCCGGCTGCGATTCATTGATGATCGACCCGATCATGAATCCTGTCAAACCATTTGATGACTTTCGCTTTGCCGCCAATTCACTGACGGCAAAAGATGAGTTTTCAGTCGATTACCTGAAGTACATCCGCTCTCTCAGCCGGCAGGCCGACCGACCGACCAGAAAACCAAAAACCACCTCAGACAGTCCAACAGGTTAATTCGCATTCGTTAGGGAGAATCAGAATGAAGGAACTTTTACCACGAGAACGGTTCACGCGCGCCCTCAATCACGAGAAAGTCGATCGGGTACCGCTGCTGTATCGAATGAAAGTCGAAGCAAAGGAAAAAATCGCGCGCATTTACGGCATCACAAAAACCGGCACCGGTATGAAACACAATCCCGAACTGGAACTGCGGCTGGGTAACGATGCCATCATTTATCAGATTGGGATCAATGCGCAATTTTCCCATCGCCATATTGAAATTGGCGAGACATGGTTCAATCACTTCGGCGTCGGGTATGGTAAAAGCGGTCTGAAGGGGCGCACGGCTGAAGAACACCAGGAGTTCACCAAGACACAGGAGTTCTGGGGTCCGGCCAAGGTGGTTCCGGAAAATTTTCCCAACCATCACCCGATCACTTCAATGGAAGAGCTGAAGAACTATACCTGGCCGGACCCCGCCGACCCGGAACTGCTTGAGCCGATTAAGACGCTCCTGAAAGAATATCAGGACGATTATTTCATCATCGTCGATCTTTCATCAACCCTCATCGAGGCCGCGTACGCGCACTTGGTCGGTACGCAGAATTTCTTTCTGTACCTGTTTGACCAGCCTGACCTGATCGCCGGAGTGCTTGATGGACTGACTGAGTATTACACCCAACTTGGTAAAAATGTGATCGATCTCGGCGTCGATATGATTCGGGTGGGAGACGACATCGGCGCCCAGCAGTCCATGATGATTTCCCCAGTCCAGTGGCGGGAGCTTGCAAAGCCTCGCTTCAGGTACATGTTCGACGAGTTTCGCAAGTCCAACCAGGACATATTCATCAAACTGCACTCCTGCGGCGATTACTCACCCATCATCGGCGATATGATCGAGCTCGGCGTCGATCTGTCGGGATTGATGCAACCAACCGGAGGAAACCGACATCAGGCCGAGATCAAGAAAAAATATGGCGACGATATCACTTTGATCGGTGGCTTTGATGTACAGCGGCTGCTACCAAGAGGTCAGGTCGAACAGGTTCGCAACGGTGTCTGTGAGGTCATGAAAAACCTGGCGACTGGCGGCGGCTACATCTTTTCACCGTCGCACTACATCCTGGCGGACGTTCCAATTCAGAACATTTTCACGATGTTGGAAGCGCAGCGAGATTTTGGAACCTACGGCCGATACCCACTGAACTGAATATGCAATTTGATACCGAATTTTTAGACTACGAGGGTTCAGAGGAACCCGAACTGCAGATCCCAGAAGGCTGGGAAAACCGTGCGCCCCAGGACTGGGAGTGGCAGACGCTGTGGGAAGCGGTCGAAACGGGCGACCACATCTACACCGACGAACGCGTGCGCGAGAGCATTGATGCCGGAATCGACCCACGCGTCATTCTGGATGACGGCCTGTTTCCAGGGTTCAATCTTCAGTCGGACCGCTTCAGTGCGCAGGTGATTTTCATTCCGGAGATGCTGATCACCGCCCGCGCCATGAAAGCGGGGCTGGCGCTGATCCGTCCTCTGCTCGCCGCGCAGGCTGAGAAACCGGTCGGCACCTTCGTCATCGGTACCGTCCTCGGCGATATGCACGACATCGGCCAGTCAATCGTTACCATCATGCTTGAGAATGCCGGTTTCAATGTCATCAATCTTGGCACCGATGTGCATCCTGACCGATTCATTGAAACGGCATCAAAAGAAAAGGCGGACCTGGTCGGCTTCTCCGCGCTGCTGTCGACGACCGTTTACTATCAGAAAGTCACGATCGAAGAATTTCTCAAGGCTGGACATCGGAATAAGGTTCAGATCCTGATCGGTGGTGCGCCAACCACTCAGGAGTGGGCTGATGAATGCGGGGCAGATGGCTGGGGGAAGGATGCTGTCGATGCGGTCAAACTCGCACTCAGACTGATGAAGACCCCGCGCGTCGCCTGGAGTTGAAATGCACGACCGAGTACTCGCTTCCTTCATTCAGACTGCCAATCAAGAGGCGATCAAGACTGTTGAAGTGGTGCGCGGTACGACCATTCTCGATGCCGCCCGACACGCAGGCGTCAGCATTGAAGCGACTTGTGGCATACGCGGACGCTGCCGGAGCTGTCGGGTCAAAATAATCCAGGGCGAACTGCCACCGCCAACCGTACAGGACACCGTGCAGCTGGGACATGAGGAGGTGATGGAAGGCTTTCGACTCTCCTGTCAGACTCGCATACAGAGCGACAGCACATTTATGCCGATGCCGCCCAAGACTGAAGCCGGGCACAAAATTCTGGCGGCGCACGACACCAGAAACGACCGCTCGTCATCGGTCATTGACAGCGGAATCAGTAAAATCAGAGTGCTCGCCAAGGCACCGGTCGAAGAGCATCACCAAAGCTCTGACGTTGAAGAAGTTCTCTCCACGATACCCGATCTGCACAATGCTGAACTGTCGATTCAGTGCCTGCGCAAAATTCCCCAGGCCCTTCGGCGCGATGGTGGCGCCCTTACGGTCACCCGATTCAATGACCGAATCATCGATATTGAAGCTGGCGATACGACGGAACATATGTATGGCTTCGCATTCGATATTGGTACCACGAGCGTCGTCGGTACCCTGCTTGATCTGAGAACCGGTGAACAGCTCGCCTCCACCGGCGGCGTCAATGCGCAGTCCGTCTATGGCGGCGATCTGATGTCGCGTATTGCGTATGCACAGTTTGATGAGCAGAAACTGGCGACGTTGCGCGCCAAAGTGATCAACCAGATCAACCAGTACATTCGCGACTGCTGTAAAGAAGCGGGCATTGATTCCGCTCACGTCTACAAAATCGTCGCCGTTGGCAACAGCTGCATGCATCACATTTTTCTAGGCATTGATGTCAGCCATCTGGGACTGGCCCCGTACGCACCCGCCGTCAGAGGCAACCTTGTCTTTCCCGCCAGCGATCTTCCGCTTAAGGCGGCGCCCAATGCTCAGGTCTGCATGCTGCCCATCATCGCCGGATTTGTCGGTGCCGACACTGTCGGCTGCATCGTTGCGACTCGCATCCATGAAAGTGATGAGATACGGGCGCTCGTGGACATCGGAACGAATGGCGAAGTGGTGTTGGGATCGCGCAATCGACTCACCGCCTGCTCGGCCCCTGCCGGCCCCGCTCTCGAGGGTGCGCAGATTCGAGATGGCATGCGCGGCGCCTTGGGTGCGGTTGAGAAAGTCGATATGGGTGAGGATTTCACGTTTTCAACAATTGGAGACGTTGCGGCGATTGGCATCTGTGGGTCCGGTCTGATCGATGCGGCGGCAAAAATGATCGACGGCGAAGTGATGGACCGCAACGGGAATTTTCGCAAACACGAAATCGAACGACTGTCGCCCGCCATCCGTAAACGACTGGTCACCTCTGAAAAAGGCGCCCGGGAATTTGCTTTGGTGTGGGAGCGCGAATCAGGGAACAGTCGCAGAATCGGAGTCACACAGGGTGATATCAGGCAGCTGCAGCTGGCAAAAAGCGCAATTTACTCTGGCATTCGGCTGCTTCAGTCGGTTATGAACATCAGCGATTCCGAGATCCATCAGCTGATGCTTTGCGGTGGTTTTGGGAACTATATCAATATCGAGAGCTCAAAGACCATTCGTCTGCTTCCCGATCTTGACAGCGGCCGGATCTCCTATGTCGGCAATGCGGCGTTGCTCGGCGCTCAGATGTGCCTACTGTCGGAAGCTGAACGACGCGGTACCGAGCAGATCACCCGGCATATTGAACATGTCGCGCTCGCCGCCCGGCCGGATTTTCAGGACATCTTCATCGATTCCATGGCTTTCAAAGGCCGCTCGTTCCCAACTCCGTCCAAATCAAGCCGTCAACGCCGACAGCACCGGCAAAGACAAGTCGTATAGAATCTACTGCTACAATATCTTCAGTCTTCACGAGAAAATCCTGTAAGAACAGATACGGAATCTGAGGCAAAAAGGATTTGGATACGCTACCACAAATTCACCTGCTGTTTGGTTTTCTGGGTGCTGGTAAAACGACGCTTGTCAGAAACCTTCTGCATTCAGCAGACCCTGACATTCCAACTGCAGTCATCGTCAATGAATTCGGCGACGTCGGTATCGACGGCGACATCATCGAAGGTGGGTCCATCGACACGGTGGAGCTGGTTTCGGGCTGCATCTGCTGCACTCTGAAAGGTTCACTGATGAACGCCATCGAAGAACTGGCCAATGACAAAGGCGCCAGACGAATCGTGATCGAAGCGACTGGTGTGGCAGACCCTGAAGACATGCTTGATGACCTTGAGGATTCCGCCATCACCGATGCAATGGACGTGGCGCCGATCGTCGCCGTCGTCGATTCGTCGAGATTCAACAAGATTCGACCCATGCTGGGTGAGTTCTATGTTTCGCAGATTCTGAATGCCGACGTGGTGATCATCAATAAAATTGATCAGACGGACGCGCAGGAACTCGAGAACGTAACCCAGCAGATCAAAGAGATCAACCCACAGGCGGAAATTCGATTCACCGAATATTGCAATATCGACTCAAGTCTGGTGTTTTCGGATGCGGTCTCCGACCTGCTCAAAAGGCAGACTGCGGCCTCCGACCGACATCACCATCATCATGTGCACGATTCGATGGAGTCTTTTGTTATCGCGCCGCATGAGGAGATTTCCCGATCCGATGTCGAGCGCATCTGCAGTCGGTTTCCCGACAGCGTCTGGCGAATGAAAGGACACCTAGTGGTCGATGGTCAGCCATCACTGCTACAGTATTCCGCCGGACAACTTGAAATATCTGCCACCAAACCGAAGTTGAATTATCGATTGGTGGTCATCGGACAGGCGCTTCACCCACCGACATTCGCCTTGGGATTGGGCCACCCGATCACAGGAAAGAGCCATGAAGAAATCGACAGCACGAGACGACCAAAACAAATCGCTGAGTGAACAGGCCTACAATGAACTGGTCAAGCGCATTACCCGACTGGAACTGCCACCCGGTTCGGTCCTGGTCGAAAAATCTCTGGTTGAAGAAATCGGCATCGGCCGTACACCGATGCGAGAGGCACTGCAGCGGTTGGCAATCGAGGGTCTTGTCGATCACCGACTCAATCGCGGCATGTTCGTCTCTGATGTCGGTATTACGGATATCCAGGAAATCTATGAGTTTCGAAGCATCATCGACGGTGCCGCCTGCAGGCTTGCGGCCGCTCGCGCCACCACCGCTCAGGCCAACCGACTCATGGAATGCCATCATCAACTGATTGCGGCAACCGAGAATGATGATATTGACGCGTATGTGGAAGTCAATCGGACCTACTACGCGGTGCTCGCCGATGCGACGCAGAATACATTCATAATCGAAACGATTCCGCGTATTATCAATCTGCATCTGCGTCTTTGGTTCCTGATTTCAGAGAGAATCGGGAACTGGCACTCTATTGCCGAGGCGCATGAGGAAATGACGTATGCTGTCGCACAGGCAGTTGCCCAACACGACCCGAATCGGGCGGAGAACGCGATGAAATCTTATATCGCACAGCGGTACAATGACCTAAGGCAGGCTTTTCGTTTCGACGTTGACATTGGTTCTTCGTCTGAAATCCCGCATGGCCCGCGCGGTGTGGGAGCGTTCTGACTGGATCAACTTGGTCAGGTTCCCCTGGACCACGACTCGACCGCCATCATCACCGCCTTCCGGCCCCAAATCGATGATCCAATCCGCCTCCGCGATGACATCAAGATTGTGCTCGATGACGACGACCATGTTGCCCGCATCAACCAGGGCATGGATCACTTTCAGCAGATTTTCCACATCGGCTGCGTGAAGCCCAACCGTCGGTTCATCAAGCACGTATAACGTACCCAGTGACCCACCAGATTTGGTAGCGGAGCGTTTCGAATGATCGTTGCGCGGAAGCGCTTTCGACAGTTCAGACACGAGTTTGATCCGCTGCGCTTCTCCACCGCTCAGCGTCGGGCTCGGCTGACCCAGTCTCAGATACCCGAGTCCCACCTCGACGAGCAGCCCAAACACCCGCGCAAGCGATGGCAGTGCGGAAAAAAACGCCTGCGCCTCTTCCACACTGAGATCCAGCACCTGAGCGATCGTCTTGTCCCGATAACGGACGCCCAGCGTTTCAGGGTTGAACCGAGCGCCACCGCAGGTTTCACAGAGAACCCGGACATCTGGAAGAAAATTCATCTCGATTTTCTTCTCACCCTGGCCACTGCAGACCGAACAGCGACCCTCAGCGACATTGAATGAGAATCGTGAGGAACTGTATCCTCGCAATCGGGCTTCGGCAGTTTCGGCGAATAATTTTCTGATCGTCTGCCAGACGTTGACGTAGGTTGCCGGACAGGAGCGCGGCGTTTTGCCGATGGGTGTCTGATTGACTTCCAGTACTCTGCGAACCTTCTGCCAGCCGGCGATTTCCTTACAGCGGTCCCATCGTATGTCCGACTCTTCTGTCTGTCGCTGTGACAGCGCCTGCAGCAGGTTCGGGTACAGCACTTCCCTCACCAATGTACTTTTTCCGCTGCCACTTACACCGGTAACGCAGACCAGCGACTGAACCGGAAACGACACGTTGACATTCTTTAGGTTATATAGACGCGCGCCGCGGATTTTAATTGCATCCTTGGGCGTTGGTAAGGAACGGTTACGCGCCATGGGGTGCTGTAAAGGAGCCTTCAGCATCCGCCCCGTCACCGAGGCCGGATTCCCGCAAATTTCCGCAACCGAACCCTGTGCAACCACCTCTCCACCCCGACTGCCACCGCCGGGCCCCAGATCAATTATGTGATCGGCCGATTTGATCGTCGCCTCATCATGTTCGACTACAACAATCGTATTGCCTTTGTCTCGAAGCGAGTGCAGTGCTGACAGCAGCAGCTGATTGTCGCGGCTGTGCAGTCCGATCGTCGGTTCATCCAGCACGTAGCAGGCACCACAGAGACTGGAACCCAACTGCGCCGCCAGACGAATTCTCTGCGATTCACCCCCGCTCAGTGTTGGCGCCGCGCGATTCAAAGACAGATAGCCCAAGCCAACCATTTCAAGAAATTCAAGACGTGAGAAAAGTTCGGCCAAAATATCCTTTGTCGCAATGCGCTCTCGGTCTGACTGCTTCAGTTCCGATAGTCTGATTCTTGCTTCACTCACCGACCACCGAGTCATCTCGTCGATGGTTATCCCATGAAACCGGACGGCCAAAGCCTGAGGATTGAGCCGTCGGCCTTTACAGGCACCGCAGATCTCCTCCGTATCATTACCACTCCACTCATCAGACTCTTCGTCATGGTCCTGCAGTACCAGTCCTGACCCCAAACAGGATTCACACCAGCCGCGACTGGAGTTGTACGAAAACATCCTCGGATCCAAGTCCAAGAATGCCTGCTCGCAACGGGGACATGAACTCTGCGTCGAATAGAATGTGAAATTGTGGAATTTTGATTGATCCGGTAAAGCATTGGCGACTCGCAGCTGTCCGTCTCTGAGTTCCATAGCCCGATCGATCGCACTCACCAGTTCCTTTCTTGCCAATTCCTCATCCGGTCCAAGTTCAATATGGGCGACCGGCATGTCAATCGAATGCAGGCTGTATTGATCAAGCGGTTTCCAATTGAACATCGATCGCGGTTTACCGTCGACCAATAGATAGGACGCACCCCGGTTCAAAGCCCATGAGTACCACTGATTGTGGTTTCCCTTACGCGCGATGACTAACGGAATAAACAGATAAATCTGCGTGTTCAGCCGCTCGCGGATGATCTGCCGCACAATGGA
This sequence comes from Arenicellales bacterium, assembly GCA_965205205.1. Classification (GTDB taxonomy): domain Bacteria; phylum Pseudomonadota; class Gammaproteobacteria; order Arenicellales; family JAJDZL01; genus JAJDZL01. Next base: position 527,247 of record CBDBFX010000002.1, read on the forward strand.
CTCAACCGTTCGGGAGTGTACTTCAATCTGACAGTCCGGACAATACTGAGTGCCAAATCTAACGTATAGCAATCGGATGTAATGATAGACTTCCGTAAGAGTCGCGACGGTGCTCCGGCGACCTCCCCGAGTCATCATCTGTGAAATGGCGACCGTCGGTGGCAATCCAGTAACCAAATCGAAATCCGCTCTTGAAGTCGGCTGCACGAACTGCCGCGCGTAAGCATTGATGGTCGCCAGGTATCGTTTCTGACCTTCCGCAAAGAGAATGTCAAATGCCAAGGTGCTTTTACCGCTGCCACTCATGCCGGTGATGACGGTCATGGCGTTATAGGGGATCGAAACCGAGATGTTTTTGAGATTGTGCTCCCGAGCTTTGTGGACACAAATTTCCCGCTGTGAAGACGAGATGGCCGGTGCTGAAGTTGGATCGGCTTCATTGGTTCTCATCTTCCCACTGAAGTATTTCTGCAGGGCTTCTGCGGTTGCAGTTGAGAATTTTTCCGCAACCGTGGCTGGTGTTCCTTCGGCAACGAGTTCACCACCGAATTCACCGCCTTCAGGCCCCAGATCGATCACCCAGTCCGCACCTGAAACCAAATCCAGGTTGTGCTCGATCACAATCACCGAATGCCCGTTGGCAATGAGTTTTCGAAAGGACGAGATCAGTTTCGATACGTCGGTGAAATGCAGTCCAGTGGTCGGCTCATCAAAAAGAAACACGATATGTTCAGGCCTTTTCCGCTTGATATTGGCTTTTTTGGCGATGTGGCCCGCCAATTTCAGCCGCTGAGCTTCTCCACCGCTCAGCGTCGTGGTCGGCTGCCCGAGCCGTAGATAATCCAGCCCCACATCAACGAGTGGCTCCATGACTTTGACGATGTCTGGATCGTTGCCAAAGAACTCAATGGCATCGGCTACTGTCAAGTTCAGAACATCCACGATCGAACACGGCTCGGGAAACTTTTCCGCTGACGGTCCCTGATTCGAGCTGATTTTGATCTGCCGGACTTCGGGACGAAATCGATCGCCGTCGCAATCTTCGCATGGCAGATACACATCACTCAGAAACTGCATTTCAATGTGTTCATAACCGCTGCCCTGACAGGTTTCACAACGTCCCAGTTCCGTATTGAAACTGAAATAACTTTCGTTGTAGCCCAGTTTCCGCGCCATCGGCTGTTGGGCAAACAGCTCGCGAATCGGGTCCAACGCACCCACATAGGTCACTGGAACCGAGCGCGTGGTTTTCCCAATGGCGGCCTGCGACACGATGACTATGTCGTTAATGTGTCGCACACCTTCAATCGAATGATGCCGACCTGGAGATTCCGACGTTTTCCGTAGCTGACGACATACACCCCGATACAGCACTTCCTCAATCAAAGTTGATTTTCCAGAGCCGCTCACACCAGTCACGCAGACCAGCTGACCCAGTGGAAAAGAGACATCAATGCGTCTGAGATTGTGCTGCTCGGCCTGCCGGACTGTCAGGGAATGTTCTGAATGTCTCGAGCTGGGAGCTGATTTGATCTCAGGCAGATAGCCCCCATCTCGAAGACAGGCGGCGGTTACCGATTCGTTGGAATCAAGCAGCTCGCTCAGCGTCCCGAAATGAACTAGATTGCCGCCTGAAATGCCCGGGCCGGGACCCAAGTCCGCCACTTTGTCAGCGGCGCGGATGATCTGTTCTTCATGCTCAACGATCAAAAGCGTATTGCCCGCGTCCCGCAGTCGATGGAGTATTTCGATCACCCGACCGATATCCCGGCTGTGCAAGCCAATGGTCGGCTCATCAAGCACGAATAATGTATTGACAAGAGTCGTTCCCAATGCGGTAGTCAGATTGATGCGCTGGACTTCCCCGCCGCTCAAGGTCCGAGATTGACGGTCAAGATTCAGATAGCCCAAGCCGACTTTGTCAAGGTAATTGAGTCGGGCGCGTATTTCTTCCAGCAACAGCACAGCTGCTTCATTGGCCGGATCTGACAACCGGATACGCGAGAAAAACTCGACGCAACGAGTGATGGGCATGGATGCAATATCGTGAACGGTGAGACCTGGCAGATTTTCAAACGCGGCGTCCGTCATCTGAAATTTTGGATGCCGAAATTTCTGAAAGCTGGCGTTTTTTTCAATCTGTGATCCAATCCGCCAGTTGAATGCCGCCGGATTCAGCCTGGCTCCGTCACAATCCGGACAGGTTGTATAGGACCGATAGTGCGAAAGAAAAACGCGGACATGCATTCGGTGTTTGCGATCTTCCTGCCAGTCAAAAAAATTTTCGACGCCGTACCATTTGCCACTGTACCAGTAGCTTTCACCTTCAATCACCCAACGCCGATGCTCGTCGCTGAGGAATTTCCATGGCGTATCCAGAGGAATGTTGCTTTCCTCGCCATATTCGAGAAGATCGTAATAACTTTCGCTGTAGACGGGAGAATTGAACGCGCGAATCGCACCCTGTCGCAGCGAAAGATTGTGGTCGGGGATGACCTGATCGTAGTCGATGCCGATGACTTTGCCAAACCCTCGACATGTTTCGCAAGCACCGACCGCTGAATTGAACGAAAAAAGATTCGGAGTGGAGGCGGTAAAATCAACCCCGCAGCAGCGTAAACGGTCGGTCATCTCAACTTCCGGTCCGACTCCATCTCCCTTCTGATTCAGACGTTGTACGACGATGGTGTTGGCTCCGCGGAGGAGGGCTACTTCTATGGCTTCAATCAGTCGCGAACGATTTTTGATTGAAAGACGAATACGGTCCTGGACGACCAGCATGGTCTCACCCTGCCGATACGCAATGCGGGTATAGCCTTGATTCTTCAGATGTTCAAGCGCGTACTCGGTTGAAAAACTGCTAGGTACCTGGATCGGAAACATGATGCGAATCATGTGAGCATCTTTGAAATTGTCAAGAATTGCATTGCAGATCTCATCATTGGTACGCTGCTTGACGGGATTGCCGCAACTTGGGCAATAGAGCGAAGCCATTCGCGCGAAGAGAAGTTTTAAGTGATCATTGATCTCGGTCATGGTTCCGACAGTTGATCGGGTCGTTCGAACCGGGTTGACCTGATCGATGGCAACGGCAGGTGGAACATTGTCGATGGAATCGACTTGAGGTCGATCCATGCGATCTAGAAACTGTCGTGCGTAGGGAGAAAATGTTTCAACGTATCGACGCTGGCCCTCCGCATAAATGGTATCGAAAGCCAGAGAAGATTTCCCGGAGCCACTGACTCCGGTGATGACGGTCAGCTCGTTCAGCGGTATATCCAGATCAAGATTCTTCAGGTTGTTCTGTCTTGCACCTCGAACCTCAAGATTCTCATGGTTTTGATTTAATCTGTTTTTAGCCAATCTTCAACGAGAGTGTTACTGACGAGTTGTAATCAGTTGAAACGCGGTTACGGCAAATTCGACTCGGAAGGAGCCAATGAAGGGAATTATGATACCTAAGGTGTATGTTTCATGCCATACGAAATTGCGACAAGTAAAATGAGCTTTGCCTGTTTTTATGCGAGTACAGGCTTCCGTATTTGAACATGCAGTCGAAACTGGCATTGGGTTGATCGCCGATGTCATACGATGCGAATCAAAAGGGGCGGTATCGGTCAGATTCGACGACGATCACTATTCCGTAATTTCTTTGGAATGAGAGGGTATTTGGGCATGTAATCGCTCTTAATCGGCGAGTGATCGGAGTGATTTAGCCGAGGCAAATCACTGTGTACGTATGACATCTTGACAGACCTGCCAGGCGTGGCTGCCGATGTCAGCGTCTTATCCGCATGCCGAGGTGCTGGACAATCCGAGCCGTCCGCCATTGTGGTGACCACTGCCTGACTCAAGCTAAGGTACCATCGGGTCGGACCTGGCCCCGACCATCGGTCCGATCGCCGACTTTGGGCGGTGCTCCTTCCCAACGATGTCGGAGCGAGCTCTGAGCAGTCCTTGCCAGACATGAAAAACGCGGAATCAGCTGTGCGGGCGCCGGCCATTTCAATCCAAAGTTCAAATCGACGATATATACGGGCTGAATAGGCGGTGTGATATCGGATGTTCGAGATCAGGCCCGGCTTTGATTTCACCCATCTGGTGAAAAATGGAATGTAAACAATCCTCCACCACATCAAGCCATTCGCTGAGCTGGCTTTCCGCCAGTTTCCAATGCGTAATTTATTGGGGTTCATCATCGTATCAGGCGGAACCCAAAAGAAACGGGGAGCTTTCGCACCCCGTTCCATTTTCACCGACGCGAAAGCCGATCTTTAGAAATCGACGCGCAGGCCGACCACCGTGCCGCTGGATTTCTTTGCACCTTTCACACCGTCGTTCCAATGCTCGACATAGGCCGAGGCGCCACCACCCAGGGTCTTGCCCAAACCGATGCCCCAGGGTTTCGTCTTCATGCCGTCGGCATGCTCCTTGGTCCGATACCAGGCCCGCCAGTCCAGCCCGGTGTCACCAATGCCACCAGAAGCACCGATGTAGTTCGTCTTCGACTTTTTCGTCTTCATCGGATCCATGGACTTCGTCGTCGAATGACCCAGACCCAGGGTCACCGCACCGACGTCAAACGACGCCGACACGTGGCTTGACTTCTCGCCATAGTCCATCTCATCCTCAACATGCCCGGGAGCGAACCAATACGGTGCGATACTGACCGCGGTCTTTTTCAAGTCAGCCTGATAGGCGATGGTTTTTGCACATACAGAGTCGTCTCTTGGTATTGGGGTTGTGGTACACCGATCACTTGAGGGACTAAAAGGATAGACCGCAGTGAGATTCTTGGGGTCATCAAGGCCGGTTGTAGTGTAATAGGTGAAAAATCTCGGATGACCATGAAGTTCACCCGCCGCCGCATCTTTCAGTTGGTTGTTGTCCGCATCATAATTGGCGTTCGCCTTTTTGACATAAACGGTGATTGGTTGAACAACGATTCTCATCTCCGTTCCGGCTTCAAATTCTTCCTTATACTGGTTGGCACCAGTCCCCGCCGTTCTGATAGCCCAAGTGCTTTTCGCGCCGTCCGACCATAGTTTCGGACTGTACAGCCATTGGTTGGCGGCGGTGCCGGTGGTGGTGTGAGTCCACCTGGTCACTCTCACGATTTTATTGCCCGTTTTAACGTCTTCCTTCTTCACATGGGCGAAGGCGACTTTGCCGACATCGCCGATGTTCACCGTCGCCCCGAGTTCCCAGTGGTCGATGGCCTTGCCGGAGTCCTTCTTGCCGTCCATGATGGCGTCGAACTGCACGCTGAAGGCGTCGTTCGAATAGGCATAGGACAGGGTGTTGCCAATCCGGCCGCTGGTGTCGCCACTGCTGTACCAGTTACCGATGTCGCGGATGACGCCGGCGTGGTTGTAACTCGCGCTCCAGATCTGTCCCAGCGTCAACGAACCGAAACCGCCTGACAGGCCCACGTAGGCCAGCCGGCCGCCGGGCTGACCGGCATCCTCGGTACTGAACTTGTGCTCGAAGCGGTAGACCGCGGACAGACCTTCCGAAATCTCGTTCGAACCTTTGATGCCCCAGCGCGAGGCGCCGTCGTAGAACTTGGCGTCCTGGCCCTTGTCCAGCATGACCCCGCCGCGCAGCGAACCGTACCAGGATGCTTCCGCGAAAACCGCGGTCGGCGCCGCCAGCAGGCCTGAACAGACCAGGACCGCCACCAGCCGTCTGGAAACGGCCGAAACGGATAAAATAAGAACTGTTGCAATTTTTTGTGTGAATGTCATGATTGTTCCTCATGGGTTGCAATGAGGCAGGTTGGCGAACGGGTCCCTTTTCAGATGACTGCGGAAACAGCTGTGAGCATGGGTTGCCGCTCGCCGGCCTACCTGACGGCAGGGGGCTGAATCATCAGCAAGTTGTTGATAATGAAGCCCTCTGCAATAAAGTAAAAGCGGCTTGGCGAACGGACGGCTTTTCTTTATGTCTACGGAAACAGATATGAAGATTGAGCAACAGCCGCCATTCGCCAGCCGGTTTTCATTATGAATCGGGGGGGGGTGTTTGCAACTGAACGGTGCAAAAAGTTGGAAATTGCCGAATGAACTCTGACAAATGTTGCGATAATGCAACATGATTGGATTGATTGTGGAGAAAATTTGGCCTTTCTGCCCCAGACGGGACCAGTAGAATACCGAGCAGATGAAACCGTCACATTGATTTCCATCAGGGAACTCCAACCTGGATTTGACAGGATTCTGACGCTGCTTTCAGGCTGAAACCACCGATAGTATCTTGAAGCTTCAGAGCTGAGCCAATAGTGCGCGGCCAGACAGTTCCGACAACGGTGAACGGCCTTTGCGGCAGTCAGGTAGGGACTGACTTAGTTTTACAAACCGGTGAGACTCTGCACTCTATCACCGGCAGTCATATAGAAATGATGAAATATGAGATATATTCACAGAGAACTCAGCCATGACTGCACAGTGCTTCCAGACTCAGCTGGATTTCCAACCTTACGGACGACGGGCCGTAACCGCCAAATTCGACAGTGAACAGATCAGTTCAAATGGTGGTGACCTGCTGTCGCGCGAGGTTGATAAGCGGACCGATCTGATTCGCCGTCTGCCGAGTGTTTCATCAATTACCGCAACCCGGCCAGCGTGCGACACCGTGTGGAGCGGAGGACCTGCTCGCCCAGCGCATCATGGATTATGAAGATCTCAGCGACCATGAACACCTGTGGGGCGACCAAGCGATGGAGGTGATGCTGAGCCGAGTAGATCAGATGGTGGACAGGGGCAGGCACTGGCCAGTGTGAGCACTCTGAACCGAATGAAGCTGGGCGATTGATCAGCTGCTCATTGAGTCCTTCGAGCGACTACCGACGGAACTGTAGCTGGATGCGACCGATAACCCACTACACGCGTAGTAGAAGGTTGATTCTCTCACGGTTAATCTGCCTCTGTACAGCTTCTGTGGCGAGCAGCGGCAGTGCAGTCGGCTTCGCACAGCAGACCGGAACGGTGCGTCTGACCGTGTGGGAGCACTGGAAAGGGTCGTCGGTCAGTTGCGGGTGAATTGGCCCGCGGTTCATGTGGTGATTCGGGCTTTTCCGGAAGTCAATCCTGCAGTAGTGATAGGGCTACGGGGCGGATTGTGTCATCGGTATGGTTCGCAACACGCGTCTGGTAGTGGTGCTGGCGACGGAGATGAGGCGTCTCGCCAGGTGCATGCGCGCACCTGCGAGTCGGTGTGCCGGTTCGGTGCGTTCAGCTATCGCACCCGGCAGTCGTAGCAGCGGGTTCATTTTCATACGAAAAATTCCGCATTTTGGAGTTTATTCAGTGTCTGCAGTCTAAGCATGACCGCGGGGTCCGCTACCGCGCGAGATGGAATCAATCCGAATGTCCTTAATCCCAATGCCGCCAATTTCATGATTGGGGCGGAAGACGCCTCTCATCGCATCCTTGCCTGAAGATGATTGGTACCATTCGGTAAGATGGCTGAATATCCTCCGTAATCAGACCGACAGTCATATTCTTTGTCCACGACAATACGACAATAATCATTTCATATCAAATTGTTACTTGGTTACGCCTAAAAGTAAGTAGCGTTCTAGACGGCAACAGGGAGCTTCAGCAGGCGCTCCGGCATCGGTGGGGTACGCAGTGCCACATACGCCAGTCGGGGCAGCATGTCCGGCAACCGATACCGCCGGTTGAAGCGGTATTCATACTCCGCCAGATAGCGCTGCGCATATTTGGGGTCAACCGCATGATAGGTGCCACGAAGCGCCGTCTTCACATTGCCGAGCATCGTGTTCACCCAGCGGAACTGGGGATCCTCCACATGGCCCTTGCGACCGCTGCACACCCGCGCCTCGTGCTGGCAGCCGGCCTCCGCGACCCCGCGGAAACAGGCCAGTCCATCGGACAGCACCTGCGTGTCGGGGCGCAGGTGCCGCGTCGCCCAGTCGACTATCTCCCGCCGCCTGAACCCCCGCACCACGCTCAGCTTCATCCGCCTCGGTCGCCCCTTCTCATCGGTCTCAACCGCCGCCACAAAGGGCGTCTTGCCAGGCGCCCCACGACCCCGCCGGCCGCCACTGCGCTCGCCACCCAGATACGCGTCATCCAACTCCACGCGCACCCCCAGCGGCTTTTTCCCATCCCGTTCCATCATCACCTGCATCAGCTTGTGCCGCATCCGCCAGGCCGCATTGTACGAGATCCCCAGATCCCGGTGCAGCTGCATGGCCGACACCCCCTTCTTGTGCTGCGTCATCAGGTACATCCCCTGAAACCACAACGTCAGCGGCAGTTTGGTGCTCTCGAAGATGGTGCCGGCAGTGATGGAGGTCTGCCGACCACAGCGGTGGCACTGCTGCAGTTTGCGGGTGTTCAGCCGACACCACTTGTCATGACCACAGTTCGGACAGCGGAAACCCTTCGGCCAACGCCACTTGAACAGCGCCTCGAAACACTGCTCCTCGGTGCCGTAATGTTTGAAAAACTCGTTCAGGCTCATTCCGGCCTGAAACTGAATGTCGTTGCGTGCCATCGGCTTTCTCCTCACATCAATGGGTTGGGATATAATTGCCAGATTATAAGTCATACTTATGAATAAGCGTAACCAAGAATTGTTATTCTTTTGGAATATTCCTGGCAGACACTGCCTACATGACCATACACTTGGGCCGAACAGATGATGAACCGTACGGCTTATAAGACTTATTCCAGATTGTATGCGCGGTCAGTTCAGATGCTCTCGCAACGCGGTCAGCAAGGCATGTCTTTCAGCCCGTGCCTGAAGCGCGCCTTCCATATCCACCTGAACGAAACGCGTGGGTGTGTTGGGCTGCAGTTGGCCAATCAAATCCATGTCTGCTGAAATGACGGTACCAATCATGCAATAGCCGCCCCCAGACACCGCATCGCGATGCAATATGATCGGCTCGGTTCCACTGGGCACCTGAATTGAGCCATATGGATAGCATGCATCAGTGATGTTGGAGGGGTCAGACCCCGCTCCGAAAGGTTGCTCGCGCTGTACAAACTCCATTTTGCTGCCACCTTGAAATCGATAACCCATCCGGTCCGCCTCATTGGCCACTTTCCAAGTGTCTTGAAAAAACGCTTCCTGTGACGCCTCAGTGATTCGATCCCAATAAAGGCCTGGCAGCATTCTCAATACCGCTGGAACATCGGGAAGACGGCGAAGTTTATCGGGCACTGATTTGCCTGTCCGCCCTGCTGCTCTGTCTGCACCAATCGGCAGCTGATCACCAGCCTGGATCGCCCGACCTTCATAACCGCCCAGAGCACCGATCACATAGGTAGATCGACTTCCCAAATCCACAGGAGTGGCTATGCCACCAGAAATTGAGATATAGGCGCGAGCTCCTGCGCGGAGAAAGTCGAAGCTCAATACATCTCCCGCTTTAACGGCGAGAGCACACCATCCTGGTTTCTGCACACCATTTATTTTTGGCGGCATCTCGGCACCGCAGACCGCGACAGTAACATTTTCAGTAAACTCAAGCTCAGGACCGATGAAGACCGCCTCAAGAACGGCCGCTTCTTCGGGATTTCCAACCAACAGGTTCGATGCCCGCAGCGCCAATCGATCCATTGCACCGCCGATCGGGATGCCAAGGTGATAATATCCGGGTCGACCCAGATCTTGAATGGTCGTTAGAATTCCTGGTGAAATGACGTTAACTGACATAAAGCGCCTCCACTAGTTTGGCATTGGTTCCATCAATATCGGCATTGTAGGCGGCAAGATCGAAAGTTACCTCGCACACCCGCGGCTCAAACCGCCCCTGCTGCACATCAGACACTGTCGCATCATACTCATCTCGCTGAATCGGTTTCCATTTCACAATATCACCCGGACGGAAAAACACCATAAAATCCTTAAGATAACTGACTTTCTGCTCGGGATCATAAATTGGCATGGGCGTGATACCGAACATCTGGTAGCCGCCTGCGCCGCGCACCGAGTAAATGCAGGAGAAACACCCTCCATAGCCGACCGTCAACTTGGGTGTATCGGTTCTCGGTCGCAGATATTTCGGCACCTCAATCTGCCGCTGTCGATCCACCATCTGATATAGAAATGGCAGACCCGATACGAAGCCCACCATCGATACAAACCAGGGGGCACCCGAATGGGCTTCGATAAAACTGGCGACATCGCTAAATCCGTTGATACGCGATGCGAATTCAATATCGGTCGCCTCGGGATCTTGGTGACGCTCGCGAAACCGCATCAGCGTTTCATGAGTCCAGGGATCCTGATAATACACTGGCACCTCAATGATGCGGGTATCGATATTGGGGTCGGCATTTTCAGCATCGCCTTCAATTTCCTTAATCAGTTCAAGTAATTTTTGGGGCTGGATCACATCAGGATCAAATTTAATCTGAAACGATGCGTTGGCCGGGCAAATCTCGGTCACCCCGGCGACTCGAGACTCTCGGACAACATTGGTAATCGCCAACGATATGAAAAACGCCTCTAGCGACATCGCTTCGTTCACCTCAACAAATAGGTGTTCGTCCCCGCCAAAAGTGTATCTGCAGCTCATGCAGTTTTACCTCCGTGTTTTGTGGTGAGTTTATGGGAATTATGGTGCAACCAATGCTCCAGCCAATTGGTGTGGACCGCATTGGCCTGAACATCGGGATCCGTGAGTAGTTCGGCATGAAGCGGAGCCGTGCATGCAATTCCATCAATCCGCAGTGCAGTCAGCGCCTGACTCAGCCGCACGAGTGCGGCACCGCGGTTTTCACCATGTACAATCAGCTTGCCAAGGAGCGAGTCATAAAAAGGTGGCACGACGTAACCCTCGTAAAGCATGTGGTCAACACGAACTCCTTCACCTTCAGGTATCTTCAGGTGCGATATTTCACCCGGATGGGGCATAAAATCATTGGCTGGGTTTTCCGCGTTCAATCGCACTTCGATTGCATGTCCATTCATACTGAGATCCGCCTGACGGATTGACAGCTCCGCGCCGCCCGCGATGCGGATCATCTCGGCCACCAGGTCCAGCCCGGTAATCATCTCGGTTACGGGGTGTTCGACCTGTATGCGGGTATTCATTTCGATGAAATAGAATTCGCGCGTACTGTCATTGTAAAGATATTCGACCGTTCCCGCTCCGACATACCCGACTGAACGGGCCAGTTCAACCGCTGACCGACAGAGTCTTGCGCGCGTTTGCGAATCCAATGCTGTAGAAGGAGCTTCCTCCCAGATTTTCTGCCGCCGACGCTGAATCGAACATTCACGCTCCCAGCAGTGGATTGCATTCATGCCATCGCCCAGCACCTGTACTTCGATGTGACGAGCCTGTTCAATAATCTTCTCTATATACATCCGATCATCGCCAAATGCGGCCCGCGCCTCGGCTGAAGCCTGCGAAGCCAGCGCGACAAATTCTTCTGCCGTCTCTGCAATTCGGATACCTCGGCCACCGCCACCGGCGACCGCCTTGATCATCACCGGGAAACCAACTTCCTGCGCGATCTGTAATCCCTGTTCCGCCGTCACGACGCCATCGGAGCCGGGAATGATCGGCACCCCCGACTGTTGAGCCTTGGTACGCGCGGCGGCCTTATCGCCCATCAGTCGAATCATCGCAGCCGATGGGCCGACGAAGATCAGGCCGGCCTGAGTTACCGCATCGGCAAACTCAGCATTCTCCGCCAAAAAGCCATATCCGGGATGGACCGCGTCGGCACCGGTTGAACGCGCGGCATTGAGTATGGCATCTGCATTCAGATAGGACTTGGCCGCTTGTGGCGGGCCAATTTCGATTGCCTCATCAGCCATCTGCACGACGAGCATATTCGCATCAGCAGTCGAATGGACTGCAACTGTCGCAATGCCCATACTCTGGGCGGCGCGGGCAATCCGTACCGCGATTTCACCGCGATTGGCAATCAACAGTTTCCTGATTGGCATCAGTCCAGCAACATCAATACCTGACCCGCCATTACGGGCTCGGCATCCTCAACCTCGAAGCGAAGAACCGTACCCTCAAAATCGCTTTTCACCTCATAAAATGTCTTCATCACATCAATCAGGCCAATCGTATCGCCTTTGGCCACCGAATCACCTTCGCGTTTGAAGGGTGGTTCGTCTGGAGACGGATTACGATAAAACGTGCCTGGTATGGGGGATTTGATTTCTTTTGACATGGCGTTACCTACTATGTTCAAGTTACTGCTTGTGTGTCCAATGCCTGACGAACGGCGGCTGCGACATCGGACGCATTGGGGGTGTCAGAGTGCACACAGACGGTTTCTGCACGTACCGGAAGCGTCAATCCGCCGATGCTGGTCACGGTGCCCTGCTGGACGGCCTGAACCGAACGGGAGGCGGCACTGTTCGGGTCAACTGCGTCGTGTTCCCGGGTGATGATCAGCTCACCCTTATCTGAATACTGCAGATCGGCAAAAAATTCAGGCAGAAAACCAATGCCGCGACGCATGTAAACCGTCTCATGCATGGTGCCGGACAATCCCATCACACCGACATCGAAAATTTCCGCAACATCAGCTACCGCTTCGGCGACGTGGTCTTCTCGGGCAGCCATCCCATATAGAGCTCCATGCGGTTTGATGTGATTCAGGTCGGTACCGGCTTTTTTTAGAAATGCCGTCAATGCACCGACCTGGTAAAGAATGATATTTCGCAACTCATCGCGACTCACTTTCATTTCCCGACGACCAAACCCCTGCAGATCGGGTAACGACACATGAGCACCGACTTTGACACCATGTTTCTTGGCCAAAACTACAGTGCTTTCCATGTGGTTGGGATCGGAACCGTGGAAGCCACAAGCCACATTGGCCTGGGTTATATGCGGCATGATGGCAGCATCATTGCCGAAACTATAAAGACCAAAGCTTTCGCCCATATCACAATTCATATCGACAGGCATCTTAATTCTCCTTTCAGTATTTGAGATCCGCTACGAAACGCAGCCTGATCTGATCAGCCACCACCGCGAGGATAAGCAGCGCGCCCAGTACGACAGTCTGCAGATAACTCTCAATCCGGGCCAAGTTCATACCGTTATTTATCAGCCCAATAAAGAGTGCTCCCAGCACCACATTCTCAAGACGCCCGAGCCCACCACGCAGAGAAACGCCGGCAATAACGCAGGCTGCAATGCTCTCAAGTGGCATGGAAGCGCCAATATTGGCTTCGCCCGTATCCAGTCGTGCCGTCAGCAGGATGCCAGCAACCGCCGCCATCGCAGCACAAATGACGTAGGTGGCAAAAAGCGTCGCGCGGACATTGATCCCAGATAAACTTGCCGCCTTGGCATTGCCACCAACCGCGTAAAAATAACGACCATAACGTGTTCGATAAAGTAACACCAATAGCGCTAAAAACAAAACTCCAGCCACCCAAATTGGCGTCGGAATTCCCAACAAGGCGCCGAAACCGACCACATCTCCAAATTCCACCGGCATTCCATACACTGGCACGCCGCCGGTCAGATAAAGCGCGATTCCAAATCCGACTGAAGCCATGCCAAGCGACATAATGAAAGGCGAGACTCCTGCCAACGCAATGCCAATCGCATTGACGACCCCAACCATCATTCCGGCCAGTACACCGGCCAGAACGCCAAGGCTGATCGCGAGCAGCACTGCATCTGGCATGGCCGCGTATACCGCGGCCATGGCTGTCGCGCCCACCACTGATGAAAGAGCCACGATGGTGCCGACCGAAAGATCGAATCCGCCCGTCAGCAACGCGAACATCTGTCCGAGAGATACGATCGTTAGATAGACGGACTGACGCAACACATTGATCAGATTGCGCCCGGTCAGGAAATTTTCCGAAAGCAATGCAAACACGATGATGGCAATCACAACCAGGAATGGCAGAATACCCAACCGTACGAACAGCTTCTTGAGCATGTGAACAATCGGGATTCTGAAGATATCCGCTTTTGCCATCAGGCGGCATCCCGTTCGAAAAAATGGGCCAGCACGGACTCTTCATTCAGTGCTTCCCCGGCCAGTTCCGCCTGTACTCGTCCGCGATGGAATACGTAGGCCCGCGTCGACAAGTGCACTATCTCGGGAAGCTCCGACGATACGATGATCACCGTCGTTCCTGCCGCCGCCAGCTCGACGATGAATTGGTAGATCACCGTTCGAGTTCCAACATCAACACCCACTGTGGGCTCATCAAATACAACCAGCTCAAAATTCCGCGAGAGGCTTCGGGCCAGCATTGATTTCTGCTGATTGCCACCAGAAAAATGTTCAATGATACGCTCTGGTCGATTGGGCGACAGATTGAGCTTCTGAGCCAGTTCAGCCACCCTTTGCCGTTCAGCACTGCGATCCACAAACACCCCGCGGCGAATGGACTCATCATCCAAGGCGGATAACATCATATTCTCGCGTGCTGGGCGCATCATCATCAGGCCTTCGTTTTTCCGGTCTGCAGGCAGATACAGAAAGCCGCGGCGAATGGCCACAGCGGGGCTCTGCCCGGTTACGTCCTCACCGCAATACATGACGCGTCCTCGGATGGTCGGCAGAACACCAAAGGCCGCCTGCATGATCTCGGACTTGCCCGATCCCATCAGACCGGCCAGTCCAACTATTTCGCCGCGACGCACGGTCATGGATACATCATGGAGCTGACCCTGAGCTGTCGTTACATGTTCAAGGGCCAACACGTTTCGATCCGCCGGACCGGATATCACCTTTGGAAATATCGAACCGACCTCGCGGCCGGTCATCAGGCGGACGAGCGTTTCATCGTCCGCTTCCGCAACCGGCAACGTGGCCACGTACCGACCGTCCCTCAATACCGTAATTCGATCACCGATCTGGTGAATTTCGCCGATGCGATGAGTGATATAGATGATACCCACACCACGTGCAGTCAATTCCCGGATCAATGTGAACAGCTTTTCCGTTTCATGTTCGGTCAGACTGGCCGTCGGCTCGTCGAGTATCAGCACGGTCAGTTCATCGCGAAAAGCCTTGGCGATTTCCACCATCTGCTGCTCGGCCCGCGTCAGACGATGGACCCGCTGGTTTGGCTGTAGGTCAAAACCCAGTTCATCCAACAGTTCCAGAGCTTCGCGATGCATGCTCCCCTTGTCCAAAATGAATCGCCTGGAATGCTCGGCGCCAAGAAACAGGTTCTCCTCCACCGTCATCTGCGGGATCAAAGAGAACTCCTGGAATACGGCTGAGATGCCATGCTGTCTTGCCTCATGCACTGAGGTCAGACTAATTTCTTTACCTTTCATCTCAATCTGCCCCGATGTGGGTCGGTTGGCCCCGGCAAGAATCGAGATGAGAGTTGACTTGCCTGCCCCGTTCTCTCCGAACAGAACATGAACCTCCCCCGCTCGGAGTTCAAAATCCACCGAGTCGAGCGCACACAGACTCTGGTAATTTTTTGTCAGAGACTGTACGGAAAGAAGAGGAGCAGGCGATTTCACTGAATCTTACTCGACATCCACACGAAATGTTGGACGGAAACCATCGGGCGCAAGAGTCGAGGACGTATCGAACTCGCTGTGATTTTCGGCTGTAACGACATAGAGTGCCGGGCCGACATGTTTCTCATAGTCCCTTCCTTCCAGAATCCGTACCGCCTGGTCAATTGCGACTCGACCCTGAACGACCGGAGAATCTGTTGGAGCGGCAAGGATCTGGCCGCGGCGGATGCCCTGATCGACACCCGGCGTGTAGTAATAAGAAACGACCCGTACCTGATCAGTCAAGCCGCGGGCGCGGAGAATTGGAATCGCCGCTTCCGCTGTTACGGCAGTGCCCACAATATAATCCAGATCGTCATAGGTTTCCAGCGCATCCTCTACGAGTGCGGACTGCGCTTCCTTACCCGTATCGCCGTATTTTGTATCGACAACTTCAACTGCACTTCCTTCGACGCCTGCGATAAAACCGGCATTACCCGCTTCAACCCAGCCAGCCCCAGGAGGGCCAGGAAACCAGGCGACTTTTACCGTATCACTTCCCGCCGGGTGCTGACCGGCCAGGAATTCTCCGGCCATACCCCCCATCTCACCAAATGAGACGAGTGATTTGGCGGATAGTTCCGTCGACGACATGCCGTTGATGACATCAATCACTGGAATACCCTGAGATCTGATTTCACCGACGAGATTGTTGAGCCCGTCAAAAGAGATCGCGCCAATGACTACGGCATCCGCGCCAGCAGCCACACAATCTTCAATCTGATTGATCTGGGTACCGAGTTCGGTATATCCGCCCGCTTCAACAAGCTGCATATTGACGTTCAGACGTTCGGCTTCAGCCACGACACCGTAGTCCACGGCCAGCCAATAAGCATCTTTCATGTGTGGGAAGGAGACACAGATTTCCCAAGGCTTTTCCGCCTTTTCAAGCGGTACGTAATCGACCGTCGTCCTGGGGCTCGCCATATCGAAAGGCGGATCCCATACCTCTATCGGATAGGGATACCAGTCTGCCAGAACCCCATTTCCGAAACATAGCGTTGCGAAAAACGATGTGATTGTCCATGCTTTCAGTTTTAATTTCATCTCTTCATCTCCCAAATTTTCAACGGTTTTACAATTGGATAGGTACCAGCCATACTCAAGACAAGATGGCGAGAATTTCCGGCCGATCGAGCCAGCCGCCTCTCGAGTATTCACCTAATAACAGCTTAACGGATGGGATTGTATCAATATAGATTTTTCAATAAAATATTATTTTCTGCATTGTAAATTCAATTTAATTTATGGCAATATCCTTTCGCCAGATTCGTTATTTCATCGCCGTTGCCGATGCAGGCAAGGTTTCTACAGCAGCGGAAAACCTTAATGTTTCCCAGTCTGCAGTCAGCACCGCCATCAAACAGCTGGAAGAAGAGCTGGAGGCGCCCCTGTTTCATCGTAAGTCGGGCGGTGTGGTATTGACTTATGAAGGTTATCAGTTCGTCGGACGCGCACAAAACATCCTTGCAGCGGTTTCTGAAGCGACGCGAGGGCTAAGGCGATCGGGAAGCACCCTCAGTGGCAACGTGCGAATCGGCGTAACGTACACCGTCGCGGGTTATTTCATTCCCCAGATCATGATGCGTTTCGGCCGATCATTTCCAGGCGTAAATGTTCGCCTGCAGGAGCGGCATCGTGTTGAAATCGAAGAAATGATTGTCCAGAGTCAACTTGATATCGCAGTGATTCTTGTGTCGAATCTGGAAAATAAGGAACAAATCAGCTCAAAAGTGCTGCTGAAGTCGCGTCGACGTCTTTGGTTGTGTGCAGACCACCCGCTGATGGGATTGGACCCTGTGGGCTTTGCAGAAATTGCAGAGCAACCGTATGTGATGCTGACCGTTGATGAAGCGGAGCAGTCGGCGTTGCGCTACTGGAAATCAACACCCTACAATCCCAACATAATTTTCAGGACCATTTCAGTTGAAGCGGTCAGAAGCATGGTGGCGGCAGGAATGGGTGTCACCATCTTGTCCGATATGGTATACAGACCGTGGTCGCTCGAGGGACAGCATGTTGAAGTGAAATCGGTCAATGGTTCAATTCATTCGATGGATGTGGGGCTCATCTGGAAGAGATCCAAAGAAATGAACGCTCCGACCAAGGCGTTTTACGACTACCTCTGCCTTACATTCGCCGATGCAGGCTACGGAATCAATCAACAGGAGTTTTGATTGAACCTCACTGCATCATAGCAGTTCAATCTCAACAAAAGAAATTTCTGCCAAGTTATCATTGATGACGTTGTGCTTAATGTCGGCACGCCTGAAATAGGGAACGCCTGCTGTCAGCTCCACCTTTGTCTCGTTTTCGACATCATCAATGATCAGCAGCGTCCCGCTTGTGATCGGTACGACGACATAGTCCATTTCATGAACATGAATTCCGGTTTCCTCGCCAGGACCAAAATCCCACCTCGTCACTCTGGCGCGCTCATTGTTAATGAATTCGGTTGCAGTTCCCGTAGATCGTGGAGTGGAAGTGTCTGCTGTCATGTCTGATTGATGATGTAGTAATTCAGTTTCCTCATTCGGCCAAAGTGACGGCGAACATCAAATCACGAGATGACGATTTGCCGGTGCAAAATCAATGGTTCAATCTGCGATTGTCCGACCCTAGCGCGCGATGATTTTAAGCCAGATTGGTTTTAACATTGATCCACTTCCAAATGCTGTCAGACTCCACAAGTTCCAGAACTTCGTTAAAACACCTCTACGGAATGAACTTCTGCATAGGACAGAAAGCCTGCTCTGACAGCACGGCATTCGGATTTTTCGGTCATAAATCGCAATCTGACAGATCGTAAAAAGCACACTCGAATTCAGGCTCGATATTGGTGCATCATGCGATCGTCGTACGTCATGTCGACTGCCGGTTGGAATCGTTTTAACTTAACCCCAATATCCACTGCTGATCAAGTCATTTCCATCGCCGAAAGGCGCCTGTTGGACCACGATTAAAGTTGCATCCAGACCAACAACATCGACAGCAGACAGGCGAAAACAATTATTAGTGCGCATAAGAATCTCGATAACCGTCTTTGCCAAACCAATCCAACGGCACCGACCGCCACACCCCCAAACGCAAACAGCAAGGCCACAAAAGGGTGATGTAGCATGGATGGGACGATGGAGTCAAACGCAGCGACGCGTTCAGCATGGCTGTCAAAGAGATTGAAAACGACTATCCAAGTGGTCGTTACGTATGTCGGAATCAGCAACATGGCAACTCCAACAAGCAGTACGATTCTTGAATTCATCCAGTTCATCATCGCTTCCTGCTCCAGCCGCTCCATTACCGAAACCTCATCAACTTTCCAAATGCTCCTCAACCGCAATATCGCGGATTTCAACCGACACCCAGGTGGTTCTCCATCCCTTTGAACTTGATGTTTGATGTCAATTTCAACGATGTGTAGTGAATAAACTCAAGGACTAGCATTATCAGCCAACTCAAACTGAACACCTATCATCTCGGCTACTGCGAGTGAGCTGCATGCAGTTTCGCGCTGCGGTCGTCAGAAGCCATCAATGATTCAATCAAACTATACCACAATTCCAGATTGGGAACACCTGGATCCCAGCCGCTAAAATAGCAGCAGGCACTGAGAATCAGTAGAAACGGTGTAAAAGTGGGAATTGACTGATGATTTGAACTTCAGCAACCTGGTCCATGACAGATTGATTCGACTCGACATGATGTTCGCCCATTCAAACCGCTTCAACGGTGTTCGCATGAATGATCCCCATCCAATCAGCACCGGCGGCGCGACTCCGGTAACAAAGCTAAAATGAATGGCGCGTTTGATGTCAACATGAATCCCAGAGTGAATTTTGCGAGATGCTCAAATTCAACACCTGTCGGCTCATTTGACAGATCGTCAAATGCCGTTTTCGACACGCCGAAATCTGAAAGAATGGTTCCGCTGTCGAATGCCACCTGTAATCAGGTCGAGTCGTTGGGTTCAACCAATTGAACGCAGTCAGAACTCAGCCAATCGGCAGGCCGGAATGGATCAGAAGAGCATCCACCCGGCTTAAATACCAGATCTGGCACTGGGGTAAATCGCACCCGTCAGGTGAAACACCCAACACAACCGCACGCATCACATGGTACTCTGGCTTTTCTTAGGATGAAATCTATGGGAACCAGAATGATGAATTACGCCGTATTTCGATGCTTCAGACAACATCTGGTTATAATCTGCGTTCAAGCAGCAACTCTGATCTAAAGACAACAAGTTCCGTTTAATGGAAAATCACGCCATCCAACGCCCATTGCAGACAGCCACCCACTGGGGGGCCTATCTGCCTATCTTGGAAAACGGAAATCTTGCGGAAATGCGAAACGTGGACTTCGACCCCGACCCCTCCAGCATTTCAGACGGATGGGTCGATGCCCATGATCATCCGGTTAGAATCACACAGCCTGCAATTCGAAAGGGTTTCTACGAAAACGGCCTTCGTTCAGACCCAAATGGCAGAGGGCGAGAGGCTTTTGTTGCCGTTTCCTGGGAAACGGCTGAAAATGCCGTCGCTGATGCATTGACAGCCATTCAATCCAAATATGGAAATCAGGCAATTTATGCCGGATCTTACGGCTGGGCAAGTGCCGGAAAGTTTCACCATGCTCCCAGTCAGCTGCATCGGTTTCTGAACCTGTTCGGCGGCTTCACCTATTCCGTCAACTCCTACAGCTTTGCCGCAGCAGAAGTCATACTTCCGCATGTCATGGGCAATTTCTTCATCATGTTGGCCAATGCAACCGCCTGGCCATCCATCATTGAGAACACGGATCTGTTCGTTGCTTTTGGCGGCCTCCCACTCAAAAACACACAGGTTGAATTTGGTGGGCACGCCCGGCACGTGCAGAAGAACTACACCCAGCAGGCCGCGGATGCAGGCGTCAACTTTGTCAGCGTCAGTCCGATACGGGATGACAGTCGCCGCGAGCTCAATGCACAGTGGCTTGCAATCATCCCCAATACGGATGTCGCATTGATGTTGGGTATCGCGTATACACTGCTTGAGAACGGTCTACATGATCTGGAATTTCTCAGCCAGTACTGCATAGGCTACGAAAAATTTGAAGCGTACCTCCGAGGTGAAAACGATGGGCAACCAAAAACCGCCGCGTGGGCTTCCGCAATCTGTAGCATTTCGGAAGACGACATTCGCTCACTGGCGGTTAAAATGGCGGGCGGTAGAACCCTGCTGACCGTGAGTTGGTCTCTGACAAGGCAGGAACACGGTGAACACGCATACTGGATGGCAATTACCTTAGCGGCAATGCTGGGTCAGATTGGATTGCCTGGTGGTGGCATCGGGTTTGGCTATTCATCAACCAATGGCGTTGGCAATCATGTGGGACGACTTCGATGGGAAAATTTTCCAGTCGGGAGCAACCCACTGTCCATGAAGAGTTTTATCCCGGTCGCTCGAATTTCCGATATGCTACATGGCCCGGGTGAGAAATTCAATTACAATGGTCGTACATTGACCTACCCCAAGATCGAGCTGATTTACTGGGCGGGTGGCAATCCATTTCATCATCATCAGGACCTCAATCGTCTGATCGAAGGCTGGCGGAAACCACAGTGCACCATCATTCATGATTTTTTCTGGACTGCAACCGCCAGATTCTCCGATATCGTCCTACCAGCCGCTACCATGCTGGAGCGAAGCGATGTTTCCTCATCGCCAAGAGACTGCTATGCAGTCTACATGGACCAGATTCTACCAAGAAATGGTGACGCGAAATCCGATTATGAAATTTTCTCTGCAATAGCAGGCCGGCTCGGCTTCGAGACTCAGTTTACCGAAGGCCGCAGTGAATGCGAGTGGATTCGTCTGATGTTCGAACGCACCCGCGAAAGAAGCGGTGCCGAAGGCAACCCGCTACCAGAATTCGATGAACTTGTGCGCAAGGGATATTTACGGGTTGAGGCACCGTCCAAACCAAGCGTCCTGCTAGGACCATTCAGAAGCGATCCGGACAATCATCCATTGCGGACTCCAAGCGGTAAAATCGAAATTTTTTCAGAGACGATTGATTCATACGACTACGAGGATTGCCCCGGACACCCGACTTGGATGCCCCCATCGGAATGGTTGGGTAAAGAGGGGATCGATGAAGACAGTCTGCACCTGATTTCAAATCAGCCGGCACCACGACTGCATTCACAGTTAGACCACGGCGCATTCAGCCGCGCTTCCAAAATTAATGACCGGGAGGCGCTACGGATTCATTCCGACGATGCAGCAAAGAGAATGATTGCCGATGGTGATACGGTGCTTGTTTACAACAGTCGAGGCGCGTTTTACGCCACCGCAAAACTTGATGACAACTTGAAAGGGAGAGTCATCCAAATCGCCACCGGTGCGTGGCTGGATCCCGAAAGTCCAGATGCGGATCAACTCGTCTGTAAGCACGGCAATCCGAACATGGTAACACATGATCGCGGAACTTCCAGTCTGGCACAAGGTCCCGCCGCAATGTCCTGCCTGGTAAAAGTCAGAGCATGCACCGATAAACGACCGACCGTAACTGCATTTGTACCACCAGAAATTATCACGAACGAATCTGAGTCCTGCTAAATATGTCTGATATTAAGATTTATGAAATACCTGAACACATCGCCACGAATGCCAGCGTGACCCCCGAACGGTACGCTGAGATGTACCGTCGTAGCGTCGAGAGTCCCAATCAGTTCTGGTCCGAACAGGCTGATCAACTGTTGCATTGGTTCAAAAAATGGGATTCAGTTGGTGAGTTTGACTTCAGCAAAGGCCATATCCGATGGTTTGAAGGTGGAAAACTGAATGCTTCTTACAACTGCCTTGACCGTCATTTGTCAACGCGGGGCGATAAGACCGCCTTAATCTGGGAAAGCGACGACGCAGCCGAGGTTAAAAGCTTCACCTACCGTGAATTGCATGCCGAGGTCTGCAGACTTTCAAATGTGCTGAAAGTGAGAGGCGTGAAAAAAGGCGACCGCGTCTGCATCTACATGCCAATGATTCCAGAGGCGATCATCGCAACACTCGCCTGTGCCAGAATTGGCGCCATTCACTCGATCGTCTTCGGCGGATTTTCTCCAGAAGCTCTGAAAGACAGAATTTTGGATTCGGATTGTCAGACGGTCATTACTGCTGACGAAGGCCCGCGCGGCGGTAAGAATGTTCCTCTCAAGAACAATGCCGACGCGGCGATGAGGTCCTGTCCAAAGGTTCACACCTGCATAGTCGTTCAACGAACCGGAAATCCGGTGGCAATGGAGGCAGCCAGGGACATCTGGTATCACGAAGCGACTGCCGATGCCTCTACTGATTGTCCGGCAGAAATCATGGATGCCGAAGACCCGCTGTACATTCTTTACACTTCGGGCTCTACCGGCAAACCCAAAGGCGTCGTCCATACCACTGGTGGCTATCTGCTGTTCGTCACCATCACCTTCAAATATTCGTTTGACTATCGTGAAGATGAGGTTTACTGGTGTGGCGCCGACATCGGCTGGGTAACCGGACACTCCTATATCGTTTATGGCCCCCTGTCAAACGGCGCAACGAACGTAATGTTTGAAGGCGTTCCAGTTTATCCCGATGCAAGTCGATTCTGGGAGGTCTGCGACCGACACAACGTCAATATATTCTACACCGCTCCAACTGCGATTCGAGCGCTGATCGGTGCCGGAAACGAATATGTTGAAAAAACCAGCCGTAAAAGCCTTCGAATTCTGGGTACCGTAGGCGAACCGATCAATCCAGAGGCGTGGGAATGGTATCACGAAAAAGTCGGCGAACGCCGCTGCCCAATCATTGACACCTGGTGGCAGACTGAAACTGGTGGCCACATGATTACACCGCTGCCTGGCGCAACGCGCCTGAAACCAGGATCGGCGACTCATCCTTTTTTTGGCATTGTTCCCTGCCTCGTCGACGGTAACGGCAACGAAATCGAAGGTGTCGCTGAAGGCGCGCTATGCATCAAGCGCTCCTGGCCAGGACAGATGAGAACGGTCTGGGGTGATCATGAGAGATTCATTCAGACTTATTTCAGCACTTTTCCCGGCATGTACATGACCGGCGATGGCGCACGAAGAGATGCGGATGGATACTACTGGATCACCGGTCGCGTCGACGATGTCATGAATGTCTCGGGCCATCGCCTGGGCACCGCCGAGATTGAAAGCGCGTTGGTTCTACATCCCAAAGTGGCAGAGGCGGCCGTGGTCGGATACCCGCACAAACTCAAGGGCGAGGCGATCTACGCGTATGTTACCACCGTCGCGGGCACTGAAGAGAATGACGAGTTGAAAGCGGAACTGTTCAACATCGTGCGAACGGAAATCAGCCCAATCGCCAAGCCTGATATCATTCAGTTTGCCCCCGGCCTGCCGAAGACGCGTTCCGGAAAAATCATGCGGCGAATTCTACGCAAAGTTGCCAGTAATGCCATTGATGACTTGGGAGATACGTCCACATTGGCTGAACCGGCAGTGGTCGACGACATTATCAAAAACCGCGTCGAAACATCCTGATCGCGCGTGATACCTGCAACGAAGCACTCAACCCATCGGATTGGGCGAGGTGCGATGAATCTCGGCGATGTCATCAAGCACTTCCCGGCTCAGTGACATACCGGCAGAATCAAGACAGATATCAAGCTGCCGCATATTTGTGGCGCCAATGATTGCAGATGTCATGAACGGTCGGCTCAGGCAGAATGCGATGGCCATCTGGCAGCAGTTCAGACCATGTTTCTTTGCGACTTCCAGATACTGATCGACGACTGGAATGACCTGCGCCGTATATCGGCCGCCAAGATCTTTGGAAAACTCCCGTCTTGACCCAGGTGGTGTCTTATCACCTTGGTACTTACCGCTCAAGATGCCGGCAGCCAAAGGGGAAAAGGCCAGTAAACCCACCTTTTCATTGGCCGTGAGTTCGGCTAAATCGAGATCGTATTTCCGATCAAGCAGGCTGTACTCGTTTTGAATGCTCACAACTCGGGGAAAATTATTCGCGCGGGCCGTTTCAAGGAACTGGGATGTTCCCCAGCACGATTCATTCGATAGTCCAATGGTTCTGATCTTTCCTGCTTCGATCAACCGCTGAAAAGTCTCCAGAGCTTCGTGAATGTAATTTCGAGTTTCAGCGGCGTTCTGTTTCGTTGGATTGAAGTGCCAGGATTGTCGAAAATGGTAGGAATTCCGATTCGGCCAGTGAATCTGGTAAAGGTCGATGTAATCCGTCTGCAGCCGCTTGAGTGAGCCTTCAACGGCCGTTTGGATTGTTTTTCGAGAAACGCCTGCACCGTCGCGGACCGTATTGGATCCTCGGCCGACAATTTTGGTTGCAATGATGACTTTATCGCGGTGGGTACCGTTTTTCAGCCAAGTACCGATTATCTCTTCGGTGCGGCCGGCCGTTTCCGCGGTTATGGGGTTCACCGGATACATTTCCGCCGTGTCAATGAAGTTGACACCGCGCTCCAGTGCTCTATCTATTTGCGCATGGCCCTCGGACTGCGTATTCTGCGTTCCCCAAGTCATGCTGCCAAGACAGATTTCACTTACCTTTATGTCGGAATTTCCCAATTTTTTGTACTTCATTTTTACTCCCGATTGCAATACTGTGAACAGGCAGAAAGAAAAAGAACTAGCGAAGCAGTCTTCACTAAGTACTGCCATAAAGTCTATATTAAATTTCATATCTGTCTGAACAGGCTCTGCATTGCGCTGAATAACGAAAACTATGCAACTAAACCATGATCAAAAAGGTTCACACTTTAGTATTATGGCACGCTGACTCTTTTCATTAGAGTATGCGCCAGTGAAAACGGTTTTTCGAAAATTTCGCCCCATACTCGTTGGGCCTGAAATAACTCAGCATCGAATGTAGGTGCCTGGGATGGAAAAGCTGTCAATGTAGCGACGCTACTCTACATCCAGCATCTTACACCGAGCTTATTGGCTGGCAAAAATTCTGCGACCCTTTGGTCGGAATACTGTACCAGGCAGTGACAGTTGCCGCGGCGAGAGACCTGTTGCAACTGCCCGCATGATCAGCGCGGCACCCTACCGTAAGCCTACCGTCGCATCCTAGCGACTGAGGTAGACAGTCATTCGCTGGCGTTCCATCAGTCTTCAATGAGACTCTATCGGGGTTCATCACCGTTTCAGGCGAAGCTCAAAAGAAACGGGGTGCGAAAGCTCCCCCAGTCTGGCCACCATGCCGCTGGATTTCATAGTGCCTTTCCTGCCGTTGTTCCAATGCCCGACATCGGCTCAGGCACCACCCAGGGTCTTGTGCCCAAACCCATACCCCAAGGCTTCACCTTCATGCCGTTGGCATCCTTCTTGCTCCGATACCAGGCCCGCCAGGTCCAGCCCGGTGCCGCCAATCCTGCCTGACGCGCCGATGCAGTTCGTCTTCATCGTCGAATGATCTAGACCCAAGGTTACCGCACCGATCTCAAACTACGCCGATAGGTAATTCGACTTGCTGCTGCATGATTTCACCACTCTCTTGGGGAAAATGGCATCGTCCCTCGAATACAGACTGAAAAAGGGCTGGAGTCCCCACTGATTGATCGCCTTGCCGGTGTCTTTCCAACCGTCCATGACGGCGTCAACCTGTACACTGAAGACGGCGCCGAATCCGACAGGGCGTTGCCGAACTGGCCACTGCTTTCGCCACTGCTGTACCAGTTGCCGATGTTGCGGATGATGCCGGTGTGGCTGTAGCTGGCACTCCAGATCGATCCCAGCGTCAGCGAGCGGAAATCGCCAGCAGGCACGAACAGATCAGAACCGCCACCAGCCGTCTGGAAACGGATAAAATAGGAACTGTTGCAATTTTTTTGAGAACATCATGATTGTTCATCAGGGGTTGCAATGAGGCAGGCTGGCGAGCGGATCCCTTTTCAGATGAATGCGAAACAGCTGTGAGGGTTGGTTGACGCTAGCCGGCCTGCCTGACGGCAGGGGATGGAATAATCAACAATTCATTGATAATGAAGATCTCTGCAATAAAGTTAAATCGGCTCGGCGAACGGATGGTTTTTCTTTGTGTCTACGAAAACTGATATGAAGATTGAGCAACAGCCGCGGTTCGCCAGCCGGTTTTCATTATCAGTCGAAGGGAGGGGGTAACTGAGTGATTCTTGAAAAATATTGCGTTATTGCAACATATTCGGAGCGGTAGCGGATAAAATTGAGGTCACGCGGGATGTAAAAAAGCTGAATTGGGTGGCGAGATTTCAATCCGACACCAAACGTACCGCGATCCGAAATCGCTTCGAAAATATGACGCTTTCAGTCGCCGCCAATCGTCATCCCCCGCGGACGCGCTTCACATTGTCGAAATGTCCCGCAGTCTTCAACCACCAGCAATAAACGGACGACGTTACGACCTGTCAGGTCAAATGCATCACCACTGGATTGAGTTCCCAGTCAAGTGTCAGATTGCTACAGATTGAGCCAGTTCCAGTCGGTCCAGCATCCGGGAACAGTACGGATTCACTATCGAATGCCCGTACTTGGAGAAGTGATTGCTCAGAGTGTCAGATACCCGCGGACACATCGCACTCTATCGTCGCACGACTACTCTCAACGCAAATGACTTCGGTTCAAACAGCGGCGGTCGGGGCCCGGTCATCATAACTGGCGTCTGCCCGGAAAGTTTCATTTTTCAACCCATTTTCTCCACAATTTTCCTTCTGTCCATGGAATTCAGTCAGAGTGAAAGTCTCTCTCATCGTATCATTTCCTAAAGAAATCATTTCGAAGGACGGCCAATAACAGTCCTATTCAGAAGAATTGAAAACCATATCCACTCGAATTGAAGCCGTTCAGACACCTATCATACCGGTTGTCGCCGATCTGATACTCGCCCATCCGGGAACCATCTCGCTGGGCCAGGGTGTCGTTCACTATCTGCCACCGAGTAGTATCGCAGATGGTATCAACCGGTTCAGTCAAACTCAATCGCATCACTACGAAGCGGTCGAGGGTCTGTCAGATCTCAGACACCTTGTTACTCAAAAACTGCAGCTGGAAAACAATATCGATACAGACAACTACGATACAGTCATCACAGCTGGCGGAAACATGGGATTTCTGAATGCGGTACTCGCCATCTGCGACCCGGGCGATGAGGTCATTCTTCTTCGTCCCTGGTATTTCAATCACGAAATGGCGATCGGCATTGCCAACTGCCGCGCGGTGTCCGTTGACACGGACTCTTCGTTTCAACCGGACCTACAGGCGATCGAAGATGCGATCACCTCCAAAACCCGCGCCATTGTTACCGTATCTCCCAACAACCCAACCGGTGTGGTCTACGCCGAGAACACGCTCAGGTCAATCAATGAGATTTGTGCAAAACACAGGATTTATCACATCAGCGATGAGGCTTATGAGTACTTCTGCTACGATGGGATTGACCACTTCTCCCCGGCATCGCTTGAAAACGCAACTGAGCACACGATTTCAATCTACTCGACCAGCAAGAGCTTCGCTTTGGCCAACTGGCGAATCGGCTACATGCTGATCCCCAGACACTTATTCAAACCAGTCAGAAAAATTCAGGATACCAATCTGATCTGTCCGCCAGTCATCAGTCAGTATGCGGCAATCGAATGCCTGAAGTTGGGCGGCGATTTCTGCCTGCGGCATCGCCGAGGAATCGAAACGGTAAGAAGTCACTTACAAAATCAACTGGCGAAATTGTCTTTCCTTTCCCATCCTGAACTTGAAGGCGCGTTTTATGCATTTCTGCAGCTGCCTGAATTGGACATGAACGATATGGAAATTGTCGCCTATCTGATTCAGAAACACCGAGTGGCGGTCATTCCCGGGATGGCATTCGGCATTTCAGATCGCCGCTGCATCCGTGTATCTTATGGGGCATTAGAGCCCAAAAAAGCGGTTGCCGGCATTGACCGGCTGATCGAGGGGCTAACAGCGCTCTGCACTAACCGCCTTTGAGCGGCGGAATGAACTTAATATGGTCAGACGTTGACAGCAATCGAGTCTGGCGCTCGGCAATAGGCACGATATCATCATTGATTGAAACGATGCATTTGAGATCTTCTGGCAATCCCAATAGCTCCATCAATCCTGATACGGTCGTACCATCATCGGCTTCAACTTCCGATTCTTTACCACTTTCCGCTGCAGCGAACCTGCTCAACGGCCCGACAAGTTTGACAGTCAGCTGCATCACCACACTAGGGCTCCTATAGGCCGAGCCGGTCTAGTGTCTCTCGGGTCGGCACGCCTTCGGCATTCCAGCCCCGAACCTCATAGTATTCAGGTAGCATTCGATCCAGTTCATTGACTCTACCCTTCGCAGTTCCTGACTTGGCTGGCTCTTTCAGCAACCGTTCTGGCAAAGAATCATCCGCTTTGGTCAATCCAGCCGCCAGATTGAACTGTCTTTCCAGATTCCAGATCCGCTCACCTGTCTCAAACATCCGTTCCACCGTCCAGTCACCTTCACAAGCCGCGTCGACCTGCGCCTGGTAGTCCTGAATCTTCCACGTACCCAATGTAAACCAGCATAATCCGGTAGAATCGATGATCGAAATCTTGTCCTGAGACTTTTTGCACGGTACTGCCTTCCCCGCTCCGGTCTGGTCTTCCATATCGGGACCAAACACATCATGCTTCATGTGACAGGCGCCCCGACTGCTAGTCGCATAGCCCAATCCCATCCCCTGCAGGGCGCGCGAATCATAACCGGCAAATTCCATACCTTTGACGGTCATCGAGAGTTCGGGGTGTCCATATTTCTCACACAATCGCTTTGAACCGAGACCAAGAATCTGACCGAAACCCTCGTAGTTGCCGGTCTTTTCCGCCATGATCGTCAAGGCTTCCGGATTTCCAAAATTGAGCGGTACACCATCGGTGTCTTCGTCAGTGATCACACCCAGCTCGTAAAGTTCCATCGCGGCGGCCAGCGTGCCGCCGAATGAAATCGGGTCCATGCCGTTTTCGTTCATCACGAATCCAGCAAAAGTGAGCGCATCAATATCGTCAATACCACAGTCCGGCCCAAAGGCAAATGCCGTTTCATACTCCAACCCACCGCTGGCGTGCCAGTATTCCGGACGGTTCTTGATCGTAAAATGTTCTTTATCGATGTGAGAAATTCGCCCACATGCGATCGTACAACCAAAACAGGCTTTATTCGCCAACAGATTCTTGTGCCCATTTTCCTTTACGCGGGTCATTGCCGCTGGATTGATGTTCTCCACCCCCTCAAACTGCACTTCATTGAAGTTTCGGGTCGGCAGCCCGCCAAATTCCTGCATCATGTCAATCATAGCATTGGTACCATATGCCGCGAGTTCCTTGACATCATCGCTGCCCGCAAGCTTGGCATGGGTTTCCCTGACAACTTCCATGAACTTCTTTGGATTATCAACCCGCACGCCGACCGTACCTCGTGCCGCAATCGCCTTGAGATTTTTTGAACCCATAACCGCGCCAACGCCTGACCGACCGGCCGCTCGATGCAGATCATTGACGACACATGCAAAACGCACGCAGTTTTCACCTGCCACGCCGATGGAAGCCACTTTAATCAGCGGGTCCTGGTGATGTGACTTAAGATAATCCTCCGTATCCCAAACCGTCTTGCCCCAGATCGGCTCCGCGGAAATCAGCTCGACGTCGTCATCATAAATCTTCAGATAGGTGGGTTCGGGCGCCCGACCTTCAATAATCAACAGATCGTAACCGGCGAATTTCAGCTCCGCTCCAAATTTTCCACCTGAATTCGAGCAGGCGATGGCATCGGTGAGCGCACCCTTGGTAACCACTGCGTAACGTCCCGATGTCGACGCCATCGTGCCGGTCAGCGGTCCAGTTGCGAATATCAGTACATTGCCGGGATCCAGCGCATCGACGGATGGGTCCATATTTTCATAGAGATACTTGGTGCCAAGACCTCGTTCTCCCAAGTATTGCTGGGCCCATTCCATATTCAGCGGCTCAACTTGAATGTTGCCGTCGGTAAGATTCACTCTCAGTACTTTTCTTTGCCATCCCATACCATTTACTCTCCTAAAATCTGGCAGTTATTCAGCATCGGGCTGATGCTCCGGAGCGGCTTTCTGAAATGCCACCAACCGTCTGCAGTTCCCATCGATCTCAACCAAAATCGGAAACGCATCCAAATCGCAGTCGAAGCGGCGGGCATTCGCCATCTGCGGCACCAGACAGACGTCAGCCATCGTCGGCGTATCGCCAAAACAGAACCGCCCGAAGGTGTCCGCCGCTGAAAGTTTCGCTTCAAGCGACAGAAATTCAGTTGCGATCCAATGCCTGTACCATTGATTGATCTGATCGCGATTCAGGTTGAAATTATATTCGAGATAACGCAGTATCCGAAGATTGTTCAACGGATGAATATCGCACGCGATTGTCAGTGCGATGGAACGAACATAAGCTCGGTCGGTCTCGTTTTTCGGTAACAATGGCGGGTCTGGGTATTTCTCATCCAGGTATTCGAGGATCGCCAACGACTGTGTGATGATGACGCCTTCATCGTCCAGAACGGGCACCAACCCCTGAGGATTCAGTTCGAGAAACTTTTCGCTCTGCTGCTCCTCATTTCGTAAATGAACCGATTCACCTTGATATTGAGCACCTTTGAGATTCAGTCCGATTCTCACGCGATAAGCGGCAGAACTGCGAAAATATCCGTGCAGTATCAACATGCTGTCATTTCCAGGTCAGTCTGAGGCATCAGCCCATCAGATCAATGGGCCACTGATGCCACGAATGAATGCGTCTGGCAAATTCCATGCTTTCATCACCCCTGTCGCCTCATCCTTCACACCCCAAATCCTGACTTCATAACCGTTGACGCAGAGCCTGTCCGCGTCGTTCACCACGTAAATTCTATGCTGAATCGTAAAGGTTTTATCAGAGTGTTTATGAACCTGGCTGCGCACCGCTACCTTTTCCTGCCAACAGACGGGATTGATGAACTCAGCGTGCGCTTCAATCAGTGCGAAACCCACAATACCAAAACGTGCGATCATCTCACTCTGACCGAAACCATGATGATTCATCAGCTGATGGCAGCTGGCATCGAACCAGCGGTAGAAATTCGGATAGAAAACGATACCGGCAGGATCACATTCACCCCACTCCACCTCGTGCAGCCACTGATGCTCAATCACAGCCCTGACCCTCGACAAGCTGCTGAAGTTCGGACCGGCTGAGCTTTCCGTTGGCCGTTTTTGGAAATTCATCAATCGCACGAATCCAGCTGGGGCACTTGAAGTTCGGCAGATTCCGTTCAACCTGTTTTCGCATCATCGCAACCGCCTGATCAAAAGAATCATCAATATCTGGGATGAAAAACAAGGCCGCCCGCGTCAGACCGACATCGTCTTTGGCACCGACCACGGCAACATCAGCTGCGACGGATGACTGGCGACTGACTTTTTCAATTTCGCGCAGATCAACCCATTGGCCGGCCACCTTGATCCGCTCGTCGGTACGGCCCAGGTGATACCAATTTCCACACTGGCCGCGGCGGAATAAGTCTCCCGTATTGAAGCGGCCGTTGGCATATTGTCTCATGTTGACCCGCGACCGGTTCGCATAACGCAGAAACATGAATGGATGGGACAGGTGCAGCAATCCCTGTTCGCCCGGTGCTATGGTCGCAGCGCCTGAAGCATCCAGCAGTTCGATTTCGACGCGCGGCAATGGCTTGCCAACCGAATTTGGTGGCGTGTTCTGGGAGTCGCCCGCCAGCGCAAGAAACAGAGTTTCAGAACAGCCGTAACCATTGATGATGGTACGCTCGCAGATCGCTTCCCAGCGAATGCGCAGTTCTGCTGGCAAATGTTCACCGGCGGATACGTAGTCCTCTGGAATCGACAGCAGCTCGGCATCATCCTCTTCGATCCGGTTGAGAAGGTTCCGGTAAATGCTGGGCACTGCCATCACGACGCGCGGCCGTTCGGTTCTGATGATGTGACGGAATGCTTCGGGTGTAACCCAATCGGGATGCAGGTAAATCGTCGCACCAAGTTGTAAAGGTGCCAGAAGACCATTGGCGAGCGCATAGGCGAATGACAGTTTCGACGTACAGAACAGTAAATCTCCGCTTGACATCCGCAGGATGTTCGAATGAAATCCGCAACCGTCTCGAATACTGTTGTGCGAATGTACGATGCCTTTTGAACGACCGGTCGAGCCGGATGAATAGACCCAAAATGCCTCATCGTCCACACTGCGCACCACCGTCGCCAGATGCTGCGAAGCATCGCAGTCAGAATGCGCGTCATCCAGATTGATGTGAATCAGCTGCGCCTCCTCACCATCAAAGTCCAACCGACGGGCACCGACAGCTGAAGCGTCATAGACGATGGCCCGGGCTTCACTGTCGTCGATAACATACGCCAATTCCCGTCCATCAAGACGCGTTGAAACTGCAATACCGATCGCTCCGATTCGGAGCGAACCAAAATACCAGGCAACGAATTCAGCGGTGTCCGCGCACTGAAACACAACCCGTTGCCCCGCCTCCACCCCTCGCTTTATGAACTCTGCGCCGGCCGATTCAATTTCTGCAGCCAGCCGCTGATAGGTCCAGCACCCGTCGGCCCACTTGAGCGCAGGAACCGGTCCAATCTCTGACAGACGATCCTTACCAAACAGCTGTTCTACGATATTCATGCTAGGACAATGGGCACTACGAATCGCAAAATACTTCGCTCGGTATTTTCATAGACCCTCTTTCAGTTCAAATCATGCAGCGCTTCAACAGACGGTACATACCAGCTGGTAACTTCCAGTTACCGGCGTCGAATACTCAATCAATCGGTCCTGAATGCGGTCATCCGTTGCACCGAACATCCGCTCGAGCTGGATCTGAATGCGCATCAGATCACATGCGAATGAGACAAAATGCAAGCCGCGATTGTCGATATCGCCATGGGGAACGCTTCGTCTCAGTATCTTCTGCTTGATGCCCTCCACTACGGCATCCGTGCGACTGACATGTGAATCTTCCGGCATGGCATCACCCTGCAGCTCGATGCTATCCCTCTTGGTGCGCCCAATGACCCGTTCCTGCGCGGCGGTTGCAAGTGTTTTGAATTTGGGCAGGTTATGGACCCACTTCTGAGTGAGTGCAAAACTGCTGCCGTTCCCGCCAGGAATGAGAGCGGCGTCAATCGCGTCATCACCCTCTGGGTTTTCGGTGCCATCGATAAAACCAGTGAAATCTCGATTTTCATGTCGCATATAACCCAGCAGATCCAAATTGCGACGCGCACCCAGCCGCTGAACCGTTCGATTCAGACTGAGTGCGGCATCCAGATTCATTGGATGCGAATCACCATGAATCCAAATCCACAAGTCGCCCTGAGTCGCTGGCGCTGACGTCAGGCGACCGCAGATCTCATTGAACTTTCTGTATGAAGACGGAACCCGGTCAGATGACATTGCGTTCCACAGCGTGTCGCTAAAACCGAATAAAACCTGCCGGGTGCGAAGTTCAGCAGACGCCTGTTCCGAACGAACCACGCGTTTTAGCTCATCGATGTCACTAAAATCGTCAATTGAGTATTCGACATGAAAATGATAGGGTGATTGAGAGGGAAGTATTCCAGGCTGTGCAGTCATTTGCTATTACTATTTGAGTTATCGTGTTTTGTGAATGCCAATTTTCCAATCGGTGTCTGAAAACATCGGCGGCGATTCAGCCGCCCCATCTGTCAGTGGAATCATTCCGTTCGATTCAATACACGGTGAAAATGTTTTTCATTCCCGAAAGAGGCCAACGACCCTGCTTGAATATATTAAGTTTAGAGCCGAAGACCCCCGCTGAATCAGAACTCACCGCCGATTCAAGCGCGTATTGATAGCACATCTCAATCGCACAGCCGGCGGCGACTTTCTGAATTTCCATATGGTTAGTGGCCAACTGACTTTGTGCCGCTTCCATAACCCGGTCGGCCATCGGATGAATAATAGCCTGTAGCGAACGGTGAAATCCATTTAAATTCGCCTTACCGATGGAAAGCAGCAGCCGATCGCGATGGTCTTCTTCCACACACAGCCAATCTGGATCAAAGTTGACTTTTGTGTACGCTTTCACCGCTTCCACATCAGCAGCATATCGAATGGTACAATCCGCCTGTCCAATGGCAGTCAGATAATCCTGTACGCAACGGACATCCATTTCATTTTCCGGTTCGCCAAGACGACTGTACCAGTCAATTGATTTAAGCTTCATCAGGACTGATTGCATTCCGAAACAGGATAAATCCATCAACGACTCTTACAACTCTGCATCCACTGTGTCCACCGCGAGATGCGGAGCCCGCGAACAATGGCCATTCCGAATCATTGCGAGCAACCCGATCAGAACCCAACCGCCATCATATTTCATGCCAATGTGTTGATGCGGCGCCCTACGATTAGACCAACACCGCGGCAGTAGCGAATGAGATAGGACTCAACTTGACAGCCCGCTAGGCTTCTTCGCCTCGCAGCTCCCGCCAGAGACCCAATTTCTCCTGCACCGGACGATTGGAAAAACTGAATAGGTACGAATCTTCGGCAGCCTGGTGTCGCACCGCCGTCCAACTCGGAACGACGAAAGTATCCCGCCGTTTCCAGTCAATCGAAACATCGCCAACCATCGAACACCCACTTCCCTGCGCAACCGAGAATATGGTCGCATCGGTGGATTGATAAACGTCCGTTGCAAATCCCTTCGGCAGCATCTGCATGAAAGTTGCTATTGTCGGAATGGCATGATCGCCAGTTGTTGGATTGACATATCTTGACTTCAGCCCGTGGCAGGCGTCCCATTCATCCGCCCGTTTCATTTTTTCCAGAGCTTCCCGGGTCTTCGAGAATGGATAATTGAATACGGGTGAGGTTGGCGAGCCGTTTTCATAACCCACCGGCAAGAGTCCCGATCCATACCGAGCCAACGCATCACCGACGGGTCGAGTCTGCGGAAAGGCGTCATGGCCATATTTCTCAAAAAAAGAGGCATCAATAAAGCTCACGAGATGAATGTCAAGTCCATCCAACCAGATCATGGGGTGGTCGCTGTCATTGCCATGATCATGCCAGGTCCATGACGGCGTGATCACGAAATCGCCTTCTTCCATAATCGTCTTTTCACCATCAACTGCCGTATGGGCACCGTTGCCCTCGACGATGAAACGCAGTGCCGATTGGGTATGACGGTGAGCGGGCGCGATCTCACCCGGCAGAATCAGCTGCAGACCGGCATAGAGCGACTCGGTGATTTTCGATTCGCCCGGCATGCCCGGATTTTCAAGAATCAATACTCGCCTTTCCGCCTGCCTGGCCGTGATCAACGAGCCGGATTCCATGATCAGAGGACGGATTTTTTCGTACGTCCAGTGTGCTGGCTGACAGCGACTGATCGGAGTGGGTGTAATCAGACCGCTCAGCACCGTCCATAAAGGCGCTAGACCAAACTCTGGCAGTCGCTGGTAAAACTCCCTCAGCTCAGGCGTATCTGGAACGAGTTTCGACATTTTCTCTCGCCGAAGACTGAGCAGCTGAAGCGAGTGTGGGCAGACTCAGCCCGAATTTACCAACGATGATCTCGTTGATACGATTCGCATAGTCTTCCGCCATCGCCTCATTGGTACGCTGTTTTATTCCCCACTTCCGATAGATGCGGTTGTTTTCTGAATTGGCACGACCGAAAAACCGACGCATCATGGGATAGTATCGGTTCACAACATCCTGTACGGTCGGCGCACCTCGATCCTGCTGCAGAATTTCCTCAGTAAAATCGAGACCAAACTGTACGTGAAACTTTTCTTCCGGCATGGTCATGCGGGCGAGCTTGCGCAGCGGGATGAAAGTGCAGCGAATCAAATCCTCAACCTGAATCACCTCAGCCGTATCCGCAAGAATTTTGATCACGCAAAATTCAGTCCAGGATTGCAGATCATACTCGAAAATCGACAGTGGCCGCTTATGCCGCGTGGTCATTCGCTCGGGATCGATTTTCATGGCCCGCCCCAACTCACTGAATCGCACATGGTGGCCATACTCTTCCATCGCCACTCTGCATGTAAGCCATTTTGCATAGGGTGAGGGCGCCAGGGCAACGGCGGGTTCATCAAACACCTGAGCGCCATAATATTCATTGACTGCGTGACTGATGACGATTTTCTCCACCGCAATCCGGTACTCTTCCGGTCCAGCCAGCAGTTCTTCGCAGGTATGGACTTCACTGCCCGGCCTGACGTTCATCGTTTCATTCTCGGTCATAACAACGGCTCGCGATTGAAAGATTCCAAGTCGGTGACCAGTTCGACATAGGCGTCGCGGAAGTACGCTTCCGTCTGGTGAGCCAAATCATCGGCACTCGCCGCCGGATCCATCACAAACTTTCGTACCGGCCGCGGCTGTGAAAATAAAAACACCTCTCTGCCTCGTACGCCGAACAGCTGTCCACTAACAGACTGGCCTTGATCTGAGCACAGCCAGTGGACGACCGACGCCACGTATTTCGGTTCGATCCGCAATGCCCGTTCTTTGTACGTCATCTGATCTTCATTGGCCGGCACGATGGTTTCGGTAACGCGGGTTCTAGCGAAAGGCGCAACAGCATTCACGGTTATGTTCGAACGGGCGAGATCCAGGGCGGCTACTCGGGTCAGTCCAATGATGCCGTTTTTTGCGCTGGCATAGGCAGACTGGCCGTAGTTTCCATAAAATCCAGCCGTCGAAACAATGTTGACCACCCTACCCCAAGTATACGATGAATCAGCAGTAGCCGCTTTAGCCTGTTCTCTGAACAGCGGCGCAACTGCCGCAAGAACATAATAACAGCCGGCCAGGTTAACCCGAACGACTTCATCAAAATCTTCAGGTCTTGACTTGAAGATGAAGTGATCTCTCAATATCGCCGCGTTGTTGATAACAATATCCAACCTTCCCCACTTCTCAATGGTTGACGCGACCGCTGCGGCGGCGGATTCAGCGCTGCCAATGTCCGCATAACAGCCGATCGCACTGTCTCCGAGCTGCGCCGCCGCGTTTTCGACCACACTAGGGGTTGGATTTCTCCCATCAATCTCAGCGCCGTTATCGACTATGGCAACGCGCGCCCCCTTCCGAATGAACATCTCGGCAATCGCCCGGCCAATTCCGCGGGCGCCGCCGGTCACCATCGCGACCCGTCCGTCCAGCGTACGATTCTGCGACGACATGGCTAACTCAACTCATCCGCGGAGGTGAAAAACGGATCAGCGTGAAGGTTCATCGGGAGCAGTCCTTTACTGATCAAAACTTCGCTGCAGGATCTCACCATGGGCGGCGGTCCTGCAAGATAGGCTTTGTGACTGGAACATTCCTGCAGCCGCACTGCCAGCGCTTCGTGCAGCAATCCAGTCTCTCGGCTCGATTCGCCACTCGGTTCAGAAAGAATCGGGTGAAATTCAAATGCTGAGTGACGGTTGCTCAGGCGCTCAAAAATTTCGGCACGATAAACATCCAGTTCACTGCGCACTCCGTGAAATAGCTGAAGCCGCCGCTGCGGCTGTAAGCGGATGGCTTCAAGGATGATCGGCTGAATGGCCGACAAACCGGAACCGCCGGCCAAGGCGACCACGGGTCCCACATGCTGTTCACGGAGAAACATGTTCCCAAAAGGACCGCTCACTCGCACTGTTTCATTGCGGTGCAGATTATCCCATACGAAGTTGCTGACGGTTCCATCTGGAATTCTGCGAATGTAGAACTCGAGTGTATTGTTTTCAAACCCTGCAATGGAATACTCCCGTTTCTGCAGTCCCTCAAACTGCACGTAAACGTATTGTCCTGGACTGAATGCAAAATCGTTGCGATTGGTGATATTGAGCTTCAGACTGACAATATCTCGGGTCAATCTTTCAATCTTGATGACCTGACAGGAGAGATCGAGAATGGCATGCACGGCAACATCATCAATTTCGCACCACGAGACCTCACAATCGGACCATGGTACGGCCCGGCAGGCTAAAATCAATCCATCGGCATATTCGTCTTTCGACAGTGCAAATTCCGAATAAGGTGAAAGTTCAACTTCACCGTAATGAAGTCTCGATTTACAACCACCGCAATTACCGGCGCGACAGCCATGAGGATAGTCGATTCCAGCCTGCAGAGCCGATTCCAATATTGTCGAACCGATGTCAACACTGATCGTCTGTTCAGTCTGTCGGATATTTACACTGAACATAAGCGATGAGACTATAACAGTTTAGGTACATGTGGAAGTGGATGGTTGCAATTATGGAAGCCGTCAAATTAGAGCCTGATCGAATTTGAATACCTTCATCGTAAAACCTTTCTCACCTAGTCAGGCTCTTTCCACCCGAAGCGCCGCCAGATTGCGGTCCTTCCGACTGAACACCACCGCCAGCAGATGCACCTTGCGCCCGCGGCTCTGATGCGGCAGCGCATAATTCTTCCCCCGCATCTGCGCCAAAGCCTCCACCACCTTCAACTCCACTTTCTCACCCACAGCAGCCACCTTGAACTCCAGCACGAACGTCTCGCCGCCCGTGTGCACCACCAGATCCGCCCGCCCCTCAGCCGACGACTGCTCCGCACTCACCTCCACACCGTTGGCGATGAAACAGGCGAACAGCAGACCCGCGTAAAACGCCTCATAGCGCGACACCTCGCTGCTCGAATACCACTCGTGCGGCACGTTGGCATAAAACGATCGCATCTCCGCCGCGAAACCATCGAAGTCATTGACTTGCAGCAGCCGGATCAGCTCTTCACCCCGGTCCGACGCCTCCGTCAGCTTCCCGGTCACTGTCTCCACCAGTTCCTCGTTCAGACTCAGGCGCACCTCGTGGTTCGGATATTTCAGAGGGTAGTAGACCCTGGAGCCCCGAACCTGCCGGTCGGCGATGGTCAGATAGCCGCACTGGAACAGCAGCGCATTGATGTTGATGCGCTCGACATCGAAATTTGACAGCTCCTTGGCATACAGGCCCAGGTCCTCCAGGTCCAGGGTGTTAAGTCCGCCCTTGGCCAGCCGGTCAAGCAGATAACTGGGCGTGCCGGTTTCATACCAGTAGGACTCGAACTTTCTTTCGTCGAACATCAGCAGCACGTCAAAGGGATTGTAGACATCTTCCTCACCCAGCCAGCTGTAGCCGTTGTACCACTTTCTTATGGTCTTTCGGTTCAGCCCCGGCAGTTCCGGTGCGAACACCGCGTCGAGTTCCGCATCTGTAAAACCGCAGATGGTGCCATATTTCGGATCTAGGCTGATGTTCTTGAGATTGTTCAACCCCGAGAACAGACTCACCTTCGAATACATGCTGATGCCGGTCACGAAGACGAAACGGAGATGTCTGGCACAGTCCTTGATGACGCCGTATAAGCCGCGTAGGCAGTCGCGGTTGGCTCTGACCAGTTTCCTGTTCTCTAACGTATCCAGGATTGGCTTGTCGTATTCGTCCACCAGGACCACCACCCGCTGGCCGCTCTGATGATGGAGACCGCCGATGAGATACTGCAGACGTTCCGCACCGGTGTAGTCCAACGTCGGCGGTTCTACGCCCGCTACTTTTTCAAGTGCGATCAGCTGTTTGATGATGTGACTTTCAAGGCTACCAGCCGCGCGGTAATCACCTCCGAAGCTCAGGCGCACCACCGGGTGACGGACGGTCCAGTCCCAGCGCTCGTGGATGTAAAGCCCACGGAACAGCTCCTCACCGCCCTCGAACAGCTCCTGCATCGTGTCCAACAGCAGCGTCTTCCCGAACCGCCGCGGCCGGGACAGGAAATAGTATCCGGGCCGTCTAGCCAATCGCCATATGTGGGATGTCTTATCCACATAGTAGCAATTCCATTCTCTGATTTCCCGAAAGGCTGAATACCCGACTGGAAGTTCCAACTTTTTCATCATCAATTGTTTAGTGGATCATTTTTTCAGACCGCGGTGTCCCTATCAGCATTCAGGCGAGATTCATCAGAAGCGGGATCGAGGACGTTTTTTTCTGCCGCTGTCAAGCGCGCTTTCAAACTGTTCCCGGGCCATGGCTCCGAATCCCGTTTTGTACCCTGCGCCGCACAGGACGCACAGCAAATTGGACCACGACATCGTGAGTCAGCTGTCCATGACCCCTCGCTTCCTTTATGTTCAATCATTCATCAGACATCCTGAGGTACTCATTATGACATCTTTCACCACCACCGATCAACTCCAGGTCATCCATCCGTGCGCCGCCAGACTCGACGTTCACAAAATGCAGATCACCGCCTCAGTGCTTCGATCGAACCCCGGCACCTAGGCCGACGTGCACACCCGGCAGTTCTCCGCCTTACCCGAAGAACTCGCCCAGCTGATCAACTGGCTGTGCGGCTTCAGCGTCACCACCGCGGCCATGGAAGCCACCGGCATCTACTGGCTCAATGTCCATGTGACCTTGGAACAGGCCAGCATCAAGCCGGTGGTGTTCAATGCCCAGCATGTCAAGCAGATCAAAGGCCGCAAGACCGATGTCGCCGACAGCATCTGGCTGGCCCGCATCGGCCTGTTCGGTCTCGGCCGATCCAGCTTCGCGCCGGCGCCTGAGTTCCGCGAACTGCGCGACGTGTCACACAAGCGCCGCCAGCTGGTGCGCGATCGGGCGCGCGGCAGTCAGCAGGCGAAGGTTCAGGTGGTCGAGGCGCGCGACCGGGCGAGTCTGCATCGGTTCATCACCGCCCATGTTGAGCCCGGCACGCGGTCGCATACCGATGATTTCAGGGCTAACCCGCATTTTTCACCGATAGTTATGAAAAATGTGAAAAATAAGTTATAATGACAACTTAATCAATGAATTAAGTCATTCACAGAGGACTCAGCCATGAATGCACAGTGTTATCAGACACAGTTGGAATTTCAACCCAGTGGCCGGCGCGCGGTGACCGCCAAATTCGACAGTGAACAGATCAGTTCCGATGGTGGCGCCCTGCTGCTGCGGGAGGTTGACAGGCGGATCGGTCTGACCGACCGTCTGGCCGATTGTTTCATCGACTACCGCAACCCGGCCAGCGTGCGACACCACGTTAAGGCCCTGCTGCGCCAGCGCATTTATGGCATGACGATGGGTTATGAAGATCTCAACGACCATGAGCACCTGAGCGACGACCGGTTGATGGGGGTGATGGTGGATCGGCTGGAGCAGATGGTGGACCAGGGGCAGGCGCTGGCCAGTCCGAGCACGCTGAACCGCCTGGAGTTGGGGCACCCGGACGAGGCGGCAAATGACCGCTACAAACGCATCGTGGCCATCGGTGAGGCGATGGATCGGCAGCAATTCCCGCCAAGTCTGCCGGGTCAGTAACTACGGGGGTTTCAGGGGGTGTGAAAAAAAACTGTTCGCAGACTTTTCATTGAAAAGTGGTATGATAGGGCTGTTTTTTTACCATCCTGGATGATCAGCCATGTCTAAGACTATGTTTCGCAAGACCCTCAGCGTACCGGGTCTTCTTCGGTTGGTGCGTGCCGAATTCGACCGCCTCAAGGACCCCGTGGCCAGCCGTGGCCTGGTGCTGACGGACTGTCTGATGTCGGCCCTGGCGATGTTTGGCCTGAAGTGCCCGTCGCTGTTGAACTTCGAACGGCAGGTGCGGAACAAGAACCGGGTGCGGTCGAACCTCAGGAACCTGTACGGAGTGCTCCGCGTGCCGTCGGATACGGCCATGCGCGAGCGTCTGGATCAGGTGGACCCGCGGGCGATCCGCGGGGCTTTCAAGAAAGTGTTCGCCGCCCTGCAGCGGGGCAAGGGTCTGGAAGGTTTCACCTGGTTGGGCTTTCATCTGCTGTCGGTGGACGGCACGGGTCATTTCTCCTCGAAGAAGGTGCATTGCGAGCACTGCTGTGAGAAGCATCATCGGGATGGCAGCACCACCTGGTATCACCAGATGCTGGGTGCGGTGCTGGTGCACCCGGAGCACCGGGAGGTGTTCCCGCTGGCGCCGGAACCGATCCTGCGGGCGGACGGCGCCAAGAAAAACGACTGCGAGCGCAATGCGGCCAAGCGGCTGCTGCGGGACGTGCGGCGGGAGCACCCGCATCTGAAGCTGCTGGTGGTGGAGGATGCGCTGGCCTCGAACGGTCCGCACATCCGGCTGCTGCAGGAACTGAACCTGCGCTACGTGCTGGGGGTGAAGCCGGGTGACCATGGGGAACTGTTCCACTGGGTCGACATCGCAGCGGCGACCCGAATCGTGGAGATGGAACGGGACGGCAGCCGGTTCCGCTTTCGGTTCCTGAACGGCGTGCCGCTGAATGAGGCGAACTTCGACCTGGAGGTGAACTTCCTGGAGTGCTGGGAGACCCGCCCGAACGGTCGGACGCTTCATTTCTCCTGGGTCACGGACCTGGAGGTCACGGAAGCGAACGCCTACCAGCTGATGCGGGCGGGACGGGCCCGCTGGCGCATCGAGAACGAGACCTTCAACACCCTGAAGAACCAAGGCTACGGCTTTGAACACAATTTCGGCCACGGCCGACGGCATCTGGCGACGGTGTTCGCCCACCTGACGATGCTGGCGTTTCTCATCGATCAGGTGCAGCAGCGGTGCTGCTCGCTGTTCCAGGCCGCGCGGGCGGAAGCGGGCGGCTCGAAAGCCCTGTGGGAGCAGCTGCGCGCGCTGTTCCTGGGATTCCACGTCCGGGACTGGGAGACGCTGTATAAGGCCATCGCCTTCGGGTACCGCGGGCCCGATCTGGTGCTCTTCGACACGTCCTGATGCGGTCG
This sequence comes from Arenicellales bacterium, assembly GCA_965205205.1. Lineage (GTDB taxonomy): Bacteria > Pseudomonadota > Gammaproteobacteria > Arenicellales > JAJDZL01 > JAJDZL01. The sequence continues at coordinate 570,541 of CBDBFX010000002.1, forward strand.
CCGTGACCGAATGTGTGACCGGCCGGTTCTTCAGGGTATCACGTGGCCAACCGCCGATCCGGCAACCTGCCGGAGGACCCACTTTGCCCGCATCCTCCCGACTCCTGCGTCTGAAGCCGGAAATCACGCCGAATCCACGGAAGATGTCCTTGGCGGGAATTGCTGATGGATCGGCTGTTGGCGGACCTGTTCATGGAGTCGTTCGAGGCGCCACCGAAGGAACTGTGGCTGGACCTGGATGCGACGGACGATCCGCTGCACGGGGAGCAGGAGGGTCGGTTCTTTCACGGTTACTATGACTGCTACTGCTATCTGCCACTGTACATTTTCTGTGGCGAGCAGCTGCTGTGCAGTCGGCTGCGCACGTCGGATCAGGATGGTGCGGCGGGCAGTGTGGAGGAGTTGGAACGGATCGTCGGGCAGTTGCGGGCGCGCTGGCCAAAGGTTCGGGTGGTGATACGGGGTGATTCGGGGTTCTGCCGGGAAGACATCATGGCGTGGTGTGAGCAGGAGGAGGTGCAGGTGGATTATGTCCTTGGTGTGGCACGCAATTCGCGTCTGGAGGCGGCGCTGTCGAAGGAGATGGAAGAGGCCGCTGAGGAGCATGAGCGCACGGGCGAGGCGGTGCGCCGGTTCGGCGAGTTCAGTTATCAGACGCGTAGCTCGTGGAGTCGGGCGCGGCGGGTGATTGGCAAGGCGGAACATCTGCGGCGGGGGGCCAATCCGCGGTTCGTGGTGACCAGCCTGTCGGCTGAGGAGGTGGGGGCTCAGGAGCTGTATGAGGAGAAATACTGCGCCCGCGGCGACATGGAGAACCGCATCAAGGAGCAGCAGTTGGACCTGTTTGCGGACCGCACCAGTTCGCACCAGATGGCGGCCAATCAGCTGCGCCTGTACTTCGCCTCGTTCGCTTATGGGCTGCTCGAGGTGCTACGTCGTCTGGGCACCAAGGGCACCCGCCTGGCGCGGGCGCAGAGTGGCACGCTGCGGCTGAAGCTGATCAAGGTCGGGGTGCGCATTCGGGTGGCGGGTTATCCGCATGCCGAGGTGTTCGCCGAGGTGCTGGACAATCTGGGCCAGCTGCCACTGTGGAGGCCGCCGCCTGATTTCAACTAGGGTGTCATCGGGTCGGCTCGGGTGCCGACCGCCGGTTCGATCGCCGACTTTGTCAGGGGCGAGGATGGCACGCGCCCTGACCATGCCGCAACGGGCTGAACGGGCCTTGGCGGGCCGGAAAAACGCGGTTTCCGCGGTGCGCTCGCCGGCCTTGTCACTGGCTGACGGCGGTTTTCTCATCCAACTGATGAAATCAACGCTTGGCGACGGCCATTTCAACCCAGAATACAAATCGGTGAAATATGCGGGTTAATCGGCAATTGTCGGGGTACGTCCACCAGTCGGTGCGGCACAGTGCCGGCGAGTATGTGAATGGCTCGGCGCACACCAACGGTCTGGAATCGTTCTGGAGCATGCTCAAGCGCGCCTATCGGGGCACCTATCACCAGCTGAGCGTCAAGCATCTGTGGCGTTATGTGAACGAGTTTGCCGGGCGGCACAGCATCCGCGCACTGGACACGATCGAGCAGATGCGGCGGATGGTGGTCAACCTGTCGGACCGGCGGCTGACCGACCGCGCGCTGGTGGCGGGCTGACCCATCAAGGTGCGGTCGGTCTGGCGGTCAGTGGTGTGCTCCCGCACTCGGGACGATGCTAGCCAACGGTTGAGACGCGGCGCAGACCGATATCCGAACGGAACGCATTTTCTAAAAATAAGGAAATATTGGAATTATTTTTACTGATTCAACCAACTATATAATTCTCAAAGAAAAATTGGCATAAATCCCATAAACAGACGGAACTGATTGCTGAATTGCCGATCAATTGCTGCCTTTCATGTTGAACCCCTCTTTCCCATTGAGGCCCACTCAAAATTTTCGTTCATTGGGTAACAGTCGAATGATTTTCCTCAACCATTCATTCGCTTACTTGTGCCGAGTCAATTTGAGCTTCTGTCTGGCAACATCTGGGCCAGCAACTGCCGCTCCCAACATTTCAACGATTCCAACCGCCTTCTCAACCAGTTGACCATTGCTGGCGAACTTTCCGCGTTCGAGATAAAGATTGTCCTCAAGGCCGACTCTCACGTGTCCACCCAGCAGAACGGCCTGAGCAACCATCGGCATCTGATGGCGACTGATTCCGAAAGCCGTCCAGTTGGCGCTTTCTGGAAGCATTTCAGACATCATTTTCATCGCCGCCGTCGTTGCAGGAGCGCCATATGGAATGCCAAGACAGATCTGATAGAGTGGCGGCTCATCAATCAAACCTTCCTTCAGCAGTTGATTTGCGAGCCAGACATGTCCGGTGTCAAAAACCTCCAGCTCGGGCTTCACACCCAGTTTCTGTATGTGCTTCGCAGCGACTCTCAGATGATCGGGAGTATTGATCATCAGCAGATTGCCTTCACCAAAATTCATGGTGCCACAGTCAAGCGAGCAGATCTCCGGCATAATGTGATCGATATGCGACACTCTTTCAGTTGGCATCACAAAATCGGTACCAGGACCTGGATTGGTCGGCACTTCATCGCCAACAACATAGTCCCCACCCATGCCAGTCGTCAGATTGAGTACAACATCAACGCCCGATGAGCGCACGCGATCGGCAACTTCACCAAACAGCTGATGATCCCTGCAGCCGGCACCCGTGTCAGGGTCGCGTACGTGAATATGCGTGATTGCCGCACCGGCATTCGCCGCCTCGATACAAGCATCGGCAATCTGTTTTGGCGTAATTGGCAGATCGGGGTGCTTGTGTTGTGTTTCGCCAGCGCCCGTAACGGCGCAGGTAATGATTACTTCTTGGTTCATTTTGCTTTTTCCTGATTTCAAATGGATCGCTTAACGATCATCGGGGACACATTCTCTCGCGGGGTAGACGAATGGGCAGTGATTCCCGCAACTGTCGGTCGGTTGCGTCATCAATGTAGCGCGGAAAATGACTGGACAGGATGTTGTCGGCGATGATTCTTGATTTCTGGACGACGTCCGTCGAACCCTGCTCAGCCCACTCTTTGGGACTGGTTCGGTCACCGACATTCGGATAAACATAGTCTTTCTGCATCAGGTTCATTGTCTGATCATGGCCCAGGTAATGTTTGGGTCCATCAACACAAACGTCGCGCATCACCTCAACGGACAACGATTCGTCATTGATCTCGATGCCGCGTATTGACCGATTGACCGCACCCAGCATATCGTTATCGATGACAAAACCCTCCATACTGACGCCAAGTAAACTCGCCTGCATGCCAGCCGATTCATAAATCATATTGGCGCCACTGTGGCCAGCCAGAGTCGTCGTATAACCCTTTTCAAATCCCGACTGCGCATCTGGAAGTTTCGAATCGGCCATTCCGGCCGCTATTGCTGTCGGCAGATCGTAGAAGCGACCCATCTGCCCACATGCGGCCATTAGTATGGCCTGTTCCCCACTGCCGCCACTCATGGCACCGGTTCGCAAATCGGAAACAAAAGGCCAAACTCCAATAATGGCCGGGTGGCCTTTCTTCAACAGATTGACATAGACCAATCCAGCCAGGGTTTCAGCCATCTCCTGTACAACTGAACCGGCAAGCGATGCTGGACTCGTCGCGCCCGCCTGGCCGGCAGCCAGGAGCAGAACCGGCATGCCGGCATGAACGGTTCGTTCCAGTACCGCACAGGCATCTTCAGCGAAGCGAAGCGGTGGAACGACAAAACACGAAGAGCTGCTGACAAAGGGCCGCGCCCGCCACAGATCTTCGCTACCGGCAACAACATGCAACATTTCCATCGTCTTATCAAGATGTTCCGGTAGCACCCAGCTCGACCCGACATGTTTGGAGGTGCCTGAAATGCACGCGTAACAGGTATTGAAATCCATTTCCAGAGGAACTTCCAGATCTCGGCAGACAATTGGACGCTGAAAGAAATGAATATGCTCCATCTGATCGACAATTCTGGCAATATCGTAGAGGTCTGCGACTGTTGATTCTCGATATTCTCGAGTTTCAATATCGACCACATGAACGGCAGCACCAGCAGTCCCGAAGTAGACCTTCGAACCGGACAGCTCAAGGTCATGTTTGGGATCGCGCGCGCACAATACAAAATTACGACAAGCATTGGCAATCGTGTCTTCAACCAAAGACCGCGGAAATGTCAACCGACCCTCGCTGGTATAAGTGCCGCCTGCTTTCGTGATGAGCTCAATACACGAGGGTATGGCACTTGACAGGCCCAGATTTTCAAGCACATCCATTACGGCTTCGTTAATGCGATCGATATCTGAATCTGAGAGTGGTTTAAAGCGACCACTCAGCATTCCAGGGCGGACGGCCTTGTCTTCTTCCGCCAATGGCGCGGCGCGCAACGCTTTACGGGCGGCTCGTCCACCCATCCGGCGATTTTCTACCATGTCCTTTCTTCACACTCCATTGGATAAAGGTAAAATAGGCGATTCGGCTTCACAGCCGCAGTCAACTGCATGACTCCTCACGCCACAATTAGGTCCAGCCCGTGTCGACTGAGCGTCTGACATCCGTCTTCGGTAACTCGAACTGTTTCTCCCAATGTCATCGCCAGCGACCTGTCTGCGTCAAACAGAATCATGTGTAAAAAATATATCATGTCTGGCTCAACCACAACGGAATTACCCGTGTAAAACATCGGCCAGTCCATCCAGGTTGGCGCATAGGTTGTTCCAAGGCTGTATCCACATGCGTTCATCCGCATATTTCGAAAACCGAACGCGTCCATCACACTCGCGTGCGTATCGAAAACTTCCCCTGCTTCCACGCCCGGCTGGAGCACCGACTGGCAGGAACGTATCGCCTCGACACAGGCTTGATGCATTTCAATCTGCTGCCCATTCGGCTGCCCAATGACGATCGTTCTCATCATGGCGGCATGATAATGTCGATACACGCCAGCAAACTCCAAAGTCAGCTGGTCCTGTTCAGACAGAGTTCGTCGGCCCGAATGGTATCGACAGAGCAGTGCATTCTCGCCCGATCCCAGAATAAATTCGTTGGCAGGGTCATCACCCCCACCGCGATAGACCGCACTGTGCATTGCCGCTAGAATTTCGCCGTCGAATACACCAGGAGCGGTCAGCTTAATGGCTTCATCCAGAGCATCATCTGCCAACTGTGCCGCCCGTTCCACATATGCAATCTCGGCCGGTGATTTGATCACTCGCAACTCATTCACCAAATTGGAAACATCTTCAAGCCTACAATAGTCTGACAGCATCGGGCTGAAGCTGTTCCACAACTGCGCGGTTAGACCATACGCATGCAGCTCCACCCCCAGCTTTTTGCCTCTGCAGTTGAAATCATCAAGCATTGTGATCAGATCCTGCACGGGATTGTACCCTGCCTGATCAACCCAGACCCGAATGTCTTTGATGGTTGATGTCATCTGCGCCTGAAGTCGGTCCGGCACCCGTGTCAGTAGGGCGTGGTTTCCATCGCAGCTAAAGTAAAGACATTGAAAAAAACAATAGCCGAATGTATCGTATCCAGTCAGGTAGTACATGCTTTCCTGACGAAAAATCAGCACGCCTTCAAGATCGTGCCGCACCAGCAAGTTGATCAGCTGTTGCTGACGATATCGATATTCCGATCGGTCAAAATGAAGCGCCATAAATATTACCGTCAGATTGAAATGGAAAATGATCGTGTCTTCAGAGATATGCAGTGAGAATCAGTCTGGAATAAACGAAGCGTTCCATCTCGTAAAACGACTCCAGGAAAATTTTCATACCATCAATTTTCATCCCTTTCTGAAATGCTGATTCCCGCATTTTTGAGGAACTTATCATCCGGCTCGAATGCCTTTATGTAATCAAATGTCAGGTCTTGATTTGGCAGAAGTTCAGGCCTTCCATCCTGTCAAATGTACTCCGATCATCCAGAACCGACTCAACGTGCCCACCGAAAACTCAGACTACAGACGATCTTTCGGAATTTGACCGCTGAAGAAAGCATCCAGGTTATCAAGCGCTCGGTATCCCATCGCGTCCCGAGTTTCAAATGTCGCACTGCCGATATGAGGTAGCATGAATACATTTTCATGGGTGAAAAACTCTGGGTTTCCGCCCGGTTCGACTTGAAAACAGTCCAATCCAGCCGCGGCAATTTTACCCGAATCCAGTGCGTCAATCAGCACCTGCTCATCAACGAGAGAACCGCGTGCGCAGTTGATGAATATGGCGCCATTCGGCAGTTTCGAGAAAGCCTGTGCGTTCATCAGTCCAACAGTTTCCGGCGTTGCGGGACAGTGCAGTGACAGAAATTCTGAAACTTCAAGAAGGGAATCAACGCTTCGGTGATAAACCGCACCACGTTCCAGTTCCAGATCAAGCCGGTTGCGATTGTGGTAGTGAATCTCCATTTCAAACCCGGCAGCCCGTCTGGCCACTACCTGACCAACTCTCCCCATACCAATGATGCCTAAACGTTTGCCGGTCACCTGATGTCCAACCATGAACGATGGACTCCAGCTGTTCCAGTGACCCTTTCTGACCAAGGCATCTCCTTCAATCGCCCGTCTCGCCGCACCGAGCATCAGAAGTAGAGCGATTTCAGCCGTCGCATCGGAAAGGACATCCGGTGTATTGGTCACCGTGATACCACGGGCTGCCAGCGCCTCAAGATCACAATGATCAACACCGACGGAATAATTGGCGATGATTTTCAGCCGGTTGTCTAACTTTCCAACAACATCTCGGCTGAAGATTTCGGAATGACAGGGCAGAATCGCATCCACACTGGAGCTCATTTCAATGATTCTCGCCTTGCTGACAGGCTCGTCCGCTGGTGACAGGATGGCGTCATAGTCGCGGGCTGCCCGCGCCTCAACATTCGCTGACAGCTTCCTCGGAATCCACAATACTGGATTTTCCATCAAAAACGTACCCGCAGAAAGTGTGAATTATTTTTGATTTCTGTGATTTTCCGGCCGCCGCGTTGAGCGAATGCATTCATCCCAAACGTCGTAGGCCGCCATCGGCAGTACGATTGCGATAATCATGACGAATGGCAATCCGCCCCAAAATCCTGCAAATCCAGTGGAGATGCTGTAGGCAAGACCCGTTATGAAGATTACCAGAACCGCAACACCGATCAGTCCGGTCAAAATTATCGTAAATCTAGGAAGCATAGGACTGAGGAATCGTCTCCACATCGTGAATGCAGGGCTGACCCGACTCAGCCAAATGCTCAAGCAACCAGCGGGAAGTTCTGAACAGTCTGTCATCCTGCTCGGACGCTCCCACCATCTGTATGCCGATTGGCAGACCGTGTTCACCAACAAGCATCGGCATGGAGATGCACGGTAACCCGGCGAGAGTCCAGATGGTTGAACAACAGGGATCACCAGTTCCAGTGCCGTATCGTGGCGGGATTCCAGGTGCTGAGGGCGTCAGAATTGCATCGTAGTCATTAAAAAAGTTCACGAACCAATCATCTGCCGCTTTCATTGCTTCCATGGCATCGTTGTACTGTTCAACCGTAATTTGTTCAATCTCGTGAATCGAAGAGCGAAGCGTTTCACTCAGATGCACCGAATTGAGAAGGTTCAGTTCCTGCAGGGATCGATATAGCTCGTAACCATATATTCTCCTTAGACTTTCAATCAGTCCAACAAAAGAACGAGGCGCCGGCATTCGGTCCACCTGCCGACCCAAAATCGCCATCAGCTCTTCTATTCCGGCGGACAACGATTCGCCGTATCGCGACGCATAAGGAAGATCAAACCATGCGAAAATGGGTTCAATCGGTGGAGCTGATTCATAGCCATGAACCGTATCAGGGCGGGGTCGAAGATAGCTCAGGGAATCTGTCGCATCGTATCCGCCAAGAACCTTTCCAAGCAGAGCCAAGTCACCCAGATCAAGCGCAAACACGCCAACCTGATCAAGATGCGGCGACGTCGACAGCATTCCTCTTCTGGAAATCATGCCTCGGGTCGGCTTATAGCCGTAGATTCCACAATAAGAAGCGGGCCGAATGACTGAGCCATGGGTCTGACTGCCAATCGCGAGCGGCACCTGTCCGGCTGCGACTGCCGCAGCTGAGCCACTGGACGAGCCGCCAGGAGCATAGTCGACGTTTCTCGGATTTTGAGTGAGTGATGGATGCATGGAAGCCAGTTCAGTTGTGACGGTCTTTCCCAATATGACCGCACCGGCTTCTTTCAGTTTTTCCACCACTGCAGAATCGCATTCGGTTTTACGACCGGCGTAGGCTGCCGTTCCCCTTTCCGTCGGATAGTCCGATGTATCAAAAATATCCTTGATTCCAACGGGAATTCCATGAAGCGTTCCAACCGGCAATCCTTTTTTTCTGATGCGGTCCAGGCGCTTTGCCTGAGTCAACGCGACCTCATCATCAATGTGAGCCCAAGCCTTGATCTGACCGTCGGTCCGCTCGATGGTCTCGAGACAGTGCTGTACGACGGACTCCGAAGAAGTCGCACCCTGCATCATCAATTCAAAAAATTGCCTGGCCGTTCCGGCGCCAGTGTTCATGATGCCTGTCATTTGGATGGGTTCCGCGATTAGGGCACATAAGGGCCAAAGAGCACATCAGGAAACCATAGCGCCAGTTCGGGAAACATGTACATTAGAAACATGCTGAATATTACAATTCCCAAATACGGCATGATTCCCTTGAAAATTTCAACCAGCTCAATCTTCTTCTTCAGTACACCCTTGAGGTAATACGCCGACATTGCCATTGGCGGGGTTAGAAACGACGTCTGCAGATTCAATGCAACCAGCATCGCAAAGAAGTAAGGATTGACATTGAAAGTGTCCAGCATTGGCAGGAAAATCGGCACAAATATGATCAGGATTTCTGACCATTCCAAGGGCCAGCCAAGCAGAAATATGATCAACTGAACGAGGATCAGAAACTGCCAGGGCTCAAGATTCAGCGCGAGAACCCAGTGTTCGATGACATCGTGGCCACCAAGGTAGGAGAATACGGAAGCAAAAGTCCAGGAACCGACAAACATCCAGCAGACCATGGCGGTGGCTTTTGCAGTCAAAAACACCGATTCTTTTGTTTTTTTCCACGTCAGGGATCGATAGGCGACCGCTAGGACCAGACCTCCCAACGCACCCATCGCCGCGGCCTCGGCCGGCGTTGCCAGACCGCCCAGAATCGAGCCTAGAACCAGCATGATCAGAACCGTCAGTGGCACGAACGACACCAGCAGCTGAATGTAGACTTCTTTTCGAGACACGCGGTCGTCATAGTCCGGTTTCGGCGCGATACTTGGATTGATGTAAGCCCTGATCAACACATAAACGATGTATAGGCCGGCCAGCAGAAGACCTGGAAAAACCGCGGCCGCATACAGTCGAAGTGGCGACAGTTCAGCGATTGCGGCATAGACGATCAGCATGATGGACGGAGGAATCAGAATGCCAAGCGTGCCGCCGGCACAAATCACACCCGCACTGAAATCTCTTCTGTAGCTCGCGTTGACCATGGCCGGAAATGCGAGCAGGCCCATCAATGTTACAACCGCACCAACGATTCCACTGGCGGTTGAAAAAACAGTGCACGTAATCAGCGCCGCGATCGCCATGGAGCCCGGAAGATTACGCGCCGCCAGCTGAAGTGAAGAGAACAGTCGGTTGACAATATTGGCCCGTTCCACGACGTAACCCATAAATAAAAATAAGGGTATCGCAACGAGTGTGTCGTTCTCCATCACCGAGTAGGTGTTCTGGTTCAACAGATAGAAGATCTGATTGTTGAATGCGTCGGTGATTTCTCGGATTGACCCCGCCTGATGATAAGCGTAGTAGCCGAATCCAACGCCCATTGCGATCAATGTGAAAGCAATCGGAAATCCAAGCAGCACCAGGACGATAAACAGTCCCAACATCAAAATTGCAACTTCGGGATTCGTCATCTCCGACAACCGCGCAGGTTTAGAAGTTCATAAGTGTGAAAATACCGATCTAATTTCGTAAGAAAACTAGCTCAGCATCTTTTCCGTTTCCTTCGCATCATCAAGCCGTTCCAGCCAAATCTGTTCACGCATCGCTTTCCAGCAGCGCAGAATTTCCGCGATGCCCTGGATGAAAAGCAGTGCGCCGGCGACGGGGATCAGGGTTTTGAAATAATAGATCTGTATTCTGGCGGGACTGTTCCAGCTGACTTCCTTGTAGCGCCAGGAATCCGCCGCGATTTCCGCTCCGAACCAGAACAAGGCGAGCATGCCTGGAAAGAAAAACGCAATGTAAAGAACAAAGTCGATGACCGCCTGGTAGCGGACCGGAAGCAGTCGATAAATCACGTCTCCACGTACGTGACTGTCCTGCGCGAGCGCATAAGGACCCGCCATGAGAAAAAGTGCACCATACATCTGTACCATCATGTCAAACACCCATACCGTCGGAGCGTTCAGCACATAACGCACAAATACCTCGTATGACACTGAGAAAGTCAGGATGAGAATACACCAGCCAAAGGCTCTTCCGACCCAAACGCTGAGACTTTCAATGCTGTGTATCAGTCCAACCACCTTGGTCACCATTTCACATAACAAATGGCGGGGCCTGCAGACTCGAGTCCCCGCCATTCATTGCCAAACGAAGCGTTACGAATTAACCGTAATGGTGCTCGTAAGCAAGCTTATAGTCAGGCTGGTTCAGATTCAGATAGTTCATGACCACTTTCGCATAGGCTTTTTGAGAATCAATGACCTTGGCGAAGAACGGGTCCTCCTCAGACAGACGATCAACAACCACATCCCAAGCCACCAGCTGGTCCGACATGACGGAATCTGGGGTACGATAGACATTAACCCCATGATCATCCTGCAGCTTGACCAGATCAGCTGCATATCTTCGGGTATTATGCCAATAGAAGTTGGAGTTCTCCGCTTCCGACGCGTACTTCAGAATCGCCCTCTGTTCTTCAGCAAGACCGTTGTACTTGTCCTTATTGAATGTGCACTCAAAGAACTCCTGAGACTGATGAAAGCTGGCCAGATGATAGTGCTTTGACACATCCTGCATGCCAAAATCCCGATCAGAAGTCGGGTTGTTGAACTCTGCCGCATCAATCAGACCGGATTTGAGAGCTGGCTGAATTTCGCCGCCTGGCAGCTGGACAACTGACATTCCCATCTCGAGCAGAACGTCAGCGGCAAGACCCACCGTCCGATACTTCAGCCCTTTCATCTGACTGGAATCGGTGATGTGTTCTTTAAACCAGCCTAACGGCTGGGCAGGCATCGGGCTGTTGAAGAAACTGACCAGATTCAGCCCGAGTTTCTCCATCAGTTCATCAAACAGTTCCTGCCCCCCCCCATAATACACCCATCCGAGCACTTCCTGACTGGACCAGCCGAAACAGGGGCCGGTGCCAAATAATGACGCGACCGGAGATTTGGAGTACCAATACGCAGGTACATAGTGAGCGGCATCCAGAACGCCACGATGTACGGCATCCTGCATCTGGCTGGTTTTCACCACAGAGTTGACTGGCAGCAGTTCGATCTGTAACGCGTCGCCCGCCATCGCATTGACTCGGTCGACATAGGATTGGGCATTCTCAAGAAAAATGCCGCCACCCCAGGCCGCCTGCATTTTCAGCATTGTCGGCTGTGCTTTGACAATGGCAGGAGCCGCCAACGTACCAGCGGCTGCTGTAGCCGCTAACGCAGTCCCTTTCAGGAATTTACGTCGATTCATATTCTCTTGCATAAATCCTCCTCTTGGATTAGGGTTGAGTTTTAGAATGGACTCAGTATGTTATCACTCATCCAGACATAATGTTCTGATTTATTATCATAAAGCGCGTAAAAATAGCCAGCTAACACAATATTCTCACATATTCAATCATTTATAATTTCCTGAAAACATGGAAATCAATTACAACAGTCATACATTGATGGTTAGGTCGGTTGAATCCGTTGGTTAAAATTCTCCAACCGCCAATTGAGCCCGATCAGGTAGTCTCGAATGGCCTGATGGAATAATTGATCGCCGCGGACCCAGTGGACCACCAGCCACCTGGAAGAACGGCGCCTGCGCGACGGTCCGGAGGTATTAAAGATTCACCCGCCGCGCCTGGACTGTATTCCAAATTGTTCCTACATTTCATAGATTATTATTTCCATATCCTTCACCTTGAAAAGCTGGTCGCATCGATTAGGCACTCATTCACGAACTTATCAATTTCCCATTCCAGATTTCTTCCGGCGATGAAAAAGCACTCCAATAGTTGTTCATATATTTCCTCGCCGCCCGCGAGAAAATTCCAAAATTCTTCAGCGACCAACAACTCTCCATTCTGGCTTAAGTCAATGATGCCACTCAGTGTCCAACGATTATATTCACGAGGATAACTGGGGTTGTATGGTATCGCCGTAACTGTTCTTATGTTCGCCTGCGGATTTTCATACAGGAATGATGCCGTCCATTCAAGCATTTTTTCTTTTTGTTTCGCAAAACCATCTCTATTCGGCTTCGCAGTCTTGATGTCAATTGCAAAACAATCACCCTGTCTTTCCAAGTATAAGTCGATCCTAGTCAACTTCTTGTTCACCACCTCACCAATTTGACACACTGATCTAAGCCTTTCAACTTCGCGAGCATGATTGGGGCTAGCGTTCCCGTGACTGAGCTCATTTCGAATTCGATTGATTTCTTTCTGCGCTAAATCCGTAAAATTTCCAACCAATTGTTTCTGGCACTCCATCGATTCAAAATACCCACCCGCAATATCGTAGGCTATCGACTCATAGATTGACATCCCCAGAGTCGTATTGATTGACTGAATGATTGAGTACAAAGTCATCTTGTCCTTACCGAGCAGATTGTCGTGAAAAGGCTTATATGAGTCTTCTGGACTGTACGATTCCAGCTTCTCTCGAATCGTATCCTCAAGAAACTTTTCAATTCTTTCAGCACAAAATGGCATCACCCTCTCACCATGTGGAAAATACTCTCGGAATAAGCCCCTTTATTCCCTTCAGCTCGATTGAGAACCGGTCTTTTGTACTCATACGCAATTTTCAAGTCAGTCTGTGCCGCGATCTCTGGATAGAGATCAAATTTATCATTGGCGACCAGAAATATGTCAAATTCATCAATCATAAACCGACGGCAATTGATCAATACCTTTGCGATTGACTCAACATAGTCTCGACGAGCCTGCTTACCCTGACCCCTGCTCAACGGCCCAATCTCCGCACCATCGTTTTTCGAAAACCCAAAGAGTTCGTAGGCATACTCATGCTGTTCGTGATAATTGATTAATCCCACATACGGCGGACTCGAAAATATCCCGCGAATTTTCTGTTCATTGAAAATTTTGTGCATATTTCTGTCAGTCTCGCGCAACATCCGGCAGATGTTTATGCTCCTAGAATCACCTGTCAGACAGACTTGGTGAGTGTCCGTTCGAAGCCTGGCGAATTCACCGATTCGCCGGACGGTATCTACCGCATATCGTTTCCACCACTTTAAGCTGCTAAATAGCGGTTTGCAGATTTTGCTGTGTTTTGAGCAGTAATACGTTAAACAAACCGGTTCGACCAACGTCGCCAGGTCATGGTGCTTGGTGGCCCGACATGACCGTGCAGTTCGACTCAATATTAATCGCAACGCATTGGCAATCACCACATCCTCAAATTTATTGATGGCGTCAACCCCACATCGAAATTCTTCGAGTATGGATGGCACAAACCAGCGGTCTAGGAAATGTCTGTCATTTTCAGAAGTTTTTGTTTCCAGCCCGAACTCCTTTTGTAAGTTCTCAAAATGAATGAGAAATTCGGTCGCTTTTTCCTTGCCGTAGCGGTCCTCATCGATTTTTCCCCGCTTTACGTTCTGTCTGAATTCAGGGGCTGGAAAATGCTCAGCATTAAACTCAACTAACTTTTCTGCAAGCTTGGCTTCAAATCGCCTGGCATTTATGCCTGCGCCTGAACTTGCAATGACATCGCCAATCTTTACCGTTGCCTCCATTAATTCAATGGCATTGATATTTGCCAGTTTCAGTTTGCAAATCAAAGAATTAAATGCTGAAACGTCGACTCCTACAGCGTGCATGCCCAGTTCGTTTGCTTGAACGAGAGTGGTTCCGCTGCCACAAAATGGATCCAGAATCAAATCACCTGCTTTAAAAATAACGTCGGTTTTGAACTCGTCCGCATGATCGTCAAGAAAATACTCAACCAGCTGAGGAATAAACTTTCCTTTGTAGGGATGAAGGCGATGAACGTGTTTCGTAGTTTCAGATTCTTTACACCGGTCAAACGATAAATTCCAGTTAATGTCGTCTCCCAACTTCGCTTTATAGGACTCTTCTCTAGTTCGATGCTTTGAACTGAAATACTCTTCGAGATCGTTGAAGTCAATGACCAGTACACCGTTGTTTCGTATTGCAGAAAGACTACCGTATTTGATCAGATATTGGATGTTTGACAGCGTCACATTGGAATCGGTCTTTGCGCTGGCCCACGCACTCGCTTCTGAGAGTGTTAAGTGCTTTTCAGGTGAATTGAACAGTTGGGATTGGAGGCCGGCGGAGGTTGTTTGCTGAAGGTCTGATTTCATGATCCCTGCATACCTGTCATTGATACCATCATCGGTTTTGCCTGCAATCCATCAGCTGCAGAACGGGGTGCAAACCTGGAGTTATCGTGATTGCTGATCACTGAGGCAAATTGAGTTACAGCGGAATTTCAAATTCCAATCTCGAGATATGAATTTCAATTTTATTCAAGATGAGGCCGACCGTCTCGAAATATCTTTCAACCATCCCATAAGTCAATCAGTAGAACACCTGTCAACGATCATATGATGGAGGTCGTACCGGTTCTGTCTGATAGCTCAATGAGAGTCGTGTGTCCATGCTCTGTATTGGGCTTTGATATTTCATCCAAGTTCTCCAGGCCTTCTGCGAGAACCGGATGCCGATGTTGTACTCAGCTCATCATCGACCAGACCCCCGCTTTCAGCGGGGGTCTGGTCTGTATAGTGACGTTCACTATAAAATGGGTGAATGTGCAAGGTCGCTCGAATAAATCAGACTTGATTACTCAGGCGATCGTTTTTTGATTGAGTCGACCTAGGCTCTTCGGTAACGAGACGAAGCTCTTGCCATTCGGTTCCAATGAGGCTCTGTCGTCGGGTTCTCATCCGCCAGTTCGAAAGCACACAAATGCACCATCCGGCCGTCCACTACGAGCGCGCCACCAGAAAATTCCGAGGTGTCAAGACGGTAATCCTCACCTTCACCAACGGCCGGATAAATTTTCACGGAGGCCTGACCAATCCGATCAAGGAATTTGCCGATATCGACATCGGCACCGATGTCCGTACTTTTGCTGACGAACCTTCCCTGATCGATCGCATCCAGCGCATAGCTTTCAACCAGCTTGCTGAAACTGCCCCGCATAGCGTCTGCCGAATCGAAGACATCAATTCCTGTGGTTGCTCCATCAACTGTAAACGCCACTCCGACCTGTTGTGGATGCAGTGAGAATTGATCGAGATACTCATCCAGGCCCACTCTGTGCGTCTCATACATGTAATCCGAAGCGGCGGTATCTGATACTGCATCCATACGTTGCGCCTTCAGCGAAATATCATGCCACACTTCACCCTGGCTCCCGCGGTAAGATGCGCTTGACTGCAGCGACTCACTCACCCGTCGAGCCTTCCTCGCGCGACCTTCGGCGTAGTGCGCTCTTCCAGCACTCGCAAATGCGTAACTTCTGGAGTGCCAGCGGCCTGCTTCGACACACGAAACCGGAATGGTGATCGTCTGCTTGGCCGGCACCATGACGGAAACATTGAGGATACGATTCTGTTTGGCGCCCAGCAATTCTTCTCCATCAAGCAGCAATATCCGCTTCGCACTTTTATTCTGCACTTTAAGGTCCGGCACGCTTCCATCTTCCGAGACTTCTGAAATCTCTATGACTTGCTGCCGAAGCGCCTCATCAAGCAACAGATAGTCCCCTTTATTTTCAATGTCTCCCAATATTGGATACATCGTCAGATTTTGAAACCTCTGGGGCTCGCCCACACTCAGTTCTGAAAGAAAATGATTTAAATTGGTCATAACAAATCTCCGTTTTTGAATATTTGTCTACCATTATCAGGGGGCGGTGGTTCACAGCGTGAACCTGCGAAAAATAATTTTTGAAATTAACTGGGCTGGGCGGACGGATCAGAAAAATCGCAAGAGATGGTGATCCCGTCATGTCTGGAGTTCAATCCTTGTGATTGGATGCGCTCCGTGCGATATTTCTAGATGAAAATGAAACCGATGGATGGTCTGCAGCGGTGCGGAACAATCAGTTAAACCGATCGTGCGACTGATCAGCCCGGTACACGCTCGCACAGGGTTGGCGGCAAATGATGCGCCACCGCGGTATTCTTATGGGACTTTTAATCTACGTAGACCACACTCGCTTCAAGTAACCGCGCGGCAACTTTTTCTCGTAGTTCAGGGGGTTTCAACACTTCGACATCCGGGCCATACCGGAGAATGCGCATAATCAGTTCCGGATCATCGGAATATGGCACCGTGAGGACCAAGCGACCGGTTTCATCCTTCTCAGCATGTTGATTGGAATGCCACTGTTCATTGACCACCCACCGGGAAACGAAAGAACTAAAACGCAACTCCGCCTTCTGTATCTCTTTTCCCACAAAAATCCCAAATCCCACCGTCAGCTCAGAATCCAAGAGAGCGTCATCCATATCAATACATTGTTCATCAGTCACGTCAACCCGGGATAGGTTGTGCAATCTGAATGTCCGCAGATCGTTTCGCAAATGACACCAGCCATCCAGATACCAGTTCTCATTGTAATAAATCAGACGCTGCGGTGAAATGTACCGTTCGATCACCTCATCTGAATGCCGATGCAGATGGCTTGCGAAAATCTGCTGCCGGGCCAGTACCGCGTTAGCCACTTTCTGAAAGATCGCCGAGTCGACCATCGGGCTGGTGCCGTGGCATATTCGGATCCGACGAACCATTTCCTCAACTGAATGATCACCCTGTTCAAGCAGTTTGCGGACTCGGTTTCTCAGCGCCTCCAGACGAGATCCCAAAAAACCGGGCTGAATATGATCCAGAAGGTGTTCCATGGTGAGTAGCGCGTGCAGCTCGCTGCTGTTGAACCAGAGACCCGGCAGGGAAAATCTCGCCAGCCCCGCTTCCGGATGCTCATAGCGGTATCCCTCCAGACGAGAATCCCAGACAATGGGGGCATATAAGCGGTCCCGCATGTACCTCAGGTCTCGCTTGACCGTCGACCGCGAAACTTCCAGTTCGCTGATCAACAGATTCATCGAAGTGGCGCGCCGCTTCTGCAACAGCTGATCAATCAGATAGAAACGCTCGGTGCGGTCCACTCCTTTTCATTCTCCGGTTTAGATTCAATTGATAATTGTTGGTTTAATTGCCGTAATCGAGTGCTTCATGACAGCTGATTTTATCGAATAAAATCAACCCAAAATCATTAATTTGAAGTTGACGGTAATATTGAATTTGAGAACTGAGGCGAGTCACAATTGACCGAGTTTGATTTCACCCGGGTCAAATAAACGGTATAAATAATGCAAAGGCCATCAACAGATGCGGAGTTCCGCATCGAATCGAATGAATAACACATTGACCGAGTGCCTGCCGCTCAATGAGATCGCCAAACTTCGTCAGCGGCGATGGGAGTCTCAGCGCCGATACCTGCTTGAGAAATCCGATTTCTACATTGCGCTCTGGGATCAGTCACAGACGCCCGACAGGTTGGAAGACCTTCCTCTGCTCCCCATCTGCGATAAAGCGATACTTCGAGATTCGCAGGCCGCACATCCACCTTTTGGCAACTACCTGGCTGCCCCAAGTGAGCAGATTGTCCGCGTGCATCGGACATCTGGCACCAGTGGACAGGCGATGAACGTTGCGCTGACCAAATTTGATTCGGACCAAACGGTCCGCGTCGGTGCGAGAAGTCATATCGCCGCAGGCATAAAACCAGGCAATCGAGTCATCCACTGTCTGAACTACCAGATGTGGATGGGCGGATTCACCGATCACCTCTGTGTCGAGTCAGCCGGTGCAACCGTTATTCCTTTTGGCGTCGGCAACACTCGTCTGCTTATTCAGACGATCTTGGATCTCGGCGCTGACGCGATTCATTGTACACCTTCGTATCCGGCAGTCATGGAACGGACATTGCATGAGTTTTTTCCGCACATTGAACCGCGGGACTTAAACCTGAAACTGGGACTGTTTGGTGGCGAAATCGCTCTGGACCAACCGGCGTTTCGACAACGCCTTGAAGATACTTGGGGATTCAAGGCGCGCAACGCCAACTACGGCATGGCGGATGTCTACTGCAACTTTGCGAGTCAGTGCGAATTCAATCAGGATCTACACTTTCTGGCGACTGATGTGCTGCATGCCGAACTGATTCACCCGCAGACGCAGGAACCCATTCCCTGGCTGGAAGGTAACAGCGGAGAACTGGTACTGACCCACTTATCTCGTCTTGCACAACCATTGGTACGCTATCGCACCAACGATTCGATCGTCATTACTGGCACCGATCAATGCGAGTGTGGTCGGATGACGCCGCGGTTCCGAATTTTGGGACGTACCGATGATGTGATCATCGTCAGAGCGGTCAACGTCTACCCATCTGCAGTCGCGGAAGCAATTGGTGAGATAAGCGATCTGTCGGGAGAATACCGCATTCGAATGAAGGGTCCTGGACCTTATGACCGATTGAATGTTGAAGTTGAGCTCGCTTCAGATGTTGAATCAAGCGACCGACTCCAGGAGCAGGTTCAAAATGCGATTCAGTTCCGCACCCGTGCCTCGGCCAGCGTAACACTCGTGCCACCTTTTTCCCTGCCCCGCACAGAAGGCAAGACTAAAAGATTGATCCGGGAGGAAGAATGATGTCTGACACAGTTCTGATATCAATTGAAAAATCCGTTTGTACGCTGACTCTCAATCGACCCCATCGGTTGAATGCGATCAATGCCATCCTGCTTGAGGAACTTCAGACGGCCCTGCAGGCCGCCAATGAGGATGCGAATGTGAACGCCATCATACTCACGGGCTCTGGCTCATCGTTCTGCTCCGGAGATGATCTCAAGGAGTTCGACGAGCAGTCAGAGAATCCTGTACAAACATGTGCGTTCATTGAATCCATTCAGGATATCAGCCGGCAACTTATATTGGGCCGGAAATTTATCGTCGGAGCGATTCGCGGCTGGGCTGTCGGCGGCGGACTCGAGTGGGCGATCAACTGTGACCTGTCCGTGTTCTCGGAAAACACCCGCTGCTTCTTTCCTGAACTCAAGTGGGGCATGTTTCCGACCGGTGGCGTCACCGCACTTCTACCCCGAATGATCGGACTGACAAAAACCAAGGAACTGATGCTGCTGGGTGATACATTTGACGCCAATGATGCACTGGCGATGGGATTGGCATGGAAAGTGGTGCCCGATGAGGAACTGGTCGCGCGAGCAGAGGAAACCGCACGACGGATAGCGGAACTGCCGAAAAGTGCAGTATACGACTTGAAACGCGTGCTGAATCAAGTCAATCTTGCCGACCTGGAAAATGCTCTGGCGCTGGAAACGGAAGCGACCGTTCGCGGAATACTTGACCCTGAGACGAAGAAACGGGTCAGCACCTTTGGCTGACCGCCGTGCGATCATCTGATCTAGTCTTTCGAAGCCGCCCAAGCCGGCCCGAATCACTCATCAACCCGTCGCTGAATGCCGAAAACTCCTCGACCAATTCTTCGGTGTCCGTAACACTCTTTAGTGCGGCTATTCTGCCTGCTGTCAGCGAAAATGTCATCAACAGGATTCAGCAGTTTTTCGCATGACTTTACCAGCCGATTGCGCGACCTTCAAAACTATTCTGCGGTCACTCGTCGCTATTCAATATTGAACGTGCTGGTCGATGATGCGATTCTTGGATAGGTTCCGCCAATTCGCTCGATTTTGTTGTCTCACACCCGATTCATTCGTATCGGTCGCCTGCAGATTCAGTCACTCAAATTCCAACCCCAGCTCGTCTACGAGGTTGGTTGATCTCGCAAAAAAACGTGTTTCATCACTTCCCACCCTGTCACAGCCTTTTTCAACTTCTTGATCCATTATCTGTGCGGTCTGATGTTATGTCAGCGCATACTTCAGGCTACATTACGTCATTATCGATTGGTAACTTTTTTCAGCAAGCGGTACCAAGTTCCCATTGGCTAAGAAGAATGGCAGTCCAGCTGAAGAACGGTCGCTTAAACGGATGGATGCTGATCTGTCTGTAAACTCGCTTCACAATCCATGTACAATTAAAATAGATTTGTGTTCGAAGCATCTGCAACCTAGTGAACGCATGGGAACCGTAACAATAACAGATTGACGACGGGCTGATGCGACAGACGAACGGGAAAGCTGTTTTCATTTTTTTCAGATAGGAGGAAAAAAGGGTATGAAATTGTCAAATCCTGTAAATTTAAATTCGATCAATACCAAGATCTCGCGCCGCCGGTTCATCCAGATGTCGGGCGCGCTGGGTGTCGCCGGATCCGTACCGGGGCTGTTGGCTGGCTCAGCAGCCCAGGCCGCAACCCCTATGAAGGGCGGACATCTGGGCATCGCAACCGTACAGGGCTCATCAACCGACTTACTTGATCCAATCCGCCTGACTAGCGGACACACTAATTTTCTTTTTTCGACCCTGCACAATGCATTGACGGAGGTCGCGCCAAATGGAGAATTGGTCCCCTTGGTGGCTGAGTCTTATGAGCCTGGGAACGATCCATCGGAATGGATTTTCGTCCTGCGGCCGGACGTAACCTTTCACAATGGTAAAACGCTGACTGCGGATGATGTCATCGTCTCGCTCGACCGTCATCGGGGCGAGGAATCCGCCTCTTCAATGAAATCGTTTATGCAGGATGTCGTGTCCATTACCAAAGACGGCGATCGCGTCGTCAAATTCAAACTGATGAATCCAAGCGTTGATTTTCCAGTGATCTTGAGTGCGAGCACACTGTCGATTCTGCCATCTAAGGACGGGCAAATCGAGGCCTTCGACATCGGTTGTGGCGCCTATCTGCTGGAATCGTTTGAACCCGGACAATACTCGAGATTCATGCGCAATCCGAATGATTTCAGGACTGACCGAGGCTTCGTTGATTCAGCGGAAATCCTGACGATCGCGGATTCCACCGCCCGTCAGAACGCGCTGATCACCGGTGCCGTCGATATTATCGGCGATGTGGATGCCACCACCGCACCTCTGCTGGCCAGGAACATTGAAATTGAAATTCTCGATATCACCAGCACCCAGCACTACACGTTTCCGATGCGGACCGACCTGCCACCATTCGACAACAATGACGTGCGGATGGCACTCAAGCTGTCAATCGATCGGGAGACCGTACTCGATACCATATTGAGTGGCTACGGAAGTCTTGGCAACGATCATCCGATCTCACCCGCCAATCGCTACCACAACCACGAACTGGAGCAGCGGGCCTATGATCCGGAAAAAGCCAAATGGCATCTCAAGCAGGCCGGTCTTGACAGCCTGAAAGTGGAGCTGAGCGCTTCTGACAGCCTCTATTCGGGCTGCGTCGACACCGCCGTGCTGTTCAGTGAGCATGCCAAGGCGTCCGGCATTGAAATCGTTCCGAATCAGGTTCCGGACGATGGTTACTGGAGTGATGTCTGGATGCAGCATCCCTGGTGCGCGAGTTACTGGAGCGGCCGGCCGACGGAGGACTGGATGTTCACTCAGGGGTATTCAGCCGAATCCAACTGGAACGAGACCTACTGGAAAAATGAGCGTTTCAACGAACTGCTGGTGGCGGCCAGAGCGGAGCTGGACGAAGACCGGCGTCGGGACATGTACTGGGAGATGCAGGCCATCACCCGGGATGACTGCGGGTCGGTGATACATGCGTTCGCCAATCACATATCCGCATACAATTCCAAGGTCGGCATCCCCGATCAGGTGGCCGGCAACTGGGAATTTGATGGCTACAAATTGATCGAACGCTGGTGGAAGAAAAGCTGAGGCGGCGCTCACGGCTGATTGAGTCAGTCCATGAGTCCGGCGGCCATTGGGTTTCGCCGGACTCGGCTTGTCGCCGATCATGCCAAGAGTGACTGCGACACGCTCCGCCGCTCGGCTGCAGAAGGCGCAGCGACAGCTGGAATCGCGTCTTCAGAACAGCAAGCACAATCAGGTTCGGAGTCAGCCCAAGGCCAAACACGGCCGCTCCAAGGAACGCCGCTCTGAGGCGCGGGTGCTGACGCTGGTCCTGGTGCTGGGTTCTGTAGGCTCCCACCCAAGCCCTGTTGGTGGTGAATACGGGACTGGCCACCGAAAATCACCTCAGTTGGCTGCTGCGCTAGTAGGGCTACCGATACCACGTGGTGGCCCGTCGCAGGCGGGACTGCTTCGATGCCCGACAGGCCACCCGGGTGCGAGGCCGCAGCGGGTCGGACGTGGACCTGTGCCGGCAGGTAGACCCGCAGACCGGCGAGCTCATCATCGGCTGCCGGTCGGTGACCAAAAGTCACAAGGAACAGGCCATCGCCTAGCACTTTGCCAGCCGCTGTGAGGCGACCCTGATCGGTCTGCATGAAGAACTATCCAAGCCACGCGGCCCCGCTGCCGGGTATCCGACCTGTGGCGGTGCCAGCCGGTCGATGGCACCCTGGCGACGCAGTCCGGGGTGTACGCCCTGCGCTCGACCCTCACCGACTGGAACGAGCAGACCCTATGGCGCACTTACATCATAATCATACTTACCGACCTGGAAGCCGTTTTCCGCTGGCTGAGGTTCGAACTGGGACGGTGACCGATTGATCATCACCAGCCCGCGCGGGCCGCAGGACATCTGTTCATCAGCATCATCGCCTATCAGCTGGCGCCGGTCATTTGTCTGAAACTGCCTAGGTTGGCGCCTGGCGCAGCTGACGGCCCTGGAAAGACATCAACGCATAACCATCGTCCTGCAGCTGGAAAATGGCTGGAGCGGCCGGGGGCATCTTTGCCGCAGATATTTCCCCGGCGGGCGGACTTGCGTGCGGCTTATCGGCTGTTATCGAAAGGGAGGGTGAAAATGGAGCCCATCTTGGAGCCGCACTGGGCGGCGATGGTGGCGCGCGGTCGGCTGAAAGAGATGCGGCTGGCGCCGCGGCGGCCACCCGCGGGGAACGCTATACGCTGGACTGCTTGTTCACGCTGATGATGGCGGCGCGCCTGGCAGGCTGCCGAGGCGTCACTGCGTTCGTTCAGTATGTGGCCCTGCTGTCGCAGGAGCAGCTGGCGACGGTGAGTGACTTCTGGAGTCCGAAGAAGGCGCACTACACCGCCTCGACGTTCCACTACATACTGGCACAGATGCCGCCCAAGTTCCTGGATGAAGCGGTCAGGGCGTGGGTTCGGACGACGGGGCTACCGCCATTGACGGCCAGGTGATCCGCGGTGCCTCCAATGCGCGCGGGAGGACCGCTGCACGCTGGTGGCAGCGCTGGAGCATGGCACGGGTCTGGTGTTGGGACAGACCCAGGTGGCCGACGGCAGGCCGACGGCAGCAATGAGATGCCGGCGTTGCGGCGGCTGGTCCGCGAACTCGGCCGGCGGGGCGCACGATGACCGTCGATGCGATGCATGCACAGCAGGCGGCGGCCTGCTGCATTACCGAGTGTGGCACCGACTATGTGATGACGGCGGTGAAGGAGAATCAGCCGACGATGCTGGTGGATCTGCAGTCGATTGACTGGACGACGGCTGAGCGGTTCAAGCAGGACGTGGAACTGGGGCCTAGTCGGCTGGAGCACCATCGCTGTGAGGTGGTTGACCTCAGCGGCGCCGAATGGGACGGGTACGGTGCACTGCCTAGCCGCCGCCAGGCGTTTCGCATCGAACGGAGCCGCGAGATCATCAAGATTGAAAAAGTCGAACGGAAGACCGCCTATGGCCTGATTTCCCTGTCGGCCGCGCAGACCTCGGGGTTGAGGCCCCGAAACCGTGCAAAACTCACAGCAGACGGCATCTGCTCTCAGCCTGGACCTGGTCATCGGCATTCGATCGCCTTCCGAACTGTCCTCCATCAGCCCATGACCCTATGCTGACTTACGACTTTTGATTGTTCCCGTGTAAACCCACTTCACAATCCATGTACAATTACAATTAAAATAGATTTGTGTTCGAAGCATCAGCAACCTAGTGAACGCATGGGAACCGTAACAATAACAGATTGACGATGGGCTGATGCGGCAGACGAATAGGAAAGCTGTTTTCATTTTTTTCAGATAGGAGAAAAAGGGTATGAAATTGTCAAATCCTGTAAATTTAAATTCGATCAATACCAAGATCTCGCGCCGCCGGTTCATCCAGATGTCGGGCGCGCTGGGTGTCGCTGGATCCGTACCGGGGCTGTTGGCTGGCTCAGCAGCCCAGGCCGCAACCCCTGTGAAGGGCGGACATCTGGGTATCGCAACCGTGCAGGGCTCATCAGCCGACTCGCTCGACCCAAACCAACTGACTAGTGGACACACTAATTTTCTCTTTTCGACCCTGCACAATGCATTGACGGAGGTCGCGCCAAATGGAGAATTGGTCCCCTTGGTGGCTGAGTCTTATGAGCCTGGGAACGATCCATCGGAATGGATTTTCGTCCTGCGGCCGGACGTAACCTTTCACAATGGTAAAACGCTGACTGCGGATGATGTCATCGTCTCGCTCGACCGTCATCGGGGCGAAGAATCCGCCTCTCCAATGAAGTCATTTATGCAGGATATCGTGTCCATTACCAAAGACGGCGATCGCGTCGTCAAATTCAAACTGATGAATCCAAGCGTTGATTTTCCAGTGATCTTGAGTGCGAGCACACTGTCGATTCTGCCATCTAAGGACGGGCAAATCGAGGCCTTCGACATCGGTTGTGGCGCTTATCTGCTGGAATCGTTTGAACCCGGGCAATACTCGAGATTCATGCGCAATCCGAATGATTTCAGGACTGACCGAGGCTTCGTTGATTCAGCGGAAATCCTGACGATCGCGGATTCCACCGCCCGTCAGAACGCGCTGATCACCGGTGCCGTCGATATTATCGGCGATGTGGATGCCACCACCGCACCTCTGCTGGCCAGGAACAGTGAAATTGAGATCCTTGATATCACCAGCACCCAGCACTACACGTTTCCGATGCGGACCGACCTGCCACCATTCGACAACAATGATGTGCGGATGGCACTCAAGCTGTCGATCGATCGGGAGACCGTACTCGATACCATATTGAGTGGCTACGGAAGTCTTGGCAACGATCATCCGATCTCACCCGCCAATCGCTACCACAACCACGAACTGGAGCAGCGGGCCTATGATCCGGAAAAAGCCAAATGGCATCTCAAGCAGGCCGGTCTTGACAGCCTGAAAGTGGAGCTGAGCGCTTCTGACAGCCTCTATTCGGGCTGCGTCGACACCGCCGTGCTGTTCAGTGAGCATGCCAAGGCGTCCGGCATTGAAATCGTTCCGAATCAGGTTCCGGACGATGGTTACTGGAGCGATGTCTGGATGCAGCATCCCTGGTGCGCGAGTTGGTGGAGCGGCCGGCCGACGGAGGACTGGATGTTCACTCAGGGGTATTCAGCCGAATCCAACTGGAACGAGACCTATTGGAAAAATGAGCGTTTCAACGAACTGCTGGTGGCGGCCAGAGCGGAGCTGGACGAAGACCGGCGTCGGGACATGTACTGGGAGATGCAGGCCATCACCCGGGATGACTGCGGGTCGGTGATACATGCGTTCGCCAATCACATATCCGCATACAATTCCAAGGTCGGCATTCCCGATCAGGTGGCCGGCAACTGGGGGTTTGATGGCTACAAATTGATCGAACGCTGGTGGAGGAAAAGCTGAGGCGGCACTCACGGCTCATAGAGTCAGTCCATAAGTCCGGCGGCCATTGGGTTTCGCCGGACTCGGCTTGTCACCGATCATGCCAAGAGTGACTGCGACACGCTCCGCCGCTCGGCGGCAGAAGGCGCAGCGACAGCTGGATTCGCGTCTTCAGAGCAGCAAGCACAGCCAGTCTCTGACACTGGAACTGGTCCATTCTTCCGATGCCAATCTGTTTCACGATGCGGTGAAGGCGATTCTCTGGAATGTCGGAATCATCGTCGAACACGCCGCCACCCGCCGGAGTCTGATACGACAGCACAAATGCGTCGAACGAGACGATGGTTATATTCGTCTGCCGGCCGATCTGATTGACCGCGCAATTGCGACGGTTCCGCGAAAAATCGAGTTGTATGACCGAGACGGCAACCTGAGCGTCGATACCAGCAGCAGAGTATCCAGTTATTGTCCGGGACACAACTGCGTGCGGATTCTTGACTTCAGAACTGGGGAGCTGAGACCGTGCACGATCGAGGACATACGAGAAACGGCCAAGTTGTGTGACCAGCTGCCGAATATCGACATGATGTGCTCACTCGGCTATCCTAGCGAAATACCACCACAGGAAGAGGTGGTCGAAACAACCAAGGCCATGTACGAAAACTGCAGCAAGCCGGCGGCTCTGCTGGCCCACGACGACGAAATCCAGAAACGGATGATGGACGCCATTGCGGAACGGGTGGGCGGCTGGCACCGACTCGCCGACAAACCCATCTCCATTGAACTGATGGGACCGGTTTCTCCGCTGCAGCTACCGGCAGAACTGTGCGCGAGACTGATCAACTGTGCACGCTGGCGGGTGCCCGTGGTCTGCTATCCGGCCACCTTTCCGGGTATGTCTAGTCCAATCTCTTTGGCTGGGGCGATCGCCCAGTCATCGGCCGAAGCAATCGCCGGAATCGTCATCCACCAGCTGACCGAACCCGGTGCCCCGGTGCTGACTGGATCCGCTGTTTTGCCCATGGACCTGCGTCAGGCCAATCTCGCCTATGGCTCTCCGGAATACATGCTCACGGGTCTGGGCGCCAGCGACTATTTTCGTTCAATTGGCATTCCCACCTGGATCGGCGCGGGCTGCTCGGATTCCCATCAGTTTGATGCACAGGCGGCGGCTGAGGCCGGTGCCAATCTGGCGATCGCATCCTTAGCGAAAACCTCCTTCATACACAACTTGGGATTTCTTTCTGGCGGTCGCACCGGATCGCTGGAAATGCTGACGCTCTGTGATGAAATGGTCGGCTGGACATCGAAAATGGCGCATGGCTTAACGGTGAATGCTGAAGAATTGGCTGTCGAAGTCGTCAGTCGGGCGGCACCAACCAATGAATTTCTGACCGACCCGCACACTCAGGAACGCTACCTGACCGAAAACTGGTACCCGAATCTCTGCGAGAGATCCGATGCTGAAGCATGGCTCGAAGCGGGCGGCCTGGATATGCGGCATCGAATCCGTCAGCGCATCTTCGATTTACTCGGTTGACGTTCATCGGATTGATGATCGACCAATCATGCGCGGTGCCTGCCTTCAGACTCTAGTTTTTGCGCGGTTACATCAATGAAACATATTCTATACATGCTCGCCCAACGGATTACGCTGGGGCTGCTCGCGCTGATAGCCGTTTCGCTCATCATTTTTTTCGGGGTGTCAATGCTGCCCGGCGATGCGGCCGAAGCGATACTAGGACAGGCGGCAACGCCGGAGACGGTTGCAGCCCTGCGAACGCAGCTTGGATTGGACCTGCCGGCGCACATTCGATATTTCAGCTGGCTTGGCAACATCTTCCAAGGTGATTTTGGAACTTCCATTGGCAATGGCAGAGAGATCAACGAGGTGTTGGGCACCCGAGTATACAACACTCTGTTCCTAGCGACATTCGCAGCCTGCATAGCGGTTCCGCTGGCTTTGATTCTGGGCCTACTGGCGGCGCTCTATCGAAACACACTCTATGATCGGACGGTCAATGTCGTTACGCTGTCTTCCATTTCGACACCCGAGTTCTTCGTTGCTTATATCCTGCTGCTCCTGATCTCCGTCAAAGCTGGCTGGCTTCCCAGCCTAGCCAATGTCAGGGCTGATACCACCTTTGTCGAGCATCTGGAAAAAACACTGTTACCGGCACTCGTACTCACCTTGGTTTCAATGGCGCACATGATGCGCATGACCCGTGCGGCGATCATCAATCTGCTATCGAACGCTTATATTGAGATGGCGGCGATGAAAGGCATCAGGCGCTTTCGAATCATCGTTCATCACGCCTTACCCAATGCCTGGGCGCCGATCGTCAATGTAGTCGTCCTGAACCTCGCCTATCTGATTGTGGGGGTGATCGTCGTCGAGGTGGTGTTCGTCTATCCCGGACTCGGACAGTTTCTGGTCGATGCGGTTCAGCGCCGGGATATGCCGGTGGTACAAGCCTGCTGCCTGATCTTCGCGGCAACCTACGTAATTCTGAATCTGCTTGCCGACATTCTCTCGATCCTGACCAATCCCCGCCTGCTGCACCCAAAATAAGACAGGATGGCTTTGAACTCTCCAGCCTTGACTACCGCATTCGCCAAGCACTCGATGCACATCCTTAAAACGGTGGCGCAAGCGCCGCTGAGCGCCAAGTTCGGGCTGTTGGTCATCGCCATCTACATATTTGCCGCCCTATTCGCGCCCTGGATCGCACCCTATGCGGAATCTGAAATTGTCGGGCGGAAATTTCAGCCTTGGGATGAGTCTTTCCTTCTCGGCACCGATCATTTGGGACGGGACATGCTGACGCGCGTTCTCTATGGTGCGCGAAACACCGTGGGCATTGCACTGCTGACGACGATTCTGTCTTTTCTGCTGGGCGGAAGCCTGGGCATACTGGCCGCCGTACTGGGTGGATGGTACGACCAGCTGATGAGTCGAATCGTTGATGTGTTCATGGCCATTCCAGCACTGATTTTCGCGATGCTGCTGCTGTCCATATTCGGCACCTCAGTCGTCAATCTGATCGTGATCATGAGCATCATCGACGCGACCCGGATATTTCGCATTGCCCGGGCGGTCAGTCTGAACGTTGTGGTGATGGATTTCATCGAGGTGGCGCGGCTGCGCGGTGAAAAACTGCCCTGGGTCACAATTCAGGAAATACTGCCCAATATTTCCGCGCCGCTGGCTGCGGAATTCGGGCTTCGGTTCTGTTTTGTCTTCCTGACCATCAGCGCCCTGAGTTTTTTGGGGCTGGGCATTCAGCCACCGATTGCCGACTGGGGCTCAATGGTGCGGCAGACGGCCATTCTGATCACATTCGATGACTATACGCCGCTGATTCCAGCGGCGGCCATCGCACTGCTGACCGTCGCCGTCAATTTCGTCATCGACTGGTTCCTACACAAGACTTCGGGACTCAAGGATGAAGTCTGAGTCCGGCACCCGTCTGCTGGAGATGAGAAACCTGCAGATCGAAGGTTTCAGCGAGGGCCGCTGGCACGATATCGTCAATGGTGTGGATCTGACCTTGTATCGCGGCGAGGTATTGGGGCTGATTGGTGAATCCGGCGCCGGTAAGTCGACCATTGGCATTGCGGCGATGGGATATTGCAAGCCGGGCTGTCGAATCAAACCGGGCAGCGCCATTCATTTTGACGGCATCGATCTGGTCGCCGCATCCGAGGAAGAAAAACGGCATCTGCGAGGCGCCCGCATCGCTTACGTGGCGCAGAGCGCGGCGGCCGCATTCAATCCCGCACACAAACTCATCGACCAGTTCAGTGAATCGGTGATCCAGCACAAGGTTGGCAGTCGGGAAGATGCGTATGCCGATGCCAAAGAAATCTACGCCAAAATCCGCATGCCGGAGCCGGACACCATCGGGTTTCGATATCCGCATCAGGTTTCCGGTGGCCAGCTGCAACGGGCGATGACTGCGATGGCGCTGTCCTGTCGACCCGATCTGATCATCTTTGATGAACCCACCACGGCGCTGGACGTTACCACTCAGATCGAGGTACTGGCGACCATCAGGGATATCGTCGAAGAATTTGACACGGCCGCCATTTATATCTCCCATGACCTGGCAGTGGTGGCGCAGATGGCCGATAGAATCATCGTCCTGCGCTATGGCGATCTGATTGAAGAATCTGCAACCCGGGTCATGCTGGACGCCCCGAAGGAAGACTATACCCGATCACTTTGGGCGGTACGAACATTTAAAAAGTCCGCCGTTTTTGAGCGGCAGAATTCAGAACCGCTGGTTCGCGTGCAGAACATAACCGCCAAATACCCAAAAGCTCCAAATCCCGTCCTGCATGCCGTTGATTTCGAGATTCATCGTGGCGAAACGGTGGCGATTGTTGGTGAGTCGGGAAGTGGAAAAAGCACCACCGCCCGCGTCATAACCGGGCTCCTGCCACCCTTCGAGGGCACCGTAATGCTTGACGGTGAGGTTCTGCCAGCAGACTACAGCGACCGATCCATCGATCAGCTGCAGGCCATTCAGATGATCTATCAGATGGCTGATACGGCCATCAACCCGCGCCATAAAATCCGCAAAATTGTAGGCCGGCCGCTGGACCTGTATCTCAGCATGGATGATGGTAAAAAACGACAGCGGCTCAGCGAACTGATGCATATGATCGAAATGGACCCGAAACAGTTTCTCGACCGCTATCCGGATGAACTGTCGGGCGGGCAGAAACAGCGCATCTGTATTGCCCGCGCCCTGGCGGCCAATCCGAAATTCATCATCTGCGATGAAGTGACGTCGGCCTTGGACCAGCTCGTCGCCGAAGGCATTCTGCGACTGTTGGACCGACTGCAGCGCGAACTCGATCTTGCCTATATGTTCATCACGCATGACTTGGCGACGGTCAGAGCCATTGCAGATCAGGTCGTCGTCATGCTGGATGGACGAATCGTGGAACAGGGATTGAAAACCGAAGTCCTAAACCCTCCGCACCATGAGTATACGGAACTGCTGCTTTCTTCCGTACCGGAAATGGACCCCGATTGGATGGACCGGCTGATGGCGCAACGCGCCATACAGCAGGGCACACAGTCGGCGGGACACTGAGTCAGTCAACAGCATACTCTCATCAGCACATCCCGAATCGATCATCACTGCACTCATTGACCATGGTTCTGACGATTCCAGCGGCATGATCAAAGCGACTGTTCTTCGAGTAGTCGGAGACTTTGCGGCGCGAATTTTCCAATCGTCAAGGTGGTCAGTTGCTTTCCCACCGGAGTGTCCTGACCAACGAGATGGCCGGCCCATCAAACGGATGTCACTAGCGCTACAGCCCAATGTCAAGACGATGTCCTGAGTTCAATACGGCTCGCTCTTTCGGCGTAAAGAGGGACTGAATCTCAGGTCTGTCAAGAAACAGAAAACGACCATCCTGCCAGAACACCTCACCATCAAAGCGAATCGTCGCATCCATCAGATGATAGGCAATGTCCCCGGGATCGACTCCGGCGGCGTGAATATGTGCATAGCGCGGCGATCCAAATGCGACCGTACCCCAGTATTCCACATCATCAAAGGGGTTGCCAACAAAAAAAGTGCCTGGATTGATGCCCGCATGCCATGAATTCAGAACATAGGGGTCGCCCCCGCTCAACTGTGCGGCACGCGTAAGCTGGTGGTCCACGCGACGGATCATTTGCCGGTCGCCGGTCATCGACGTGATGGCGGAATCCTTGATATGGGCGCAGATGGGAGATTCTATCATCAGTACACTTCCATCATAGGCGCGGGTCGAAGTGGAAGTGATGAATCTCGATATCATCAATTCTCCTGCCAGGCCGTAGCAGTTGACTGGTTCGAAAATCACCACTGGAAACAGTTCCACATGAAATGGTTTACTGGAGCCTCGATCTGCATCGGAAATGATCTCGCCGGTCAGGTTTGTACCGTCGCGGGTCGTGATCTGATAGTGCGAAGAGGAATGAATGTTGGCCTCAAGCATCTGCAGCATCTGAGTCATGCGATCGTGACCGATCGTCGCAAATGAAGACCTCATGTGTGCGTCAGTCAGCGTATAGCACATCACCTTTTTCCCTTCACCGGGCGTCTCCACAAAGCGGATCCGATCACCTAGTCTGGAAAAGAAAACGATGGCGTCCGCCGACGACATATTCAGTGCAACCTGTTCCGGCATCTGAGTCGCATCCGCCACCGGGTCGGTATAAATCACCCTGCAGTCGATACCAAGTGAATTCGCAGCCTGCTCCACAGCACCACACAAACCATCATCGTAATAGGAACTCGGGCCCGCTTCACCAACGATCAGCAGCGTACTGCCAGCATCAGCGCGCACGCAGCGCTTCAGCAGATTATCAATTCCGTCTGGCAGATCTTCCGGATTTCGATTCTTCGCTTCCTCCGACACATTCAACACCGGTCGTACTCACTAACTGCCTTTGATTTTAATTTCTTCTTTACGCTTCGCCATGTAGGCCTGAAGTTCTTCTTCAACAGCCGGATCGATAGGCGGTTTCTGGTATTCGCGCAGCAGTTGCTTCCAAATCCGGTTCGCGCGGTGCGAAGCGGTCCGACTTCCATCTTCCTGCCAGGCTTCAAAATTCCGCCAATCTGAGAGAATCGGCTGATAGAAGGCGTTCCGGTACCGTTCAATCGTATGTGACACGTCAAGAAAGTGTCCACCTGATCCCACTTCTGCAATCGCCGCCAGTCCCAGCGTATCTTCGTTGACGACTACGGGATCAAGAAAGGCGGATTGCATCTGTAAAATCTCTGCATCAAGTATCAACTTCTCAAATGAGCAGGTCAGACCACCTTCCAGCCAGCCGCCAGCGTGCATGACATTATTGACATGCGCCTGAATGCAGGCATAGATGGACAGATCGCTTTCGTAGGTGGCCTGTAAATCGACGCAGGCTGAGGCGGTGGTGCTGGAGGAGCGAAACGGAAGTTTATAGCGCCGCGCAAGTTGGCCGGAAATGATCACTGACTGCGCATACTCCGGCGTGCCAAATGCCGGCGAACCGCTTCTCATATCGACATTGGAAGTGAAGTGTCCATAAAATGTTGGTGCGCCAGGAGCGGCCGCCTGAGTCAGGACAATACAGCCCAAAGCCTCGGCATTCTGCAGGGCGACGGCACCTGCCACCGTCGCCGGCGCCATCGCACCTGCCAATGTAAACGGCGTAACGTGCACCGGCTGGCCGGCCCGCGCAAACTCGCGCATGCCATCCGCCTGTCCCTCATCAAACAGCAATGGAGAGTTGGTATTCACCCCACCGACGATCGCGGGCCGAAGTCTCAATCCTTCATCGTCCGTCTGCATCGAAATCTTGGCCATTTCAATGCAGTCTCGAGCGCGTTTGCCAGTATCCATCCAATTCGGTTGCCAGCCCTTGTCCGTCAAGGTAATCTGTGCATACATCATGTCCAGATGTCGGGTATTGGGCGGCAGGTCCAACGGTTCCAATCCACCGCCTCCCTCGTGATGAAACACATTCAACGAACCGGAGAGTTTTACAAAATCTTCCAAATCAGCCAGCGTACCGGCGCGCCGACCGCGATCGAGGTCGGTTACAAATGACGGGCCGCATACGGTCGCGAACACCATGGCGTTTCTTCCCATGGTTACGGTCTTCAATGGATTCCGCGCATGGATGGTGAACTGTTCAGGCAGCCCGACGATGAGCTCCTCGATCAGTTCAGGATCGAAGCGAACGTGCCGGGTATCGAAATCGATTTCGGCCCGTACGTCTTTCAGCAGACTCAATGCGACCTGACTTTCCACTCTCAAGCCAACATCGCGTAGAATGGTGAGACTGGCCTGATGAATGGTCTCAACCTGATCGTCAGAAAGCAACTCCATGGGTGGATAAGGGTTGCACACGCCCTTGAAGGGTCGTTGAACGAAATCTGGAACGCGACCCCGTTGCCGATGCATCCCTGACCTGGTTCGGCGGCGCGACACCAGTCTACGTTTCACGAGATGCTGAAACGCGCGGCAGTCGTTTCACTTCTTGCGCATCGACTGATCGGCAACCCCATCCCTAAGCTCTCATGCGAATTCCGGCTGGATCGTAAAGGGGTTCACTACAGAGTTTGGCAGCTCGCAGTTCACCTAGAATTTCCACGCTATATTGTGTTCCTGACAGATAGGCACCGATGTCAACATATCCTAAAGCTATGTGACATCCCGACTGGGGCCCGAAGCCACCTGAGGTAACCGATCCCATCGGTTTTCCATCCACAAATATGCATTCGTCGCCCCAAATCGCGCAGTCTCCAGCATCCACGATCAATGTTACGAACTTCACTCTCGGCGTCATTGCATTCAATACCGCATCGCGTCCCACGAAGTCGTCCTTGTCCCGTTTCACCAATCGATCCACTTCGGACTCGACAGCTGTGTAGTCCGGTGACAATTCAAGTCTCCAGGCCGGGAAACTCTTTTCAAGACGCGTCTGCATTAAACACCGAGTTCCCACCAGGCCGATCCCCAGGTGCCGCCCTTCTCTCATCATCAGATCAAAAAGTCTGCCCTGATGCCGCGTCGGCAGATACAGTTCATAACCCGTTTCACCGGTAAACGAAAGCCGAAGGACGATCACTTCGGGAATGCCGCCGATCGCCATCCTGGCCGCGTGCATGAACGGAAATCTTTCGGTGTCCATATCCGCCTCCGCCAGTCGAGCCAACAAGGTCTGCGCATTGGGGCCGCAAATGTGCAGGCCCGCATATTTCGCGGTAACATCATCGAGACTTACGTCGGGGTACGGAAGAAACCGTCGAAAATGGCGCAGAAAGGACAGCTGCATGGCATCCGAGCCCAGCAGAAAAAAGCGATCGTCGTCGATCTTTGATACCGATACATCACCAATCACCCGTCCGTGAGTCGACAGCATCGGCGACAGTCTGATGCGATTGAGTTGCGGCATTCGATTCGCCAGAACGTAATTCAGCCAGCGCTCGGCATTGGCACCACTCACCTCAAATTTAGCCATCGCTGAATAGTCCAGCAGTCCGATCTCATTGCGAACGCGTTTGCCTTCATCAATCACCGGCTGCCACCAATTTGGCTGCCGATAGGTCAGCGAGTCCCGCATGCCGGTGGTACCTGGCGCATACCAGTTGGCATGTTCAAGTCCAAACGAAGCCCCAAAAACCGCACCGGCCGCCTGCAGGCGGTCGTAAACGGGCGACTTGTGAATCGGGCGTCCGGCGTCGAATTCCTGATAGGGATAGATTCTTTCCGCTCGATTTTCATAAAAGTACCGCGTTCTCTCGCGGGTGAAGGTTCCTGCAGCCCAACGCCCAAAGCGCGCCACATCCCAACAGAAGATATCGAATTCCGGCTCTCCCTGAATAATCCAATCGGCAATCACGAGACCAACACCCGCTCCCTGGTTGAATCCCGTCATCACGCCGTTCGCACAGAAGTAATTCTGCAATGCGGGATGCGGTCCAAGCAGAGGTCCCAAGTCCGGAGATAGAATCATGGGGCCGTTGATGATGCGTTTGATGCCCGCCTGCGCAAGACACGGCATGATGTCGACGGCTTGTTGAAAATTCCACTCCATCCGCGACAGGTCGTTCGGCAGCAGTTCGTGACCGAAATCCTGAGGTGTGCCTTTTTCCGCCCAATGCGTACAGGTTTTTTCGTACGCGCCCAGCAGCATTCCCTGTCCTTCCTGCCGGGCATAGCAGCCGGTTTCGCCATCGTTGATCTGCGGCAGTTCGAAATCCAACCGTTCAATCTCAGGAATGGTTTCCGTTACGAGGTAGTGATGCTCAACTGGCATCAATGGCAGTTCGATGCCCGCCAGTCTGCTGACTTCCCGTCCCCAGAGACCGGCTGCGTTGACGATGTATTCAGCTCTGATGCTACCCCTGTCCGTAACAACCCGCCATGAACCCTCCGCGGTCCAGATGGTTTCAATGACCGGCGTGTGACGATAAATCTCGACCCCAAGATTTCTCGCGGCGCGGGCGAACGCCTGAGTTGCTGAGGCGGGGTCGACATGGCCGCCGTCATCTTCCCACAGACAGGCCACAATCTCTCGGGTATCAAGAATGGGAGCTTTATTCCGCGCTTCCTCAGGTGAGATGAAATGACTCTCAATATGAAGTTGGCGACAGGCGCTCTGCATCATCCGATTGCTGTCAACTTCCTCAGCCGTACGACAGATGTTCATCCCACCGGTCGCATGAAAACCGCAGGACTGACCACTTTCTTTTTCGATATCCCGGTAAATGTCGAACGTGTATTTGTGAATCCGGGCGGCGGCACTGGGACGAGTGACGGAAAACAGTCCACCGGCGGCGTGCCAGCTCGAACCGGAGGTCAGTTCCTGCCTCTCAACCAGAACAACTTCGGTCCAACCTTTTTTCGCCAGGTGATAGGCAACGGAACACCCAACGATTCCGCCGCCAATCACAACGACGCGGGCCGTATCTTTCATATCAATTTCCTGAGTGAGAATCTGCTTCTGCACGATGCGTCACCGTCCAATTTCGTTGGCGACAGAACTTTAGTGAACGCATTGATGATCTGCATTCGATTTTATCGAATTTCGAATCTAGAGCGACCAGACGATTGACACGGGGACTGATCGCTTCATCTTCCGCGGTCGGATTCGGAAACATAATATTTCACTGTTGCTAAAATAGGAGAGGTCCAGTTCTGAGAATCAATATCACGTTTGAATCAATCAATCGCTGATTCGTGGAGGATCGATGAAATACAAAACCATCTCCGTTGCACGCCGTTCACCCCACTTGGGAGCCTTCGTACAAAGTGTCGATCTCAGTCAACCACTGCCCCAGGAGACCGTTGCAGAAATACGAAGTGCGCTCCTGGAATTTGGTGTTCTGTTTTTTAAAGACCAATCCATTTCGGAACCCGAGCATCTGCGTCTCGCCGCTTATTTTGGTGAGCTTGACAAACCCCATCCAGTGTTTGACTGTAAAGATGAGGACCCACGCGTGACCGTCATTGAATCAAAAGGCCGCGCCGGTGATTCTGAGCATCAGTGGCATACGGATGTTACCTACCAGAAAGCCCCTTCTTTGGGTTCCATCCTGATCGCGCGGAAAATTCCCGACAGTGGTGGTGATACCCTATTCGCAAGTATGTATGCGGCGTATGAGGCGTTATCGCAACCGATCAAGCTGATGCTTGAATCATTAACCGCCCAACATTCCATTGAACGCGGCTGGGGAGCCACCCTGCGAATGCAACCGAACGGAGAGGAGCGAATTCAAAAATTAAAAGAAGCGTTTCCACTGATGACTCACCCCGTCATCAGAACGCATCCTGAAACGGGACGAACTGCGCTTTATGTAAACCAATACTATACGACTCGGATCAATGAACTGTCGGAACTGGAAAGCGATGGACTGTTGAAAATGCTGCATCGTCATTCTCAGCTTCCAGACTTTCAGATTCGGCATACGTGGCAGGTTGGGGATGTCGCATTTTGGGACAATCGCTGTACACAGCACTACGCGACACATGATTACGGGGCTGCGCATCGGATCATGAATCGCGTAACCATTGTTGGCGATCAACCATATTTCAGGAAAGCCGCCTAGTCTCAATACGGATGGTGGGTATCATTCACTCATCAACCGCACACAGGTTCCGCGGGGTGAGCATCAACTCGATTGATTGGCACTCGTCACATGCCGACGACTCGAAAGCGATACACTCTTTGGTTGAGTTGAAGCGTCAGGAACGAAATGAGCTGGAGACTAAGTGTTCAAAAGGATTGTTCTGATCAGTGCACTGATTCTGCGGATCAGTACGCAGGGTAAATCAAGTAGAACGGTGTCCTGTCAAAAACGGCCTGCAGGTGGCAGGCCGCTCGCCGTCGCCAGATGGTTCCAGGCCGTTGACTGGGATATCCCGCGCCTGAAATTAGCCATCTGACATGCCCGAATGAAATAGGACAGACCCTCATCATACGGCCACCAAAGATCTGTCCGCGTGGCAACACCCGTCCGCTACTTCCAATCGCCGCAATCGTTAGATCCGGCCACCCCGATCTTCAGTCGTTCCTCTACAGGCGCAGGAAGCATTCACTGACACATCCGCTCTTGCCATCGCCAGGTTCAACCGAGCGCGAAAAATACGCGCCTGTTTCTTTTTGTTCAATCTCTCCAGACACTCAACCAGTCCATGCAGACTCCAAAGGTTTTCAATGTGTTGTGAGGTGCTTACCAATGTATCGGACAGCCCTAGATCATCCATGTAAACCTGGCGTGCTTCTTTAATACGCCCCTGTTCGAGCAGTAGTGCGCCCAAGGCGTGTCGCGCTGGCTGCATCCAATCCCATGGTTCGTCGTACTTCAGATTGTCATCCAGATAAACAGCGCGGCGTAGGCACCTGAAAGCGGCGTCATAGTCTCCCTGACGATACCTGAGTTCACCGTTCAGCATCTGATCGGCAATTTTCAATACATCCTGACAGGAGTTATTGAACAGATAACGGGATTCGGGAACTCGTCGGACGGCCTCGAGAAATCTGCCCTGTTCATACTTCGCCCGATCAATCTCACCCCGTACTGCGTGCGATATGCCTTTCGCATAGAGCCAGGTGGCGGTGGTCATTGAATAGAGACTTACTTCCTCAGGTAATGGGTGGTCAATGATAGCCTGCCAGCATCCAAATCGAATGAGCACGTGTGCTTTAACGGCGATATAGCCCTCCATCCAGTCGGCCATCGCTGGGTTTTCAATCCTGAGCAGCTCTTCCGGTGCCGCCTCGATTATTTTTTCCGCAGCATCCAGCGCCACTGCATACTGTCCCAAAAACATCGCCGCGTAAATTTTCAGATGCAGATTGTGAATGCGCGACAGCGCCTGGTAGTTGATCGCGCCTTCATTCCTGACATAAATTCGGTCCGCGGCGATTGCCCTATCGTTTGCGATTACCGCCTCATGGTAGTGCCCACATCGCACATCAATGTGCGAAGGCATGTGACACAGGTGTCCAGAATCGGGCACCAACTGTCGCAGCTGGTCACTGGCTCTCAGTGCCTTTTCTGGAACTCGAGACATCT
Organism: Arenicellales bacterium; assembly: GCA_965205205.1. Taxonomy (GTDB): domain Bacteria; phylum Pseudomonadota; class Gammaproteobacteria; order Arenicellales; family JAJDZL01; genus JAJDZL01. The sequence goes on from CBDBFX010000002.1 coordinate 609,592, forward strand.
CCATCACATGAATGTACATGTGCAGGATGCCCGGATGGGGTATTTTTCGAGCGTTTTCGATACGCGCCATGGCTTTTTCCAATACTTCCATGGCCTCTAATGTCGAGGAACCGACGGATGGTTGGCCCGATCGCAAATCCCAAAGAGCCCATGGCGTTCGAGTCATCAACGCTTCCGCGAACAATGCCACAACATCATCATGTTCAGGAAAAGCTTCATAGACTCGTCGCATCCCATCAGCGTAGTCGTCATTCCATCGATCATAGTGTAAGGGATCAACCGGCGTGGGTGACTGATAGCGAGCCTGTAATGCCTCGATCATCATCGCCTGCCAATCTGAAGCCGTGGCGATTTTCTGTTTGGCTTCTCGAGAATACCGATAAGTTCGCCGCAGTTTTTCGACCCGTTCGTCTTTCTGCATTCGAACCCAAGGTTTGTTGTAATAGATGCCCGAGGCATAAGCCATTCCCCAATACGCCATCGCGTAGTCCGGGTCTAGTTCGACCGCTCGCTTAAAGCACCGGAAAGACAATTCAAGATCAAAACCATAGAGCCAGATCATTCCGCGATTCAACCAGCTCTCCGGTTCCGTAGTGACTTGATTGATCGAGTCGAAATACGGGCCGAGGTCGTATGGGTGATTCATCGCTAAACAATCGCAGGTCAGTTCTCAAACGTCAGGTAGCACTCTACAAATGCCCGCATCAATCAAATCAGTCGATTGGAAAAAATATGCGACTAAATTCAGACTTCCTGACATGGCAGTCGATTTCAACAATCGTTCATTGATGGACAGTCTTGTCAAATCAGTGGGTTGACGTTCTCCAACCGCAGATTGAGTCCGATCAGGTTGTCCCGAATGGCCAGACGGAAAAATGGAAAAATCGACTGCCGACTCGCCGGACCGCCACAGCCAATCGGCAATGCGGACCTCGGTCGACGTTCCTAAGTATCGGACTTGTCGTCCACCACTGCTGAAAGCCCAGATCAAGCATGCGAACCGGCTGTTGAAAATCTGCTGTCCGACGGATACGTTAGTCTGTGCCACAGGTGGAATATTGATTATAGTAATTGGATTAAGTCAGGGACTCCGTAGTTACACCTGATTTGAGCCAATTCTAACGCTTCATTGAGAACATCAGGTCGCTTTTGCTGTGCTTGACATTATGCACCGAATCAGCCACCTACGTAGGACATCTCCGTTTTTTTGAGGCTGCCAGAAGCGATCAATATTTGGTATAACGGTAAAATCTTTGCGGCCATAATCATCATACTGGCGATGTTCGAGATTTTATATGCGATAGCTACAATATCAGACTGGATCGATTCGAAAATGGAAAAGACTGTTTGAGTGATGCATTGAGGGATATAGAAGAACAAGAAAAGTTCCAGCACCTAAAACAGTTTAGAATTTTTATCTAACAAATCAATTGATTAGGTATGTGCCTGAAAAAATGCTGTTGCTAACTTGGCGCAGTGGGCCGAACGGTACGTCGGTTTGTCCGATTAGCCATAAGAGATTGAAATACAACGCAACACCTTAGTTGGGCCTTCACCTAGACAGGAGGATAGTATTATGACTGTTTCCATATTTACTATTGCAAAGAGACTTTGCGAACAGTCCGACTGGAAATTGAGCAATCTTGAACTACAGAAGATTGCCTATATCTGTCATATGTTTTATATGGGGGAACATGAAAAGCACGAACCTTTGTCTGGTGGTATTTTTCAAGCATGGGACTACGGTCCTGTAGACCCAGACATGTACCACCTACTGAAGGCATTTGGTTCTGGCCATGTACAGCCTGAATCACTTGAATTCCCCGCTGACATTCCAAAATCTCACCCGGGCACAAAATATCTTGATGAGGCAGTGGAATTTTTACCGCGCAATCGTCTTGTAGCCATCACTCATTGGGAGCGTGGAGAAAAAATTATGTGCCAGGATTACGTGATGTTCAGATTTCGAATGAAGATATATTAACGGAGTATGAAAAGAGAAAAGAATTGGCAAGTGAACAAAGGTAAGGATAGCATCTTCAATGAAAGTTCTCCCATGCTGAAGGGTGACAATCTTGTTTTATCCAATCATGAAGATCGACTACAGAATTTGGAAGCTGAGAAAAACTTCGGGATGAAAAGGACAAAAACAGATCTGATACTCACAAATGGATGATTGGAATTGTAGTCACTCTGTTCATATTTGTCTTTTATCAACTTTCAAAACTATCGGAAAAGGTGGATGGATTTCACGAAGAAACAAGAGAGATTAGGGAACGGCTGGCTGTTCTTGAAACAAAGTTTGAATTTAGGACCGCACAACAAACATCCACTCTAAACAGAGTAATGGATTTTCGCAAAATTGATCAAGAATAGGCTGGAATGTATTCGCTGAGAGTTACATCATAATATGTAAAAAAAAGAGATGACTCTAATGTTGAAGAAACGCTATTCGGAAGAATTCAAACAGATGCTTTGTGAGAAGATGCGGCAGGGGGTGCCGCTGTCGCAGTTGGTCCGCGAGTATGAGCCTAGCTTGCAAACGCTCTATCGGTGGAAGCGTGAGATTTTGCATGAAAGGACGGACACGAATGCGGAATGGGCTGCGAAGATTCGGGAGTTGAAACGGCAAGTTCGCCAATTGGAGGAGGAGAAGGAAATCTTGCAAAAGGCTGCGACTTGGTTTAAAAAGGGCACAAACAGGAGCTGAGCAGGGCAGGATGTATCAGTTGGCTCTGGCGAACCAGGTCCATTACTTTGTGATGGCGATGTATCGGGTGTTGCGTGTGTACTGGGGAGATGGAATACGTACAGTAGAATGGATTTTATTACAACAGATTCGAACCGTACATGCCGAAACCAGTGGCTGGGACACCGCCAGTAGTAGTGATTGACTTTAGAAACTGTGCCCGAAACCGAATACACTCAATTCGCGCGCTTCACCGGCAGCTGTTATCATGTTTTGAACTGGCAATTACTCGGATTGACTCGAGCTTTCCCGCGTATCGAATAAAATCGCAATCTGGCATTATTAACTCAGCACTAAGACTCTTTTTGTATCCACTAACCGATGATGCAACGGAACTGATGTGTAGTGATGAGATTCCTGCGTCCGGGCAATTTATCTCGCGTGAGGCCAATGACCGTTTCCTTATTACCTCAGCAGAATACATGAGTTTCTTGCTAGTGTAGAGGATTTCCGAAAGCCACGCGGAAAGTGCGCCAGCACGCGGTAGATTTAATCTGATGAAATCATGAAATTGATCGACCGGATAACATTTGGCAATAGGAAACAATAGCAAACCATAAGTGGAGTTTTCCGAACTTATTTGGGGCGATGCTCCGTACCTTGAGCTCTGCCAAGTCCATCTCCTGCCGTTCTTAAATTACGTGGATTAACGTCAACTGTATATAGGCTTTACAATGAGAACCATGACTAAACCCGAAAGACTTGGACATGCTGATTTTCCGATTGAAGACTCTCTACGAATTTTAGAAAGCGACGCGACCACTGAATTCAAGCGAGAAGCCATGTCGTCGTTGGGACGAAAAAGCGACCCCAGTCTGGTACCAGTTTTCTGTAAGTACTTAGACAATAAAAACCCCGAAATCGTATTGCAGGCCATACGCGGGTTATTGAAATTCAAGAATGACCCGAGAACAGAGTCGATATTGCACTCGCTTAGTGATCATCCAAATGAAATGATTAGAGAAGTCATACAGATTGAAACTCAAAAGAATACTGCAACCAGAGATTCCAGACACGCTTTATCGCCTGACTACATGAAAAATACGACCGTACACGGTGATGTGTTAAAAGTGCTCAAATCCGTTCCGAACGAATCGGTTCATCTGACTTTTACATCACCTCCATATTACAACGCACGCGAGTATTCAAAGTACAACAGCTATGATGATTATCTTGCTTTTCTAGAGTCAGTGTTTCTTGAACTCCATCGGGTTACCAAAGAAGGCAGGTTCTTCATACTTAACACCTCTCCCGTTATTTCTCCAAGAGCAGGCCGAAAATACTCAAGCAGGCGCTATGCAGTTCCCTTTGATATCCATCCTCGCTTGACCAAAATGGGCTGGGATTTCATTGATGACATAATCTGGGCGAAACCGGAGAAATCAGCGAAGAACCGCGTTTCCGGATTTGATATGAATCGCACCCCTTTAACATATAAAACCAACGCACGAACTGAATACGTCATGGTTTATCGCAAAAAGTCGTTCAGATTGATAGACTGGAATCTGCGCCAGTATTCAGCCGAAACCATTGAACAGAGTAGGGTTAATGATGATTTCGAGAAATCTAACGTTTGGGACATTCCACCCGCTAGAGATCGAGTGCATAAAGCTGTTTTTCCAATCAAACTCTGCAATCAGATTGTTAAATTATATTCTTTCGAAAAGGACCTTGTTTTCGATCCATTCGCAGGAAGCGGAACACTTGGGAAAGCTGCATTTTTATCGAAGAGATACTACTTTCTGACCGAAGCAAATAATGAGTATATTGATCGAATAAAGGAGAACTTATCACCGGACCTGTTGCATTCAGATTTCCAACATCGCATCACCTCCTACCATGAATTCAAAAATTTAGTGTTGGATTGATGATTACGATCCAACTATGCACAATAATTCGTATTATTGAACTCATTCTTCGAGGTGAAGATCATCGTTTTGTAGTCTATGAATACATCGACGACATATTTGTTAGTCAGACTCTGGAGATATTCCGAAAAATAGTAGATGCTAAATCCCACGACCAAAAAATCGATGAGAATTGGTATTCACGTAATTTTCTGAATGAACAACTGGAGAAGAATGAAATTGCCTGGAACTCAGGCTTCAGTTTGAAGTCAGTAGCGAATCGGTTTGGGTCTATGAAAAAATCCATCGTACTAGATAGAGCCCAGAAACACCATCAGCAATTCAGTGAACTCGTTGATTCATATGCCAAAGATGAACTAAATGTATCGTTACAAATTAGCACTGAACGGACACCTGTTGTGCTTGATTTTAATGAAACTTTTTTTGTAATTAACGCGATTGCCGTTAGACGTGCTGGAACTCGAGGGGGAGCGTGGAGCAGCTTAGGAAAGCAGGTGGAAGGTCCATTGATGACAGTTTTATGCATGTTGCATGAAGTAGACGGAAAATACTATACCCGAACGTCAATTGGAGATGGCCATTCGCGTGAAGTTGATTTTTATCTGATTACACCTGCTGGTGAGGAAAATAGATGTGAGGTAAAACTCATGGGAAAAGGCAATCCTGAAGGTGCCGACGTTGTGGTTGCCCGTGAAAGTAAGGTGTTTGTTGCAAGTAATCTATCCAAGATGAACAAACAACAGTTGAATGATTTAGGCGTGCTTTGGGTTGAACTCCAACAACAGAACGGCTTCACTAAATTCGGTGAAGTGTTGACGGACCTGGAGATTCCACATACTGACTTGAAAAAAAATGTGAACCACTCAAGCAGAATTGAAGATGCAATTTCCAACTTTTTAAGTGAGTCCAATTTGGCTTCTTAATTCTTAGAAGAAAAGCACTTCTTATGCTGGGTTCCTAGTTTCCAATTTATTGAACACGAATTGATCACTTCTTCCAACATTTAGATTCACTTCTTTGGTGTATGGCCAAAAATGTTCACACAATTGGAACGGAGAAAAAAGGAGAGAAGATGTCTGGAAATTATTCCCAACAATTGAAAGATCACATTCTGAAAGAGCGTCGCAATGTTCGTTCGGTCCTTGTGTTGGCGGCTGATTACGAACCACATCAGATGACGACCCACCGCAATTGGATTCAACTTGCGTTTGCGGTTCCGGAACGGCACGGAGAGTAATGTCAAGAGTCTACGGCCGGAGAATCGGCTCCTGCAGAAGGAGAATGCTATTTTAAAAAGGCGGCGACACCTGGTCTTCGAGCAACCACATGGACTTGTGACTAGGTGAGAGCGGCCTATAGTTTTATGCGCGCACATCACGCCACCCATATATTACGCTTAGCCGCCATGTGCCGCGTCTTTTGCGTATTGCGCGAGAGTTACTACCGCTGGTTACGCCAGCAGGAGGTTGAACTTTCAGGCCGACCGGCTACGTCAGACCTTGGCCAGCAATGCGACAGAGAGCAAGATGCAAAGTGGCGGTGATGTTGGACCTTTACTCGCGCAAAGCGGTGGGCTGGGTGATGTCCCGACAGCAGGACGCCACGCTGATGATTCGGGTGCTTAAGCAGGTGACTCGCCGCGGCATGGTACATTATTCGCGCCAGGGGTCACAGTATGCCCGTCGGTCTTTTTAGCGGATGGCATCAGTAAGTTGATGGGGTCGGTGGGTGACTGCTATGACCATGTGGTGGCGGAATCATTTTTCACCACACTGAAGTGCGAGTGGCTGGGGCGGTAGCGGTATGGCTCGGTGGCGGAACTGGAGGTGGCTTTGCGTCGCTTCATGGATGGCTTTTACAATGCTGGGCGTCTGCATTCGACGTTGGGTCAGGTGAGTCCCAATGAGTTTGAGGTGGATTTTCGAAAAACTGTTTTCACCGGAGCATGCTCCGGTGAAAACAGTCAACCTGCTGTGATCTAGAGTATGAACCTTTTCGATCATAGTTTAAACTGACCTCAAGGGGTTCAAAATGGAGGTAGTTAAGTATGGACTCAATTAGACGAGACACTCTTAACTTGAATAGCGAACAACAATATTTGAGACATTCTATCGAATTGATTCTTCTTGGTAGGGATCACAGGTATATAACTAATGACGAAATTACGAAGGAATTTGTATCTGAGGCTGTCACCTTTTTTAAGAAAGTAGTTGAAGCCAAGTTGGATAGTAAATCTATTTGCATGAATTGGTATAAGGAAGCTTTCATATTTAATGAGTCAGACAAGAATCTCTTAGCAGCTTACGGTGGTTTATCTGTTAAAACAATTAATAACAAGAGAAAATCAACAAAATATGAAGTTGTCTTAGAAGAATCACTCAATAATTTTGAATTACTACTTTCAACTGTAAATAAACTTTGTGATTCTGATATAGAAATTGACCTATCTATCTCATTCAATGGAGTTGCCGTAAGTCTCAACTTAAGCGAAAGTTTAATCGTTATGAATGTTTTAGCAATGCGTAGGAATCAGATTCGCGGAGGAAAGTGGAGTTCGCTGGGAAAAAATGTTGAGGCACCACTGCTAAAGACTATGTGTTTACTTTTTCAAGTTCCAATGAATAATTATTCAGAAGGGAACAGAACAGATTTAAGGGAGGTAGACTTCCACTTAATCACCAGAAATGGTGAACAAAAGAAATGTGAAGTCAAACTAATGGGAAAAGGCAACCCAGAGGGGGCAGATTCTCTCTATGCTAGAGGAGCAAATGTCTTTGTTGCTAGTAGTCTATCTGAAACCAATATCAAACAATTGAACAATGAGGGAGTCATGTGGGTTGAATTAGGCAAGCCTCGTGGCTTTTTGAAATTTGGTGAAGTACTAGAAAATTTAGATATCCCACACAAAAAATTGTCAGCTACAGATGAGGAAATCCCGAATTTGATAAATAGAGCTTTAAATAGACTAGTCTGAAAATCTCCTCCTGCCATGGTGTCGGTTGCGTCATCGCCACAATCTCTTCGCACCAAATCCCGTAGACCCCAGCGTTACCAGCTACCGCCACATAATGCTCAAAGTGCCGAGCCTAGGTGCTGATGTCAACGAATTTTGGCTGAATCCACCGTTTTCCATTATTCCCATCCATCTATGTCATTGTAATCAGACATCTTCAATTTTCTAATCCCAATCGTGGTACCATCATATTCCAATACCGCCTCATTACAATGCAAAATTCGGTTTTTATCGATCTCCATGTACGCCTGACAAACCGAAACCAGTACCCAAAAAGACGGTTCCACCTATCAGGCCCACCGCCGCGCGGAATAACTCACCATAAGGGACTAGCGTCGAACATGTCAGCCTGTGAGCGGCCGGCACAGTAACTGTTGGGGTTTCTGCAGGTTCATCAGCTGATGTAGTCGGTGGGACTGCCGGGCACACTTGGCCGAGGAAGGCATTCACCACCCTTGCGGGCGGTGGGCTGTGGGACCGGTGGATCATCGTTCGCCGTTTCAGTCGTTCTCATGATGCCAAACAGATTGTGGAAACACTTCGTCAGGCAATACGCAATTGTCCGTTCGCCAGCGTGACTCATCACTCAATCATTCTGAAAACATCGATCTAGTCCAGGAACGCACTGTTCGTCTTGGGTAGCCGTATAATGGCTGCATGTCGTCTGATAACAACTTGATTTCCAGACAGTACATCAATCATGAGAATTCTAGAGGTCCAGATGCTCAAGTTCTCAGCACTGAAAATTGTGGATGAACATGAATTCAATCGATGCGAATCAAGTGTCTAGGATTCAACAATTGACGATTAGCGTATTGGAATCGCGGCAATTGCCAGTTCGGACCATTCACCGATTCTGAACTGAGGATACGAAGCATGAAGACCAATTCTGCAGACAACGATTTGAACCGAAACCCATTTAAGCCCGGTGCCGGAGCTGCACCGCCGGTGCTGAGCGGACGTGAAGACCTGAAGTTCGAAGCTGAAATGCGTCTGAAAACCATTGCCGCCGGAGACTACGACCCGATGGCACTGCAGCTCATGGGACCCCGCGGCTGTGGCAAGACCGCCATGCTCGCCTGGATGGAGAAGCGGGCGCGCGACCGAAACATCCGCACCGTCGCCTTGCCCAAGCAGGCGTTCGAATCCTCGGAGATGCTGGCCTTAATCCTGCGACGGCTACGACGGAACGTGTTTGGTCTGGGCCGACTGAATCTGTATTTGGATACCAATGTGGAAGCCATACCGGGGCTGTTTTCGGTGTCCGCCGGTGCCAGCGGTGGCAAGGATTTGAACGGTGCGGAAGTTCTCATCACTGAGAGTCTGGAAGCACTGGCCCGCCAGCAGCGATGTCTGCTGATCATCATTGATGAAGCGCACGATCTGCCGACTAGCGTCGCCGGCGCCTGGTACGATGCCTTTCAGCTGGTGTCGCGGAAGTATCCAATCATGCTGGTGATCGCCGGCACGCCCGATCTGAAGAGGGTGATCGCCCGTACGGGTTCGTCATTTACCGAGCGGTTTGACATCTGGCGAATTGGTCGGCTCAACCGCGAGGAATCAATTCGGGCGCTGATCGAGCCATTCGGCGACCAGATATATTTTGAGGATGATGCGCTATCGGCGATTCTCGATCAGGCGCAGGGTTATCCGTACTTCATACAGGTGTGGGGGCGGGCGCTCTGGAACTTGATAGCTAATTCTAGCAGCACCTCGATTGGTCTATCTGAGGTTGCGGTGGCGACTGCGGCCGCCGAGCGGGTGCGTCAGGAACTGTATGGCCGCCGCGTAAACGAATTCGACTCGGGTGGCATGCAGAACGCCATAGCCGAGATGGTGTTCGAGATTGAGAGAAATGGTGATGCCGACGGGTTGCGGCTAGGTCGGGCGGCGAGCAGAATCGTTGCTTTAGCGGGGGGCGATGTGTCCCAAGTTGAGGAACGGCTGTTGCACACCGGATTTTTGTGGCAACCGGAAATGGGCAAATGGGATTATGGTATTCCGAGCCTCGCGGATCACATCCGTAAACTGGCGGTGAAAAACAACATGGCAGCCATTGCCGAATCCGGTGTCGGCACCGTATTGGCAAAGCTATTGGAGATTCTGCCCAATCAGAAGTCGGCTACGGAAGAAGAGCTACTGGAGAAACTGGCGGAGAATGGGCGAAGCGAATGGGATGTTAAAGATGCGCTGAGAAAGTTACAGAAGATTGGGCTTCTGATTCCAGAAGAGAGCGAACAGAGCCATCTCCAAATCTGCGCCCCCTTGCTGAGCCGTCGGGCACTGGCGGAGCTGAAAGCAATGAAGAGTACTGAAAGTCATCATCGAATGACGCCCTGAACTGGAGGCACATCTCTAGATAGACGAAGACAGGATAGGCAGGCGGAACTTTACCGCATGATTCTCTGAATATGGGATCGAACCCGCTTCGACATTCTTGACGTTTCAAGTTATCCAGCGCATTTTCTCGCATGATGGAGACAAGTGTCGTATCATACATCAATCCCTTCCGAAAGCGATTTCAATGGGCTGGAAACCTTTTCAATCGTACCAATTGAAACAGTGCATACGTCATGGAAAATCACTGCTCAACCTTGAAGTTATGCTGAATTTACCGGTTCATGATATCGATTGCAATTTGCACACTTTGATCGGATGTGAGAAAATCTCACTGAATGGCCGGAAGCGAAGAACAGAACCTCCAATCACAATTTACTGATCATGTTGACAGATCCAACTAAAGCAGAGTCTTCGAACGGAACATCCTTCTCGGTTGAACCAGAATTATTGCGCGCCTACAAAGAGCAGGGCGCGGTTTTATTGAAATCGGTATTTGCAGAGCCTTGGATTACTGACCTTCGTAATGCCACAGACAGGGCACTCCTTCAGACGGACAGTTACTTTCATCGTCAACGAGTATGGGAAAACGATGACGTCTTTCGTGAATATTGTCTCAAATCATCTGCACCAGCCATCGCCTCCCGATTTATGGAATCATCCAAAGTCAACTTACTCTACGATCAGGTATTTGCAAAAACTGCCGGCGACCCGGCGACGCCATGGCATAACGATCTACCCTACTGGCCGGTACGAAATGGCCGAGCCATCACAGTATGGCTGGCTCTTGATGCCATCAGATATGAATCTGGGCCACTTGAATTCATAGCTGGTTCCCATTTGTGGGACAAATGGTTTCAGCCATTTACGGTAAAAAAAGATGGCAGTCAGGCAGACTTCTACCGCGGGTCTGATAAATCATTTGATCCATTGCCTGATTTCGAAGCAGAACGTGACAATTACGAAATACTCTGCTGGGAAATGGAACCGGGTGATGTGATGCTGTTTGATGGAATGACCGTTCATGGCGCAAAGGCCAATACATCGAATGCCGTCCGGAGAGGTTATGCCGTTCGCTACACGGGGGATGGTATGACTTAAAACTGATGCCGAAGTCAATCCAATCATCATCAATCATCACCTGAAGGATGGGGAATTTCTGGATAGCGATCAGTATCCAGTTGTTTATTTCGGATCTTAACAGACGAACTGACGCCTCGTTATCAATCAGTCCAAAGACAGGCGATGGTCGCCAATTTCTTTGGCACAATGTAAATCAATGTACACTGTCCAGCTGGTCGAACTGAACCGCGATGATTCACAGCCCCCATTCGTTCATCCCAGGCCCGGTCCACAATTAATTGAGATGCCTAGAAACTTATGTCTTGTCTAAAATTTGGTCTTTAGGATTCAAGTGCGAGCAGAATCAATCAACGCATCACCGAATAATCAACCGATCAACCATGCCAATTCAGAACTGCCAAGCCTGTTTCGAGAATTCTCAGCACTAAACTGAATAATAACCAAAACAGATATGAAAGCATCTAAAACCTGCGGCGAAGCGTTAATTCAGCTGTTGACTCGCTACGGTGTAACAGTCGTATTTGGTATTCCAGGTGAACATACCTTGGAGTTATATCGCGGAATTGAGAACGCCAAAATACACGCCGTAACACCTCGCAATGAACAGGGTGCGAGTTTGATGGCAGACGGATTCGCCCGCGTTACCGGTAAACCCGGGGTCTGTATCCTGATTACGGGACCCGGAGTAACAAATGCTGCGACCGGCATTGGCCAAGCTTATGCGGATTCAATCCCGATGCTCGTCATTTCCAGTGCAAATGACCGTCCGTCATTGGGGAAAGGTTGGGGTCGATTGCATGAAACGACCGACCTATGCGCGATTACCCGCCCGCTAACCGCATTCAGCGCCATGGTGAATCACCCTGCAGAATTACCCGAACTGATGGCCCGAGCTTTCGCGATTTTTCATTCTGAAAGACCCAGACCGGTACACATTGCAGTTCCGATTGACGTTTTGGAAATGCCTGTCGAAGATGACTGGCAGGCGGACGTACCGTCATCAGGTAGACATCGACCGCATATAGTGGCCATTCGGTCTGCGGTCGAACTGCTCAGTAAAGCGACTCGACCCATTGTTGTGGTCGGCGGCGGTGCGCAACATGCCTCCAAAGCGGTAACCACATTCGCTGAATATTTAAACGCCGGTGTTGTCTCATCAAATGCAGGCAAGGGCATTGTCTCCGATTCCAATCCTCTGAGCCTGACCGGTGGTATCTTGAGTCCGGCGGTGCAGCGTTATCTTGGAACGGCTGATGTCATTTTGGCCATCGGAACAGAACTTGGCGAAGCGGACAGTTTCATTTTCGATCTACCGGTTAACGGAGATGTTGTTCGAATCGATATTGACTCGTCGCGATTCAATGATGCGTTTCCCGCAACTGTCGCAGTACTCGGTGATTCCAATGCGGCGTGCGAGTTATTGATTGCCGAGTGGCAGAGAAAAGGTCTTACTGGCCGCAACAGGAATGTCATCTCGGAACTCAGTCAGGTACGCGCCGAGCAGGAGCGTGAATTTACTGAAATCGAGCGGCAGCACATTACGCTACTCAACACAATGCGGTCCGCATTGCCCGATGAAACAGTCATCATGGGGGATATCGCCCAAGTTGTTTACACGGGAACGGTCGCCATGAAAACCACATTACCGCGCACCTGGTTTTACCCCGCTGGGTACGGAACGCTGGGCTGTGCAGTCCCGGGGGCGATCGGCGCGAAACTCGCCAAGCCGGACACGCCGGTCGTAGCACTGGTGGGCGATGGCGGTTTCATGTTTACGCTCAACGAGATCGCCACTGCAGTCGAGGAATCCCTCAGCATACCCATCATCATCTGGCACAATCACAGCTATGCCATGATTCGGGATGGAATGGTGAAACGCGGCATTACACAGATCGGTGTCAATCCCAAAGCGCCGGACTTTATCAAGCTGGCCCAGGCTTTTGGCTGCCGCGGATTCTTGGCCCAAAACCAATCGGCATTCATTCATGCCCTGACCGACGCTTTCAATCATCCAGTCCCCTCAATCATCGTTGTGCTGGAAGACGACGACTGGCTGAAACCCTGATGATTCTCATACCAAAATCTGATTCTGCAGCCAATACACAATTCGAATACTCTTTTCGTATACCGTACCCAAATCAAATCCGTAACCAGGTGCCAATGATCGGTCCGATGACCTGTGGCCTCAGATCTGATCCATTACCAGACTGTTGGATGGTACCTGCGCGAAATGTCAGCTGAGTCCTTTAGTATTCGACCGTATCGCTGGGTGACCAACCTGAAATGTCGGCCTGCTGCACGAGTTCGTTCAGAAAACTGCGAACTGAACTGCGCCATTGACGATCATTAAGAAAGTCAGCAATTTTCTCACGTACGTTTTCGAAGGGCAGCCGTCGTCCTGATTCTCGATGCACCAACTGGACGACATGAAATCCGTGAATGGTCTGCACGGCAGTCTCACCAATTTCTCCTTCGGCCAGACCTCGCAATGCCGCTTCGAAATTAGGTTCCATCTGACCAGGTAGAAACTGCCCCAGATATCCACCCTGCCGACCCGATGTACAATCCGATTCAGTTCGAGCTGTTTTTTCGAACCGTTCAGGTTTTTCATGCAACATCTTAATCGTATCGATCGCCTTGCTGCGGGCTTTCTGAATCTGCTCTGGATTTTGAACATCTGCGGCATAAAGAATATGTTTCGCCTCGAATATTTCGGGCGATTGAAATTTCTCCGGATGAGATTCGTAATATTTTCGAATCTGGGACTCTTCCACCGGCCGCACCGCAACCCGATGTTCGATCAGCGTTCGAATCAACGCCTCTTCTTCAACCTCAGTGCGTTGCGCACCAAATTTCTGAGGGACGACGGCAATTTCCAACTTCCTCGCTGCCTGCGTTAGCAGGCTTCGGATCACCAAAGCATCCGCTGCTTTTTTCAGAGGATTGATTTCCCCAGGATGATATTGAACTTCGGCCAGAATTTCGCGTTCGGAAATGTATTCGCCGTTGACGCGTATTCCAGCTGAATATTCCGCATCATCAACAGGAAAGCGTTCCAATGTTTGGGTTTCTAGGACTTTCGAGTGCGAACGATCTGATAGCCGCGTCGTCCCAAATACCAGATGGGTGCACTCCAGACGTGAACCAATCTCGTAAATGGAAAGACTAAAAATACCGTCAGACCCACGAATAGATGCAGTTTGAAGAGTAGATGCGCGTCAAGAACCAGCTCGGCCGCACTTGGTTGGAAGGTTATGATCATCTGTGCCCACGTCATAAACCGCACCATCTCACCACCGTCCAAATGCTGATATGAAATCAGAATCGTCAGCATGCCCAGAATCAACTGAATCAATAGCAGAGCCAACACAAAAATATCTGACAGTGCACTGGTCCGGCGGATTCTTACGTCGAACAATCGTCGATGCAGAAGTAGGATGAGCCCGGCAAAGCAGGCGATTCCCGCTGCGCCGCCTACTGTCATGGACATGAGCTGTTTGAATTGATGAGAGATGCCGAATAAATGGAAAATTTCAATGGGCGTCAACAATCCCACAAAGTGTCCGACAAACAATACCAGGATGCCGATGTGGAATAAATTGCTACCGATTGAAAACTGTCGTTTACGCAGCAACTGGCTTGAACCGCTGCGCCAAGTGTATTGATCGCGGTTGAAGCGCGCGACACTGACCGCAAAAAATACGACGAGAGCAATATATGGATAGATTCCAAAAAAGATAAAGTTTACATATTCGCGCATCATGCCGCTAGTCTGCACCATTCGCACAACTTTTAAATTCAACCTTCTGGACGGTGGGGTTCATGTTTCTTTCACAGTCCTGCGCGTCCGGTCTGAACGACACCGCCCGTTCTTCCCAGATCTCATCAATGACCTGCAAGTTGTCGGGATCGTCGATTTCCTGCGACAGGAGGTCAGCTAAATCACTGTCGGTCGGTCTGGCATCCGCCAATTCAACCAACGCCGCAAATACCGAAGCGTAAGCGGACTGTTGTCTGCTCAACCGTTCAGCAAGCGCCGCCAGAATATGTGAGCACATTCCCAACTGCACCTGCGCCTCCTTTCGTTCCAATAGCGACAGATACTCTAAGAACATGGGAATGTAGTCCGGCAGTTCATTGGAGTTGATTGACAACCCAGCCTGCTGATACTGGTTGCGTAGATCAACCATCGCCTGACCTCGATCTCTTGAGTCGCCGTGCACATGTTGGAAAAGGTATAGGGAATGACTCTGGGTTCGATCGAACAGAAAGACGTAGTTTTCCTCTAAGTCAAGCAGCTCACCATATCGCAACCGGTTCAACAGTGATTCAAGTGACCCGCGCGACTCTTTCGACAGCAGTCGCTCAGCATCCAGCAGGTTGCCCAATTCGGGCACCGCGGCCTGCAGCGCCTCTGTCGGATACGTCAGCAGTGCGGACATGGCCCGTAGTGCGTTCATTTCGGCATTCCCACTCTTACGCTGCCTCTCGACTGTAGAGTTGAGTCGCTCAGAGCAAACGGATTGGCACCCGCAGCATCGAGGTCTCCCCTTCCAAATGAGAACCCGCAACCACCGCGCAACTGATGCGCATCCTCTTCTGTTTCCCGATGGCTGGTGGGGATGACGAAACGGTCCTCATAATTGGCAATGGCCATCAGGTGATACATATGCTCAAGATCGGACGCCTGCAGACCGACTCGCTGCGGAATATTTTCATCCACAACGCCTTCGACGTTCTTGGAGCGCATATACGAACGCATCGCCAGCATCCTTTCCAGCGCCTGAATGATGGGTTCCTCCTTTCCCGCTGTCAGCAGATTGGCCAGATATCTGACGGGAATTCGCAGTGACCGCACGTCGGGAATGCCATTGTTTTCCAGAATCGAGCCACTCGCCGCCGCCGACTGTATCGGTGAAAGCGGTGGAACATACCAAACCATCGGCAAGGTGCGATACTCTGGATGAAGTGGAAAAGCAACCTTCCAATCCATCGCCATTTTCCAAATCGGTGAGTCGGCTGCCGCCGTCAGCCACGAATCTGGTACACCATCACTGAGCGCCTGCCGGCGAACTTCAGGATCAAGCGGATTCAGGAACACCTCCAGCTGCGCCTGATGAAGATCTTCCTCGTCCGGTACACTGGCAGCCTGCGCAATCCTGTCCGCATCATAAAGGACGACGCCGAGATAACGAATCCGGCCAACGCAGGTCTCGGAACAGACGGTGGGCTCGCCCACCTCAATCCGCGGATAGCAGAGAATGCATTTTTCTGATTTTCCACTGCTCCAGTTGTAGTAAATCTTCTTGTACGGACAACCTGATATGCACATTCGCCAACCGCGGCATTTGTCCTGATCGATCAATACGATACCGTCATCCTCTCGTTTGTAGATGGCACCGGAAGGGCAGGACGCGACGCAGCTTGGATTCAGACAATGCTCGCACAGTCGAGGCAGATACATCATGAAAGTGTTCTCAAACTGTCCATATATCTCCTTCTCAACTTTCTGGAAGTTATAGTCTCTCAATCTTGTTTCGAACTCTCCCCCCAGATTCTCCTCCCAGTTCGGGCCCCCTTTGATCTTCTCCAGCCTTTCCCCTGAAATGAGCGAGCGCGGGCGCGCAGTCGGCGCATGATCACTTTCCGGCGCCTGCTGAAGATGCTCATAATCAAAGGTGAAGGGTTCGTAGTAATCATCAATTTCCGGAAGGTCAGGATTGGCAAACAATTTTGACAGCACTCGCCACTTGCCGCCGATCTTCGGTCGCAGCCTGCCGCCTCGAGTCCGCGTCCAGCCGCCATTCCAACGATTCTGGTTCTCCCATTCCGACGGATATCCAACACCGGGTTTGGTTTCAACATTGTTGAACCATGCGTATTCCATTCCTTCGCGGCTGGTCCACACATTCTTACACGTTACGGAACAGGTGTGACACCCGATGCACTTGTCGAGATTCAGCACCATTGCGATCTGTGCTCTAATTTTCATACGATGCACCCGCCTGAACGCGCATGGCCGCACCTTGAACGGGTGCGTCCAGCCAATCAACTTTCGCCATTTTTCTGACCACTATGAACTCGTCCCGATTCGAACCAACCGTACCGTAATAATTGAAACCATAGCTCTGGTGGGCGTAACCACCGATCATGTGGGTGGGTTTTGGTACCGTACGCGTTACTGAATTATGGATTCCGCCTCGGGTACCCGTAATTTCTGAACCCGGCACGTTGACGATTTTTTCCTGCGCATGGTACATCATCGCCATGCCCGGTTTGATTCGCTGAGACACCACGGCGCGAGCGGTCAATGCGCCATTCGCATTGAATGCCTCAATCCAATCATTGTCTTCAATGTCGACGCTTTTCGCATCCGTCTCGCTAATCCAGATAATGGGGCCGCCGCGCGACAGAGTCAGCATCAGCAGATTATCCGTATAAGTGCTGTGGATGCCCCATTTCTGATGCGGCGTGATGAAGCTCAGAACGATTTCCGGATTTCCATTGCTCGTTCGATTCTTCATGGTCGGAACGGCCTTCAGATCGACTGGCGGTTTATAGACACACAACTGCTCGCCAAATGCCCGCATCCACAAATGATCCTGATAGAGCTGCTGACGGCCGGTCAGCGTGCGCCAGGGAATCAGTTCGTGTACATTGGTATAACCGGCGTTATAGCTGACCTGCTCGGATTCAAGACCCGACCAGATGGGCGATGAAATGATCTTGCGAGGCTGCGCCTGCAGGTCGCGAAAAGTCAGTTTGTCATCTTCTCTCGGTCGCGCCAGATGGCTGTGTTCCCGACCGGTAGTCTTGGACAATGCCGTCCAGGCTTTGACCGCGACCTCACCATTGGTCTCAGGAGCGAGGGCTAAAATGAATTCAGCCGCCTGAATGTCGGTATCGATTTTCGCTCGCCGAGCGCCGTCGGCACGCGCCTCGACCTCGCCATTCAGTGCTTTGAGATACTGAACTTCCTCCGTCGTGTTCCAGCTGATGCCTTTGCCACCATTGCCCAGTTTTTCCAGCAATGGACCGACCGAAGTGAAACAATTGTACACTTCCCCGTAGTTGCGTCTGACCGGCACCACCTTGGGCATCGTTCTGCCAGGTATCGGTTCCACCTCGCCGCGTTTCCAATCCTGCACCGCCGTTGCCTGCGCCAGTTCCATGGGCGTGTCATGAAGAATGGGAAGCAGCACCACATCCGTCTTTTCTCCGAGCGCGTCGCCCGCCAGTTCAGAAAAATTTTTTGCGATACCCTTGAAGACCTCCCAGTCACTGCGGGATTCCCAAACCGGATCCACCGCCGTCGACAACGGATGGATGAAAGGATGCATGTCTGTCGTGTTCAGATCGTTTTTCTCGTACCACGTTGCCGTCGGCAGCACGACATCTGAGTACAGACAGGTCGTAGACATTCGAAAATCAATCGTACAGAGCAGATCCAGTTTTCCTTCCGGGGCTTCATCCACCCACTCGACTTCGCGATGCAGCGTCTTCCCCTGCTCGCCTAGGTCGTCACACTGAACCCCATGTTTGGCACCGATAAGGTGCTTCAGAAAGTACTCGTGACCTTTAGAACTTGCGCCAAGTAAGTTCGATCTCCAGACAAACAGATTCCGCGGAAAACACGCCTGCGCATCGGGTGTTTCACAGGCAAAGGCGAGTTCCCTGGATTTCAGTTTCTGAACGACATAATCCTCAATCGACTGGTCTTCCTGCCGTGCCTGTTCAGCAACCTCGAGCGGGTTTTGATTCAACTGAGGCGCCGATGGCAGCCAGCCCATGCGTTCCGAACGAATGTTGTAATCGATCAGGGAACCACTCCAATCTCCAGAGGGAGCGGTCGGCGACAGAATTTCTGGTACGCTGAGATTTTCGTAGCGCCACTGGTCGCTATGTGCATACCAGAACGATGTGGAATTCATCTGCCGCGGCGGCCGGTACCAATCCAGTGAAAAAGCCAGCGGCAGCCAACCCGTCTGCGGGCGCAGTTTCTCCTGTCCTACGTAATGTGACCAGCCGCCTCCCGACTGGCCGATACAGCCGCACATCACCAACATGTTGATGATGCTGCGATACATCATGTCCATGTGATACCAATGGTTCAATCCGGCGCCGACGATCACCATGGACCGGCCGCGGGTCTTGTCGGCGTTGCTGGCGAAAGCGCGGGCGACCGTTATGACCTGTTCGGCCGGCACGCCGGTGATCGGCTCCTGCCAGGCGGGTGTATACGGTACATCCTCATTGAAATCTACTGCGACGTTGTCACCACCCAATCCGCGGTCCAATCCGTAGTTCGCACAGAACAGATCAAAAACGGTGGTGACCATCAGGGTGCCAGCTACGGTACTCACCTGCTTAACCGGAACATTGCGGTGTAGAACTTCACTGTGATCAGTCGCCGCGAACGGCGCATGGGCGCGACCGCCAAAATACGGAAAGGCAACCGACGCAACCCCATCATTGTTCTCAAGCAGAGAAACCTGCAGTTTCAGTTCACGGTCATCGGCATTTTTTTCTTCCAAATTCCATTTGCCGCTCCCATCCCATCGAAAGCCAATTGAACCGACCGGTGTCACCATTTCTCCGGTTTGTTCGTCAATGGCGACCGTTTTCCACTCAGGATGATTCGTCTCACCCAGTCCACCTTCCAGATCGCTCGCCCGGAGGAAGCGCTCCGGCAGCAGGTTTTCTCCATCCTGCTTTAAGCACACAAGCATTGGAAAGTCCGTATATCGTCGCACATAGTCCTGAAAATATTCACTGGTACCGTCCAGATGGAACTCTCTGAGAATGACGTGCCCCATTGCCATGGCCAGCGCGGAGTCGGTACCCTGTTTCGGATGAAGCCAGATATCGCTGAACTTGGCCGCCTCGGAATAATCGGGTGAGACGACGACGGACTGCGCCCCGCGATAGCGCGCCTCCGTATAGAAATGCGCATCCGGAGTTCGGGTCTGAGGAACATTCGATCCCCACAGTATCAGAAAAGTGGAATTGTACCAATCGGCGCTTTCAGGTACGTCGGTCTGTTCACCCCAGGTTTGCGGGCTCGAGGGAGGCAAGTCGCAGTACCAGTCGTAGAACGACATGCACACTCCACCAATCAGCGATAGATAGCGCGTGCCTGCCGCGTAGGAGACCATCGACATGGCCGGGATTGGAGAAAATCCAATCACGCGGTCCGGTCCCCAACGACGAATCGTATGGATGTTGGCAGCCGCGATGAGCTGATTCACTTCGTCCCAACTTGAACGAACGAAGCCACCTCGTCCCCGCTGCCGCTTGTAGCTGTCGGCCAGTTCAGGGTCGTCAACGATTGAAGCCCAAGCTTCGACTGGGGAATTGGTTTTGAGCGCTGAACGCCAAAGCTGGAGCAGGCGTTTCCGTACCATGGGATACTTCAGACGGTTGCCGCTATACAGATACCAACTGTAACTGGCCCCGCGCGAACAGCCGCGGGGTTCGTGATTTGGCATTTCAGGGCGAGTGCGGGGATAATCAGTGTACTGGGTTTCCCAGGTAACGATCCCGCCTTTCACATAAATTTTCCAGCTACACGAACCGGTACAGTTGACACCGTGTGTGGAACGGACGATCTTGTCATGCTGCCATCGCTGGCGATAGCTTTCTTCCCAGCCGCGGTTCTCGTTGGTGGTAATTCCGTGACCGTCTGCATACGGTTCCCGGCTTCTCTGAAAGAAAAACAGTCGATCTGAAAAATAACTCATGGAACTGTATATTTTGTAGTTATAATTTCCATACAAAATATATCAATATATGTTTGGAATTGCAACTTGAATTTTGGGTCATTGATCAACTTATGCAAAACAGAAAAAAATTTAGCTCTGTTCGTAAAACATGTCAATTCGCTGATTGAGATTGCAATCCATTCAATAAATCAATTAATTGTGTATTCTTACCAATGATTGACCTTTTGAATGTGCAGACGATTCTGCAAAAAGAGCCAGAGATTCCGTCATCAGGAACGTACTCGTGGGACCGAATGAAAATTTAGTCTGAGATAGGCCGCAACATATCAACATCAACCAAATGGGTGAATATTGACCATTAAATTTTAAAGCTTTAAATTCGTCAGGTTTTTCTAGAGATGGCTATATCAACGCAATCTGACCCGTACCGGGCACTCGGTCTCAGCACGTTTGCATTCACTGTCTGTTTCATGGTCTGGACGATCTTCTCGATCATCGGTGTAAGAATTCAGGAACAGCTTGGATTGAATGAAACCCAGTTTGGCCTTCTGGTCGCCACCCCCATTCTGACTGGGTCGGTTTCCCGAATTTTTCTAGGTGTATGGACCGAACAATATGGCGGAAGATTGATCTTCACCCTGCAGATGCTGATTACAGCCATCTGCACCTACCTGCTTTCAACCGTCACTACATATGCCATGTTTCTTGTTGCCGCGCTGGGTGTCGGACTCGCTGGTGGCTCATTCATTGTCGGCGTCGCTTACACATCAAAATGGTTCACTCCGGAACGTCAGGGTACCGCACTCGGAATTTTTGGCGTTGGGAACGTTGGTGCCGCAGTGACCAACTTCGGAGCTCCTTTTCTGGTTCTGGCCTTCGGCTGGCAGGAAACGGCCAAGCTTTACGCCTATGGCTTGGCGGTCATGGCGGTCCTGTTTTACATTCTGGCGAAAAACGACCCTGAAACCGTCAGGCGGAAAAAACAGCATGAGCGTCCGAAATCTACCGCGACCCAACTGGAACCGTTGAAAAACATGCAGGTCTGGAGATTCGCCACCTACTACTTTTTCGTATTTGGAGGATTCGTTGCCCTTGCATCCTATCTTCCGCGGTTTTATGTTGGCGCCTATGGATTGGAACTGGCGCTCGCGGGTATGCTTGCAGCTGCGTATTCATTACCGGGATCGGTCTTTCGCGCACTCGGCGGTTGGATGTCGGACCTGTGGGGCGCCCGGACGGTCATGTATGCGACGTTCCTGGTTTCCTTAGCCTGTCTGTTTGTCATGAGTTATCCGGAAACCAGCTACGTTGTGGAAGGAATTGACGGACCGATCGAGTTCACGATCGAAGTCAATTTGACGTTCTTTGTCATTCTCTCCATTGTTTTGGGTTTTGTCATGTCGCTCGGCAAAGCAGCCGTATACAAACATATTCCGGTTTACTATCCAGATCATGTCGGTTCCGTTGGTGGACTGGTCGGCATGATCGGCGGGCTTGGCGGTTTCGTCCTGCCGATCGTCTTTGGCATGATGAATGATCTGATTGGTGTCTGGACCTCTTCATTCATGCTGATGTTCGCCATCGTTTTGATGAGCACGATCTGGATGCACGTCGCCATTCGCAGAATGGAGCACAGGCGCATTCCTGAACTGCAGCAGGAACGATTCCTGAGCGATGTTCCTGATGAACCCTATAAATCTTCACGCGAGCAATCATGAACAGTAAGTATTTGATCACCGACTGGAGACCGGAAGACGAACGGTTTTGGTCTGAAACCGGCCGTGCAATCGCAACTCGGAATCTGTGGATTTCCATACCTGCACTGCTGCTGGCCTTTTCCGTTTGGCTGGTTTGGTCCGTCGTCGTCGCAAAACTGCCTAGTGTTGGCTTTGACTATTCAACCAATCAGCTGTTTTGGCTGGCCGCTCTGCCAGGGCTGTCCGGAGCGACGCTTCGAATTTTCTATAGTTTCATGGTACCGATTTTCGGCGGGAGAAAGTGGACGGCGCTATCCACAGCTTCACTTCTGCTACCCGCACTTGGCATTGGATTTGCGGTTCAAAATCCCCAAACCCCCTATCAACTGTTTCTGCTATTGGCATTGCTGTGTGGGCTAGGTGGCGGAAACTTCGCATCCTCGATGGCGAATATCTCCTTTTTCTATCCGCGCAAATCCAAGGGAAACGCCCTCGCGCTGAATGCCGGTCTGGGAAACGCCGGTGTCAGTGTCATGCAGTTTGTCGTGCCGATTGTGATCACGATTGGCGTGTTCGGTGCGATTGGAGGTCAGCCCCAAGTATTGCCAGACGGCCGCGGCCTGTGGCTCCAGAATGCAGGATTCATCTGGGTGCCATTTATTGCCGTCGCCAGTATCGCCGCCTGGTTCGGCATGAACGATATAGCCGATGCCAAAGCACCGTTCAAAGATCAATCCATCATATTCAAACGGAAACACAATTGGATCATGTGTTGGCTGTATACCGGAACGTTTGGATCATTTATTGGCTATTCTGCGGGGTTTCCACTACTCGCTAAAACTCAGTTTCCTGATGTCAATGTTCTGCTGTATGCATTTCTCGGCCCATTGCTGGGAGCGGTCAGTCGAGCTGCGACGGGTTGGATATCCGATAAGTATGGGGGCGGCCGAGTAACTTTTTGGACGTTCAGTGTTATGGTATTGGCAGTTCTGGGTGTCTTATTCTTTTTAGGCATCAAAGAGCAGCCCGGCGCATTTTGGGGTTTTTTCATTATGTTCATGATTCTGTTCATCGGTACAGGCATTGGCAACGCGTCTACCTTCCAGATGATTCCTGCAATCTTTCATCAACAGATTCAGCTGCTGCTGCCGAACCTTAGTGCCGATGAACAGCAAAGAGAAGCAGAACAGGAATCGGCGGCGATCATTGGCTTTACGTCCGCAGTAGCCGCCTACGGCGCCTTTTTCGTACCCAAGAGCTATGGCACTGCGATAGAGCTCACCGGTCGCCCCGATTTAGCGCTGGTGTTTTTTGTCATTTTCTACTTGAGCTGCATGTTTGTTACCTGGTGGTTTTATACAAGGAAGAACGCACCAGTCCCCTGTTGACATGACTGTGTTACATGGTCTTCACCCAGGCAGCCGGATTGCTGAGGCGATCACAATCACATCAAGCGACTGCGCGCGGAGATCAGTTGACAGACCATGACGGCTTCAGAGTTCCTGACCTAATCCAATGATTATGATCAATATTCCTCCCTGTGTGGCAGACTGACGCGTCCATCGACCGGTCGATTTTCAATGGTTGTTTCTCGTCCTTGATCTGAACTTTCAGCGGTAGCGCGGATGATAAGCCCGATGCTCAGTGCCGTCGGCCGGGGTCCGCCTCGTCGATTGGCTGTGGCGGGCCGTCAAGGCAGCGGCTGGTTTTCCTTTTTTCCGTCTGGTCATTGGGAACGGCTTGATCGGCGGTTGGAGAACCTCAAACCACTGATTTGACAGGCCGGTCCATCAGTGAGTGACTGTTGAAATCGACTGCCATGTCAGGAAGTCTGAATTTATTACACGCCTTTGAATCAGCATGCGCGGATGATCCGAATCGGGTATCATAATATGCATGGCCGAGAATGAACTGAACGAAATGGCACAGCGGATGGCCGCTCTGGAGGAACGTATGAATACGAAACAGGCGGAATACAAAACGGATATAGCGAGATTAGCCGAGCAGATCACCCAGCGGCATGCCAGGCTGGCCGAACAGATGGCGCAGTGGGACGCCCAGAACGCACAGCGAGACACTAGACTGGCAGAACAGATGGCGCAGTGGGACGCCCAGATGGCGCAGCGAGACACTAGACTGGCAGAACAGATGGCGCAGCGGGATGCCCAGAACGCACAGCGGGATGCCAAACTGAATGAAATGGATACCAGACAAGCCCAGCGGGAAGCCAGAATGATCATGATCAATGTCACTCTGATCATCGCCGCCACCGCCATTTTGGGGTTCCTGATCAGATTTTAGCCCCACCTTCTGCGACATCATCAAAGGATCAATCTGCTGTGATTTCACAGTTCCTGACCTAATCCAGTTGTTATGATCAATATTCCTCCCTGTGCGGCAGACTGACGCGCCCATCGGCCGGCCGATTTTCAACGGACGTTTCGCGTCATTGACCAGAACTTTCAGCATTGGTGGATGATAAGCCCGATGCTCAGTGCCGTCGGCCGGGGGTCCGTCTCGTCGATTGGCTGATGCGGTACGTCAAGGCGGCGGCTGGTTTTCCTTATTTCCGTCTGATCATTCGGAACGGCTTGATCGGCGACTGGAGAACGCTAACCCACTGATTTGGCGTTCCTACCCATCAGTGAACGACTGTTGAAGTCAACTGTCATGTCAGGAAGTCCGAGCCTACAAAAACAGATGAAAAACCACATGGAAATCAAGAGAATCAAGAACAGTCGTATTGCGGAAATTGATTTCAGGAATCTGCAGTTTGGATCTCAGTTCAGTGATCACATGTTCGCCATGGAATACGTGGATGGACGATGGCAGAATCATCGAATCGAACCATTTGGACTGATTGAGGTCCATCCCGTTTCAGCGGCACTTCACTACGGTCAGACCATCTTCGAAGGGTTGAAAGCCTATCGCGGAAGCGACGGGAAAATCAGACTCTTTCGCCCGGAAAAAAATCATCAGCGACTGACGGAATCCTGCCACAGAATGTGCATACCGACCGTTGACAGAGAAACGTTTTTGGGCGCAATTGAGGAACTGGTGCGACTGGATCATCAATGGGTACCGCCCTTTGAAGGCCAAGCACTCTATATTCGACCCGTACTGTTCGCCGACGAAGGCAACCTAGATGTAAAACCAGCGGACCGATATCGTTTTCTGATCGTCACTTCACCCGTACGCGGCTATTTCGGGACCGATATGCCTGCCGTCGCACTAAAAGCTGAGGAAAAATTCACTCGCGCGATTCAAGGTGGAACCGGCTCGGCAAAAGTCGGCGGCAACTACGCGGCCACGTTTCTTGCCTCAAGCAGAGGACGAGATGAAGGCTACGCTCAAGTTCTGTGGCTTGACGGCATCAAGCATCAATATGTCGAAGAGGTAGGACAGATGAACATCTGTTTTCTGATGGATGGCAAGCTGGTTACCCCACCATTGATGGGGACAATCCTGCCGGGTGTTACCCGAGACAGCATCCTGCAGCTGGCTCGGGACCTGGCAATCGAGTGTGAGGAAAGAATGATTGACATCAATGAAGTCATTGACGGCATCAGAAACAACACGCTGCAGGAAGCATTTGGCTGTGGCACCGCAGTCGTCGTCACCGCAGTGGGAAGCATTGGCTATCAGGGTCGGCAATATCAGATCGGCAATGGGGAAATTGGTCCGCTCAGCAGAAAACTCTATGAACTGATCGTCGGCATTCAACGAGGAGAAACTGAAGACACTCATGGGTGGACGAGAGAGGTTCCCATCGTCTGATCGAGGCTATTCACATACCACTCCATCGCCGTCGCCGTCTCTCATATACCGATAGGCGGGATGCCCTTTTCGCACTGGTGCAATTCCATGTCGCCTGGCTTCACTGCAGGTGATTCGACCATTGCGATTGTCATCCCATTTGGCCAACGCGTCCGATGACGATTGCTGTGGGCTGTGCTGCACTTTCGCAGGTGCCTCCACAATCTTGCATTCGCGCACTTCCATCGCCACTGAACTGCACTGAGACAGAATGCGCTGCAGGGCGGTGACCTCGCGCCGGTCAACGCTGAGGCCATACTTTCGTTTGACGGCGACGATTCTGCTCGCATACCAGCATTGATTCAGTTCCGGCAGCCATTCTCCCGCATCATGATCGACTTTGGAATGCCGATTCACTTCCGGGCTGGCCAGCGTCAGATTCAGCAGATCCGATGCGAATTGCCTTCGAACACTCCGGCTGGCCGCACAAAGCCCACTGTCGTGAGCTTCGGAGCGAGCGACGATGTGTTCAATATCAGTTTCGTAGCGGCTGGCGAAACACCGTCCCGTATACGGTCCGTAAATCTTGCCAATCGAGCGAATGATCTGCGGCTCTACCGACTGCGAGTATGAATAGTCTTTCGAAACATACGGTGAACAGCGGTTCTCCGCTTCAATTCTCAGTCCCTGCCAAGTTTCTGCCACAACGTTATCGGCAGCAAACAAGGATGCCAGAAAAACGCACAATGAGAACGACAGCAAATAAGCGATTGCTGAGATTAAGATTTCTGCATCGCGTTTGAAGCAAGTGGCTGACATGGACTGACCAATATTATCCTGTTCTCAGACGGTTGCGATGCGACGGCCGCATAATTTCCCCAATTGGGCCGCTTCTAACGTTCCCGACCCGCTTTGAATTCTCCCCAACCGGTAATCGCCTTGGCCCCAACCGTCAGAAAGGGCTCTGGAGGTAGTTTTTTCGGTTGAGCGAATTGTAACACATGCCTGAGCGAAGACGAACGCTTTCCACATGCCATCTCCGCAATCAGCTTCCCATGCAGCGTGCCCTCCGTCACTCCAAGTCCGTTCTGGCAGCAGGCGGCAAACAGACTGGACTCCAGCTCACCAAAGGCGGGAACGGAATTTCGGCTCAGGCAGAGCTGCCCACCCCAGCTGTACTCCATATCGACACCCGCCAGATTCGGAAATCGGCGCTTGAACGAACGAATGTGGTCCTGCTTCACCTTTCTCAGCCGTGCTGAGGAAATCGTGCGCTTTGGCGCCCAGCTGATTCCGTTTCGAATCAATATCCGATCGCCGCCGATCCCGGTAATGCGACGCACGGTTGAGCCCATTGCATCCGCCGGTGTAAAGCCCCAACTTGATTCACCACCCAGCAGCCTCACTTCGTCAGCCGTCAGACGTCTCGTCATCGAACCGTACAGGTAAATATGCATCAGACGACGACGAAAGAAACCGAAACTCTCCACATGCCCATTGACAGCCAAAATCACCGTACCGGCCTCAACTGAGCCAGCGGGCGTTTTCAGCTGCCAGACACTGCCTGTTTTTTCGAATCCGATGACCGGCGTCTTCTCATAAACCTCAACACCGCTTTGTTGCACACCTCTGGTGAATCCGCGTACATAAAGCCCAGGTTTTATCATGCCATTTCCAGCTGTCGCCAGTCCGCCGACATAGTAGCGCGACCCGCAGATATCGAACATCTGCTTTTCGTCGAGCATTTCGTATGGCTCCTGCAGTTCCGTCAAATGCGCCGCATAGGTGGAATTGTGCTTAAGACCCATTTCAGAAGCGGCCGCATTGATCTTGCCGCTCATGCTGAATGCCTCAGCAGGCAGGCGGTATTCTTCAACCGCCTGTCTGGAATACTCAATCGCCTCGCGGTTCAAGGCGATCCGCAGACGGTCTCCGTCAAGTTGTGAAACGTAGTCCTTTGATCCCAAATTGTGCGGCAAATCAATCATAAACCCGGAATTTCGACCTGCAGGTCCTTCACAGATCGAACGGGCTTCAAGCAATGCAATCTTGGTTTGCGGTTCCAGCTGCTTTAATCGTCGTGCGGCTGACAGTCCGGCAAAACCTGCACCAACCACTGCAAAATCGACGGAGATTTTTGCCTCCAGTTTGGGGTAAGCCGAATCCTCACCCATGATTTCCGCCCACACCGCTGGCCCCGGATCAAATGGCGGTCGGGTAACTTGCATGCGTCACTCGTTATGACACTGTAGAACAGTCAGGATTGACGACCGCTCCGGTGACCAACCATCTGAAATGACTAATGCGTCCAATTGAGTTCGCTGGCGGCTGGAATTTCCGTTTCCCGTCGCAGAATGTAATCCTGTAGGGCTTCATCCACCGATTCGTCCATTGCTGGCAGTTCGTAGGAATTCAGCAGTGCGCGCGCATTCTCCAGCGCACGCTCTGTGACATCAATTGCGCCCTCGGCCACCCACTGCTCATAGGTGTTGTTGTCGAAGAGCTTCGGCATGAAGAACGCCTGTTGGAAATGAGTCAGAGTATGAGGGTGCCCCAAATAGTGTCCTCCCGGACCGACATCCGCAACGGCCGTTATGGCTTCTTCAAAATCATCCCACACGATCCCTTGAGCCATTCGATATCCCATCGCACACTGTTCGGCATCAACGACGAACTTCGCCACCGAACAGTGCATGCCCGCTTCGTTCCAGCCGGCTGAATGCCAAAGATAGTGGGCGCCAGACAGCAGCACCGACATCATGGTGGAGGCACTCTCATAACCAGCCTGCGCATCCAGGGTTTTAGCGCCGCCTAGAGTATTCGAAGTCCGCCAGGGAACATTGTAGTACCTCGCCATCTGACCGATCATAAAGTTCATCAGGCTGATTTCAGGTGTTCCCGCCATCGGTGCACCCGATGACATGGAAACCGTCGAAAGGTAATGCCCATAGATTGCTGGACTGCCTCTTCGTACGACCTGCGTATAGGCGAGCGCAGAAAGAGCTTCCGCATTCAGCTGCGCCACCGCTGGCGCGGTGGAGGCTGGCGTGTTGGCGCCGCCTAACACGAAAGGTGAGCAGAGAATGGGTTGATTTCGTCGGCTGAACTCACGCAGCGCACCCAACATCGTCTCGTCCCAGAGCAGCGGTGAATTTCCATTGCAGTTGCCCGTAACCACCGGATGGGTCTCCATGAATTTCTCGCCGAACAGAATCTCGCACATGTTCAGAACATCCGCGGCATTCTTTGGCGAGGTCGTCATACCCATAAACGTCTTATCGGAGTGTTTCATAGACGAATACGTAATGCGAAGATGACGATGTGAAATGGGATGATCCATCGGTTCGACGATGTGATGGGAGGTTGAGTGAATAACCGGCGCGAGATGCGCCAGTTTGTGAAACATCGCGAGATCGTCCAGAGTTGGAGGCCGACGACGGTCATCCAGATCCCGCACATACGGCGCCCCGGCCATGGGAATGAATATCGACGACCGACCTCCGATCTTCACGCTCTTTTCCGAATCTCGAGCATGCAGTGTAATCTCCGAGGGAATGGTCGAAATCAATTCACTGACCAATTCGCGGTCCAAGTGAACGCGGGAATCATCTCGCACATCCGCTCCGACAGACTTCCAGTCTCTGATCGCCTGCGGATCTCGAAATACCACACCAACATTTTCAAGGATATCCATCGAAGCCGCATGGATCCGTTCAACTTCTTCAACTGACATCGGTTCCATCAGCGGCAGACGACCGACCAATGCCGGCAACATGGGTTCAATCAGGTTGCTGCGGACGCTTCTTCTTTGCTTTCGTCCACCACGGCGCAGACTGAGATCTTCCGTACTCGATAATTCATTCATGGCCATCGATCGGTGAAATCAACCTGTGATGCAAGGGAGGGTGGTCCGTTTCCGTCTGACTGTTCAAGTGCTGAGATGATCATATGCAGCCAATCGCTCCATCACTTGAATCGGAAATATTCATACGACGCAGTTCAACCGTCTCGGATGGATGGAGTTCGTATGCCAGTGCTATCTCGACGCACCTGTTGAACTGTATTTTGGCAATGCCAGTGAGGTCAATCGTTCACAACGATCATGCCAGGAAAGCATGTGACAATACTTTCCTGGCGTGAAACGTTAGGATCAATCAGGGATTACATGGCACCGGCTTTCTGGCCTGCTTCAACCCAACTGTCGAATGTATCCTGATGAGCGGCAATCCACTCATCGACATGTCTTGCGATATCATCCAGTGAATCCTCACCGCCACGCATCGCATTATTCTGCGCTGACACATCGTTTATATTCAGTTTTGCCACTTCGAATACCGCCCGCGCGGCCGGATTCGCATCCAGAAATTCATTGTTGGCAACAACGCGTAAGGAATTGACTTCAAAGCCCAAATCTTTACCCATGAACATCGTATCGGCTACCCGACCGTCTGGCAGGGAAGAGTACGGCACCGCAATCCATTCCACGTTTTCACCGGGCACCAGAACACCCGATACCCAGTAAGGCGTCCACGTGTAATAAATGATCGGTTCACCGTTCTGTTCTCGAGCAACCGTCTCAGCAATGATTGCATTGTACGCACCCTGATTGTGCGTAACGGTGTCACGCAGGCCGAACTCGGTGAGATGATGCTCGATCACCCGTTCGCAACCCCAGCCCGGCACACAGCCCGCAAGATCAGCGGTGCCATTGCCATCAGCATCGAATCGCTTCGCGACTTCAGGATCTTTCAAATCGCCCAGATTCTGGATGCCAGCCGCGTAAGAAGCCGAATCAACGAGATACCCCTGCAGGGCTCCTTCAATATAGTTTCCGACTTTCGTCATCTTGGCTTCACCGCCTGATTCCTCAAAAAACACCGCGTGCAGCGGGTCCCAGTGAACCGCAGTAAAATCGCCATCTCCCGTGCCAAGCGCCAAGTGAATCGTCTGGTACTCCACTTCCTGCGGTTCGGCGATTTCGTAGCCTAATTTCGTCAGTGCTCTGTAAATGATCTGATGTTGAAATTTTTCTTCAAGATTGGTGCCTTCAATCGGCTGCACCGTTACACCACTGCCTGGCATCATTGAATCGGCGATGCTGAAAGTCGGTGACCCGATCAATAAAACTCCCAGAGCGATGAATCCGGTGAGTTTTCGTAAACTGAACATAAATGCTCCTCCTTTTTTTGAATTGAAAAATGAATGGATTCTAAATCTTACCGCCGTATGCGGCAACTCCATTCGCACATCGACCCGAACCGACAAGCTTCATCGGATTTGAATCGGCGACGAAAAAAAGGAATTGATGATGGCTACAGCTGATCGCACACAAATGAAAAGCGAATCAGCCAACCATCAATCAATTCATACCTGCAGATTCCGCCCGTCCCAAGCTGCAGATTCAGATTGGTCAATGGTAATATAATAACATCAAACACCATTGACACAGGGAAATCTGGTCTCGAATCGTTTTAGAGCTGGGGAGTTTCTTTAGGATTCAGCCCACACAGTCGAAGCACCAGACCAACGGGACCTCCCTGCCACCAATGACGGTACCCCCGTTCCCTGCCACTGCGACCCAATCCTTGGGTAATCCGGTCCAGCACGATCGCCAGCACGACAATGCCAAAACCACCCACCAGCGCTTTTCCCGCATCAAGCCGTCCCATTGCGCGCAACACTTCGTTGCCCAGTCCCTTTACGGCGATGAGAGAGGCGATGACGACGACTGACAAAGCCATCATGATGGTCTGATTCAATCCTGCCATTATTGAACGGGTTGCGAGCGGAAGCTCGACTTTGAAGAGAATCTGACGGGGCGACGATCCGAATGCCAGCGCAGCTTCAACAACACTCTCATCGACCTGCCGTATGCCGAGAGATGTCAGTCGAATGATGGGGGGCAGTGCAAACACAACCGTAACGATGACGCCCGAAACATTGCCAATGCCAATCAGCATCACGACAGGCACCAGATAAACGAATGCGGGGATGGTCTGCATCGTATCCAGTACCGGTCGAATCGCGAATTCAAAACGATCGCTTTTGCCGGCAAGCAGGCCCAAGGGCAAGCCGAAAATAACGCAGATGACAACGGAAGTGGCGACCACGGCGAGCGTCGTCATCGCCAGCCCCCAAGCGTTCGGATCGCTCAGACCCAGGAAAATCAGGCAACTGGCGACAAAAGCCGCCACTCTGACTCCGGCCGCCTGCCAGGCCAATAGAAATATGATGACCAGCATGGCAAGTGGTGGAATGGCATGCATGATGCCTTCCACAGCAACAATCACGTCATTGACGAACCACTTGATGGGCTGCACCACGTCGCGATTTTCCGCCGCCCAGGTCTTAATGCTGTCGGCCCAGTCCGCAATACCAAAATCAATGCTTTTGAATGGACTCAGTAAGTCTATGGGTTCTTTTTCAGCCATCCAATTATTCCATTTGTCCTGCCAGCCTGACTTCAGTCACTCCTGCCGACCCTGAATGCCGCGCAGCAGGTTGCGTTTGGTTACCACCCCGACTGCCGTTCCACCCTGCTCTATGATGATGGGGTGATCGGTATCGATAGACAGATCGACCAGTGAATCAAGACTGTCTTCCGGTTGCGCCACGGGACACAGTTTTCGGTCCAGGGCGCGGTAGGCATCTTCATACTCGGCGATTGGCCGCATCACTTTCTGCGCCGTTACCAGCCGCAGTTTTGATATGCCGGCGACAAAGTCCGCCACATAGTCATCAATCGGTTCGGTTACAATTTCCTCAGGTGTACCGATCTGAACCAGTGCGCCATCTTTCATGATTGCGATTCGATGTCCAATCCGAATCGCCTCATCCAGATCATGCGTGATGAATAGCGTTGTCTTGTGCATTTCTGCAGACAGACTTAAAAACTGATCCTGCAGCTGTCGTCGAATCAGCGGGTCCAATGCCGAAAAGGGTTCATCCATCAGCAATATGTGAGGTTCAGCCGCGATCGCCCGCGCCAGGCCGACGCGCTGCTGCATGCCACCGGACAGTTCGTCTGGGTAGCGATCCCCCCACCCCTGCAGCTCAACCGTTTCAATGGCCTGGTCCGCAGTTGCGTAACGCACTTCGCGAGCGATGCCGCGGACCTCTAGAGCGTATGCGACATTGTCGCGAACGGTACGATGTGGCATCAGCGCCATATTCTGAAACACCATGCCGATTTTAGTGGAGCGCAGTGCCCTCAGTTCAGACGCACCCAGCTGATTGATGTCCTGTCCTTCAATGAAGACTTCGCCAGACGTCGGCTCGATCAGGCGATTGATGTGCCGGATCAACGTTGATTTTCCTGACCCCGATAACCCCATGATGCAGAATACCTCTCCTTCACCAACGGAGAAACTGGCATCCTGCACGCCTACGACGCAATGATATTTATCACGAATCTCGTTTTTCGTCAGTCCCTGGCTCTGAACCGCCTGCAGGGCATCATTTGCGCGACTGCCGAAAATTTTCCATAGATGGTGACACTCAATTACCGCATCATTGCTTTTCGTATCTTGGGATTTCTCAAATTGCATTGACTGTTATTTTTCCAGCGGGGTATGACTGTATGGGGCAATTTTCTGCGATAAACGCACTTTATACACCAAATATGGTGGATATCTTCGCCCAATCCTGTCATCCAATCGTTTCTATCCTGTAAGATCCAAGTGGCGCCTGTCACTTTCGAAAGCCTATAGGGAAACCCACTCACCCATCCGTACCATCTTTCGCCGGTTGGTGAATTGCGGTCACGCAAGCTCATAAGCTGAACGGTTTTACCGATCTTCGGGGGTCATGTCGGTGCCGGACCTGTCAGAATTCTGATCGGTGCAAGGTCTGGGGCATCGGTGATAAATGCCGTGCGGGCGCCAACCGCGATTGGTTAATCAATGGAAGCAACGACTCTGCCACCAACGAAGGGGGGGGGTGAAGTTTGAAGGTTCCGATTAGAACTCAGTCAGCCGCCGACATACGCATCAGACCACTGACTGCAGTCAGTCGCTTTGCAGATATCGGTGGTACGACGAACTCAAGTAAGCAGTGAACAAAAGCCCAGCGACTGACCGCTAATCAATTCATATTGTTCAATTGATGTTCCGTCGACTTGGATGCTTGAATGGTTGCCTTTCACACAGTAAACAATTGTTCAGTTGGGAGAATGAATGTTGATTTCGACAGCCTGTTACGCTGGTTTTCAAAATCAATCTGCCCGATCTGGTGGGCCGTGCAGGAATCGAACCTGCGACACCCTGATTAAAAGTCAGGTGCTCTACCGACTGAGCTAACGGCCCCTCATAAGAATCAAATCCCCTTTGGTGAGATTTTTTTTCGAAACCACTCAAATGACTTCCCAAATGAAACGTCAATTCGAGACTGAAAGACAGTTCCTAAAGAATGGTCGCGTCCCATCAACCCCTCTCTAATCTGCCACGAGATTGGAGGTGAATTATAAACCATGCAACCGCATCTGCATCATGGGGCGTCAGCCCGCATATTTCACCGATTTGGATTCTGGATTGAATTGACTGGCACCAATTGTCGATTTCATCAGTCGGATACGAAAACCGCCCATTGCCGTCTCCGACCCATGCTTCAGCCGCTCTCCAACCGCTCAAAATGGAGACAGCGAAATTGCCGCATACAGAATTGAAATCAGGTAAAATGCCGTCCTTGATTTTTTGGGCTTTTCATGTCAGCCCCCGATTGGCGTTTATATATAAACAAAACAGATGACGGAGGATATTCGATGATTGGTATAACAAAATCATTCAGTTGGTGCGCCGCGGTGCCGGGGATGCGACGGCACGGCGCCGCACCGATTGATTTCGTAGG
Organism: Arenicellales bacterium; assembly: GCA_965205205.1. GTDB lineage: Bacteria > Pseudomonadota > Gammaproteobacteria > Arenicellales > JAJDZL01 > JAJDZL01. The sequence goes on from CBDBFX010000002.1 coordinate 644,661, forward strand.
GGGGGGGGAGACACGATCGGAAGCATCTCATTCACCTCGCGGCCGTCTTCGCGGCCCTTTTGATCCTGACACCTAGGCCGGCATCGGCGGCGAATGAGTGTGAGGACGATCCGAGCACAGCGCCGACGGGAAACCCGCCGACGGTGACCTGTAGCGATTCTGATAAAGCCAACTTTAAAACCTCAGGAAATGACGGCATTCTATACACCGTCGCCCATGGCAGCAACGGCCTGAAACTGACGGTCGAGGAAGATGTCCACGTGAGCGCCAATATCACCCGCGGACTGAGGGTGGAGGCGAAGGGAGTCCTGACCGATGGCAGTAAGGTTGAAATCACCTCGAGTGGCGACTATACCGTCAACGTTAGTGGAATCCATGTCGAAATCCAGGAAGGCGGTGGAAGTAATCCGGCGGTTCCGGTCACCCTGAACGTACCGAAAGGCGTCTTCAGAATCAGGGGTGTTGCTCCTAATACTGATAATCCTAATTCTCCCAGTTATGGCGCGGTCAAGATCAATTCCCGAAACAACAAGAGTGATTTCACGATCAATTTCAATGGGCGGGTGGAAAGCACTAATGAAAAAGTTATCGGCGTTGAAGTCTATGATGACAATCCATTCGGAGGAAACTCCCGTGTGACGTTGCAGAGCGGGGCTCGGATCACCGGCGTTGGCATCGGTGCTAGAATCCATATTAAGGACCCGGGAGGTGTTGATGTTGCGTACGACAAATTGGTGTCATTGAAAACCGAGGCCGGTGCTGGCATTGGCGCCGAAGGTGCACCGGTTAAGAAGGATGGGCTTGTCGTGTTGATTGACAATCCCCGGACAAAAACTAAACATAATGTCGATCTGAAGCATGCCGGCCAGCTGTATGCGACCGGGCACGGCATCTGGGTGGACCATCGGTGGAAAGATTACAATCTGGAGAAGAATGATGATGGGACACCTAAGCGTTCGGAATGGGGCGGCGGTCAGAGTCAAAAAGTGGCGGTGACGGTTGAGGAAGGTGGTCTGGTGGTGGCCGGCGATGGCAAGCACGGCATTTTCATCAGCACACATGACTATGACGATGGCACGAGAGATAAAAAAACCTTCAGCCTAACCCCCTTGACCATCAACAAGCCAAAACTCTTTGATGCCAGTGATGCGGAAGACAAGAAGCTGATTGATATGAAGGCGGCGATCGCCGGCATGTACCATCAGCAGGTGATCGTCAACGGTGAGGTCCGGGGCGGTAAGAACGGTGCGGCGGTGCATCTGATGGGCGGCGGCACGATCAGGCTTGACGCCAAAGGCCGGCTGGTGCCACACAAGGAAGGGACGACGAGCCGGTCGGTGAAAGTTTCCAAGGCGGAGATGCCGGCCGACAAGGCGACCGATCTGCTGATTCTGCTGAACGGGAATTTCCGGGGCATCCAGAAGATCGAGAGCGACAAGGCCAAGACCAAATTCCGATACAAACTGGATGGCGAGACAACCTATAAGGAGCTGATGGATGGCACCACCAAGATTCCGTTGACGCTGGTTTCGGTGCCGAGCGGTTTTTACAATGACTGGGAAGGCCAGGTGGATCTGACGCCTGACATCACCGAGCCGGTCGACGGTGTCTTCTCGCTGAATTTCGTGAGTCAGTTAACCGGACTGACGGCACCCACCGGGCAGCGTCAGCTGGCCAGGCGCGGCAATGTCTATCAGGCCCTGCCGTCGGTGCTGTGGGACCTGAGCGGTGGGATGGATCGGTATGTGCCGGCGGTGCCCAATGCCTCGGTTGAGCCGAACGGCGAGACGATGCAGTTTTCCGCGGACGGTGCAGGCGGCGGCAACGCCGGCTGGGTGCGCGTGGAAGGTGGCAGTGGTGATCGGCGGCTGAAAAAATCGCTGGGCGAGGCGGTTTCATACCGGCTGTCATCGACCGGCTTTGCGGTGGGCGCCGACCTGCCCGGTGACGATGGTCTCACCTACCGGGCTGGCCTCCATCATCGGCAGGGCCGGGCCAAGGTGACCGGTGGCGGTCAGGTCGAGGCGTCAGGCATCGGGGCTGGCTTCGGCGTGGCGAAGCGCCAGGCGAACGGCTGGGTGCTGGACGGCTGGCTGGGGGTGACCCAGTATGATGACATCAAGGTGAAATCCTCGGAAACGATCGCAGGTTCGGCGACGCCGTTTACGGTGAACAGCAAAACCAAGGGCACCAGTTATGCCTTGGGCGTCGGCGCCGCCACGGAACTGGTACTCGGCAACGCGACAGTTACGCAGCGTGGCTCGCTGACTTGGACGTCGGTGTCAATGAAGGATTTCAAGACCGCTTACATGCACCAGTCGAATAGCGACAAAGGCGGCAAAAACACATTGAATGCAGCAATGACGACGGCGGTGGAAGAGACCGTGGCCATGAAAGATGGATCCGGCCTGCGGGGCGGCTATGGGGTCCGGATCGACACCCAGTATGGTGCGGGCGACTGCTGCGGTCTGTTCGGTTCGCTGGACCTGATGCATGATTTCAATGCCAAGCGCAATGTCTCGGTCTCCAGCGACATGAGAACGGACACGGTCGGCACCGAAAGCAAACCGACATCAATGCGCCTGGGATTCGGTGGATCAAGGAGCTGGAATGAAGGTCGGTCGACTTTGTCCGGCGCGATTTACCACACCACGGCCGGCAGTGGCAACAGTTCGCTCAGCGGCGGCGTGGCGCTGGCTTTCCGATTCTGAGTCAGTGCGCTGATGGATGGCCGATCGCCTCGGGGAGCGCATACCTCCCGGGGCGGGTCCGTCATCGCCCCGATTGGATGCTGGGTTGAAATGGCTGGCACCAAGTGTCGACTTCATCAGTCGGATACGAAAACCGCCATCATCCAGTGAAATGGTCGGCGGTCGACACCAAGGCCGACCTGATGACAAACCAGTTAAAATCAGGCGGTGGCCTCCCCAGTGGCAGACGGTTCAGATTGTCCAGCACCTCGGCCTGCGGATAAGACGCTGACATTGACAGCCACACCCGACGGATGGTCACCCGAAGGTACATCCCGACCTTGATCAGCTGCAGTCGCAGCGTACCTCACTGCGCCCGCGCGCCAAGCGGATGCCCTGGGCACCCAGACGGCGCATCCTCTCGATGAGTGCATAAAGCGCACGAGGCGAAGGCAACGCGCAGCTGATTGGCCGCCACCTGGTGCGAGCTGGTGCGGTCGGCAAACCGGTCCAACTGCTGCTCCTTGATGCGGTTCTCAATGTCGCAGCGGGCGCAATACTTCTGCTCATACAGATCCTGAGCATCCACCTCGTCGATCGTTAGGCTAATCACCACAAAACGCGGGTTGGCACCGCGCCTGTGATGTTCGTCCTTGCCGATCACCCGCCGCGCCCGACTCCACAGCCACCGGGTGCGATAACTGAAATCACCGCACCGGCACACCGGCTGGCCGGTGCGCTCATTGCGCCTGACAGGCGCCTCCATCTCCCCCCCCCAACGCCGCATCCAGACGCGCATTGCGCGCCATACCAATGACATAGTCCGCGCCGTGACCCTCACACCACCGTAGACTTGATTCCCGACAGAAGCCCGAATCACCACCCGAACCTCAGGCAAACGCACCCGCCACTGACCTTAAAAATGGTCACACTTAATCTTAGAACATAATGTGATAAAACAGGGCCTGCGATGAAAGTGAGCCTCCATCAGTTTCACGCATCGACCATTGACTGGTTTCAGAAGGCGGTGTCAAAGCCGAGCAGCTCGCGCAACGCCCTGGCCCGCGGGCTGTGCGAGCGCAAGCAGAGGACTTGCCCGACGGATGAGCTGTGCCTGGCCGCGGCCCGAAAGGTGCTGGCTGGGCGTAGCGTTGCCGGCACCCCACCCGTCATTCGGTTCGGGATGCCGTGAGGCGTACGCACCCCGAGGTGGCTTGTCCGGACCGTGCGCTGCGTTGCTTGATGTTCGGTGACGAGGAACGGCGGCAGCGGGAATCAATGATGCGGACGCATCACCCGCAGTGCTGGGTTCAGGTGCCGGGTGACCAGCGACGCTACTGGGCGTGTTCATCTCGCGACGGCCGTCTGGGCGGGCCAAACTGCTGCGCCGCCAGCTGGCGCCAGCAGGTGCGCGATGCGTTCATCGGCTGGTCGGCAGCGCCGCGGGTGGCGAATCTGGGTCAGGTGCTGATTATCCCCGGGGGGTGCGGGTTCACGGTCTGGCCTCGCAGTTGCTGGCGTACACGTAGATGGTCCGGAGCAGGCGGAGTGTGCTATCGGTCGGCAGGCGGACGGTGCAGTGCGCCGATGCGCCATATTCATCCTACACGGGTGTTGCACACGAACGAAGGGACGGATTGGGTCAATGTGGAATACGGTCGCAGCAGGCATCCGGACGGACGCTTGTGCGAGCGGACCGCACGCATAGGTCGGACGTGGCGGGAGCGGCCGCGGGGGCGAGAGCCTATTGCGGGCCTATGTGCGGACACCGGTGGTGACGATGGACGATCATCGGGAGGGGACGTGTGGGGGTTGCTGGATCAGGCGCGTTCGCAACCGGCTGACGTGCTGGTTCGAGTGCGGCGCGGGAGCCGCGGGGTGCGGGTGGAAGGGGCGAAGCGTCCGTGTCTGTGGGCTCACCTGGAGACGTTGCCGCAGGTGCACGACCGGTGGAATCGCGGCACGGCACCAGAACGGTTTCAGACGCGCCGTCCGCCTACATTACCTGAAGCAATGAATGCGTTAAACCTTAGGTAACACTTCGTTTTCCTCCACTTGGCACTGACAACTTGGCGAAGTCCAGCCGAATGGCGCTCGCCGTCTTGATTATCAGGAAGTCTGAAAGACCGGGTCGCCGAGCACATTCATTTTCGGGACAACACCGAGCCCAGGAGTGTTTGGCGACTTCATCCATCCATCTTCAATGACTGGTGCGCCATCGGCGATCACCAAGTGGGAATATTCGTGAAATGCGGATGACTGAAAATGAAATTCCTGTGGGAGTGTGTGTGCAAGGTGAGCGATCGCCGCCGTTGCAATTTCACCACCCCAAGAATCCTCCACGGTCATCACAATCCCAAGTTCAAGGCAAAGTTCTCGGTACACTTGTGCTTTCGTAAGCCCGCCGACTCGATTGATCTTTAGGTTAATCAAATCCATCGCCCGGTCCTGCCAGCCTCGTATGACCAGGCCCAAGCTATCCATACTTTCATCCAGAATCATAGGGTGATCGCAATGTCGCCTCACTGCAAGACATTCTTCATACGTCAGACAGGGCTGCTCCATATACAGTTCCACATCCCGCACGGCCTTCACAACGCGCAGTGCTTCGTGCTGTCGCCAACCCGTATTCGCATCGGCGTTCAGAATGTTCCCTGATTTAAGTTCCGCCGCCACCTTGAAAATTCGCTCTATGTCAACCGTCGGGTCTTCACCGACTTTCATCTGAAATTGGGTAAATCCCTGCTCCTGGTAGTCGCGCAGCTTTTGTGCCATGGCTTCCGGATCCTGACGACTGACGACTTTAAACAGCCTGACCTGCTCCTGACGCTTTCCGCCTAGCAGCGTGTACACTGGCTGACCGGCTGCTTTTCCGAGCAGGTCCCAGCATGCCATGTCAATCGCCGATTTCACATAAGGATGTCCTTTGAGAAGCAGGTCCATCCGTTCGTAAACTGCATTGACATCCAGTGGGCTCAACCCAATCAGTCCCGGTGCGATTTTCGCAATCCCGGTACGGGCGCCTTCAGCATAGGCAGGTAAGTAGGACGGACCAAGCGGGCAGGTCTCGCCGACGCCCGTCAGACCGTCGTCGGTTTCGATGATGACCACGGTACTGTCAAAGGCCGCGAATGACTGCGTTGACCAGGTGTAAGCGCCTTCCTTCATTGGCAAATCCACCTGGTAGACCGAAATGCGACTGATTTTCATTGAATATTTCTCTCCTGATCGTTTAATTCATTCACCACTTTACTGCGGTTGGAATTTGTGATTCTCGGTTCAGCTAAGAATGCGTTGACTGTCAAGGTGCTTGCGACCGTTATCAATTGGTGAAATGAATGTCCGACGGTCAAGTGAATTTCGCTCATTAGCAAGGTGATTTTAACCGACCGACAAGACATTCAAACCACTTTGGTGGTTCGAATTCTACGAGAGAACCGTCCCACACATCCGACACTTCACCATCGACAGACTAGTCACCAATCGGCTTTGGGCCGGCTTCCTTAGACAGAGGAATCAGTGCGTTTCGTATCCGGCGAAGATTTTCTTTCGTAACATTCTGCTTGGATTGAGCAACCCGCGTCGCCAGAACATCAATGATTGCCATCATTACCAATCGCGAAGCGGTTGGCTTGAAAATGTTCTGATCTTCCGGCAAATCCACCTGGATGGAAACGGTCGTACTCTGCGCAAGCGGCGACCCGCTCTTGGTCAGGCTGACCGTCGCCGCACCATAAAGGTGTGCAATGGCAACGCTTTCCAATAGTTCTGGCGGTAATCCACTTGCTGAAATCACAAAAATCACATCGCTTTTCTTCAGCGTCGCCGCCAGCATGCGTTGAAAATACCCGTCGCAGTGGGCTTCTGAGGGAATGCCGAGTCGAAAAAATCTGTTGGCTCCTTCACGCGCAATGTTGGCTGAACCACCACCGACGCCGAAAAATACGATCCGCTTCGCAGCCGACAGCAGTTCCGCCGCCGCTTCAAGGTCGTCGTCGTTGATCTGACTGCGGGCGAGGTTGAGAGAATCCACCAGCGCTTCAAACACATTCTTTATCAACTGACCGGTCGGAGAATCTGTAACGTCCTGCTGTCCGAGGTATTGTCTGTTGACGGCAATGCTCTGCGCGATAACGATCCTGAACTCTTTAAAACCTTTGCAACCGATTGATTTACAGAATCGATTGACCGTGGCAACCGAAACATCAGCCTTAGCCGCAATCTCGTCATGTTTCATATGCGTGATCTGAGACTGATTGCCCAGTACGAAATCGGCCACTTTCTGTTCACTGTTCGTGAACTTGCCATCCAGTTTTCGTATTTTTAAAATAATGTCACCGATTGCACTCATCGCCACCCCCTAATCAACGGCAACCGCTGAACAGCAGCCGCCATCATCAAGGTCCAATTTCACATTGAACATTCATATCCACTCGATCGTCAATCTAGTCCGAGGATTCCATGTAGAGTGGACGGCCGATACCGATCTGGAACCGGTGAAATCAGTTGCCTTACCCAACCATGAATGAACCTTGACCATGCCGTTCATCACCCCAATCGGCCAGTACCGACCATTCGAGAAAAACGCCGGATTTCAATTCTACCTGCGGCGCGATTTCACCTGAGGCGGTCTCATCGTCCGCGGTTGGAATCAGCCCTGAAACGATTTTCTCCAGCTTAGTGTGCTGAGAAAAGCACTTCGTATCACCTTGTACGACCTTCGAATCGTCTCGGGATGGATCAGAAACTGTAACCAGGTAATGGGATTGACGCCCAACCGGAATCCATTTGAACTCAATTAAAACACCTTCGTCTCCGAAACCTGAATGAGAACATCAGTCGCATGAAGGTTCTATCTCACTTTTCTGTCAAACGCTCAGCAACCATCAAATACAACCGTCGAAGACAGAACGGGTCATTCGCTTAGGTAACCTTTTTTCCCATCAAAGCAATCCTATTGATGCTGAGTGACTGAACAGCGACAGCAGCACAATGACCGTTCAAGACAGGAAATGTTCTGTAATATTATTACAAATATTGTCGATAAATTTTGAAATATTCATAAATTATGTAATATTATTACAATAAACATCTGTTCGAAACTAGGAACGTCGATCAGATGTTGGCTTTATAAAATTTAATCATGATCAATGAGGGTGTAAAAATGAAACTCATAGAACGACTATCCGCAATCGGTCGCATAAAAATTTTCTTAGCCGCCGGGCTGGTCGCCGTAGGACTGACCTCGGTGCAATCCGACGTCTTTGCCGAAACACTGCGCTACGCCACGGTCGGCGAACCGCCAAGTCTGGACCAGCAGGTCATCACCTCCGACTTGGCTACCACTATCGCACATCATATTTTCGAAGGACTGTATACCTTCGACAGTAACAACTCACCGCGTCCGTTGCTGGCGGCATCCGAAAGTTTATCCGATGATGGTAAAACCATCGTCATTTCGTTGCGCCAAGGCGTCCTGTTTCACAACGGCGATGAGATGACTTCGGCAGATGTCGTCGCGTCTCTGCAGCGTTGGGGTGAGTTCGGTTCCCGCGGCGGCCTGCTGTTCGCCAACGTAACCGGCGTCGAAGCCAGCGGCAAGTATGAGGTCACCATTCATCTGAACCAACCGTTCGGACCGTGGAAAAATCTGCTGGCATTCATCAATGGCGGCGCGGCGATTTATCCCGCCGCAGTTGCCACGGCTGCTGGCAGTAATCCGATCACCCCGGAAAACTACATTGGAACAGGCCCCTATAAGTTCTCAGAATGGAGTCCCAATCGTCATCTCGAGCTGGTAAGATTCAGCGAGTATTCCTCTCCGACTGGCAATGCGGATGGATACGCCGGCCGGCGCGAAGCGAAGATTGACACCCTGCACTTTATTCCAGTGCCTGATGTCGGTACCCGAGTCAGTGGACTCAAAGCCGGTGATTACGATTATGCCGAGAGCATTCCGGGCGACCTGTTTGAAACCCTTGATGCCGACTCCGAGGTGGTCACTATCCTGAATGGCGGGCCGATCTTCGGCCTGGTGTTTATGAACTCCAGTCACGGCGCTCTGCAGACGAACTTCGCATTGCGCCGAGCCATACAGACGGCACTGAACAAAGATGATGCGCTGCGAATTGCGATCGGGCCTGAAAAACTGTGGCGAGCGAATGGCTCTTTTCTACCGCAGGGCAATGTCTGGTACACGGATGCGGGAACCGACGATTTCAGCCGCGGCGATGCCGAACGGGCCAAAGCGATGGCGCAGGAAGCGGGTTATGCCGGCGAACCCATCAAGTTCATGGTATCGACCAACTACGCTTTCCATTACGATAAAGCGGTGGTATACACCAGACAGCTGGCACAGGCTGGATTCAACATCGATCTGCAGGTGTATGACTGGGCCACACTGATCCAAAAGCGGGCGCAGCCCGAACAATGGGATCTGTTTTTCACCCATCATGGATTCGTGCCGGACCCGATTCTGATTTCCGTAATGAATGACAACTATCCGGGATGGTGGGCAACGCCGGAAAAAGCGAAACTCAAGTCTGAGTTTACGAAGTCAGCGGACCCGGTACAGCGGCAGGAAACCTGGTCGCAGATACAGGCCCTGATCTATCAGCAGGTGCCGACGATGAAAACCGGAGATATCTACACCTACAATATCGCTTCACCGAAACTGATGGGCTTGGGTGAAGCGACGCTGATTTGGCCTCATTTCTGGAACGTCAGCAAGTAGGATGGTACCTGCTACCGTCTGCTAGCGAATGCCCGGCTGGAATCAGCCGGGCAGATCGCACTTTCCTCAGCCGTTGCTCGCATTCACCATCAAAAGGCTGCTGGCGCTGATACCGACGCTATTGGCGGCGTCGGTATTGGTGTTTGCCTTCATTCGTCTCGTTCCGGGCGATCCGGTGGCGGTACTGCTCGGCGACGCGGCGACGCCCGAGGATGCGCTCGCACTGCGGCACGAGATGGGATTGGATCAGCCGCTACCGCTGCAGTACTTCCTGTGGCTGCGGGGCCTGCTTGCCGGTGATCTCGGTACGTCCATATTTTTTCAGACGCCGGTAACCGCAGTATTGCTTGATGGCGCTGAGACCAGCATTTTGCTCGCGGTCATGACGATGTTCTGGGTGGTTCTGTTTGGCGTACCCATTGGCGTGTTGGCCGCCATGAAGCATGGCACCTGGCTTGATCAGCTGACCTCAGGAGGCGCCATGTTCGCCGCCTCCGTACCAACCTTCTGGCTCGGTCTGTATCTGATCCTGATTTTCTCAGCCGGACTGGGGTGGCTGCCCAGTTCCGGATTCCCATCAATCATCGAAAGTGGCGAGCTGGCCAATCTGCGCTACCTGCTGCTGCCGAGTCTGACACTGGCGGCGCCCAACGCCGCGCTGATCATCCGTCTGGTGCGCGCCTGCATGCTGGATGTCCAGCATGAAGAATACGTGCGTACCGCCCGCGCCAAAGGACTGCATCCCATACGAGTGGCTTCCCATCACATCTTTCGCAATGCGCTCATCGGTGTGGTTGCCGCGTTTGGCTTCACTTTCGCCGCTCTGATATCCGAAGCCGTGGTTACTGAAACGGTATTTTCCCTACCTGGAATCGGCCGACTGGTGGTGCAGTCGATTCTGCGCCGCGACTATCCGGTGATTCAGGGGGTCATTTTGGTCATCGTCGTCCTGTACATGACCATCAACTTTGCTGTGGATGTTCTGGCCGCCTGGCTCGATCCTCGCATCTCGCTCAAGTGAGAATTGTCTTATGACGACCGCAGCCGGCAACCTGATTCTGTCTTTTCTGTCCCGACGGACCCTTGCACTCGCGGCCTTCGCGTGGCTTGCCGCGATCGTCTTTTCAGCGATTTTCGCACCTTTGATCACACCATTCGATCCATTCGCAATCGATCCGATTGGACGCCTGACTGAACCGAATGCGGAACATCTGCTGGGCACCGATCACTTTGGCCGCGATACGCTCTCGCGCTGTCTGTACGGCGCCCGAATGGCCCTGATCATCGGTTTGGGCGTGGTCCTCGTCGCGCTCTCTCTGGGTGGCCTGATCGGAATGCTGTCGGCCTACTTCACGACGTTGGGCAACGTGCTGATGCGCATCGTCGACGTGCTGATGGCGTTCCCTGCCCTGCTGCTGGCACTCGCGCTGATGGCCATCCTTGAGCGCAGCGTGTTGAATGCGATCCTCGTGGTCGGCATTGTCTACACCACCACGACCGCACGGATCCTGTTCGGCATCGTGCTGAAGATCAAGAATGAAACCTTCGTTGCCGCCGCATACTGTGTCGGTGCCAGACATTCGCGCATTCTGCTGCGCCATATTCTGCCAAACCTGATCTCGCCACTGCTGGTACAGGCCAGTTTCATTTTCGCGTTTGCACAGCTGCAGGTCGCGGCACTGGATTTTCTTGGACTCGGCCTGCCACCCGAAATTCCCAGCTGGGGCAATATGCTGTCGGAGTCGCGCATCTATATTACCCGCGCGCCATGGCTGCTGATTTATCCTGGACTGGCGATCATCCTGTCGGTCTTTTCCATGAACCTGGTCGGCGACATCGCCCGCGACCGTCTGGACCCTCGTTTCAAGGACGATTTTTCGGGAGTTTGAGGTGAGTCTGCTGCAGGTTGAAGATCTGTGTGTTAAAGTCAGTGGATTTGCACTGCTGCGCAACGTATCATTTGAAGTCGATCGCGGCCAGACACTCGGACTCGTCGGTGAATCGGGTTGCGGCAAAAGCATCACCGCGCTGGCGGTGATGGGTTTGCTGAACAATCCTCAGATCCACATTACTGGCGGACGAATCGTCTTCGATGGCTGCGATCTGCTGCAGATCAGCCCGGCTCGCCGCCGCGCGCTGATGGGCAGTCAGCTGGCCATGATTTTTCAGGAACCCATGTCCAGTCTGAATCCAGTCTATCAAATTGGCGATCAAATCGTGGAAATGATTCGACAACATCGTAAAGTCAGTCTCAGTGTGGCACGGGAACAGGCGATGGAACTGCTGACACTCGTCCAGATACCCAATCCGGCTGGTCGGCTGCGCGCCTATCCCCACACTCTGTCCGGCGGACTGCGCCAGCGGGTGATGATCGCCATGGCACTCGCCTGCAGCCCGCACCTGCTCATCGCCGACGAACCAACGACGGCATTGGATGTAACGGTACAGGCACAGATTCTTGCACTGCTGCAGCATCTGCAGCACAAGATCGGAATGGCCATCCTATTGATATCCCATGATCTTGGCGTGATTGCGCAGAACTGCTGCGCGGTTGCGGTCATGTACCGCGGTCGAATCGTCGAAAATGCGCCGACTGCTCAGTTATTCCGCGCCGCCCGGCACCCCTACACCGATGGGCTGCTGTCGCTGATGCCAGATGTTCACTCGCGACTTCAGCGCATGGAAATCATACCGGGCAGTGTACCGGCACTACATGAACAGATCCAAGGTTGTGGGTTCCACCCACGCTGTACATTCGCCTCCAATCTATGTCGCACCCAGATTCCAGAACCTCAGATGCAAAGAAACCACCTGGTGTGCTGTCACCATCCGATGGATTGCCAACGATGAGCCATCTGCTGCACGTGGAAGATCTGCACAAGCATTTTGTCATTCGTAAGGCGTTTGCTTCCAAAAAGATACTGAAAGCGGTGAGCGGCGTATCGTTCTCCATTTCGGCGCGCGAAACGCTGGGCCTGGTTGGTGAATCGGGCTGCGGCAAATCAACGGTCGGACGGGTATTGACGCGACTTGAAACGGCCACTTTCGGAACCGTCGAGCTGCACGGTGTCGAGATCTTCTCGCTGAGTCAGGCGCGCTTTCGACCCATGCGACGCAACGTGCAGATGATATTTCAGGACCCGTTCGCCTCACTCAATCCGCGCATGACGATCGAACAGACATTGATCGAACCTCTGCGCGTCCACAAGGTCAGAAAAACACGCCGACAGCGTCGGCAGATTGTGATCGATATGCTGGAACAGGTCGGCATCGATCCTGGGGCGGGGCAACGTTATCCGCACGAATTCAGTGGCGGACAGCGGCAGCGAATCGGCATCGCCCGCGCCATGATTCTTTTTCCACAACTGTTGATTGCCGACGAACCGGTTTCTGCACTGGACGTTTCCATTCAGGCACAGGTATTGAGCCTGCTGAAGACAATACAGAAAAACCATGCTGTGGCGATGCTATTCATCTCACACGATCTCAGAGTCATTCGCCAGGTCTGCGATCGAGTCGCCGTCATGTACCTGGGTCGAATCGTCGAGATCGCACCGACGCAGGATCTGTTTTCCAATCCGATGCATCCTTATACTCAGCTGTTGATTGATTCGATTCCGCGTCCTGATCCATCAGCGGCGATATTCCTGCCACCGCCGGGTGAACCGGGCGATGCGATCGACCTGCCGTCCGGTTGTACATTCCATCCTCGCTGTCCAGAGGCGACCGAAATCTGCCGGACGCAGCTGCCAGTATTGGAGCCGCGATCGCACTCTGCTTCTCATCAGGTGGCCTGTCATCACCGCAACCGGAAAGAACAGCTATGGTAATGCATCCGAAACGCCGCGTTTTCGTCGCATCGATCGCAACGGAGACCAACACCTTTTCGCCACTGCGTACCGATATGCAAGATTTTCACGATGGTTTCTATGCCACTCCAGGTACTCATCCGGAAACGCCAACGTTGTGCAGCGCGGTGTTTCCCGTCGCGCGAAAAATGGCCTCTGAATGCGGTTGGGAAGTCATTGAAGGCACGGCTGCATGGGCTGAACCGGGTGGCATAATCAACGATCAATGCTGGCAGTTTCTGCGAGACAACCTGCTGGCCGAGTTGCGGGACGCGATGCCGATTGACATTGTTCTTCTCGGTCTGCACGGTGCGATGATCGCGCAGAACTGTTTGGACTGCGAGGGCGAACTGTTGGAACAGATCCGCGCGCTGGTCGGTGAATCGGCTGTCATCGCCGCAACACTTGACCCACACAGCCACCTGTCTGACCGCAAAACTGAAAATGCAGACCTGCTCATCGCATTCAAGGAGTTCCCCCATACCGATTTCGTTCTGGCCGCCGAAAAGTTATGTACGCTGGCGGCACGCGCCGCCAATCGGGAAATCAAGCCACATCTCTCAGTATTCGACTGTCGGATGATCACGGTATTGCCAACGAGTCACGAACCCATGCGCGGTTTTGTCGACCGCCTGTGCGCACATGAGGAAAATGGAAGCATCCTGTCCATTTCCGTCATACACGGATTCATGGCGGGCGATTCACCAGATCTTGGTACCAAGATTCTGGTCATCAGCGACGACGATCCGGAAGCCGGATTAACGCTCGCCGACAGACTCGGAATGGAACTGTTCAGTTACCGTGGGATGACTGCGCCGAATTTTCTGACGGCGACCGATGCATTTGCACGCGCCGCCAGGTCCAATCGACATCCCGTTGTCATCGCCGACGTCTGGGACAACCCGGGTGGCGGCGTGGCGGGGGACAGTACAATCCTGCTGCGTGCGGCGATGGACCTGCAGCTGGCTGATGTCGCGTTTGCGACGCTATGGGACCCGATTGCGGTGCGAACCTGTTTTTCTGCAGGCATCGGCGCCCACTTGGATCTGCGATTCGGCGGGAAAATGTCCGCTGGCGCCGGCGACCCGGTCGATGCCCACGTTACCGTTCGCAACCTGCGGCGCGATGTCACGCAGAAATTCGGGCCGAGTCTGGTATCACTCGGTGATTCGGCCTGGATAGAGTTTGACGGCATTCATATCATTTTGAACAGCGTGCGCTCGCAGATTTTCGATCCCAATGTATTCACCAGCCTCGGTCTTGTTCTGACGGCGATGAAAATTTTATGTATCAAATCAACCAATCATTTCTATAGTGCGTTTGCACCGCTGGCCGGCGAAATCATTTACGCCGCCGTTGAAGGCCCTTATCCCAACGATCCAAAGACAAATGAATACAAGAATCTGCGCCGGGCAGTATGGCCGCGCGTCGAGCGTCCACATGAGAATGCACAATGACGAAGTACGATATCGAAACCCCGGCGGTGATAATCGACGAGAGCATCGCTCTCGACAACATTAAAAAGTACCAGACCTACTGCGACCAGCATGGATTGCAACTTCGGCCACACATAAAAACGCATAAACTTCCCTATTTTGCACAGGCGCAGATCGATGCCGGCGCAGTTGGCATCACCTGTCAGAAAATTTCCGAAGCTGAGGTGATGGCCGAGCACGGAATAGAGGATATTCTGATCACTTACAACATACTTGGCGCCGCGAAACTGCGGCGATTGCGCCAACTCTCGGAGAAAGTCGCCCGACTTGCGGTTGTCGCCGACAGCGAAACGGTGATCGATGGTTTGGCGCGTACGTTCGAATCGGCATCAAATCCACTCGAGGTGCTCATTGAGTGTGACACGGGTGGCGCGCGCTGCGGTGTTCAGAGCGTAACAGAGGCAGTTGCGCTGGCCGATCCGATTCACCAGTCCAATGGACTCGTATTGCGCGGATTGATGACTTATCCACCAATCGATCGCCACGGTCAGGTGCAGCGGTTTCTGGACAATGCGCGGCAGGCATTTCGTGAACGGTCACTTCCGTGCAGGACGGTGTCAAGTGGGGGCACACCGAATATGTGGCAGGCTCATAGGGTCAAGGCAACCACGGAATACCGCATTGGCACTTACATCTACAACGATCGGTCGTTGCTGGATAGTGGTGTGTGCTCAACTGAAAATTGTGCACTGCATGTACTGGCCACAGTCGTCAGTACGCCAACCGCCACGCGGGCGGTCATTGACGCCGGCTCCAAAATTCTGACTTATGACCTGAACGGTCTGAACAACTATGGTGCGGTGGTCGGCCGAAACGATCTTCTCGTCACCGGATTATCTGAAGAACATGGGATTGTCGCCACACTTGATGGGAGCGATACGGGACTGTCAGTTGGCGAGCGCGTGGAAATCATTCCCAACCACTGCTGCGTGGTCTCCAACATGGTTGATTCGGTTCATCTATATCGGCATGGGGATTATAGAAAAACAAAGGTCGCCGCCCGCGGCTGCGTAACCTGACTCCCATCAACATGGCAAGCTTGCTGACCATTGGCGAAATAATGCTGGAACTGAGCCATCTTGGCAAAGACATCTATAAAAAAAGTTTTGGCGGAGATGCTTTCAATTTCGCCTATTACTTTGCCAAAGTCGCCGGCGACTCACACCATGTCGATTTCCTGACGGCTCTCGGCGTTGACGAGATCAGCGAACAGTGTCTGGAATTCATGCGAAATAGCGGCGTCGGAATTTCGCAGTGCGAGCGCGTACGGGGGCGGACGATCGGCCTGTTTACGCTTGACAATGATGAACATGGAGAAAAAATCTATGGCTACTGGCGCGGAGAATCGGCGGCACGTCATTTATTTGACAGGACTCGAGATTTGCCTGACTACGAATGGATTGTGTTTTCGGGTATCACGGCGGCGATCACCCACAATCGGGACCATCTGATCGAAAGTGTGACGGCAGCGAAATGTCGGGGTGCCGAACTGGCCTATGATTTCAATTACCGCGAGCTGCTATGGAGTGCGGAAGAGGCGGCCTTTTTCTCTGAGAAGATTTTACCAGCGATCGATCTGGTGAAAATTTCCGATGAGGAATTGGCTTTACTGTTTCCTGGACAGTCGGTCAAAACTCTATCGCAGCGATACTCAGACGCTGAGTGGATACTGACCTGTCAAACCCAAAAAAGCGAAGCCTGGCACAATGGAAGATCTATTGGACGGCATTGTTTCATTGCCGATGATGTGGCGCAGAACGTCGTTGATTCTTCTGGCGCAGGCGATGCATTTTTTGCCTCGTATCTGGCGATGAAACTGAAAGGCATGCCACCTGGAGAGCGGCTGAAAATAGGTCATGAGATCGCCGCCCAAGTGGTACAGATTCGCGGCTCGATTGCAGACATCATCATTTGATTTGTCTTGCATTCGGTTCATCGACCCACATACATGCTAAAGTGAAATATCACATCGCCCATCAGGTGCCGATTCAATGAATGACAGACAGAACGCCGCTTTTTCTCGGATGCCTTTGATTGCAATATTACGCGGCATCACTCCCGCGGAATCATTGGGCGTAGCCGATACGCTGATCCATGCTGGCTTCCGCTTGATTGAGGTCACTCTGGATAGCCCGCAGTGGCAAAAAAGTATGGAAAAGATTGCGACTCATTTCTACGACCGGATACTACTCGGTGCTGGAACGGTACTTTCACCGCAAGATGTTGACCGCGTCTACGAGGTGGGTGGGCAGGTGGTGATTTCACCAAATACATCCGTCGAAGTCATCATCCACACAAAAGCACGCGATATGATCTCCGTTCCGGGTTGCTTCACACCGAGCGAAAGTTTTCTGGCCCTTGAGGCCGGTGCCGATGTATTGAAAATTTTTCCAGCAGACACACTCGGCATCGGTTACCTCAAATCATTGGCCGCCGTGCTCCCAGATGAAGCCCGCCTATGTCCGACCGGCGGCATTAACGAAAAAAACATTGAGTCTTATCTTTCTGTCGGCGTCCACACTGTTGGTATCGGCGCGGCACTTTACCAACCGGGCATCAAGCTGAAAAGCCTTGACGAATCCGCGCGAAAATTAGTGGATGCGGTGAATCGATTTCACGCCAAGATTCATTGAATAGGCTGTAATGCAACCCAAGCGTCAGTCTCAAATTTTGCGTGCGTCGAAATAAACCGAGATCTTTGCCGAAAGATCCCGTACTCAAGAAACTTCCTTAGTCCACTCACCCCAAGGAACGAATTTAGCATACTTCGCTAAGTCCATAGCGTACTCTCTCAGGTCATGCTTACGTTCTTCGGCATTCAGTACCACCGGCACCACAATATCCGCATGGTATTGATTATCAGACATAGGCGTTGGTTTTACAAAACAACGGGCCGCCCTTACATTCTCAACTGATAGTACATACCAGCCCCAAAACTGTTTGTGTTTGCAGGTTAGGCGGGCATTTTTAGTTCCGATTTCAGCTAATATGGATGGCGATGCCAAATCCAGGCGATTAACTGAAATATCGTTGGTATTTTTGGGTGGCACAAATTTCGAAACGGGTACCCGGGATTCATTCCGCATTAGCTGCCGATAAGAACGCTTAGCGTCAGTTTGCGAACGTTCATCTCTACCGAGTTTTTCACTTTTCTTGAGAGGTTCAATTTCCAGTTCATAAATCTGGCTTACCATTCAACGTATACCTAACCTTCTCAGTACTTCAACGCCCCCTTCCTCAATCAATGCTGTAGCGTCATCAACCTGTAGGCGTCCTCTCGAGTTGCTGGTTCGATGATAAAGCACCCCCGAACCATCTTGCTCGATCACAAACAGCGCCATATTATCGCTACTACGCGGGCCACGGAAATCAATTGCTACACCACTTTCCTGTATTGGATAAATTTCCGGTCGATCAACCATGTTGTTGGCAAGTTCCTCCAGCAACTGCCTTGCTTTATCCAACGCAAGATCCGTCGGTTCGGTTATTTCCTCTTCTTCGGCACAAGAAGAACATTCCGCCAAATCCTCCAGTAATTCAGTCAACCAGTCTCCGATTTCTGGCAACGACGCTGCGAGTTCAGAATGGCTAGTAGAATCAACAAATATCGAATTCGACGCGGCGAGCATCTGGATAAAATTTGATTCAGATGGTTGAGGTACATTTTGCGGTGTGAAAACAACTCGGCGCATCTGTGCATCGAATGATGATGGTTGAATATCGTATTCATCACTGTTTTCAACCTTTGACCGTTTAATTTTATTGGGAGCGCGTTCGATTACAGATTCATTTAATTTGTGCGGCGACGAGAAGCTTGGGGAGGCATTAAACATGTTATCTTGCTATATCTGCTTCCAAGTTTAGTTTTTCAACAATGGATCGTGTGACTGCTGTAATATGGTCCAGCTTCTTGTCAAGGCTATCAAATGGGCAACCCGAATCATACTGGCCAGAGAATCCCAAAAACAAATCCGCTTCCGGTAAAGCTGACCTAGCGACTGTTATGACATACTTCCAGTGCTGCTCGTTGTTGAAGCATTCAAATTCAACATTAGTAGAACTAGTGTTTTTTGCTCCAATTTGAAATGGGTCACATGCATCTGGAAGTGAGGTAAGTCCTCTAACGAGGCTGTCTGCGGCAACAAACCCCCCGTCAATGGTCAACCAAGATGACGTTACGAGTTTGGAATATGAGCTTACACTATCGGTGAAGAAACCGCGGATGGCATTTTCAAACAGTTTCGTGTACCGTTTGGCCTGTTCGATATCTTTTTGGGATTGAATTTCAGTAAAGTAAGCATCGTATCCATCAAGTCTTGTTCTGAAAACATAGCATCCTGAGAACAAAGTCAGGGTCACACCTGTATTGGCGATGGTATTCCCACTTTCCAGCTTGATCGCATCGGATGGAATAGACACCTCGGGGGAAATAGCATTGTATATTGGTTCTATGATCTGTGCAAACGATCCCATTTGTCCAAACGCAGGATGAGAAAATAAAACTTCGTAATGCGCATCAAGCCTGATTCTTTCAGCTTTCATTGTTTAGGTCTTAAAATTATTGTTTGGATTGCTATATTTCACATTCAGTATACATCAAATTCGCTGAATTTCAGCATATTCTGCTGGAAGACTCTTTTCGTAAATCGCATGCATTATCAGATTAATGTTGCAATATGTCCTTAAAAACAAATCATTTTAGATCTTTGCAAGTGTTTGATATTTCGAACAAGCATACATATCCGTAAAAGAGGCTTCCGGAATATTCGTGATTTTTTTGTCCGCGTTGTAATCCGATCTCCCATTTTGAGTTCTCCACCTCGGTTTTTGTACAGTCTTAACGACGGCAAGCCGTCGAAAACCAACCACCGCCCCATGGGCTGGGAGGAGGCTTATTCTTCACAGATCTGGAAAGTATTCGCTGAGGGTCACATCATAATATGTTAAAAAAACGGAGGTAACTCAAGATATTGAAGAAACGCCATTCGGAAGAATTCAAACAGATGCTTGGTGAAAAGATGCGGCAGGGGGTGCCGCCGTCGCAGTTGGAGGAGGATCGGGAAATCTTGGAACAGGCGCGGCAACCTGGTTTGCCAGGGCTGAACAGGTGAGCGTGTATCAGTTCATGCTGGCGAATCAGGTGGATCATTCGGTGGTGTCGATGTGTCGGACGCTACGCGTGTGCCGATGCTCGTAGGACAAATGGAAGCGGGTGGGGTTGCCGGTCCGGGAGCGGCAGGATGACGGCCTGCTACGGCGGGTGCGCACCGTTCATGCGGATGCCAAGGGTGTTATGGGGTGCGGCGGGCTTTGCGCGCACGGTGGTGCTGTCGGTGTTGGCTTACAACGTGCATCGGTATGGGGTGCTGGTGCGCGACGAGTTGCGGTTGCGGCGTAAGCTGAAACGGACCACCTGACGGCGGCGAGTGGTCAAAAAAGGGGGAGGGTTAAACCGGTCCATCCCACCAAAGGGACTGGATGGAGACCTATGGGCCGGATTCGGTGTTCGCCGACCGGCTGACGGAAAAAGTGTGCCGATCGGCGCAAAACGGTCGAATGTTCAGAAATCTTCTCGCCCCGAACCATCAACCATCCATTTTCTTCTCGATTCGAGGCTTCAGAAAATCAACATTGCCGGACATTTCATGCGAAACGGGGGAAGGTTCTAGCTGACACTAACTATCACTCAATTTTTTCACATGATCAAAGATTTCATTAACTAACTTGTCTATCTTTTTAAGGGTTTCCCCGTAATTTCGAATGGCAACTCCGTTCGCTTCAATGGCTACCAAGTTTTTTTCAATGCGGTCCGTGTTTTCTTCAATGGCTACCAAGTTTTTTTCAATGCGGTCCGTGTTTTCTTCAATGGCTACCGTGTTTTCTTCAATGGCTTCCGTGTTCAAATGAATCTGATCCAGGCGGTATTCATTCAATTCTGCGGTTGTCTTGAGTTTAGTCAAATCCTCCGCCTGTGTATGTGTCGTGAAGAGAAGCCAGGCGATCAGGGCTATCAGCCCTAAGGTAGGTATGGAAATAATCGAGGTAATGACTGCTTTTACAGTATAGTCTTTGTAGTTTTTTTCTTTTAAAGTCATCTTTTCACCCCCACCCGCGTTCGTCTTTATTTTAAAGTAATGATGCCTACCATGGTATATTTTTGAACTGTGCTGTGTCAACCCACATATTTCACCGATTTGTATTTTGGGTTGAAATGGCCGGTGCCAAGCGTTGCTTTCATCAGTTGGATAAGAAAACCGCCGTCAGCCAGTGAAAAGGCCGGAAACCGCGTTTTCCTGCCCGTCAAGGTCCGTTCAGCCCGTTCCGGCCTCGTCAGGGCGCGTGCCATCCTCGCCCCTGACAAAGTCGGCGATCGAACCGGCGGTCGGTACCCGAGCCGACCCAATGACACCCTAGTTGAAATCAGGTGATGGCCTCCACAGTGGCAGACGGGTCAGATTGTCCAGCACCTCGGCATGCGGATAACCCGCCGACATCAACAGCCACACCCGGCGGGTGGTCACCCGAATGCGCACCTCGACCTTGATCAGATTCAGCCGCAACGAGCCACACTGCACCCGCGCCAGGCGGGTACCCCGGATCTCACAACATCACACAGTTAAATCTATTCATTCTGGATCATGCCCCACCTTCTGAGCAAGCGGCAGGTGAAGACCGACTCCCGCAGCAGTACATATCCCTGCCACAGCTTCATGATGCCTGGCAGCGGCTGGCCGCGGCGCGGATAAAACCCGCCAGCCGCGCCACATCGACGACGGAACTGCGGATGTCCGGCGCCTCACCGGTTGGCGGCTGCGGTCGGCGGATGCCGTAGTCGTCCAAGCGGGCATTCAGCACCAACAGGTCTTCTTCACTCACCACCTCGTTAGCGGGCGGTCGCGCGCCAGCCGGTCGAGGCTGAACACCTCACAGGCGGTGATGGCATCAAACGTCAGGCACTTGCACAGGTCATCGGCATGGTCCAGCTGCCGCTCCTCGATGCCGGCGTCGTTCTTCAGGGTGCGGCAGTACTCCTCAATGGCCCAGCACAGCTCATAGCGCCGCACGGCGGCAGCGGGATCGTCGGCATCGGCCTACCCTTCGGTAGTCAGCTGCTAGTGCAACGGCTGCTCACCCGTCCACAACAGAGCCTCGCCCCAGCGCTCGCTCGCCAGCCCCGGTCGATCCGTATAGTCGGCATCCAACGCACACCCCAAAGGGACGACCAGACTCGCGCGCCCGCTGCACCGTCATCCCTTGATGACCCTCCAGCATGTCGGCCATGCCGACCCGACCATTGGACAGCAGCTGATAGGCCGCCAGCTGCCTCGCCTCGTCTGGAAAAATCTCCGCCCCCGGCCGCGGCTGCCAGCACCGCCCCATCTCGATCCGCCGCTACCGCATCCGGCCATCCGCCAGCCCGTTCCCACCGAACTCCTGCTTCGTCCAGTCGCCCATTGCCAGCCTTACAAAAGACCACAGTTAATTCATTTTAATAATTTGATAAAACAGGGACTGCTATGAAAGTAGGCCTGCATCAGTTTCACGCGCAGACCATCAGCTGGTTTCAGAAGGCGGAGCATGGACCAGAGTGAATAGATTTACCTGTGGGATGTTGTGAGGCCGCAGGTGGGTGGTCGGCGGGTGCATCGGCTGATGCGTGCGGACGGACGGGTGGGTCGACAGTTTGCCCGCGGGCGGCTCAATGAGCTGTGGGTGGCGGACTCGACTTACATCCGCGGGCGGGAGGGCTTCGACTATCTGGCGCTGGTGACGGACGCCTGTTCTCGGTGCATCATCGGTCGTCAGTTCGGTCTGTGCCATGATACCGAGCTGATGCTGGGTGCGCTGGGTCAGGCGGTGTACAGTCGGTGGGCCGGATTGGCAACAGTTATGACCATGCAATGGCTGAATCAGTGTTGGCGACGCTCAGGCGGGAGGTGCTGCTGGGGGACGACGGTGGTCTGGGATTTGAGGACATGCGGCGGTGGCTGTATGACTACATCAATGGCTTTTACAACGCCGAGCGCGTGCATTCGAAGTTGGGGTGGAAGAGCCCGATCGAGTATGAGTGGGGCATTTTGGCACTCAGCATTTCGTGACCTGTCACGAAATGCTGAGTGATCCAGTGACCGGGATCCAGTAAGTGGTAGTGACTAACATTAATAACTGTGACAGAAACCGAATACAGTACAGTATTACCTACCTTAACCATATTGTTCTGGATCCATTCATCGTTCAGGCACTTCCGCAGTGGCCGCGGTTCAAGCAGGCAGACGGTACGTCGGCTATGTCATTTCATCGAACTATGTGGCAACCGCTGAATCGATACTGAGCATGCTGGATGAGCCAATGTTTGGCTGGTCTGTTTTCCAACCCTGACAGACGGGGCCGCTTTGCCAAGGAATCGTCCACTGCCTTTGACATAGTCTATCAGTGGATGCCAAGTATTATTCTCCAGCAGCGGTCATTCAGAAAGCACGTCATCATTGGTTTTTTATTTCAGAGTTCGACGGAAATAATGTGGTTGCCCATAAATGACGAAATGAACGAGGTACCGACTGGGAAATTAGTCATCAATGAAATATTCCACCGATTGATCGCCTGCTGGAATAAAGCCAAGGTGTTGATGTCATTGATTTGGCTCGGAGCGTCGGACTTTGTCATGGCAAACCATATCCGTTCATTTTCGGATTCTCTGCAAACCACGCAACCACCGACCTGCTCCATCAGTTTGTGTTATCAAATAATTGCTGTCTACGGTCAAGTTTTCAATGAAAATATTTCATAAATTGATCAGATACAAAAGGGATTGCTGAAACGCATTCAATATAGAAGGAGGTGCAGATGCAAGAGTCGAAGCAGGAATTTCTCGAACGTACAAAGCAGTACTGGAATCCAGGTAAAACGACGGACTGGCAAAAATTCGGCGTCGATTTGGTCATTGATCGTCGGGAAGGCTACTACCTGTATGATATGGATGGTCGACGGCTGATTGATGTCCACTTGAATGGTGGCACCTACAATCTGGGGCACCGCAATCCCGAAGTGGTCGCTGCTGTCAAGGAAGGCATGAAATACTTTGATATCGGCAATCACCATTTCCCGTCCCTGATGCGAACCCATGTCGCACAGATGCTGGCTGAATGCACGCCCGACGGCCTGCAGTACACCATTTATGCGTCAGGTGGCGGTGAAGCCATTGACATTGCGCTCAAATGTGCGCGCCATGCAACCAAGAGACGGAAAATCATCTGTATTGATCACTGCTACCACGGCCACACCGGGCTGGCCGTTCAGGTGGGTGATGAACGGTTTTCGAAACTGTTTCTGAGCGATGCGCCACAACGGGAGGTCATCAAAGTACCCTTCAATGATCTGGAAGCGATCGAACGGGAAATTCGAGTCGGTGATGCAGCTTGCGTCATCATCGAGACGATTCCCGCCACCTATGGTTTTCCGATGCCGGATGAAGGTTATCTGAGTGCCATCAAGGTTGCCTGTGAGAAAGTCGGCACGCTATTCATTGCCGACGAAGTGCAGACGGGATTGATGCGATGTGGTGAAATCTGGGGAATTGACACCTATGGCGTTAAACCTGATATTCTGGTTACGGGAAAGGGGCTGTCCGGTGGAATCTATCCAATCGGTGCCGTGGTCGTCAACGAAAAGGCCGGAGCCTGGCTTAAGGAAGACGGTTGGGGACACATGTCTACCTTTGGTGGCGCCGAGCTTGGCTGCATTGCCGCCGCCAAAGTTCTCGAAATATCCAATCGCCCTGAAGTCCGATCAATGGTGCACTATATCGCCCGCTACATGCGAAACGGTCTCGAGCAGCTGCGCAGAAACTATGCCGACTTTTTCGTTGGTATCCGTCAACGGGGTGTTGTAATCGGACTGGAATTCAATCATCCGGAAGGCGCCGTTCACGTGATGAGAGCACTGTTCAATAATGGAGTCTGGGCTATATTCTCTTCTCTTGATCCCAAGGTACTGCAGTTCAAGCCCGGCATTCTCGTCGACAGGGAACTGTGCGATGAAATTCTGAATCGTCTCGATGCGGCACTGGTGCAGGCTCGGGCATCTGCGCTCAACAGTGGATCAACAGCCGCCAAGACCGCCGTTTCAAAGCCGAGTGAAAGTGAAGCACTGGCGGATGCCGCTTAATCAGACTGGAGCATGACATGTCAAATTTCGAGGACTTACCGCATAATGAGCAGCTGGAGCTGCTCGAACGAGTTGCGAAAAACGCCGTCGCACACTACGAATTACCATCTGATACCTCTGTTAGGCTGATTAATCTCTCTGAAAATGCAACTTACCAGATCGATGATCATTTCACCGACCGGAAATGGGCATTGCGTGTTCATCGAGAGGGGTATCACTCAATTGCTGCGATTAAATCCGAACACGCATGGACTGACGCGCTGCGCGAAGAGGCTGGAGTGCTCACACCGATCATTGTGCCTGGATTGGACGGCAGTAACATTCAATCCGTAGCAGCCGAAGGTATGCCGGGCGGACCTAGGAACGTTGTAATGTTTGAGTGGGAAACCGGTGTTGAACCACCCGAAGATGATCTCATAGGTCCCTTTGAACTGCTTGGCAAGGTGTCCGCCCAGATGCACCAGCATTCAAAAAACTGGCAGCGACCAGATTGGTTTGAACGATATACATGGGACTTTGAAACCAGCATCGGCAGCAAGCCGCACTGGGGCCGATGGCAAGATGGCATGGGTGTTGATGAATCCCGTCGACAGTTGTTTGGTGAGACCGCTGATCTGATCAACAGAAGGCTGAAGAAGTACGGTCAGGGACTCGATCGTTGGGGACTGGTCCATTGTGACATTCGCCTGGCCAATCTCCTAATTGAAGGTGATGTCACCAAGGTGATTGATTTCGATGACTGCGGATTCAGCTGGTTTATGTACGACTGCGCCACTGCATTGAGTTTTATTGAAGGACGGGAAGATGTGGCGGAATTGATTCAGTCCTGGGTTAAGGGTTACCGATCAGTGACCGACTTACACCCAGAAGACATAGAGGAAATACCAACTTTTGTGATGCTTCGCAGACTGCTACTGGTCGCATGGATCGGTTCACATTCGGAAACTGAACTTGCACAGTCGATGGGCCTGGATTACACAAAAGAAACTGAACGGTTGTGCGAAGCCTATCAGGCATGTTTCAATTAGCTTCCTTGGTTGCCGGCACCAGCAGATTTTAACCCGAAATTCTGGAATAAAATAAACGATAAGTATTTGTTATTTTGTTATATTATCGAGCATCCAATGCTCAGTTTCTGACCACATTCAGAATTTTACGTAAAACAGGTCAAATGTGGTACACTGCAGCTCAGTCGGCTCAGTCAACTGACTGAAACACTGCTGAAACTGTTTGACGACAAGGGTGTTGCAGGAGAAGGCGCCTAGCCCATATATTTCGCTGATTTGGATTTTGGGTTGAGATGGTAAGCGTCAGGCCGACCTGATGACACTTTGGTTAAAATCAGGCTATGGCCTCCAAGGCGGCAGATGGTTCAGATGACCCAGAACCTCGGCCAACATATCAGTAGGCGGATAAGCGGCCAACATTGACAGCCAAACCCGGTGGGTGGTCACCCGAATGCACGCCTTGACCTTGGTCAGCGTCAGCCGTAGCGTGTTACAATGTGCACGCAGCCAAGCGGGTACCCTAGGAACCTAGACGGAGACGGCGCATCGCTTCGATCACGGTGTAAGCGCTCGAGGCGTAATCAACGCGCAGCTGATTGGCCTTCATCTGGTGCGGTCGGCAAGCTGTCAGGCTGGTCACCCAAAAATGCGCGTTGGAACCCCGCCATTGTTTTCGACCTTGCCGACTACCTACCGCGCATGCCTTGATGACTGCTGGGTGTGATAACTGGACTCGCCGAACCGGCGGTTTGCTCATGCACCTGGCAGACCGCCTCCATCTCACCGGCCAATGCCATCACCCACCGCGGATCTGTCACAATGTCACACATAACGCAGTGATTTCCTCCTTTGCGGTCGGAAACCAAGAATCTGTCATTTAAAACCTGTTCTTTCATGGTTACGGGGCGTTGAGGGTGCCGACCATGTTGTTTTGTCTGTTGCCGATAGTGCACATGGCAGGATGATGGGATCTTCGGTCCGGCTGTCGGCACGCTGCAGTGCTCAAATTTGAGACAGTGTAACTGGCTCAGATCAGGTTCGCGAATCGATTAAGATACTGATCATATGACAAGCTCCGTATCTTCTCCTCGACTTGGCTTTCACGCTCCCGTCAGCTTCTGTGACAGGATGCGATCGACCGTAAAAGGCTCACGTCGGTGCTTCATCGGGACGTTCGCTTCCGTAAACGCACGGAAAGCTGCCAGGGTACAACTGCCACCGTCACTTCATGTATGCGGACAACTTCTCGAACCTTTTAACTTTTCAGAACATCAATACCTCAGTTGCACCAACCGCGAAGCCGCCAAAGCCAGTTCCGCACCCAATCCAAGGCTGAGTTCCGATCCGTCAATTCAGTTATCTGCAACACCATCTACAGAAATGAATTTTGCTTCAGGAGTTCACTTATTGATTCACATCGATGTCAAGTGTTGATGACGTCTCGATTCGCATTTCGCAACGGTTCTTTTACGGACATGTGTACCTGTTCGAAATATCAAACACCTGTAATGATCAAAAATAATGTATGCGATTTACGAAAAGAGTCTTCGCAAATGTGTCGATGCGGTGCGCAGGCCTAGTGTTGGTGCGTTCCGAATGACGAATCTGAGCGGTCGCTCCCTTCTGTTTTAGACCGTCCACCAACGATCCATGCTACAATTTACAAAGACGGTTCACTGATCGATGATGAAATGAACAAGCTCATACTGCCAATCGGGGATCCACACTTTCGCAGTATCCGGGAAGGCGGCTGTTACTATGTGGATAAGACGCCTCATATCCGCAATCTGGTCGAAGGGTCCAAATACTATTTCCTGTCCCGGCCGCGGCGGTTCGGGAAGACACTGCTGGTGGATACGATGCAGGAGCTGTTCGAGGGCAGCGAGGAGCTGTTCCGGGGGCTTCACATCCACGACCGCTGGGACTGGTCCGTCCGCCATCCGGTAGTGCGGCTGAGCTTCGACGTCGACTATCGCGAATCGGATGGATTGGAAAGTGACATCAGCGAGCAGCTGTCCGCCATCGAGGCAAAGGCGGGTCTTGAATCTTCTCCGCCGACCCGTCCCGGCGCGGTGCGTCTGCGCCATGTCATCCGTCAGCTTCATCACAGCACCGGCCGGCAGGTGGTGGTGCTGGTGGACGAATACGACAAGCCGATCCTGGACCTGCTTGAAGATCAGGACCGGGCGAAGGCCAACCGCGATTATCTGCGCGGCCTGTACGGCGTCATCAAGGGCTGCGCCCGCCAGGTCCGTTTCGTGTTCGTGACCGGCATCAGTATGTATTCGAAGGTGAGTCTGTTCTCGGGGCTGAACAATCTCAGGGACATCAGTCTGAGTCCGAAGTACAACACCATCTGCGGCTATACGGATGCGGAAATTGACACGGTGTTCGCACCGGAACTGCCGGACCTGGACCGCGCGGACATTCGGAAGTGGTACAACGGCTACAGCTGGGACTGGCGCAGCAAGGAGAAGGTGTACAACCCCTTCGACGTGCTGCTGCTGTTCGAAGAACGGGAGTTCGAACCCCACTGGTATGAGACCGGCACGCCGGGCTTTCTGCACGGGCTGATGGGGAAGGGTCAGTTCAGCACCGTGGGGCTGGAGAATCTGCAGATGCACCGTCGAGAGCTGTCGACGTTCGAGGTGGAGAAGATCCGCCTCAATGCGCTGCTGTTCCAGTGTGGTTATCTGACCATCCGGGACCGTCAGGCTCGCAGTGACGGCGACTACTACCTGCTCGGCTATCCGAATCTGGAGGTGCGTCAGAGTCTGAACCTGGAGCTGCTGGACACAATGGGTGGGGATCTGGTGGGCCGGAGTCGGAACATGTCGCGGTTGCTGGGCGAGAAGGATTTCGAGGGCTTTGCGGTGGCGGTGCATGCGTTTCTGGGCGGGGTGCCATATCATTGGCACACGGCCGGTGGGGGTCCGCGCCGTTATGAGGCGTATTACGCCAGTCTGCTGTATGTCGGCTTCGCGGCTGGGGGTCATGACGTGCGGGCGGAGGAGGCATCGGCGAAGGGCCGTTCGGATCTGGTGGTGCTGCTGGGCGGTCGGGTGTTCGTGCTGGAGTGCAAGATGGCGGGTGAGGGGGAAGAGGAGTCGAAGGCGGTGGCGGGGCTGGCGCAGATTCGGCGTCAGGGCTATGCGGACAGGTACGGCAATCTGGGGGAGGAGATACATCTGCTGTCGGTGGTGTTCAGTCGCAAGGAGCGCAATCTGGCGGCGGTGCAGGTGGAGCGGATGCATCTTGGTGAGAGACGATTCGTCGAAAGCTGATCGGCAATCATTTGCTGTGACTGGAAGTCACTGCCGCGCATCATGAAACTGTGGCAGCAGTCTGTGCGGTTGTGGAAGTCGACCCTTACCCATCGGTCGCTCAGAAGGCGTGGCATGGACCAGAATGAATCGACCCAGGTGTGGGATGTTGTTAGACCGCCGCCAGCGACCCCGCCACGCATGCCATCGTCAGCTCCTCGAAGAACTCCATGAACAGATCAACGAACAGCTGATCGATCGCTTCGTCGATGGCCACGATGCGCCAGTACTGATCATTCGCAGCTTTGTCCAGGTGCCCTATCCAGGCGATTCAGGGCGCTCGGGCTGGCCAGCACCGGCCCTTCTCGTCCACCATCTGCTCCACCCGGTCCAGCGTCACCCAGTCGTCGTACAGGTCCTGACTTTGACGGTTTATGGTCGAATATCCCAAAATCCTCTCAACAAAAACCTTGTAAATCAAGCCTTTCATCCTCGCCAACCTTGACAACGCCTTTGTAGTGCCTTGAGCGCAATAATAATCATTATCATGTTTTCATTGACTTGATGTAACAAGACCCATGTTCGTACGCGTCAAACAATCACCCGGCAACCCGCGCCAAGCCGTCCAGCTGGTCGAGTCGATCCGCCACGGCCACACCGTGCGACAGAAAATCATCCGTCACATCGGCATCGCCCGGGACGATGACGAACTGGTCCGGCTCAAGGACCTCGGCGAATACATCAAAGCCAAGCTGGAAGCCGAGACGCAGCCGCAGCTGTTCCCGCCCGAGCAGGTCGCCGCCCAGGTCATAGAGTGCCGTCGGCGACGCGACGACGAGCCGCTGCCGGTGGATCTGAAGCAACTGCGAGAAACGGCGCGCATCATCACTGGCGTGCATGATGTATACGGCGCCCTGTTCCACCAGCTGGGGCTGTCCCAGCCGCTGTCCGCCCGCCGCTATCGGGTCTCCCACCAGGTGCTGTATCACTGCGTCATGGCGCGGCTGGCCAACCCACAGAGCAAACGCGCCAGCGTGCAGGCGCGGGCGGAGAATTTCGGCGTGCGGCTGCCCCTGCAGAAGGTTTACCGCATGATGGACCGGCTTGATGACCGAATCATCGCCCGACTCAATGCGTTGGCCGGCGAGCAGGCTAAATCCCTGTTCGGCGGGACGCTGCGGGTGGTGCTGTTCGACTGTACCACGCTTTATTTCGAATCGTTCCGCGACGACGAGCTGAAGCAGCCCGGCTACAGCAAGGATGGCAAGCACCGCGAGTGCCAGGTGATTGTGGCGCTGGCGGTGACCGAGACCGGCCTGCCGGTGCATCATCTGGTGCTGCCGGGCGCCACGTTCGAGGGTCACAGTCTGATTCCGGTGATCAAAGCCCTGCAGCGGCGGCATCAGGCGAAGGAGGTCATCGTGGTGGCCGATCGGGGGATGATGAATGAGGACAATCTGATCGCGCTGCGCGAGGCGGAGATGTCCTACATCATCGGTGCCAAACTGAAGACGCTGCCCAAGGCCACCCAGACCGTGGTGCTGGACCGGAGCCGATACCGGCCGTTGGGTGATCAGGGTGTTGTCGTGCAGTCGGTGCCGCATCCGAAGGCGCCCCATGACCGACTGGTGATCAGTCAATTTGTCGATGCGGTGCGCAGACCTAGTGTTGGTGCGTTCCGAATGACGAATCTGAGCGGTCGCTCCCTTCTGTGTCGGACCGTCCACCAACGATCCATGCTACAATTAGCAAAAACCGTTCACTGATCGATAATGAAATGAACAAGCTCAGGTTGCCCATTGGCTCCCCAGCCTTCCGCAACATCCGCGAGCGGGGCTGCTACTATGTGGACAAGACGCCTCACATCCACCGACTGACCGAGGGTGGCGAATACTATTTCCTGTCGCGGCCGCGGCGGTTCGGGAAGACGCTGCTGGTGGACACGATGCAGGAGCTGTTCGAGGGCAGTGAGGAGCTGTTCCGCGGGCTTCACATCCACGACCACTGGGACTGGTCCGTCCGCCATCCGGTGGTGCGGCTGAGCTTCGACGTCGACTATCGCGAATCGGATGGATTGGAAAGTGACATCAGCGAGCAGCTGTCCGCCATAGAGGCAAAGGCGGGTCTTGAATCTTCTCCGCCGACCCGTCCCGGCGCGGTGCGTTTGCGCCATGTCATCCGTCAGCTTCATCACAGCACCGGTCGGCAGGTGGTGGTACTGGTGGACGAATACGACAAGCCGATCCTGGACCTGCTTGAAGATCAGGACCAGGCGAAGGCCAACCGCGACTACCTGCGCGGTCTGTACGGCGTCATCAAAGGCTGTGCCCGACATGTCCGTTTCGTGTTCGTGACCGGCATCAGCATGTATTCGAAGGTGAGTCTGTTCTCGGGGCTGAACAATCTCAGGGACATCAGTCTGAGTCCGAAGTACAACACCATCTGTGGCTATACGGATGCGGACCTGGACACGGTGTTCGCACCGGAACTGCCGGACCTGGACCGCGGAGACATCCGGAAGTGGTACAACGGCTACAGCTGGGACTGGCGCGGTAAGGAGAAGGTGTACAATCCCTTCGACGTGCTGCTGTTCGAAGAACGGGAGTTCGAACCCCACTGGTATGAGACCGGCACGCCGGGCTTTCTGCACGGGCTGATGGCGGCTGGTCAGTTCAGCACCGTGGGGCTGGAGAATCTGCAGATGCACCGTCGAGAGCTGTCGACGTTTGAGGTGGAGAAAATCCGCCTCAATGCGCTGCTGTTCCAGTGCGGTTATCTGACCATCCAGGATCGTCGGGCTCACAGCGACGGTGACTATTACCTGCTCGGCTATCCGAATCTGGAGGTGCGACAGAGTCTGAACCTGGAGCTGCTGGACACGATGGGTGGGGATCTGGTGGGCCGGAGTCGGAACATGTCGCGGTTGCTGGGCGAGAAGGATTTCGAGGGCTTTGCGGTGGCGGTGCATGCGTTTCTGGGCGGGGTGCCATATCATTGGCACACGGCCGGTGGGGGTCCGCGCCGTTATGAGGCGTATTACGCCAGTCTGCTGTATGTCGGCTTCGCGGCTGGGGGTCATGACGTGCGTGCGGAGGAGTCGTCGGCGAAGGGCCGATCGGATCTGGTGGTGCTGCTGGGCGGTCGGGTGTTCGTGCTGGAGTGCAAGATGGCGGGTGAGGGGGAAGAGGAGTCGAAGGCGTTGGCGGGGCTGGCGCAGATTCGGCGTCAGGGCTATGCGGACAGGTACGGCAATCTGGGGGAGGAGATTCATCTGCTGTCGGTGGTGTTCAGTCGCAAGGAGCGCAATCTGGCGGTGGTGCGGGTGGAACGGATGCGCCTTGATGAGAGACGGTTCGTCGAGAGCTGATCGGCAATCATTTGATGTGACTGGAAGTCACTGCCGCGCATCATGAAACTGTGGCAGGAGTCTGTGCGGTTGTGGAAGTCGACCCTTACCCATCGGTCGCTCAGAAGGCGTGGCATGGACCAGAATGAATCGACCCAGGTGTGGGATGTTGTTAGACCGCCGCCAGCGACCCCGCCACGCATACCATCGTCAGCTCCTCGAAAAACTCCATGAACAGATCAACGAACAGGTAATCGATCGCTTCGTCAATGGCCACGATGCGCCTGTACTGATCATTCGCACCTTTGTCCAGGTGCCCTATCCAGGCGATTCAGGGCGCTCGGGCTGGCCAGCACCGGTCCTTCTCGTCCACCATCTGCTCCACCCGGTCCAGCGTCACCCCTCGTCACCCCTCGTCACCCAGTCGTCGTACAGGTGTTCATGGTTGTTGGGATCCTCATAGTCCATTGCCATACCAAAGATGCGCTGAGCCGAGCAAGTCCGCTACGCAGTGTCGCACAATGGCCAGGTTGCGGTAGTCAATGAATCACTGGGCCAGCCGACAAATCAGATTGATCCCCCCCCTGTCAACTTCGTACAGCAGCAGGCCACCGCCAATGAAACTGAGCTGTTCATGGTCGAAATTGGCGGTCACAGCCCGCTGGCAGCAGGTTTGAAAATCCAACTGAGTCTAGAAG
The DNA here is from genome assembly GCA_965205205.1 of Arenicellales bacterium. Taxonomy (GTDB): domain Bacteria; phylum Pseudomonadota; class Gammaproteobacteria; order Arenicellales; family JAJDZL01; genus JAJDZL01. The sequence goes on from CBDBFX010000002.1 coordinate 677,906, forward strand.
CACTGTGCAGTCATGGCTGAGTGCTTTGCGAATGACATAATTCATTGATTCAGTTCTCATTGAAACTCCTATTTCACATTTTTCATAACAATCGGTGAAATATACGGGCTGGGTGCGCGAGCAGGTACAGGGGCATGTGGAAGCGAACCCGCTCAGTCAGCTGATGATGGATGGGATGCACCTGAAGATTGACCGTTTTCAGACAGTGGAACACACTTTCCCTGCCGATCAGGCTCCTGTGGGCACTCACCCCGGTAGTCGCGTTCTGTTTGGATTCGCGCATCAAGGTGCGAACCATATTGATGCGGCCCAGACTCGCTTCGCTGGCGGTCGAATCGGTGTTTCAGGAAGAGAGAAATGTGGCATCAATAATCTCGGTATCGAAATCTTAGCCACTTTGAATCGTCCATTGACCCGGCACAGGGCGATAGCCTTCCTGCCGCACAACGGCCGGCGAACTGCTACGGCGATTGCGTGCAGCTCCCGTTCCGTGGCGCATCACAACTCCTCGCTGGCTCGGCTGTGTTGGTCCCACAGCTGCGTATTGAAGCAGGCGATGAGACACTCGTCCGGGAAACCCCGGTACTGGATCTCAACCTAGTTGGTGAGCTTGACCACCAACGTCTGCGGGGGCAGCTCTCAGTAGCCAGCTTGGCGGAAGGTTGAGCGCGTGGCCAACGATCAGGGCTAGGTAGCGATCATCAATCGTCTGTATCAAACTTAAGGATGCTACCCAAGGTTCAGCTGGGTGGCCGTTCTAAGTCTGAGTCAACCTTTAGCCGGTTTTGGTCCGTCAACAGATCGTGTAAAGTCGTGACGGATGTCATTCAACTCCGGCCAAAAAACGGAAATCAACGCTGAATTGCTTTACAGTCTATATTTTTAACTGAGCCTTATGCTGTTTCATGACCTTCGGATGTGCTTGGGATGGAGATAAGGTGTCCTGAACGGTCAATAACATGCAGAATCAACGGCACTGTAAGTGGGGGCTTATGTTTCCTATACTCAGTACAATGTTTGATTCGGAACAAAATCAAGGTTCAGTTTTTTTCTTGCAAAATCAATTAATTGAAAATCTGAATATTTTTTTCCAACCAGCTGTAGACTGGACAGAACACTTGCATCGCGACCTGCCCAGGGAAATGCGAGTGCAGGGTTCCCTGTCTGATTGAAGATGGCAGTGTATCGAATCATAGCGCTGAAAAGATCGATCTCGCGTACACCCAATCGGACGCGTGATGTCAAACGTCGCGGCGGTAGAATCGGTAGTGTTGGCAGAATGATGAAGTCAACCTCATCCATAGCGACATTAACCTCGGATAGCAGGATGCTTTTCTTGGCGTTCAATGCTTCGCGCCGGGGATCGTCCACCGAATTTCCGATCTGTAGGCTTGCAGTCGCAATATCTGGAAGTTCCGACAAATGTTCCTGAGGAAGGTCGCGATTGAGCTCAGCCGCTTCCCGAAGAGAAAGGTGAATGTGCATTTCAAGCAGATCGTCAATTGCCGGAAATTTCACCGATGTGATTTCAAAACCAGCCTTTGTCTGTATTTCTGCAAAGTTTTCAATTGCTTGTAAAACTGCTGTTTCAGCATCAGCGATACTGTTCCACGGAATACCAATGCTCATTTTGTCGTCAATCGGTTGTCTCGAATCCTTCGGTGCCTGGCTCAGAACTTGCAGAACACGACTGATGATATCGATCTGACGCGTTAAGAGACCGATATGGTCAAAAGAATGCGTCAAGGGTCTGACACCATCAAGGGAAACCGTTTTGCTCGTCGGTTTGAATCCGAAAACACTACAGCAGGCGGCAGGAATCCGAACACTTCCGCCGGTATCGGTGCCGATGGCAAAGTCACAAAGCCCGGCAGCTACCGCAGCCGCTGATCCACCAGAAGAGCCACCGACAAACCGGTCCGGATAAACCGGATTTTTAACGCTCGGGGTCGTCACTCCGAATGCGCCGCTGTCCGTGTCTGTAACTCCGAGAATGATGGCTCCATTGTCACGCAGCAATCGTACGACTGTTGCGTCTGATGCAGGCCGATGGTTTTTCAGAAATGACAGCCCCGCACTGGCCACCGCTGGCTTTGTGTCAATATTGTTCTTGACTGCCGCCGTAAGGCCTGAAAGGCAGCCGACATTGTGACCTTTCTCACGCCTGTCATCTTGTGTACTGGCGGCATCCAAAGCAGATGGCTCCAGAAGTTCGGTAAAAGCGTGCAGTTGTGGATTCGCCACCTTGATCCGTTCAAAGAAATCCACACATCGAGAATGAATGGTCTGCTCAGTTCCTGCAGAGCCAATCCGCGGTGACACCATTGCTACTGGAGGTTTCTCTGGCAATTTAGGCACGGTTATTCTACAAGCCAGCTAGATTTATTTTGCAACGCAGGTTCTGAGAGAGTTCCCTCAACCCTCAATGGGTTGAGGGAACTGAACCTGCACCTGAGCGTCAGCTCAACTTACAACCCGGAACAGTCGGTGCAATCGCACCGAAGTTCTCGATGATGTCATAGAGACCATCACTGCGACATCTACCGATGATGCTGTTCACTGCTAGGTGGTTGTTACTACCGTCAAACGAAACTGGACCCTGTGGCGCTTCAAAAGCGATATCAGCCATGGCATCAATTACCCCCTCAGTATCCACGCTACCCGCTTTATCGACCGCTCGCGCATAAAGATGGGCGGCGATGTAAGTGGATTCTGCAATCGCGTTGACCCATCTGTCTTGTCCAAACCTGTCTTTATAGGCCTTCAGAAATTTTTCATTTGCAGGAGACTGCAATGATGAGAAATAAGACTGGTTGACGATGACACCTTCCACATCAGAGCCATCGACGGCCGTCGTAAACAGTTCATCCAAACCGTTGGTCAGCAGTGTGCCACCTGGCTTGAAACTGTTGTACTGCTTCAGGAATGTCAGGGCATCCGCACCGGCGAACAGTTCCCAGACAACATCAGGTTTCGCCGCCTTGATCCGGTCCATCGCCGGCCCAAGATCCTGAACACCGAACGGAAAGAACTCCGTGCCGACCGTGCTGCCGCCGTTGGCCGCAAAGGCGGCCGAGATAGCCTTCGCAGTTTCCTGCGGCCAACCATAGTCGGATCCCAAAATGTAGACGGATTGACCGACATTCCTGGTGATCCATGGAACAAACGGATCAACCGACTGATTCGGAATTTGACCAGTGCAGGCCAGATAACGCTCGCACTCGCCCCCTTCGTAATATGTCGGATAGATCACAAGTTTCTTCTCCGGCACCGAAACGCTCAGCGCAGCTGAACGCTCAAGTGAAGTGATCATACCAATGATCACGTCCACCTCATCTTCGAAGATGAACTTCCGGGTCTTGTCGATCGCGCCGCGGGTCGTAGTCTGATTGTCTTCAATCAGATACTTGATCTCACGCCCTCCGGCACCGCCGGCCGCGTTGATCTCATCAATTGCCATCTTGAAGCAATTGACCTGTGTTTCGCCAAGGAGAGTCTCCAAGCCGGTCAGTGCGGAATGAAAGCCGATTTTGATTTTATCGTTTTCCGCCGCGCGAAGGATGGCTGGCATTGACAGCAGACTCGTTCCGGCGACTGCCGCCGCTCCGGCCGCTTTGATCACGGTGCGTCGAGTGACAGCTGATTGGTTTGATGATGTTTTCTCAGTCATGTTGATTTCCTCCTTCAAGGATTGGGATTAAAAAGACAGTGCTTCGAATACTTTCTTCTCGTCGTTCAGATCGTCCTTACTCAGAGCTCCGGAAATGCGACCTTTTTCCATGACAAAGCAACGCGACGCCGCCCGACGCGCCAGTTCGAGATTTTGTTCGACGAGGAGAACAGTCAGATTGAGATCGCGGTTTATCGTATCAAGCAGATCTCCGATCTGCTGCACGATTGACGGCTGAATGCCTTCTGAAGGTTCATCCAGAAGCAACAATTCAGGATCGCCGCACAGCGCTCTCGCGAGCGCCAGAATCTGTTGCTGGCCACCCGAGAACGTACCGCCAAACTGAGCCAACCGTTCCCTCAGAATTGGGAACATGTCAAGGATCTCTTCGGGAATGGTCTGCTGCCTGTCTCTGCGACCTCTCAGGCCGACCAGCAGGTTTTCTTCGATCGTCAGTTTCGGGAAAATGCCACGGCCCTGAGGTACATAAGCCACGCCCGATCGTGCGAGCCTGTTGGGTGCCAATCCCGTCACGTTTTTACCGTTGATAAATATGTCGCCAGAGGTCGGCTTATTGATGCCAATCAACGATTTTAGAAGAGTCGATTTACCAACACCGTTGCGACCTAGAAGAACGAGCGTTTCACCCTTCTTCAGGTTGAATGAAACATCGTGAAGTACGGGCAGAACTCCGTACCCGGCTTTTAGGTTACGGACCTCGAGCATTGTTACGCCCTCCCCAAATAGACATCTTTGACCAGCTCGTTGCGTTCGATTTCGCCAAAGTCTCCTTCGGCGATAATCGTACCCTGGTGCATTACGTAAGTGTGGCACCCTAGCGCACGCACGAAGTTCATGTCATGCTCAATCGCTACAACGGCCGTTTCTTTGGCCAACTGGTGAATGAGATTCGCCGTCTTCTGAGTCTCATCCAATGTCATACCGGCCGTCGGCTCATCAAGGAGCAGAAGTTTCGGTTTCGACATGAGTGCCATGCCAGTCTCAAGCCACTGCTTCTGGCCATGGGCGAGGTTGCCAGCCAGCTGATTACGCGAAGCTGTGAGATCGATCCGGTTTAGCATCGCGTCGACGCGCCTTGCCAATTCAATGCTACTTACGGCGCCTAAAATCGACGTTTCGAGATTCTGTTGAACCGTAAGCGATTCAAAAACACTGGGAACCTGAAATTTTCGGGCGATTCCAATTCTGGAATATTCATGTAACTTCCGACCATTCAAAGATCTTTTTTCAAATGTAACGGTGCCACTATCCGCCCTTAGCGAGCCGCAGACGATGTTGAACAAGGTGGTTTTGCCAGCTCCGTTGGCACCGATGATGCACTTGACTTCATTGGCGTTGACCGCGATCGAAACGTCATCAACTGCTACAACGCCTGCAAACCGCTTGCAGATGCCGGAAACCTGTAGAAGCGCGTCCATCAGGATGTACCTTTCGCTTTCGAGGCGGCGCGGATCAACGCGAACGATGATTCAATTCTTTTCAGAACGCCATCTGGAAAGACGAAGACTGCCAAGATGAAGAGCAGACCCATGATCAACGGCCATAGCTGTACATTGATGCTGGAGATTTCCTGCTCCAGCCAAATTACAAGAACGGCGGCCATAACGGGACCGAATAAAGTTCCACGTCCTCCGATTGCAACGAAGATGATGGCCTGGGTCGAGAGAATTAGGTCGATGCTGTCGGTCGCGACAACGCCGACCGAAGAGGCATAGAGCGCACCACCAAGTGCGGCGATTGCTGCGGAGCCAATGAATACGATTAGAAGATGGAGTGAAGTGTTGTGCCCGAGAGCCTGGGCGCGCTGTTCATTGTCTTCAATGGATTTGAGAACCGCACCATACCGACCGCTGCATAGCCACCAAACACCAACTGTTGCGATACAGACGATCGTAATGACAAACCAGTACTGTCCTAACTGTGATAGGGCGCTAAAGCCGTTCAGGGTTGGAAAAGTCAGCCGTGGGACACCAAGCAGTCCCGCATCCCCGCCCGTATATTCGGAGAATGTCAGAACGATATGCTCGGCAATGACGCTGAGAGCCAGAGTGACGATGGTGAAGTATGACCCGCGTACACCGCCGAAGATTAAAAAATAACCGACTATCAGCGCGATCACACACGCGACAAGGATACCACCGAAAAGGCCAAGCCAGGCACCGAGGGTCGGGTCAAGGCCCAGCTTCGTTGAAATGATGGCCGCGCCATAAGCGCCGGCGCCGAAGAACGTTGCGTGGCCGAAACTTAGAACTCCAGTCTTACCCCATAAATAATCCAGGCCAAGCGCCATCATGCCGAACAGCATCGCATCCCGAAACAGCGATGCCGAATACACACCCAAGAATAATGGTGCCGCGTAGATTGCAAAAAGTGCAATGAGTGAAAAGCCGGCCAGTGATTTCGTTCGAGCCGAAGATCGCATGATTTGGTTAAGAAAATTCATGACATCATCCTGAAACCAATCCACGCGGCCGAAACCGTACGATGACAATCGCAAGTACCAGGAGTGCCGCCTGGGCGAGAGTGGCGGGAATGACATAGTTAAAGAGCGTTTCGATACCACCGACCAAGGCACTTCCCGCAACAACGCCCGGAACGCTGCCAGCACCGCCGACAATAACCACAAAAAATGAGCGCGCCAGATAATTGACGCCCATCTGTGCAATGACGGCCGTTAGAGGCGCCAGCAGTACGCCAGCAACCGCCGCCAGTCCAGCACCAATCGAAAACGCGATGGCAAACAGTTTCTTGGTATCGATTCCAAGGGCATCCGCCATTTCTGGATTTTGAATGATGGTACGAAGATCAAGCCCAAAACGCGTCTTCTTGATCAAGTAATAAGCGACCATCATGATGCCGATGGCAATAGCGATCATAACCAGGCGATAGGCAGGGTAAGATGTGCCGAATATCTCTACAGAAATTGCGATGGGTGAAAAGACACGCTGAGGCGCCGCCCCGAAAATGAGCTGTAGGGATTGCTGAATAATGAGGGACAGTCCCCAAGTCGCCATAATGGTCGCAAGCGGCCTCTTATAAAGAAATTGAATGATTGACCGTTCAATCAGAAATCCTACTGCAGCGCCGATAAACGGAGTGATTAGAAGTGCGAGCCAGAAACTGCCACCAAAACTCTGGATCAAAGCAAGACTGAAGGCGCCAATTGTGATGAAATCGCCATGAGACAGGTTAATGACACCCATCAGTCCATAAATCACAGCGAGCCCTAGGCCAACCAACATCAAAATGCTGATAAGTGTCATTGCATTCAGAATTATCGGCAGAGCAGTCATCAATTTTCTTTTGTTTCGTGCTTATTCGCCATTGAGTGATCAGTAGGGAGCACCTGTTCCACTGCTCACAGAATATGAATTACAACAACAGATTGATTTCAAGTTATCACTTAAGTATAAACTTAAGTAATAGAATTGGATTTATTTTTCAAATGAAATGGGGATACGAGAGCAGACGAAGTCGATTCGTTTTTTACGAACTCGGCTTATGAGTGTGACTCAATCCGCCTCTGTTCGGATCGGGTCAGGAGTGTTGAGACTCCCGTTGTAAGAAAAGGTGCAGACTTCAGTCGGGGTGCAAAGCTGCCGCTATAACTCCGAACCGATTTGAAAGGCTTGATCATCAACCTCGTCATGTAGAGACTTCAGCTTTTCGGTAAACAGGTCCAGCAGCTGACTGGTGTTTGATCTTGGCTTGGTTACGAACTCGTAGAGGCTGGTGTAACCCAACAGGTCTGGTAGGATCGGGCGGATCTGATCCGTCATCACCCAGTGATTGGCATAATGATGTGGAAGGTAAGTGGTGTATTTTCCAGACAGTGCGAGCGTAACCAGTCCTTCAACGGTTGCGGCTGATGCACCCACCAGGAACCGCCGCTCGAATGAAGGCAGTTGCGTTGTCGCCACATAGGCGCGCGCCGCATGTTCTTCAGTCAAGACCTCGTCAATATCCAAATCGTCGGGGGCGCGCTCAAAAAGCCGATGACCTTTCCCACAGTAAAGGTTCATTCTCGCGGTAAAAAGCGGTGCATAGTCCAGGCTCTGCCGTCTGGCAGGAAAAAAACCGATCCCTACATCGCAGGAGCCGTTAAGAACCATTTGATCAACCTCATTGGCCGCTACCACATGTAGAACCAAGTCGGAATCCTTACTCGCATCTTTGAAAGCTCGAATGGTCTCATGGAGATGAAATTCCGGATTGAAGATGGAATTGTCAATTACGCTCAGATGAAGTCGGCCAAAAACCTTTCCCGATGTGGCAGCAACTGATGAACGGAACTCATCAAGTGAACGAAAGAGCGCCTGGCTGGATTCAAGGACCGACTTGCCCTCTTCGGTAAGCCAGAACCCAGAACGACCGCGGTGACAAAGTTTCATACCCAGCCGCTCTTCAAGCTGTTTCATCTGCATGCTAATATTGGCCTGCGTCACATTCAAAGCCGACTGTGCGGCCGCAAAGCCACCGCACCGGGCAACTGTCATAAAAACGCGCAACAATCGAGTATCAATTTCTGATACAGATCCAAGCATGATCAGCTCATAAATAATTGGTGTCTACCAGAAAATCCCCATTTTCGCATGAATTTTCCGGCGATGTTGATTTTTTGTAGGTTCGGTTCGAGAAGCTTTCTGACCACTCAGACGTTGTCCGCCAATTCGCACACCCATCTTGACAGCTGAGTCCGAATGCGGCCCTGAGACCGTCATCTAGGTTTATTGGCGGAACAGATTCACCACACCCTTTGAAAACCCGACGAGTCAGGCGACTCGCTTCTGCTCCGCCGCTTGCGGCAGAGCATTGTGCATCAAAACGGGCCACAACGATTCAGGTCTATGCCAACACGGATATTGTCACCGTCCACACAATGCCTTCCGCAACATGGGCACGCACCCGAGCCAAGCACCGCTGCTACAGATTGTTGATCGTCAACGCCTAACACCGGCGCCTCGCGAAACATCATCTCAGCTTCCCAAGCACGCACCTCATCAACAGCCGGTCAGCATAGCTGATGAAGGTGACAATATCGTCGATCATTCAATCAACCCGATACGCCCTGCCGTTCCCGCTCAGCCCAGGTCCCAGGTTTTGGAACATCTGTTCCATCAGCTTGGCGCACCCCTCAGATACCGTTTCACCGCTAACGGATCCGCATGCACCTGCTTCGCGGATGCGGTTGGAGCCCTTTGTTCAGTTTCTTCCACAGATGCCAGAACTGCTACCAGACTCGCATCTCAGACACTCCTGCACTCAATGCATCAGGTACAGAACGAGTCGGGTCGGTGCAAATGCTCCACATCCTACAGCAACTAGTGCCGTTATCAAAAAAACAGCCCACAGTTAAGTCCATTCATTCTGGTTCACGCCAAGCCTTCTGAGTGACCGATTTGATAAGAGGGACATCCGACAGAAACACATGCCGCTACCAACAGAGCTCCAACTTCAAGAAGTTTGTTTTTCTTTCCTTTCTTTAGTATCTTCTACCAGCGAATCTCGCCACGAAACATAATACCGTTTTCACTGGCAGTATCTTTACCCATTCGACGTTCGGCCTCAATGCTCATGGAAAGCAACTCGGTCTGGCTGTAGCGCGCACCGAACCTGAATGTTCGGCTGCCATCTTCAGCCATTGAAAATTGGGTAAAAGGACTCAGTAACGCCATCGGTCCTGAACTTGGTACGGCAATCCCGTAGCCCAGCTCGGTTTCCATGTGAAACTTGGGATCCAACCCACTATTCAAATCGGCAGCTGACGACACATTGGAGTCAAACAGCTGATCAATTCCACCTTCTGCCCTTCCATAGGTGGGAGTCATCTTCAGGAAAAGACCGCGGCCCTTCGCATCCGCCTCCAACTGCACGCGACCTCCTACACCCCAGTTTCTGTGCCCTTTCTCAGTCGCCACCAGACCCCGTGCGTGAGCCTCAAGCGTCAACCGGGATGCCGGTTTACGATAACTCAGACTGACGCCAACTTCCAGATCATTCTGTTCTGCAACACCGCCGTCAGCGTGGCGAATCCCCAACTCCAGCGAGGTTGTCAGGCGGCCATCATCTTCCAGAAGCCGTTCGTGTGAGCCCTGCAGCAGCAGACGCAACCGACGCGTGTCCACTTCGAGAGCTTCCAGAACCTTGCTCGCTTCCGTCTTGCCCCAGCCAAACGCACTCTCGCCTTTGATGGCCAGACTCGTTGTGCCACCCTCGATCATGTTCGGATACTCCTCCAACATGCCTCGGCCGCCAACCGCAACGCTTGATACCTTCAGATCAACGGTCCGCAGCAGTTCGCTATCTTCCTCCTTGATCTGTACTTTACCATCGCCGTAACCGGCACTGATCCAAAGATTCGATCCGTCCTCCAGCAACCGTGCCGCATAGGGTTTTATCGAAGTGAGATCTGCCTCGTATACGGACTTCACACCACCGGTTTCAGCATCGAATTTACCTTCGTACCGAGAAAGTGCAACACCGACCAAAAGATCTGAATGGAGACGGACATCAGCCCCAAACTGTACCGACCACAGCTTACCGTCCCAGGAGACCTCCTCCCCCGCGTTGGAAAGCGTCAGCCAGTCACTTTGTCCCCACAACACCACACCATCTTCTGAATTACCGGTGTCATCCACTGACACGTTGAAGGCCGCTCCATTCATCAGCTCCTGCAGAGTCGGACGGGATGGAGTGGTTTCCGTCAAGCGCTGTCGGTCATGGAGATCCAGAGGCTCATGGATTCCAGGCGATACTCCAAAATTAAAGGAAGAACCGGTGGGTTGGCCTTGAATTACACCTTCAATGCGGGTGCCTATCACATCAATTCCGATCAATTCCTCAACCAGATGCGGCAGGATCTCGGAATGAATCTTGTTCGCCCGTTTTTTCTGCTCGTCGTCCGCCGTCTCATTCTCCGCAATACTTACCACAACATTGTCAATTGTGACCGAATCATAGCCTCCGCCAAGGGCGTTGTGTGTCAGGACTACGTCAGCATCCACCGCCGCATCGTCGTCCTCAGCCACCGACACCGTCACCGTCTGGGCCGTCTGCCAGTTCGAAGCTGTGAACGTAAACGGCGAACCGGTCACCGTCACGTCGCCCGAGGCACCGCCCACCGTCACCGTCACATTCCCCGTCGGCTCCGTATCCAGCTTCACCGTATACGTACCACTGCTACCCTCGGACACCGTCAGCTCGCTCACCGACACCGTTACCCCAGCCGTGTCGTCATCGGTGATGGTCACCGTCGTCATGGCGTTGCCCAGCGCGAAACCCGCCGGCAGCGCGGCGCTCGGCGCAATGGTCACCGTGAATGTCTCATCCGCCTCGTCGAGCTGATCAGCCGTAATCGGAATCGTGATGTCCTTCGTCGTGTCGGAGGTGCCGAACTCGACCGACGTCACCGCGTCGTTGTCGTAGTCGCCCTCCGCCGGGACCGCCGCACCGGTCGCCGAATCACCACCGTAGGTGACGTTGAACGTCACCGCCTGGCCGAAGGCGCTCCCCGCCGTGATCCTCACCGTCGCATTGCCAGTCTCGGCCACCGTCAGCGTCGCCGGCACCGACACCTGCGCCTTCGCCGTCACCGTGACCGTCACCTCCTCGGTATCGGAGTTGCCGTTGCCGTCCGACGCCGTCACCGTCATCGTGTAGGTGCCGACCGCCGCCGCCGTGAACGTCAGCCGCGCCTGATTCAGGGCGGTTCCCTGCGGGATCGCCGGCGCCGTCTCGCCGGTCTTGCGCGTCCACGCATAGCTGATCGAGTCATTGTCCGCATCCGTCGCCGACGCCGTCACATCCACCGCCTGACCGAGCCGCACCGTCACATCCGCGATGGCCGCCAGCACCGGCGACGAATCGTCATCGGTGATGGTCACCGTCGTCATGGCGTTGCCCAGTGCGAAACCCGCCGGCAGCGCGGCGCTCGGCGCAATGGTCACCGTGAACGTCTCATCCGCCTCGTCGAGCTGATCAGCCGTAATCGGAATCGTGATGTCCTTCGTCGTGTCGGAGGCACCGAACGCCACCGACGTCACCGCGTCGTTGTCGTAGTCGCCATTGGCCGGGACCGCCGCACCGGTCGCCACACCGCCATAGGTGACGTTGAACGTCACCGCCTGACCGAAGCCCGAAGCCGCGTCCACCGTGACCGTCACCACCGCATTGCCAGTCTCGGCCACCGTCAGCGCCGCTGGCACCGACACCTGCGCCTTCGCCGACACCGTGATCACCACATCCTCGGTGTCGGTGTTGCCGTTGCCGTCCGATGCCGTCACCGTCATCGTGTAAGTGCCGGCCGCCACCGCCGTGAACGTCAGCCGCGCCTGATTCAGGGCGGTTCCCTGCGGGATCGCCGGCGACGTCTCCCCGGCCTTGCGGGTCCAGGCGTAGCTGATGGTGGCGCCTTCGTCCGCATCCGTCGCCGACGCCGTCACATCGACCGCCTGACCAACCCGCAACGAGACATCCTCGATCGCCACCAGCACCGGCGACGAATCGTCGTCGGTGATGGTCACCGTCGTCATGGCGCTGCCCAGCGCGAAACCCGCCGGCAGCGCGGCGCTCGGCGCAATGGTCACCGTGAACGTCTCATCGTCCTCGTCAAGCTGATCAGCCGTAATCGGAATCGTGATGTCCTTCGTCGTGTCGGAGGTGCCGAACGCCACCGACGTCACCGCGTCGTTGTCGTAGTCGCCATTGGCCGGGGACGCCGCACCGGTCGCCACACCGCCGTAGGTGACGTTGAACGTCACCGCCTGGCCGAAGCCCGAGGCCGCATCCACCGTGACCGTCACCACCGCATTGCCAGTCTCGGCCACCGTCAGCGTCGCCGGCACCGACACCTGCGCCTTCGCCGACACCGTGACCGTCACCTCCTCGGTGTCGGCGTTGCCATTGCCGTCCGACGCCGTCACCGTCATCGTGTAGGTGCCGACCGCCGGCGGCGTGAACTTCAGCCGAGCCTGATTCAGGGCGTTTCCCTGCGGGATCGCCGGCGCCGTCTCGCCGGTCTTGCGCGTCCACGCATAGCTGATCGAGTCATTGTCCGCATCCGTCGCCGACGCCGTCACATCCACCGCCTGACCGAGCCGCACCGTCACATCCGCGATGGCCGCCAGCACCGGCGACGAATCGTCATCGGTGATGGTCACCGTCGTCATGGCGTTGCCCAGCGCGAAACCCGCCGGCAGCGCGGCGCTCGGCGCAATGGTCACCGTGAACGTCTCATCCGCCTCGTCGAGCTGATCAGCCGTAATCGGAATCGTGATGTCCTTCGTCGTGTCGGAGGCACCGAACGCCACCGACGTCACCGCGTCGTTGTCGTAGTCGCCATTGGCCGGGACCGCCGCACCGGTCGCCACACCACCGTAGGTGACATTGAATGTCACCGCCTGGCCGAAGGCGCTCCCCGCCGTGATCCTCACCGTCGCATTGCCAGTCTCGGCCACCGTCAGCGTCGCCGGCACCGACACCGTGACCGCCGCCGACACCGTGATCGTCACCGTCTCGGTATCGGAGTTGCCGTTGCCGTCCGACGCCGTCACCGTCATCGTGTAGGTGCCAGCCACCGCCGCCGTGAACGTCAGCCGCGCCTGATTCAGGGCGGTTCCCTGCGGGATCGCCGGCGACGTCTCCCCGGCCTTGCGGGTCCAGGCGTAGCTGATGGTGGCGCCTTCGTCCGCATCCGTCGCCGACGCCGTCACATCGACCGCCTGACCGACCCGCAACGAGACATCCTCGATCGCCACCAGCACCGGCGACGAATCGTCGTCGGTGATGGTCACCGTCGTCATGGCGTTGCCCAGCACGAAACCCGCCGGCAGCCCGCCATCAGCCGCTGGTGCAATGGTCACCGTGAACGTCTCATCGTCCTCGTCAAGCTGATCAGCCGTAATCGGAATCGTGATATCCTTCGTCGTGTCGGAGGCGCCGAACGCCACCGACGTCACCGCGTCGTTGTCGTAGTCGCCATTGGCCGGGACCGCCGCACCGGTCGCCGAATCACCACCGTAGGTGACGTTGAACGTCACCGCCTGGCCGAAGGCGCTCCCCGCCGTGATCCTCACCGTCGCATTGCCAGTCTCGGCCACCGTCAGCGTCGCCGGCACCGACACCTGCGCCTTCGCCGTCACCGTGACCGTCACCTCCTCGGTATCGGAGTTGCCGTTGCCGTCCGACGCCGTCACCGTCATCGTGTAGGTGCCGACCGCCGCCGCCGTGAACGTCAGCCGCGCCTGATTCAGGGCGGTTCCCTGCGGGATCGCCGGCGCCGTCTCGCCGGTCTTGCGCGTCCACGCATAGCTGATCGAGTCATTGTCCGCATCCGTCGCCGACGCCGTCACATCCACCGCCTGACCGAGCCGCACCGTCACATCCGCGATGGCCGCCAGCACCGGCGACGAATCGTCATCGGTGATGGTCACCGTCGTCATGGCGTTGCCCAGTGCGAAACCCGCCGGCAGCGCGGCGCTCGGCGCAATGGTCACCGTGAACGTCTCATCCGCCTCGTCGAGCTGATCAGCCGTAATCGGAATCGTGATGTCCTTCGTCGTGTCGGAGGCACCGAACGCCACCGACGTCACCGCGTCGTTGTCGTAGTCGCCATTGGCCGGGACCGCCGCACCGGTCGCCACACCGCCATAGGTGACGTTGAACGTCACCGCCTGACCGAAGCCCGAAGCCGCGTCCACCGTGACCGTCACCACCGCATTGCCAGTCTCGGCCACCGTCAGCGCCGCCGGCACCGACACCTGCGCTTTCGCCGACACCGTGATCACCACATCCTCGGTGTCGGTGTTGCCGTTGCCGTCCGACGCCGTCACCGTCATCGTGTAGGTGCCGGCCGCCGGCGGCGTGAACGTCAGCCGCGCCTGATTCAGGGCGGTTCCCTGCGGGATCGCCGGCGACGTCTCCCCGGCCTTGCGGGTCCAGGCGTAGCTGATGGTGGCGCCTTCGTCCGCATCCGTCGCCGACGCCGTCACATCGACCGCCTGACCAACCCGCAACGAGACATCCTCGATCGCCACCAGCACCGGCGACGAATCGTCGTCGGTGATGGTCACCGTTGCCGTATCGGGGTCACCGACTATAACATAACTAGGTTGGTCACTGCCAGTCACCATCACCTCGAACGTCTCATTATCCTCATCAAGACTGTCCTCCTTCAACTGAATGCTCAAGGTTCCAGATGTATCACCCGCATCGAAAGATAAAGAATAACCCCCGGCAGTGAAATCACCCGGCGAAACGGCCGTGACATCCTTGCTGTCAAGGAAGGCTTTGAAGCCTATCACCGGGGCCGGACTGACATTGACGGTCACCTTGACCACCTCACCTTCCTCCTGCGAGTAAGTCGCCGAGTCAATCACCATAGTCACGATACCTCCAATACTGCCACTGACCGTATTGCTCGAATTCACCACCGTGTGACCGCTTACCGTCGACAGCCCGATGCTGTAACTGTCCGTCTCCGTCACGTCCACATTACCACTCACCTCGAATTCAACTTTCGCCACCCCGCTAGCGAAGGTCGCACTGGACGGCACAGTGGAAAAGTCCGACGCCACCGCATCGCCACCGGCATAACCCCACGTCAGACCCGACAGCGTCCCGGCAAAGTCCGCGTCCTTGCTGTAATTGCTGCCATCATTGGTGGTCGCCACCGCACTTAACTCAAGCTCCAGCGTGGTACCGATTACGGCACCCTTTTTCGTCTCCGCCTTCAGACGGATGCCGTCATTGTCCGTCAGGGTGCCGGGCAGCACCATCGAATCCGATGCCACCGTGTAGCCGGAAGCCGCAACCAGACGGATGCGGAACGCCTCATCGCCCTCAATCTCGTCATCATCGGTCAGTGGCAGACTCACCGTGGCACTCTTGCCGCCGGCAAAGCTCATCGTGGTGATCCCACTCAACACGCCACCGTTGAAATCGGCCACCGCCGCATCCCGGTCCGTACCGGAGGAGCTGCCCTGCACTGCAAAGGCCACCTCCAGCGTGCCGCTGATATTCTCGTTCGAACTCAGAGTGAGGGTGAGACTACGACCCTCGGTGCCATTCGCAGTAGTACCGGTCAGCTCCAGCACCGGCAGGGCCATGACCGTGATCACCACCTCTTCGGTGTCGGAGTTGCCGTTGTCGTCCGACGCCGTCACCGTCATCGTGTAAGTGCCGGCCGCGGTCGGCGTGAAACGCAGCCGCCGATTCGTCAGATCCACACCCGACAGCGCCGGCGTCTCCCCCGCCTTGCGCGCCCACGCATAGCCGATCGTGTCGCCGTCCGCATCCGTCGCCGTCGCCCGCACGTTCACCTCCTGACCGACCCGCACCGTCACATCATCGATCGCATCCAGCACCGGCGACGAATCGTCATCGGTGATGGTCACCGTCGTCGTGGCGTTGCCCAGCGCGAAGCCCGCCGCCGCCAACACGCCCTCAGCCGCCGCAATGGTCACCGTGATCGTCTCATCGTCATCGTCCACATCATCGTCGGTGATCGGAATGACGATGTCCTTCGTCGTGTCGCCGACGCCGAACTTGACCGACGTCACCGCGTCGTTGTCGTAGTCGCCATTGGCCGGGTCCGCCGCACCGGTCGCCGTACCGCCATAACTCACGCTCAGCGTCACCGCCTTCCCGAAGGTGCTCCCCGCCGTGATCCTCACCGTCGCATTGCCCACCCCTTCGGCCACCGTCAGCGCCGTCGGCACCGACACCGTGGCCGCCGGCGACACCGTGATCACCACCTCTTCGGTGTCGGAGTTGCCGTTGTCGTCCGACGCCGTCACCGTCATCGTGTAAGTGCCGGCCGCGGTCGGCGTGAAACGCAGCCGCCGATTCGTCAGATCCACACCCGACAGCGCCGGCGTCTCCCCCGCCTTGCGCGCCCACGCATAGCCGATCGTGTCGCCGTCCGCATCCGTCGCCGTCGCCCGCACGTTCACCTCCTGACCGACCCGCACCGTCACATCATCGATCGCATCCAGCACCGGCGAGGCGTCATCATCGGTGATGGTCACCGTCGTCGTGGCGTTGCCCAGCGCGAAGCCCGCCGCCGCCAACACGCCCTCAGCCGCCGCAATGGTCACCGTGATCGTCTCATCGTCATCGTCCACATCATCGTCGGTGATCGGAATGACGATGTCCTTCGTCGTGTCGCCGACGCCGAACTTGACCGACGTCACCGCGTCGTTGTCGTAGTCGCCATTGGCCGGGTCCGCCGCACCGGTCGCCGTACCGCCATAACTCACGCTCAGCGTCACCGCCTTCCCGAAGGTGCTCCCCGCCGTGATCCTCACCGTCGCATTGCCCACCCCTTCGGCCACCGTCAGCGCCGTCGGCACCGACACCGTGGCCGCCGGCGACACCGTGATCACCACCTCTTCGGTGTCGGAGTTGCCGTTGTCGTCCGACGCCGTCACCGTCATCGTGTAAGTGCCGGCCGCGGTCGGCGTGAAACGCAGCCGCCGATTCGTCAGATCCACACCCGACAGCGCCGGCGTCTCCCCCGCCTTGCGCGCCCACGCATAGCCGATCGTGTCGCCGTCCGCATCCGTCGCCGTCGCCCGCACGTTCACCTCCTGACCGACCCGCACCGTCACATCATCGATCGCCACCAGCACCGGCGACGAATCGTCGTCGGTGATGGTCACCGTCGTCGTGGCGTTGCCCAGCGCGAAACCCGCCGGCAGCCCGCTCCCAGCCACCGCTATGGTCACCGTGATCGTCTCATCGCCCTCGTCCTCACCATCGTCGTTGATCGGTATGGCGATGTTCTTCGACCTGTCGGACGCACCGAACGCCACCGTCGTCACCGCATCGTTCTCGTAGTCGCCACTCGCCAGCGTCCCATGACCGGTCGCCGTACCGCCATAACTCACGTTCAGCGTCACCGCCTCCCCGAAGGACTCTTCCACCGAGACGGTCACCGTCGCACTGCCAGCATCCTCGGCCACCGTCAGCGCCGCCGGCACCGACACCTGCGCCTTCGCCGACACCGTGATCACCACCTCCTCGGTGTCGGAATTGCCGTTGCCGTCCGACGCCGTCACCGTCATCGTGTAGGTGCCGGTCACAGTCGGCGTGAAACGCAACCGCCGTTTCGCCAGTTTCGTACCCTGCGGTAGCGCCGGCGTCGTCTCGCCGTCCTTGCGCGCCCACGCATAGCTGATCGAGTCACCGTCCGCATCCGTCGCCGTCGGCCGCACGTTCACCTCCTGACCCAGCCGCACCGACACATCGGCAATCGCCACCAGCTCTGGCGAGGCGTCATCATCGGTGATGGTCACCGTCGTCGTGGCGTTGCCCAGCGCGAAGCCCGCCGCCGCCAACACGCCCTCAGCCGCCGCAATGGTCACCGTGATCGTCTCATCGTCATCGTCCACATCATCGTCGGTGATCGGAATGACGATGTCCTTCGTCGTGTCGCCGACGCCGAACTTGACCGACGTCACCGCGTCGTTGTCGTAGTCGCCATTGGCCGGGTCCGCCGCACCGGTCGCCGTACCGCCATAACTCACGCTCAGCGTCACCGCCTTCCCGAAGGTGCTCCCCGCCGTGATCCTCACCGTCGCATTGCCCACCCCTTCGGCCACCGTCAGCGCCGTCGGCACCGACACCGTGGCCGCCGGCGACACCGTGATCACCACCTCTTCGGTGTCGGAGTTGCCGTTGTCGTCCGACGCCGTCACCGTCATCGTGTAAGTGCCGGCCGCGGTCGGCGTGAAACGCAGCCGCCGATTCGTCAGATCCACACCCGACAGCGCCGGCGTCTCCCCCGCCTTGCGCGCCCACGCATAGCCGATCGTGTCGCCGTCCGCATCCGTCGCCGTCGCCCGCACGTTCACCTCCTGACCGACCCGCACCGTCACATCATCGATCGCATCCAGCACCGGCGAGGCGTCATCATCGGTGATGGTCACCGTCGTCGTGGCGTTGCCCAGCGCGAAGCCCGCCGCCGCCAACACGCCCTCAGCCGCCGCAATGGTCACCGTGATCGTCTCATCGTCATCGTCCACATCATCGTCGGTGATCGGAATGACGATGTCCTTCGTCGTGTCGCCGACGCCGAACTTGACCGACGTCACCGCGTCGTTGTCGTAGTCGCCATTGGCCGGGTCCGCCGCACCGGTCGCCGTACCGCCATAACTCACGCTCAGCGTCACCGCCTTCCCGAAGGTGCTCCCCGCCGTGATCCTCACCGTCGCATTGCCCACCCCTTCGGCCACCGTCAGCGCCGTCGGCACCGACACCGTGGCCGCCGGCGACACCGTGATCACCACCTCTTCGGTGTCGGAGTTGCCGTTGTCGTCCGACGCCGTCACCGTCATCGTGTAAGTGCCGGCCGCGGTCGGCGTGAAACGCAGCCGCCGATTCGTCAGATCCACACCCGACAGCGCCGGCGTCTCCCCCGCCTTGCGCGCCCACGCATAGCCGATCGTGTCGCCGTCCGCATCCGTCGCCGTCGCCCGCACGTTCACCTCCTGACCGACCCGCACCGTCACATCATCGATCGCCACCAGCACCGGCGACGAATCGTCGTCGGTGATGGTCACCGTCGTCGTGGCGTTGCCCAGCGCGAAACCCGCCGGCAGCCCGCTCCCAGCCACCGCTATGGTCACCGTGATCGTCTCATCGCCCTCGTCCTCACCATCGTCGTTGATCGGTATGGCGATGTTCTTCGACCTGTCGGACGCACCGAACGCCACCGTCGTCACCGCATCGTTCTCGTAGTCGCCACTCGCCAGCGTCCCATGACCGGTCGCCGTACCGCCATAACTCACGTTCAGCGTCACCGCCTCCCCGAAGGACTCTTCCACCGAGACGGTCACCGTCGCACTGCCAGCATCCTCGGCCACCGTCAGCGCCGCCGGCACCGACACCTGCGCCTTCGCCGACACCGTGATCACCACCTCCTCGGTGTCGGAATTGCCGTTGCCGTCCGACGCCGTCACCGTCATCGTGTAGGTGCCGGTCACAGTCGGCGTGAAACGCAACCGCCGTTTCGCCAGTTTCGTACCCTGCGGTAGCGCCGGCACCATCTCCCCCGCCTTGCGCGTCCAGACGTAGCTGATGGTGTCGCCGTCCGCATCCGTCGCCGTCGCCCGCACGTTCACCTCCTGACCGACCCGCACCGTCACATCATCGATCGCATCCAGCTCAGGCGAGGCATCATCATCGGTGATGGTTCCTTCTGCAGTACCAACGCTGATCGTCACACCAAAGGATGGATCTGACAGGGTAACGGTCAATGTCTCATTATGCTCATCCTCCTCGTCATCGGCTACCGTAACTGTTATGGTTGTACTGCTCTCATTCGCTGCTATCGTCGCCGTAATCGCGCTCGGAACAGCCGTGAAATCCGTGCCTGCCGTTGCGGTATCGTCGCTTTCCGCCGTTACTTTATATTTGAAGCTAATTTCTCTTTCCCTTGACGGAGTCGACGGAGCCTGAGTTGCCGTCACTGTGAAAACAAGGTTGTTATCTTCCGTTGCCGACACATCGGCAATGCTAAGAGAGACTTCGGGTAGAACAACCGTCGCAGATTCCGGCCCGGCGTGCGAGGAAACTCGACCCGTCCCATCCGGATTCTTCCAAATCTTATGCACGGCCCTAATTGAAAAATAGTATGTTCCAGCACTCAGATTAGGTACGATATATTTGGTAGTGGAAGGACCGGAATCGGGGATTGGTGTCCACCGAGCGGCGCCAAGTATTTGCTCCGATGTTGATTGGTGGTACTCCCATCTGAGAATGTTGTGCTTCTGAGTATGATTTGCAGCAGCCCAAGCGAGAGTTACCTGCCCGTCTCCGCCCGTAGCTATAAACCCTTTTGGCGTATATTTTGGGTCCGTGAATCGTGGGAAAATGGGCGTCGCCGATGCTAAATTAGATGAGGAACCGGTACCAAAACTGTTTTTCGCTCTAACCTCAAAATAATATTTAGTATTGTTGGTGAGGCCCGAAGTTACTTTGAATTTTCGGGTGGCGGAACCAGAGATTGGTTTCCACGAGGTGCCGTCCGGTATAGGTTTAGTTGTTGAAAACCGGTATTCCCAACTGCTAACAGATGGACCGCTATCAAATGAATGTCCTTGTATTGCTTTACTTCCGTAGGTCCACTTGAGCTCGACCTGTCCAACACCCGCTTTAGCATCAAGTGATTTCGGCGTGAGCGGAACCACCGTTGGCTCATCATCATCCGTGATTGTGATCTTGATTCTAGCTGACATCCAACCACTTGCTGTAGCATCAATCCAGAAATATTCATCATTTTCATCTTTATCATCTTGCCGAATCCAAACTTGAAATGTGCCTTCTGTCTTCCCCACTGGTATTGTCATCCCATTTGAGTCAGCTGTCAGTATGCACGCATCACTATTTATATACCTACCACTAAATCTACCAGTGCCACGGCACGAAAAGGTACTGCTACTGCGTGTAGCATATGCCGTAGGAAGAAAGCCGTTTCTTTCATCAAGAACGGGGCTGATTTCAATACGCAAACCACCGCTACTACTAAGTGTGTCAGGAACGGGTTCACCAAGCGTAATCGTCACTGTTAGTCTGGTCCAACCGGCAGCTGGATTACTACTAATCGTTTCTCCCGTTCCTTCCGTTACGCTTTTTGAAGGGGTTGTAAGCGTAATGGTTTTTGTAGTTGAAGCCGCCTGAGCGACCGTGATTACCTGTGATAGGGCGACAAGTATCAATAGCAGGATAAGCGCTGCAGCACGCTGCAACAGGGGAATGCACCGACCTCTGGGGGCCATCGGTTCACCCCCCCCCATTATGTTTGAAGTTTGAACCACTGGCGATACGGTGGGGGATTCATGGTGAAGGATTTTCACTGCCTCCATTCCACAACATATATGAATAGTGAATATGTAATAATGTTTCTTGGTTACGCTTATTCATAAGTATGACTTATAATCTGGCAATTATATCCCAACCCATTGATGTGAGGAGAAAGCCGATGGCACGCAACGACATTCAGTTTCAGGCCGGAATGAGCCTGAACGAGTTTTTCAAACATTACGGCACCGAGGAGCAGTGTTTCGAGGCGCTGTTCAAGTGGCGTTGGCCGAAGGGTTTCCGCTGTCCGAACTGTGGTCATGACAAGTGGTGTCGGCTGAACACCCGCAAACTGCAGCAGTGCCACCGCTGTGGTCGGCAGACCTCCATCACTGCCGGCACCATCTTCGAGAGCACCAAACTGCCGCTGACGTTGTGGTTTCAGGGGATGTACCTGATGACGCAGCACAAGAAGGGGGTGTCGGCCATGCAGCTGCACCGGGATCTGGGGATCTCGTACAATGCGGCCTGGCGGATGCGGCACAAGCTGATGCAGGTGATGATGGAACGGGATGGGAAAAAGCCGCTGGGGGTGCGCGTGGAGTTGGATGACGCGTATCTGGGTGGCGAGCGCAGTGGCGGCCGGCGGGGTCGTGGGGCGCCTGGCAAGACGCCCTTTGTGGCGGCGGTTGAGACCGATGAGAAGGGGCGACCGAGGCGGATGAAGCTGAGCGTGGTGCGGGGGTTCAGGCGGCGGGAGATAGTCGACTGGGCGACGCGGCACCTGCGCCCCGACACGCAGGTGCTGTCCGATGGACTGGCCTGTTTCCGCGGGGTCGCGGAGGCCGGCTGCCAGCACGAGGCGCGGGTGTGCAGCGGTCGCAAGGGCCATGTGGAGGATCCCCAGTTCCGCTGGGTGAACACGATGCTCGGCAATGTGAAGACGGCGCTTCGTGGCACCTATCATGCGGTTGACCCCAAATATGCGCAGCGCTATCTGGCGGAGTATGAATACCGCTTCAACCGGCGGTATCGGTTGCCGGACATGCTGCCCCGACTGGCGTATGTGGCACTGCGTACCCCACCGATGCCGGAGCGCCTGCTGAAGCTCCCTGTTGCCGTCTAGAACGCTACTTACTTTTAGGCGTAACCAAGTAATGTTTTCTCGGTACATTATGAGCCGTTATTTATAGCATTTCGAATTCTTCGTATCGGGAAACCAGGTGCTCGTCAATACAGGTGAACACTTCAACTCATCTCCTAGATTAACTCAGATGTATAAATATCCCAAATAATTTATATCTTATTCAGCGATACATAGTTTATTCCATACAAATACTAATTATTCGAAAATATATTTGGCTAATTGACGGGATTGTATACTTATTCGAAACAGCAATCTGCAGTATATTTCAGTATAACAGCATTTGCCAGAAAACTCGAATTCATGGAAAAAGTTCCAATGTGACTGGATTCCAAACTGGGTAACCGACACCGCCGCCTGACGCAGTTTTGCTCCGAGGCGGAAGGCCTCACTCAGAAGATTGCGACGAAGTGGTTGTCAAGAGATAAAGAAATCGATTCCATTCAATTGTCGAAAGAAACCCGGGCAGGAATGCGAATCAGTGAAACTGGATAAGAAGTTGAACGAATTATCAGAAAACTGCTGCCTGATCATTCGACCTTTGAAGACGGATAAATGGTTTAATTTGATGGACAGTCATTCTGGTACAGGATCTGGAGAGTCGACTCAGGAAGAGCGCTAGGAATACGGACGCAACAATGAAAATCTGCCGATTTAACGAAAACCGACTGGGCGTCGTCGAAGGACGGAACGTTCAGGATGTAACCGATGCGATGTCCAGCATTGACGTCCCGGCCTGGCCGCAGCCGCCCGGTGATTTTATGATCGGCAATCTGGAGGTCCTGCTGCCGATCATGCATCGCTTGAGAAGGGAATCGGCAACTCTTTCTTTAAGAGACCTGCACCTGAGCAGCCCGATTGCGCGCCCGTCGAAGATCATCGGCGCCCCCATCAATTACCGGGCGCATCAGAAAGAGATGAATGATAATCCTGAATTCAGCACCAGTGGTAAAGTGGCGAGTGTTGAAACGTACGGTCTGTTTCTCAAGGCGCCGATTCCAGTCGGACCGGATGACGGCGTCAGACTCAGCTTCCAGAATCGTCGTACCGACCACGAAGTGGAACTGGCCATCGTGATTGGAAAAAACTGCCGCAACGTCGGCGAGGAAGAGGCGATGGAGTACGTTGCTGGCTATACCATTGGCTTGGACATGACGATCCGCGGCAAAGAAGACCGCAGCCTGAGGAAAGCGCTGGACAGCCACTCCGTACTGGGGCCGTGGCTGGTAACCAAAAATGAGATTGAAGACCCGGACTGCCTGGAAATATCGCTCTCACTCAACGGCAGTACCCGGCAGCATTCCAATACCAGTAACATGATCTACTCAACCAGCAGACTGATCAGTTACGCATCGTCCTATTACACGCTTTACCCCGGCGATGTCATCATGTGTGGCACACCGGCCGGCGTCGGTCAAGTGAGAGTCGGCGACATCCTGGAGTGCAACATTGAAAAGATTGGCAGCATGCAGGTGGCGATCAGACCCGCCTGATGCTGAGGAGATGGGCCGGCGGCATGGAATCGCCGCCAGCAGTCCGATGATGTGATTCAACTGTGTTTCCAGTTTGCCTTGCGCTTTTCCAAAAATGCCGCCATGCCCTCTTTCTGATCATGGGTGGCAAATAACGCATGGAACGCGCGCCGTTCAAACAGCACGCCCTCGGACAGACCGGATTCGTAAGCCCGATCGACCACCTCGGTTACCATGGTGGCCGCGAGCTGCGACTTACCGGCGATCTCCCCCGCAATGGCCAACGCCTGCTCGATCAGTTCGGCAACCGGAAATATTCGGGCGACCAGGCCGGCGCGTTCCGCTTCGTCCGCATCCATCATCCGTCCAGTCAGACACAGGTCCATGGCCTTGGCCTTGCCCACCGCCCGCGTCAGTCGCTGCGAGCCCCCCGCACCTGGAATGATGCCAAGGTTGATCTCCGGCTGGCCGAACTTGGCATTGTCGCCCGCAACGATCATATCACACATCATCGCCAGCTCACAGCCACCACCAAGTGCGAAGCCGGCGACCGCCGCAATCACCGGTTTGCGACACACGGTAACCCGCTCCCAGTTCCTGCTGATAAAATTACCCATGAATGCGTCGGCAAAACTGTTGTCCTTCATCTCGCTGATGTCCGCCCCGGCGGCGAACGCTTTATCACTGCCGGTGATGACGATTGCGCCGATGGCGCGGTCGGCTTCGAATGCATCAATGGCGGCTGCGAGCTCGTCCATCACGTCGGACGACAGCGCATTGAGCACCTTTGGCCGATTGAGCGTAATTAGTCCAACATTGTTTTTGGTTTCCGTAATAATGTGTTGATAAGCCATGTAGCAGACTCCTGAGCTGACATAGGATGAATGGACAATTGGGTCGGTGGTATGCGCTGCGGCAGATTCTCGGATCTGACCGCGAGTCCCATCAAAACCTATTTTATCCATTATTGACTGGATTGAATGAATTCCCAATGTCGAATTGACTGAAAGAACTCCAATAGAACGCAGTTAGACTGAACGATGAGCAGATATCAAACCGAATTTAACCATTCCATACAGCAGCGTGAAGCCTATTGGGCGGCGGCCGCTGAATCGGTTCACTGGGACCGACGTTGGGACCGGGTTCTGGATGATTCGAACAAACCGCACTACAGCTGGTTTTCCGGCGGTGAGGTCAACACCTGTTACAACGCCCTGGACATCCATGTGGCAGAAGGTCGGGGCGCGCAGCACGCACTGATTTACGATTCGGCAATGACGGGAGAAGTGCGACGATACACTTACCGCGAACTGACCGGCATTACCGCCCGCTTCGCGGGTGCGCTTCGCAATATCGGCGTCGAGCGCGGCTCCAGAGTCATCATCTATATGCCCATGATTCCGCAGACGGTTATCGCCATGCTCGCCTGTGCCCGACTGGGCGCGGTTCATTCAGTCGTATTCGGCGGCTTCGCCTCGAATGAACTGGCGGTGCGCATCGACGACGCCAGGCCGACTGCCATCATCAGCGCATCCTGCGGACTCGAACCCGGACGAACGGTAGCCTATAAGCCGCTGCTCGACCAGGCCATAGAACTGGCCGAGCACCAACCGCCAGCCTGTGTGATCTTTCAGCGCGAGCAGCTGCGGGCGGAACTGAAAGACGGGCGCGATTACGACTGGGATGAACTGACGAGCCAATCGGCGCCGGTTCCCTGCGTTTCAGTCAAAGCCACCGATCCTCTCTATATTCTCTACACTTCGGGGACGACTGGCGCGCCGAAAGGCGTGGTCCGCGACAACGGTGGGCACATTGTGGCGCTGAAATGGAGCATGAAGAACATCTATGGCGTCGAGCCCGGCGAAGTCTTCTGGGCGGCTTCCGACGTCGGCTGGGTGGTCGGGCACTCCTACATCGTCTATGCGCCGCTGTTCGCCGGCAACACATCGATTCTCTATGAGGGCAAACCGGTCGGCACCCCGGATCCCGGCGCCTTCTGGCGCGTACTGTCGCAGTACGATGTATCCGCCCTCTTTACCGCACCCACTGCGTTTCGGGCGATCAAGAAAGAAGACCCGCAGGGTCGCTTCCTGCAGAAGTACGATCTGTCGAACTTCCGCACTCTGTTTCTGGCCGGCGAGCGGACCGACCCGGACACGCTGCATTGGGCGCAGGATAAACTCCAGGTCCCCGTCATCGATCACTGGTGGCAGACCGAAACGGGCTGGGCCATCTGCGCCAATCCGATGGGTATCGAGCAGCTGCCGGTCAAAGACGGTTCGCCCTCAAAACCCGTACCTGGCTGGAATCTGAAAGTACTGGACGAATCAAATCGTGAAGTCGCGCCAGGCAGGATCGGTTCACTGGTCGTCGAACTGCCGCTGCCACCGGGCAGTTTTCCCACGCTTTGGAATGCTCGGCAACGCTATTTTGACGCCTATCTCAAGGAGTTTCCAGGTTACTACAAGACCGCAGATGCCGGCTTCATTGATGAAGACGGCTACGTTTATGTCATGTCAAGAACCGATGACATCATCAACGTAGCCGGGCACCGCCTGTCAACCGGTGCCATGGAGGAAGTTCTGGCAGCCCATCCCGACGTCGCCGAATGTGCGGTAACCGGCGTCAGAGACTCGCTCAAGGGACAACTGCCCTTGGGCCTGCTCGTCCTGAACACCGGCTGCCGGACACCTGCTAAACAGATCGTCACCGAGTGCATCAGTCTGATGCGCGAGAAAATCGGCCCGGTGGCGGCATTCAAACAGGCGGTCGTGGTCAAACGGCTGCCGAAGACCCGTTCAGGTAAAATTCTGCGCGGTACAGTCAGCAGAATCGCTGATGCCGAGCCCTGGCAGATGCCGGCGACCATCGACGATCCGGAAATTCTCAATGAGATAGCCGAAGCGCTGCGGACCATCGGTTATCCACATTCCGAACCGGCCTAGCCGCCGGAGAGTGACCAATGCCGTTTCCAAAACCCTCAATCAACGATTGGCACCAGCACGCGGTCAACGAACTCAAGGGCCGGTCCATCGACGAGCTGGCTTGGAATACACTCGAAGGCATCTCGATCAAGCCTTTGTACACCGCCGATGATCTGAACGAGCTGGAACACCTGTCGACGCTACCGGGGTTTCCGCCCTATCTGCGAGGACCGAGAGCGACCATGTACACCGGCCGACCGTGGACACTGCGGCAATACGCCGGATTTTCCACCGCCGAGGAATCCAACCGATTTTTCCGCGACAACCTGAAGTCCGGACAGACCGGTCTATCCGTCGCCTTTGACCTGCCGACCCACCGCGGCTATGATTCGGACCATCACCGCGTCATCGGTGATGTCGGCAAGGCCGGCGTGGCGATTGACAGCGTCGAGGACATGAAAATTCTTTTTGCGGACATTCCGCTCGACGAAATCTCGGTTTCGATGACCATGAACGGTGCAGTGCTTCCAGTGCTCGCCATGTTCATTGTTGCCGGACAGGAACAGGGTGTCGACCAAAGCAGACTGTCCGGCACGCTGCAGAATGACATCCTCAAGGAATTCATGGTGCGCAACACCTACATCTATCCACCTGAACCGTCCATGCGCATCGTGGCGGACATCATCCGGCACACTGCCAACCACATGCCGCGCTTCAATCCGATTTCTATTTCCGGCTATCACATGCAGGAAGCCGGAGCCACCTGCGTACAGGAACTCGCATACACCATTGCGGACGGCATCGAGTACGTACGCGCGGCGCGGTCCACCGGCATGAAAGTCGATCATTTTGCACCACGTCTGTCGTTCTTTTTCTGCATCGGTATGAATCTGTTTATGGAAGTGGCGAAATTGCGGGCGGCCAGGTATCTGTGGTCAGACCTGATGCGATCGCATTTCAGCCCGCAGAATCCGGCCTCACTGATGCTTCGCACGCACTGTCAGACCTCGGGGGTGAGCCTGACCAGCCAATCACCCTACAACAACATCGTCCGCACGACGATCGAAGCGCTGGCTGCGGTATTGGGTGGTACGCAGTCTTTACACACGAACTCGTTCGACGAGGCGCTGGCCCTGCCGAGTGAATTTTCGGCCCAGATTGCCCGCAGTACACAACTCATTCTGAGAGAAGAATCCGGCTTGTCCAAAGTGATCGATCCACTCGCCGGAAGTTACTACATTGAGAGTCTGACCGCCTCCATCATCCGCGAGGCGAGAGTTCTCATCGATGAGGTGGAATCGATGGGAGGAATGACGCGGGCAGTGGCAGCCGGCCTCCCCAAACAGCGCATCGAAGCCTCGGCAGCCAGACGCCAGGCGCGTCTCGACAGCGGTGAGGACATCATCGTCGGAGTCAATCAGTTCATTAACGATGCGACTGAGAACATCGAACTGCTCGAAGTGGACAACCGGGCCGTTCGGGAAAATCAGATTGCCCGACTCAGGCGGGTGAAAGAAACGCGCGATGAAAAAACCTGCCAGCATGCGCTGCAGCAGCTGAGACAATGTGCCGCCTCCAGCGATTGGGGACTGCTGCCGCGGGCCATTGAAGCCGTGCGCGCGCGGGCGACCGTCGGTGAGATCACCGCCGTCGTACAGGAGGTGTTCGGTCGGCACCGCGCCATACCGCAGACCATCAGCGGCGTCTATCAGACCACCATTGAAAAAAAAGTAAATGTCGAAGACATTCGCCGCCAGGTTGAGTGCTTCGTCAGAACGCATCAGCGCCGGCCGCGGGCGCTGATCGCGAAGCTGGGTCAGGACGGACACGATCGCGGGGCGAAAGTCATTGCAACAGCCTATGCTGACTTCGGCTTTGAAGTTGAGATAGGAGCACTGTTTCAGACACCTGAAGAAGTGGTTCGGCAGGCGGTCGACAATGACGTCCATTTCATTGGCATCTCAACGCAGGCCGGCGGTCACAAAACACTGGTACCGCAGCTGATCAGAGGCCTTCGACGGGAAGACGCTCAGCACATCGTCGTCATCTGTGGTGGAGTCATTCCGCCTGACGATGTCAGCATGCTTGAAGCGCAGGGCATTGCGGCGGTGTATGGTCCGGGCACGCGTATTCCAGATACGATTCCACAGGTGCTGACCTTGATCGAAAACAGGCTGCAGGCCGCCTGAATACGTGCTCAGGCGGTCGTTTCGAGACTGAATTTTGCAGAAAATCATCGAACAGCTCAATCAGAAAAGAGCCGCCGCGCGGCTCGGTGGTGGCAGAAAGCGCATTGATGCACAACATGCCAAGGGTCGGCTGACGGCCCGCGAGCGGATCGACCTGCTGCTTGACCGCGACAGTTTTGAAGAGTGGGACATGTTCGTCGAGCACCGCAGTTCAGATTTTGGCATGGCGGACAACAAAATCCCCGGTGATGGCGTCGTAACCGGCTACGGTACGATTCATGGCCGCCTGGTATTTCTGTTCAGTCAGGATTTCACGGTTTACGGTGGTTCACTGTCCGAAGCACACGCCGAAAAAATTGGCAAAATCATGGATCAGGCAATGAAAGTCGGAGCACCTGTGATTGGCATCAACGATTCCGGTGGCGCCCGCATCCAGGATGGCGTCGCCTCGTTAGCCGGCTATGCGGATATTTTTCAGCGCAATGTCATGGCATCGGGCGTCATCCCGCAAATTTCACTCATCATGGGGCCGTGTGCCGGCGGGGCCGTATATTCTCCCGCCATCACCGACTTCATCTTTATGATACGGGACAGTTCCTATATGTTTGTAACGGGTCCCGATGTCGCCAGAACGGTTACTCACGAGGAGATTTCGGCAGAACAGCTGGGCGGTGCCAGTGCGCATACGGAGACCTCGGGCGTTGCCGATGGCGCATTTGAGAACGATGTCGAAGGATGTCTCAGACTCCGGGCATTTTTTGACTTTCTGCCACCCAACAACCAAAGCCCGCCGACGACGCGCACAACCCATGACACCCGCGACCGCGTTGAACCCTCTCTGGACTCGCTCGTACCCGATGATCCCAACCAGCCCTACGACATCAAGGAACTGATCCATAAAGTCGTCGATGATGAGTACTTTTTTGAACTCAAACCGGGTCACGCCAAGAACATCGTCATCGGGTTTGCACGCATGGAAGGCCGCACGGTTGGAATCGTCGCCAATCAGCCAATGGTGTTGGCCGGCTGTCTGGATATTCTCTCATCCCTCAAGGCGGCGCGGTTCGTACGCTTCTGCGATGCGTTCGGAATTCCGATCACCACATTCGTCGATGTTCCCGGCTTTATGCCCGGCAGCGCTCAGGAACACGGTGGCATCATCAAACATGGCGCCAAGCTGCTTTTTGCCTACGCTGAAGCGACCATTCCCAAAGTTACCGTCATCACGCGTAAGGCTTATGGCGGCGCTTACGATGTGATGAGTTCCAAACACCTGAGAGGCGATGTCAATCTCGCCTGGCCAAGTGCGGAAATCGCCGTCATGGGAGCCAAGGGCGCCGTCGAGATCATATTCAGAGCCGAGTTGGGCGATGCCGAAAAAATTGCGCGCCGGACTGAGGAGTACGGGGAGAAATTCGCCAATCCGTTTGTCGCGGCCAGTCGCGGATTCGTCGATGATGTCATTTTGCCGCGCCATACGCGGTTTAGAATCTGCCGCTCGCTTGAAATGCTGGCCAACAAGAAGCTGGACAATCCCTGGCGCAAGCACGGCAACATCCCGCTGTAACCGTGCCTAACATGTTCAGCAGGATTCTGATCGCCAATCGAGGCGAGATCGCCTGTCGCATCATGCGCAGCGCAGCCAAGATGAATATTCGAACCGTCGCCGTCTATTCGGACGCAGACCGCAACTCACGGCATGTTCGAGTCGCGGATGAAGCCGTCAATATCGGACCACCCGCGGCGGCTCAGAGTTATCTGAATGCCGCGGCGATCATTCAAGCCTGCCAATCTACCGGTGCGCAGGCCGTTCACCCGGGTTACGGATTTCTGTCAGAAGACGCCGCGTTCAGTGAACAGCTGGCCGATGCTGGCATTCAATTCATCGGTCCCGGAGCCGCGGCAGTCCGGGCAATGGGAGACAAGATCACTTCCAAGATCATTGCCCGCGAAGCAGGCGTCAGCGTGATTCCGGGACTGGACGAATTTATTTCGGACTCCGATCATGCCGTCGCACTCGCAAGAGAAATCGGTTACCCCGTCATGCTTAAGCCCACTTCGGCGGGCGGTGGCAAAGGAATGCGGCTGGCGTATGACGACGACGAGTGTCGCGATGGATTCATTCGCTCAGCCAGCGAAGCCAAAACGCACTTTGGTGAT
Source organism: Arenicellales bacterium (assembly GCA_965205205.1). GTDB lineage: Bacteria > Pseudomonadota > Gammaproteobacteria > Arenicellales > JAJDZL01 > JAJDZL01. The sequence goes on from CBDBFX010000002.1 coordinate 709,285, forward strand.
GATCGCGTCTTCGTCGAAAAATACATTGAGAACCCTCGGCACATCGAAGTTCAGGTGCTAGCTGATCAATGCGGAAATATCGTTCATCTCGGTGAGCGGGAGTGCTCGTTGCAGCGGCGGCACCAGAAGGTGATCGAGGAAGCGCCGTCACCTTTCCTGAATGATGACACCCGGCGGCAGATCACCAGTCAGGCGGTTACCCTTGCGCGAGCGGTCAATTATGTGTCCGCAGGAACAATCGAGTTCGTGGTCGACGCGGATCAGAACTTTTATTTTCTGGAAATGAATACTCGGCTGCAGGTCGAACATCCGGTAACGGAGTATATAACCGGCATCGATCTGGTAGAATGGATGATTCGCATCGCAGCCGGTCAGGCGCTTGACTTCACACAGTCTGAAATCATCACCTCAGGCTGGGCGGTCGAAGCGAGAGTATACGCCGAGGACCCTGCGCGAAACTTTCTCCCATCGACCGGACGACTGATTCGCTACCAGCCACCCGCGGAAAGCGAATGCGTACGCATTGATACGGGGGTTGAGGAAGGGGGTGAGATTTCCATGCACTACGACCCCATGATCGCCAAACTGATCGTACATCAGAACTGTCGAAACAGTGCCTTCGCGCTGTTGGCTCAATCTCTTGACGAGTACCAGATTGCAGGCGTTGCCACCAATCTTCCGTTCCTCCGGGCATTGGCTCGAGATCCGGTGGTACTCGCCGGTGAAATGCACACTCGTTACATTGAGTTACAGCATCCCAACGGTTACGATCCCGAATTACAGACGGGCGACGCAGTCGAAGTGGCGGCAAAAATTGCGACGGTTGTGCACTACATGAATGAACAGCAGTGCCTCAGCTTCATCCCAAGCCAGAAAGAGTTACACTGGACAGTTCCACGCCAGTGGATCGTTTTGAGCAGCCAGGAACAGTTCGAGTTCACCATTGAAGAAATGAACTTCGGGCATCGACTGACCACTCCGGACAACGAAAGCACCGACGTGAAGCATGCCTGGAAACCCGGGCAACGGGTGTTTCACTTCCGAGACGAGAGGCCGCAATGGGCACAATTGGCCAGGGTTGGAATCGGGTACCAGGTTGATTTTCTGGGTACTCGCAGGTTTTTCCAAGTGCTCAGTCCAACTGCGGCGAAGTATAACCGTTTCATGCTGAAGAAAAAAAACGCAGATGTTTCCCGTCTGCTTAAGTCGCCCATGCCGGGCCGACTGCAGGAACTGCGTATAGCCGAAGGTCAAAAGGTCAAAGCCGGCGAACCCGTGGCCATCATAGAAGCGATGAAAATGGAAAATGTTCTGCTGGCCGAACAGAACGGCATCGTGGCCGCAATTCTGGTTGAGGTCGGCAGCAGTCTGGCCGCTGATCAGCCCATCGTGGAATTTAAGAAAGAGGGAGAAGCATGATCGGCCGGCTCAACCATGTTGCCATTGCAGTCCCTGATCTGGCACAGGCTTCACAAAAATACCAAACCGTATTGGGTGCTGAGGTGTCTGAACCCGTCGATCTGACTGAGCACGGAGTTACCACCGTTTTTGTCAGTCTGCCGAATGCCAAAATTGAACTCCTGCATCCACTCGGTGAGCGGTCACCCATTGCTGGCTTTCTTGAGCGAAACCCAGCGGGTGGAGTCCATCACCTCTGCTATGAGGTGTCAGACATCGAAAGGGCGCGCGATCAGTTGATTGCGGTCGGTATGCGCATCTTGGGCGACGGACAACCTAGCATCGGCGCCCACGGCAAGCCCGTGCTATTCCTGCACCCAAAAGACTTTCTCGGCACGCTGATCGAACTCGAGCAAATCTAGTTCACTGAGCCACATTGATTGACAGACGGTCAAGCGAACACGATCGTAGACTGATTGAACTTCAGAAGCTCAGCCAGAACACCAGGCATCGCAGGCCGTTTCAAGTGTTTCGAGATTAATGACCGGATGGTAGGTTGGCCTGGGGTTCATGCGCCTGAATGCGCGAACAATCATGCCCTGCAGATTCGGTCTCATGTCAGCGGGAGAATGACCCTTTCCCAAGCCACCACCAAACTCGATTATTCGTTCAATGCCCGCATCTGCGATGGATGCCAGATTATCGCGCCAGCGCACTGGATTGAACAGCTGCTGATAAAGATTGTTCCGAATGTCTTCGACATTGGATGAATGAAACGCGCCGGTCGTATTTGAGGCAACTTGGATATCGGGTGCGCGAAATTCGGATGCGTCAAGAAAACACCTGAATTTTTCTGCGGCCGGCAACATGTGGGAGGTGTGAAACGCCCCTTCCGTCTTCAGTCTTACACCACCTTTGCCGGGTAGTTTTTCATCAATTGCCGCCGCCAATTGATCCAGCTCATCCGACCAACCACCGACCACCGTCTGCTCCAGCAGGTTCAGCGCTGCGATTTCACATTTGCTGGCTTCAATGAATGGCAGCAGAATCTCTTCGGTCAGTGAAAGCGCCAGCATCTGTCCACCACCATGTTCACCCATGCATTCACCTCGTTTTGAAACAAGCTGCAGTGCATTTTTGAAACTCAGCGCGTTCGCAGCCACAAGTGCTGAGTATTCACCCAGACTGTGCCCAGCGGCGGCGAACGCTTCGACGGGCATTCCTAGCTGTTGCTGAAAAATCTGCAGACAGGCATAGGAATGCACCAGGAGTACCGGTTGAGTATATTTGGTGAGGTTTATATCGTCGCTTTCGGCATCATTACATAGACTGACCAAGTCGTAGCCCAGAATTTCACTGGCCTCGCCATATATTTCTTGAACCATAGCAAACTCCCGTCGCAGGTCGCTGCCAATTCCCGGATATTGCGCACCTTGTCCAGGAAACAGAAGTAGAGTTTTTATCGCCAAAAATCGTAACCCCCGATGATTAGGAAAAAATGAAATTTAAGCCTGAATAAAGATTGACACTTCTTCAAACTGAACCGTAGATCGGCAGGAACAGTACACTCGCCACATAATCGAGTCTGAACGAGGAGGTATTCTGACCGCCGCTGCCGCGTTGGCATTGGTACTTGAAATCAAAGCGGCCGGAATCGCGTTCAGTGGATGGGCGAAGCACTGAAGGTTCAGACTGCCGCGCCGGAAGATCTGTGGCAATTCGAACTTCTGATGTCACTGCAGAAAAATCCATCACTAGCTCGGTTGGTGCTGGCGGAAATGGAAATGATGAAGGGGATTGCAGGTGATCATTGAAAGACTCCCCTGACGGAATGGATACGGATGGTGATGGGCTGTGTTATTGGCGTCTGTTGGGGTTTCTGATCGGTTTCATGTTGATAGCCTACTGAAACCCTTTCACCGGTTCAGGCTCTCTCCGCCCGAAGCGCCGCCAGATTGCGCTCCTTCCGACTGAACACCACCGCCAAAAGATGCACCTTGCGCCCGCGGCTCTGATGCGGCAGCGCATAATTCTTCCCGCGCATCTGCGCCAGAGCCTCCACAACCTTCGATTCCACCTTCTCACCCACAGCCGCCACCTTGAACTCCAGCACGAACGTCTCGCCGCCCGTGTGCACCACCAGATCCGCCCGCCCCTCAGCCGACGACTGCTCCGCACTCACCTCCACACCGTTGGCGATGAAACAGGCGAACAGCAGACTGGCGTAAAACGCCTCATAGCGCGACACCTCGCTGCTCGAATACCACTCGTACGGCACGTTGGCATAAAACGACCGCATCTCCGCCGCGAAACCGTCGAAGTCATTGGCCTGCAGCAGCCGGATCAGCTCTTCACCCCGGTCCGACGCTTCCGTCAGCTTCCCGGTGACCACCTCCACCAGCTCCTCGTTCAGACTCAGGCGCACCTCATGGTTCGGATATTTCAGCGCGTAGTAGACCCTGGAACCCCGAACCTGCCGGTCGGCGATGGTCAGATAGCCACACTGAAACAGCAGCGCATTGATGTTGACGCGCTCGACATCGAAATTTGACAGCTCCGTTTCATACAGGCCCAGGTTCTCCAGGTCCAGCGTGTTCAGCACGCCCTTCTCCATCAGGTTGCGCAGAAAGCCGGGGGTGCCGGTTCTGTACCAATGAGGCTTGAACTCCTGTTCTTTGAACAGCAGCAGCACATCGAAGGGATTGTAGACCTTCTCCTCACTGCGCCAGCTCCAGCGGTAGCCGTTGTACCACTCCCGGATGTCTTCGCGGTCCAGGTCCGACAGCTCCGGTGCGAACACCGCGTCCAGGTCCGCATCCGTGTAGCCGCAGATGGTGTTGTATTTTAGATCCAGACTGATGTCGTCCAGATTGTTCAGTCCCGAGAACAGACTGACCTTCGAATACATGCTGATGCCGGTCACGAACACGAAACGGACGTATCGGGCGCAGCCCTTGATGACGCCGTACAGACCGCGCAGGTAATCGCGGTTGGCTCTGACCAGGGTCTTGGTCTCCAACGTATCCAGAATCGGCTTGTCGTATTCGTCCACCAGAACCACCACCTGACGGCCAGTCTGATGATGCAGAGCGAGGATGAGATTGTACAGTCGGTCCGGTCCGTACGGCGTCAGCGAAGTCGGCTCGAGACCCGAGTATTTTTCAATGGCGGCCAACTGGTTGCTGACACTGTCTTCCAGTCGGCCCGGGGCGCCATAGTTGAAATCGAAGCTCAGCCGCACCACCGGATGGCGGACCGACCAGTCCCAGTGGTCGTGGATGTGAAGCCCGCGGAACAGCTCCTCACTGCCCTCGAACAGCTCCTGCATCGTGTCCAACAGCAGCGTCTTCCCGAACCGCCGCGGCCGGGACAGGAAATAGTATCCGGGCCTGCTGGCCAGTCGCCATATGTGAGGCGTCTTGTCCACATAGTAGCAGTCCCATTCTCTGATTTCCCGAAAGGCTGAATAGCCGATGGGCAGGTTAAGCTTGTTCATTTCCATTCAATCAACGACCCGTCTGTTGATATTGTAGTATGAATGGTGCCACCAGGAACATTCAAAAATTTTAGGACAGCATGGAGTCATGAGCTGATGGCGGACTGTTCGGAAGGCGATCGAAGACCGATGGCCAAGTTCAGGCTGAGCTCAGATGTCGTCTGCGGTGAGTTGTCGACGGTTTTGGCGTCTCAACCCGGCGGTCTGCGGCACCCGCACAGGCGCGACGGTGTGAAGGCGCCCCGTCGGGCGTTCTGAAGACAGATATCTCCGTCGCACCCCGTCGGGACGTGGCCGTCGCTCAGGTCGGTGTCAATGACGCGGTCACTTCAAGACCGCATCCAGTGCCTCATCGGGGCAGGCGGCGAAATGGCGGTGTGCCTGCGGGATGTAGTCGAACCGGCGATCGAGACGGATCAGGGAGATGGCCGTGTTGCGCGGGACGTGGCGCACATGTGCCCGGCATCGGTCCTCATCATAGCTGAAGTCCCGGGTGTAATGAAGCCGGTTCTCGATCTCCCAGTGTCCTCGCACCAGGGTGGCGAGCGCAGTGGCGGCCGGCGGGGCCGTGGTGCGCCTGGCAAGACACCCTTTGTGGCGGCGGTTAAGACCGATGAGAAGGGGCGGCCGAGGCGGATGAAGCTGAGCGTGATGGGGGGATCAGGCGGCCGGAGATGATCGACTGGGCGACGCGGCACCTGCGGCCCGACACGCAGGCGTTGTCCGATGGACTGGCCTGTTCCCGCGGAGGCCGGTTGCCAGCACGAAGCGCGGGTGTGTAGCGGTCGCAAGGGCCATGTGGAGGATCCGCAGTTCCGCTGGGCGAACACGATGCTCGGCAATGTGAAGACGGCGCTTCGTGGCACCTATCGTGCGGTTGACCCCAAATATGAACAGCACTACCTGGCGGCGTATGAATACCGATTCAACCGGCGGTATCGGTTGATGGACATGCTGCCCCGACTGGCGTATGTGGCACTGCGCACCCCACCGATGCCGGAACGCCTGCTGAAGCCCCCTGTAAACGTCTAAAACGCTACTTATTATTAGGCATAACTAAGAACAAGTATATGAAACTAGGACTTAGGACTAGGACGGTTCTTTTTCAGAATGGCTTCTTTAAAAAACCAGCCGCGTGCTCTACCTTCCCGTATTTATATACCGGTTTTCGAACAGTGATCACCTGATTCTTGATTCTTGCCGAATAACAAGACCAATCTAATGTGTCAGATAAATGAAATCCAGGGGCGGCAGTTCCATGAGAGTATTCATTTTCTATGTTTCTGATATATTTAATATTGTTCACGATACCTTCCTCCATCCTTCGAAAGTTCTTATATCTCTTATATTTATAGCAGTTTGTTGTATATCTCCACTCTCACTTGATGGTTGTTCAACGACAACTTCACCTTCAGTTACAAAATGATGAGCACCGAATTCACAACTTTCGATGATAGCCCGTAGATAGCTATAGCTATTAATTCCGCCATTATTGGCCAATGCAATCAACTCGTTTCTATCAAATGGTTTTTGCAGTTCCATCTGGCTCGCATAACTGAAATGCAGTTCACTCAAAACTTCATAAAGTTCCTTTGTACACTTTTCAATATTAAGACCGAGGTCATTTGCTTCGCGTCGATTTATTGTATAGTCGTGACTACCTGAATCTGAACACAGAAATTTAGTTAATTCTTCAATCTTATCAGTGTTGTAATTTTGCTTATTTAATAATCGGCGGGCAAGGTCACGAATCTGTTGACGCGTTCTGAATATTTCTCCCAAGACTAAAGGGTGCACTTTGTTGGACAAATCCAAGAAAACCTTACTTCTACTTGGTTACGCTTATTCATAAGTATGACTTATAATCTGGCAATTATATCCCAACCCATTGATGTGAGGAGAAAAGCCGATGGCACGCAACGACATTCAGTTTCAGGCCGGTATGAGTCTGAGCGAGTTTTTCAAACATTACGGCACCGAGGAGCAGTGTTTCGAGGCGCTGTTCAAGTGGCGCTGGCCGAAGGGTTTCCGCTGTCCGAACTGCGGTCATGACAAGTGGTGTCGGCTGAACACCCGCAAACTGCAGCAGTGCCACCGCTGCGGCCGGCAGACCTCCATCACCGCCGGCACCATCTTCGAGGGCACCAAACTGCCACTGACGTTGTGGTTTCAGGGGATGTACCTGATGACGCAGCACAAGAAGGGGGTGTCGGCCATGCAGCTGCACCGGGATCTGGGGATCTCGTACAATGCGGCCTGGCGGATGCGGCACAAGCTGATGCAGGTGATGATGGAACGGGATGGGAAAAAGCCGCTGGGGGTGCGCGTGGAGTTGGATGACGCGTATCTGGGTGGCGAGCGCAGTGGCGGCCGGCGGGGTCGTGGGGCGCCTGGCAAGACGCCCTTTGTGGCGGCGGTTGAGACCGATGAGAAGGGGCGGCCGAGGCGGATGAAGCTGAGCGTGGTGCGGGGGTTCAGGCGGCGGGAGATAGTCGACTGGGCGACGCGGCACCTGCGGCCCGACACGCAGGTGTTGTCTGATGGACTGGCCTGTTTCCGCGGGGTCGCGGAGGCCGGCTGCCGGCACGAGGCGCGGGTGTGCAGCGGTCGCAAGGGCCATGTGGAGGATCCCCAGTTCCGCTGGGTGAACACGATGCTCGGCAATGTGAAAACGGCACTTCGTGGCACCTATCATGCGGTTGACCCCAAATATGCGCAGCGCTATCTGGCGGAGTATGAATACCGCTTCAACCGGCGGTATCGGTTGCCGGACATGCTGCCCCGACTGGCGTATGTGGCACTGCGTACCCCACCGATGCCGGAGCGCCTGCTGAAGCTCCCTGTTGCCGTCTAGAACGCTACTTACTTTTAGGCGTAACCAAGTACTTCTATGTTCATTGCTAGATACGCGCTCAATTAGTAAATCCAAATATCCATAAACCGCTTCTACGCTTATGATAGCCCGTGCTTCTGGATTTGCTCCTGGAATTTGCAGCCCGAGTGGGTGATGCATACTTGGGTCTATTGGGCCAAGCGTTGCTTGCTTTGTCACTACAATTTGCTTCGCACCCAATGATATTAAAGTTCCAGCACTCATACATTTTCCAGGTGTAATTACTTCAAACTCCTCACAAAACATATGAAGTAGATTAACTAAATTCCATGCTGCAGAAGTAACTCCTCCTTTCGTGTAAAGTATTAAAGTCAGTTTATCGACTGGACCTAATACATCTAAATGATCAACGAATAAATCGATTGCATCTTGACTAATTTGTGTTTCGAGTCCTGCACGGTCGCCGGTTACATATAGCATCACCTTGGATTTTCGTAAATCCCCAATTTTTTTAGGATTTCGAGTCGTTTTCTTCTTTCATCCACTGATATATGTCATATAAACTGCTGATGTAGTTCGCCGACTGTAAAATGTATGCCGCTGAAATCAACACCAGATTAAATCATAATATTCACAATACTTGATCGGATGTTTTCCTTAGTTTCTGAATTCGGTCTGATTTGTAGACTAGGTTGAAATGACCACGTTATTTCACTGCAAACCATGATCAAAAAGACCTACACTTTGTATTACTTGGTTACGCCTAATAATAAGTAGCGTTTTAGACGTCTACAGGGGGCTTCAGCAGGCGTTCCGGCATCGGTGGGGTGCGCAGTGCCACATACGCCAGTCGGGGAAGCATGTCCATCAACCGATACCGCCGGTTGAATCGGTATTCATACGCCGCCAGGTAGTGCTGTTCATATTTGGAACCGACTACATGGTAGGTGCCACGAAGCGCCGTCTTTACATTGCCGAGCATCGTGTTCGCCCAGCGGAACTGCGGATCCTCCACATGGCCCTTGCGACCGCCACACACCCGCACCACGTGCTGGCAGCCTCACAACATCCCACAGTTGATTCTATTCATTCTGGATCATGCCTCGCCTTCTGAGCGAGCGATAGGTAAAGACCGCCTCCCGCAGCAGCACATATCCCTGCCACAGTTTCATGACGCCCGGCAGCGGCTGACTGCGACGCGGATGAAAACCCGCCAGCCGCGCCACATCGACGACGAAACTGCGGATGTCCGGCGCCTCGCCGGGTGGCGGCTGCGGCCGGCGGATGCCATAATCATCCAGGCGGGTATTCAGCACCAGCAGGTCATCTTCACTCACCACCTCGTCGGCCGGCGTCTGCGGGCTGTCGCGCGCCATCCGATCGAGGCTGAACACCTCACAGGCGGTGATGGCATCGAACGTCAGGCACTTGCGCAGGTCATCGGCATGGTCCAGCTGCCGCTTCTCGATGCCGGCGCCGGTCTTCAGGGTGCGGAAGTACTCCTCAATGGTCCAGCGCAGCTCATAGTGCCGCAGGGCGGTGCTGGCGCCGGCGGCATCGGCCTGCCCCTCGGTGGTCAGCAGCAGCCAGTGCAGCGGCTGCTCGCCGGCCGGCGGGTCCGCTTCAATCGCACTGACCGCCAGCATCTCAATCGGCGCCGTATCCGCCCCCGAGGGCGGTCGCCGCGGCGCCGCCAGCCGCACCTCGCGCCCCGCACGCTTCCGCCTCCCCCCGCAGGCCACCACCTGCACGGTCTTCTCCGCCAGCGACGGCAACCTCTCCATGTGCGCCCACAGACACTCACGCTTCCCGCCTGCCACCAGCACCTCGCGGCGACTCCCGCGCCGCACCCGAACCAGCAGCCCGGCCGACTGTGAGCGCGCCTGATCCAGCAGCCCCCACAGGTCGCCCTCCCGATCGCATACCGTCACCACCCGCGTCCGCGCACAGGCCCGCTCCAGCTCACAGGCCCGCGCCAGACCCTCGCCCCAGCGATCGCTTTCCAGCTCCAGCCGATCCGCATAGTCCGCATCCAGCGCATACACCCCCAGCGGTCGCCCCGCCTCGTTCACCGCCAGACCCACATGCGCCTTCAGACCCTGCACGCCCGACCCACCGCCACCAATGTTCACCAGCCCCGCCGTCGCCGGCCGACTCGCATAGTTCAGCGCCGTCGTGTCCTGCAGCGCCAGCACCACCGGCTCCAGCCGACAGCGATCCACCATCGCCGCCCAGTGCGGCTCCAAGATGTGCTCCATTGTCACCCTCCCGTTCGATAACAGCCGATAAGCCGCACGCAAGTCCGCCCGCCGCGGAAAGATCTGCGGCAGCGACGCCCCCGGCCGCTCCAGCCACGCCCGACCCATGCGCAAGATCCGCGCGCACACCCGACCGTCCGGATGCCGGCTGCGGCCATATTCCACATCCGCCCAATCGGTCCTCTCATCCATGTGCAACTCAGGCGCCGCCTGAATCTGCCGCACCGGCTCGGCGCACAGCACCGTCCGCCAGCCGCGCACCAGCGGTTTCAGCCACACCGCCCGCACCACCGTGCCTCCGCTCGGCGAGCGACCCGAGGTGCCGCCCGCACCGCACCGCCAACCCGCCGCCCGGTAGCTGGTCCCCGGATGCTCGGGCGCCACATACGTGTACGCCAGTACCGGTCGTACATTGTACTTCGCCTCCCAGTCCTCAACCACCTGCGCACACGCCAGCTCCAGCACCCGAGAGGCCAGACCGTGAACCCGCACCCCCGGCAGGATCAGCAGCCGCTGGTTGTTCAGCACCCGACTCAGATTTGCCACCCGCGCCTCCACCGACCAGCCGATGAACGCATCGCGCACTTTCTGGTGCCAGCTCGCCGCACAGAAGTTCAGCCCGCCCAGACGACCGTAGCGCGAAGAACACACCCAGTAGCGCAGCTGGCCACCCGGCGCCTGACGCCAGCCCTGCGGGTGATGCGTGCGCATCATCGACTCCCACTGCCGCCGTTCCTCGTCGCCCGACACCGGCTCGACCGTCACCTCACCCAGCGCTGACAGCGGGCAACGTAGCGCACGATCTGGGTAAGCCACCTCGGGGGGCGCCTCACCACCGCCCGAACCGAATGCCGGGTGCGGCGCCGGCAATGCCACGCCCAGCCGCGCAGCCAGCACCGGCAGCGCCTTGCGGGCCGCCGCCACACACAGCTCACCCGTCGGACCGGTCCACTGGTCGCGCTCGCACAGCCCGCGGGCCAGGGCGTTGCGCGACACACCCGGTGTCGACACCGCCTTCTGAAACCAGTCAATGGTCTGAGCGTGAAACTGATGCAGGCCTACTTTCATGGTAGGCCCTGTTTTATCACATTATGTTCTGAGATTCAAGTGTGGGCCCTTGTGAGGCTGGCAGCCGGCCTGCGCGACCCCGCGGAAACAGGCCAGTCCATCGGACAACACCTGCGTGTCGGGCCGCAGGTGCCGCGTCGCCCAGTCGACCATCTCCCGCCGCCTGAACCCTCACACCACGCTCAGTTTCATCCGCCTCGGCCGCCCCTTCTCATCGGTCTCGACCGCCACCACGAAGGGTATCTTGCCAGGCACCCCACGACCCCGCCGGCCGCCACTGCGCTCGCCACCCAGATAGGCGTCATCCAACTCCACGCGTGCCCCCAGCGGCTTTTTGCCGTCCCGCTCCATCATCACCTGCATCAGCTTGTGCCGCATCCGCCAGGCCGCATTGTACGAGATCCCCAGATCCCGGTGCAAATTGCCCGATTATAAGTCATACTTATGAATAAGCGTAACCAAGAAATGAAATTTAAGCCTGAATAAAGATTGACACTTCTTCAAACTGAACCGTAGATCGGCAGGAACAGTACACTCGCCACATAATCGAGTCTGAACGAGGAGGTATTCTGACCGCCGCTGCCGCGTTGGCATTGGTACTTGAAATCAAAGCGGCCGGAATCGCGTTCAGTGGATGGGCGAAGCACTGAAGGTTCAGACTGCCGCGCCGGAAGATCTGTGGCAATTCGAACTTCTGATGTCACTGCAGAAAAATCCATCACTAGCTCGGTTGGTGCTGGCGGAAATGGAAATGATGAAGGGGATTGCAGGTGATCATTGAAAGACTCCCCTGACGGAATGGATACGGATGGTGATGGGCTGTGTTATTGGCGTCTGTTGGGGTTTCTGATCGGTTTCATGTTGATGGCCTACTGAAACCCTGTCACCTGTTCAGGCTCGCTCCGCCCGAAGCGCCGCCAGATTGCGCTCCTTCCGACTGAACACCACCGCCAAAAGATGCACCTTGCGCCCGCGGCTCTGATGCGGCAGCGCATAATTCTTCCCGCGCATCTGCGCCATAGCCTCCAACACCTTCGACTCCACCTTCTCACCCACAGCCGCCACCTTGAACTCCAGCACGAACACCTCGCCGCCCGTGTGCACCACCAGGTCCGCACGCCCCTCAGCCGACGACTGCTCCGCACTCACCTCCACACCGTTGGCGATGAAACAGGCGAACAGCAGACTGGCGTAAAACGCCTCATAGCGCGACACCTTGCTGCTCGAATACCACTCGTTCGGCACGTTGGCATAAAACGACCGCATCTCCTCCGCGAAACCATCGAAATCATTGACCTGCAGCAGCCGAATCAGCTCTTCACCCCGGTCCGACGCCTCCGTCAGCTTCCCGGTGACCGCCGCCACCAGTTCCTCGTTCAGACTCAGGCGCACCTCATGGTTCGGATATTTCAGCGCATAGTAGATCCTGGAACCCCGAACCTGCCGGTCGGCGATGGTCAGATAGCCACACTGGAACAGCAGCGCATTGAGGTTGATGCTTTCGACATCGAAATTTGACAGCTCCGTTTCATACAGGCCCAGGTTCTCCAGCCCCAGGGTGCTAAGCCGTCCCTTCGCCATCAGGTTGCGCAGAAAGCTGGGTGTGCCGGTTCTGTACCAATGAGGCTTGAACTCCTGTTCTTTGAACAGCAGCAGCACATCGAAGGGATTGTAGACCTTCTCCTCACTGCGCCAGCTCCAGCGGTAGCCGTTGTACCACTCCCGGATGTCTTCGCGGTCCAGGTCCGACAGCTCCGGTGCGAACACCGCGTCGAGGTCCGCATCCGTGTAGCCGCAGATGGTGTTGTATTTTAGATCCAGACTGATGTCGTCCAGATTGTTCAGTCCCGAGAACAGACTCACCTTCGAATACATGCTGATGCCGGTCACGAACACGAAACGGACATGGCGGGCGCAGTCCTTGATGACGCCGTACAGGCCGCGCAGGTAATCGCGGTTGGCTCTGACCAGGGTACTGTTCTCCAGCGTATCCAGGATCGGCTTGTCGTATTCGTCCACCAGAACCACCACCTGCCGGCCAGTGGTACGATGTAGCGCACGTATGACATGGCGCAGACGCACCGCGCCGAGGCGGGTCGGCGGAGAAGATTCAAGACCCGCCTCTTCCTCTATGGCGGACAGCTGCTCGCTGATATCACTTTCCAGTCCATCCGATTCGCGGTAATCGCCGCCAAAGCTTAGCCGCAACACCGGATGGCGCACCGACCAGTCCCAGTGGTCGTGGATGTGAAGCCCGCGGAACAGCTCCTCACTGCCCTCGAACAGCTCCTGCAGCGTGTCCACCAGCAGCGTCTTCCCGAACCGCCGCGGCCGGGACAGGAAATAGTATCCGGGCCTGCTGGCCAGTCGCCATATGTGAGGCGTCTTGTCCACATAGTAGCAGTCCCATTCTCTGATTTCCCGAAAGGCTGAATAGCCGATGGGCAGGTTAAGCTTGTTCATTTCCATTCAATCAACGACCCGTCTGTTGATATTGTAGTATGAATGGTGCCACCGATTCCACGAACAGTTCCATTGCACAACAGTTCGCAGAGACTTTAACATGAGACAGCGGTCACCGTCCAAACCAAATTGGAATACGGTTGATCGGTCTCAAGGCGAGTCGTGTACACCCCGTGGCTCCGTTATTATCTTCGTCGCAGAACGGATTGATAACAGGTCAAATGCGGCACACTGCAGCTCAGTCAACCGACTGAAATATTGCTGAAATTGTTCGATGACAACGGTGTTGCGGTACAAAGTGCCCAAGTATCCGAGTAGGTCGCACGATTCATGGCTCAGATTACACGTAAACCATACGCCGGGGCACGACTTTGCGCCGGGCACTCGCAGAAGGAACGCTGGGATGAGCCCTGCTGCACCCTAGTGGTCATCTTCCGCGAACAGCAGTGCCACCCAGACCCATCTTATATGCCACTCTACGTGGAAGACGAGCATGTGTAGGACTACGCGGAAGCGAATCCGTTCAATCAGCCGATGCTGGATGGGACATACCAGCAGATCGACCGTTTTCAGACCGCGGAACGTCCGTTCCACGCCAGCCAGGCTCCTGTAAGTACGCACCGCAACAGTCGCCTGTGATTTGGATTCGGGTACCGAGGTACGAATCACATAGACGATGGTTTCATCAGCTAATAGCTGAATATCTGATTGAATAAGAATGAAATTTTTCACCATCCTGCTTTGTATATCCAGGTCTCACTGCGCTGTTCTGTCAATGAATTGAGACTATGGAACCGAACGATAAGAAAAGATTTTTCGAATCTGAACCAGGAAGTCGGTACACAACGCGCAACAATCATCTTCCGACACTACATGATGACCATGTTGTCGCGGTGTATCAGTTCGTGATCTCTAACATATCCCAGGACCGATTCGATGCTGTCCGTCCGATGCCCTTTTATTCGTACCGCTTCTTCAACATCATAGTTGATCAGCCCGCGCGCTATTTCTCGCTCTTCGGTATTCAGACAGACAACCAGGTCACCACGTTTGAAATCTCCTTCAATCTGTCTGACACCAACGGAAAGCAGGCTGCGTCCCTCATCCAGCAGTGCATTGACCGCTCCCTGATCAAGATACAGCTGACCAGCCACCCGCAACCGTCCAGCGAGCCACTGTTTATGGGCCGCGATTCTACCAGTGCCTGAAAGTAGCAGCGTTCCTTTCGACCGGTTCGCAAATATTTTCTGCAACTGATCCTCAATCAATCCCGATGCAATGAAGGTTGCCGCGCCGGAACGCGCCGCTTTGCGAGCGGCTTCCAGCTTGGTCAGCATGCCGCCGCGTCCATACTGGCTGCTCGGACCGACGACTTGATCAAGCGATTTGTCATGTGGAGACGCCTGTTCAATCAGTCTGGCGGTGGGATGGGTGCGAGGATCTGCTTCATACAGACCCATCTGATCAGTCAGTATCACCAGTAGGTCTGCATCAACAATATTGGTAACCAGTCCAGCGAGATTGTCGTTATCACCAAATTTGATGTCATCAGTCGTTACCGTGTCGTTCTCGTTAACGATTGGAATGATCCCCATCTCCAGTAAGGTACGGACCGTGTTGCGAGCGTTGAGATAGCGTGCGCGATCGGACAGGTCTGCATTGGTCAACAGTATTTGTGCGGTCTGATAGCCGAATTCCTCAAATGCTATCTCGTAGGTACGTACCAACCCCATCTGACCGACCGCGGCGGCGACCTGCAATAAATGGACTTCATGAGGGCGCTCACTCCAGCCCAACCTCTTCATCCCCTCCATCACTGAACCCGACGAAACCAGCACCACCTCAACTCCCGAGTCCTTGAGCTCGGCAATCTGCTTTGCCCAGGCATGAATGCGAGCGACATTTATACCGGTTTCGATATTGGTAATCAGCGAACTGCCGACTTTGACAACCCAGCGTCGGGTCGCTCCGTAATCGAATGAATCTGTCACAGTGTCAGTTCCCCAAGCGAATGCTGCTGTTCGTCATGTTTGGACGGATTCACTTCAAGCCAGGCCATCGCCTGACGCGTCAGTCGCCTGCACCCGGACCCGGTTACCGCCGAAACGGCAAACCAGCGCCCGCTCCAGCGACTGCAGGTGATGATTTTTCTGCAGTATGCTTTCAATTCCGTGTCGGGAAAAAGATCAATCTTGTTCAGCACCAACCAGCGCTCCTGCCTAGCCAGTTTTTCGTCGAACTGCTCGAGTTCATTCTCAATGATCTTGATGGATTGCGCCGCAGCTTCGGGTGTGTTTGCGTTGGACAGATCAACAACGTGAAACAGAAGTCGGGTGTGACTTAAATGCTTCAGGAACTGAATTCCCAATCCGCTGCCAGTCGATGCACCTTCAATCAGACCGGGAATGTCAGCAATCGTGAAACTTCGTCCAAATCCCAATCCGACGACGCCAAGTGCTGGTTTAAGGGTGGTAAACGGATAATCCGCAACTTTCGGGTGGGCGTTGGTTAGCTTGCGAATCAATGACGATTTCCCCGCATTCGGCAACCCAACCAATCCAACATCAGATAAAAGGCGCAGTTCAAGCCTGAGTCTGCGAGCTTCTCCGGCGGTACCAGGTATGGTTTTTCGTGGCGATCGATTGACACTCGATTTGAATCGGGCGTTACCGATTCCATTCGCACCGCCTTGTGCGACCAGCACCCGTTGATCGGGCCGCGTCATTTCGTCAATCATTTCGAGCGTATCGGCGTCGAAAATCATCGTACCCAGCGGTACCGAAATGTAAAGATCTTCCCCGTCTCTTCCCGTCGCATTTCGACCACTGCCAGGACCGCCATTCTCAGCGTGGAATATCCGTCGGTACCTGAAATCGACCAATGTATTGAGATGCGGATCGCCGACGACATAGACGCTGCCGCCGCTACCACCATCGCCACCATCCGGTCCGCCATGGGGCGTGTTTTTCTCGCGCCTGAAAGATAGACAGCCGTTACCGCCTTTTCCCGCCTCTACACTAATCTGCGCTTCATCGACAAACACTGGAACGCACCCTCTGCTGACTGATGTGCGTCACATTACCCGATGGATGCGAAGGCCGGGGAAGGATTCCCGGCGAAAAAATGGCTCAGCCGGGAACGATCGAAACCGTCTTCTTGCGCAACGGCCCTTTGATTTCAAATTTCACGTGACCATCGGATTTCGCAAACAGCGTATTATCCTTGCCCATTCCCACATTGATGCCGGGGTGAAATTTAGTGCCGCGTTGGCGAACGATGATATTGCCCGCTCGAATCTTTTCACCGCCAAAGCGCTTGACACCCAAACGCTTGGAAATGGAGTCACGTCCGTTTCTTGAACTTCCGCCTGCTTTCTTATGTGCCATGAGTTATTGACCTAAATTTCAGTTTCAGCGCCATCAGTCTTGTCTTCAGCCACGTCATCACCCGTAGCAGCCGCTTCCTCCGGTTCTGGTTCCGCTACCGCAATCAGTTCTTCCGCAGCAGCGCCAATGCTCAAAATCTCGAGTTCAGTAAACCCTTGTCGATGGCCGTGAGTTCGACGATAGTTCTTCCTTCGTTTCATCTTGATTACGCGTATCTTCTTACTCCGTCCATGATTAAGAATTCTGGCAAACACGGAAGTCCCTTCGACGTGCGGTGTACCAATGACCGTTTCAGTCCCATCCGACACCAGCAGCACATCATCGAATTGAATCCCGTCACCGACTTCTCCACTCAGTCGTTCAACTCGAATTTTGTCGCCCTGCTCAGCTCGGACCTGCTTACCGCCCGTTTCAATAATTGCGTACATAACAGAAAAAATATTGGAAGGTTTGCTGGTAGAAAATTGTGAAACGGAAAGTATACCCTGTTTTCAAATTTTGGTCAATACGAATTCCGACACTTGATGTATCAAATTCCGGGGCTCTGCAGATTCCAGACATTTGACAGCCAGCGCGGACAGCTGAAACCTAATCCCATCTGAGAAGAATCAGATCGTCAGTAACTGAATCAATCCCGACCCACCAGCTGTCAGGAGATTTTGACTCCACAAGACTACAAGCCGTCGTCAGTCGAATCACCGAATTTCAGACTTCCTGACATGGTAACCGACTTCAGCGGTGTTTCACGGATGGACAGGTCTGTCAAATCAGTGGTTTAAAGTTCTCCAGCTGCGACTTTCTCCCGATCGGGCCGTCCAATATGGGCAGCTCCATAAATCTCTCGCCACAGATTCGATCATGATACCTCAGTGTCCGTCGGTCGGGGGTTGAAATCACCGGTTGACACCCTGGCCGCCGCCCGCTCGCCGGCGGCATCTGCACCCTCCCATCACGCCGGTGGTCGGCGGTTGTCGGTCGGCGGTGCGGTTGAAAAAGAACGCAGAAAAAAGTGAAAAAATCCTCCGCATCGGTCGGCTGCAGTATAATTAAGATCATAATCATCAATACATTATAGCAGGATTCCAACATGCTTTACACAGACGCCATCCAGCAGCCCCTGGAACTGATTCCCGCACAGGCGACGCACATCTGCGGACCGTTCTCCTTCGTGGTCTACCGGGGCATGACCTACTACTACAACTACCTGTCGCCGGTCGACTGCCATCCGTGCGATGACCGCCCGGCCATGCTGCTGCGCATCGCCCGCCTGCGGCAGCTGAATCGGCTGCCGGTGAAGGATCTGATGCGCGCCTTCGAGGTGTCGCGGGCGACCGTGAAACGGGTGGCCGACCGGTGGGCCGAGCAGGGCGATGAGGGCTTCTACGCGCCACGCCGGGGGCAGGGCCGGGCCCGTTCGGTGATGACGCCGGAGATGGTGAAGCAGGCCGAGATGCGGCTGGCCGCCGGGCTGAGCCAGCGGGCCTGCGCAGCCGAGCTCGGGGTGTCCACCAGCACCTTCAACGAGAACGTGCGCGCCGGCGTCATCCGACTGCCCGCCGCCCGGGCGGCGGCGGCCAGCGAGCGCTCGCAGCGCAGTCGCCGCGACCGTCAGCCGGCGGCCGGACGCGCCTGCCACGACACCGAACGCCGCCAGCTGGCGGCCAACGGTCTGCTCCAGGAAGCGACGCCACGGTTCCGCGAACCGGCCCTGGCGGTGCGCCATGGCGGCGTCCTCGCCGCCCTGCCCGCCCTGCTCCGGGAAGGACTGCTCAGTGCCGCCCAGGGTCTGCTGCGCCTGCCGGCCGGCTTCTACGGCCTGACCTGCGTGCTCCTGCTGCTCGCCTTCATGGCCCTGGCCCGGGTGCGCAACGTCGAGTCGCTGGGCCACCAGCCACCCGGCGAATGGGGGCGCCTGCTCGGCCTCGACCGCGCCCCCGAAGTCAAGACCCTGCGCCGCAAGATCGCCCAGCTGGCCGACTCGCCCGACACCATCTGCCAGCTGCAGCGGACGCTGACCCGCCATTGGCTGGATGAGACCAAAGCCCGCCCGCTGACGCTGTCCGTCGATGGCCATGTGAAAGTGTACAGCGGCCAAGGCCGTCTGCCCCGCCACTTCATCGCCCGCCAGAAACTGTGTCTGCCGGCCAGCGTCAGCTACTGGGTCAACGCCCTCGGCGGCGAGCCGCTGCTGTGCCTGCACCAGCCGCTGGACGCCAAGATGGTGCAGACCCTGGAACACGAGGTGGTGCCCGAACTGCGCGCCCTGGGGCTGGTGCCGCCGACCGACCGGCGGCGCACCACCGGGGTCGAACCGACGGTGACCCTGGTCTTCGACCGCGAAGGCTGGAGTCCGGCCCTGTTCCTGCGCCTGGCCGCCCAGGGCGTCGCCTGCATCACCTGGCACAAGAACGCCAAGGGCGACGATTGGCCCGCTGATGAGTTCACCGACTGCGAAGTGCCGATCGACGGCCCGGCGAAAACCAAGTGGACCACCGTGCGCCTGGCCGAACGGCGGCTGCGACTGCGCGGCGGCCCCGAGGTGCGGCAGATCCGCCGCCTGATGGACGACGGCCGCCAGGTGCCACTGATCACCACCCATCCGAAACGATCGATGGCCGAGATCGCCGGCGCCCTGTTCTCGCGCTGGGCGCAGGAGAACTTCTTCAAATACATGCGCGACGAGTTCAACCTGGACGCCCTGCTGGAACACGCCCTGCAGCCGGTCGACCCCGACCGGCGGGTGGTCAATCCTGAATACCGCGCCGTGCAGAAGATCATCGACCGGGTGAACAAGACCCGCGCGCGCCGGCTCGCCAAGGCGCACCCCACCGCGACGGCCGACCAGCTGACCGAGATCGCCCAACTGGAACAGGAACTGGTCCGCCTCAAAGCCCAGCGCAGACAGCTGCGCAGTCATGTCCGCGTCGGCGACCTGCCGGTCGAACGGCAACCCGAAGCCCTGCCGCCGGCCAAGCGGCTGTTCATCGATCTGGTGCGCATGATCGGCTACCGCGCCGAGACCCGCATGATGCCCCTGGTGGGCGGCGACCGCGCCGAGCAGCCCACCGCCCGCCGGCTGCTGCGCACGCTGCTGGCCGCCGACGCCAACCTCATCCCCGATCGCTCGCAGAACGTGCTGCGCGTGGAACTGCTCGGCCTGGCCAATGGCGCCACCGAACGGGCGCTGCGGCCGGTGCTTGACGAACTGAACCGCAGCCGCACCTGTTATCCCGGCACCGAACTGCGAATGGTTTACGACATCGCCCGCTGACCGTCGCCCCGCCGCAGGGCGGCGAGAGGCTTTTCAGCCGCCGGCGGCCGACACACCCGAAACCGACCCCTCGGCGGCCGCCGTTCAACCGACGGCCGTCTCGACACCACCGATTCAGCGCCCAGCCGGCGACCCGACTTCACACCACCCCGCGGCATCGGCCATCAGCGCCGTGGCGATGACGCCGACGCTGAAAATTCAGCTCAAGACCGCGCGGAATCCAAGTGTTGAAAATCGACGCAGATGGACGCCTCAGTCCGCTCCACTGGTGAAAAATCAATCATAATAATTGGCTTAGGTCAGGAAGTCTGAATTTAGCATCCGCGGAGCCTTGACCGGCACACTGAAACTCAACGCGCCCGACCAAACGAAATGCGGTAGCCAGCGCCAACTGCTGAAATACGCCAATCAACCCGCTCGCCATCACATCGGTAATACTCATGTGTGCGTCATATTTCCCCACCGCCACTTTGGCTCGAATGACATGCGGAACCCGCACATGTCCGCCACACACAGCGTGGCCGCTGCCGGTAAACAACACCTGTGTGTGATCGCGGCGCCTTCTCAACAGATTCGATACCATCGCCGCGGACCTCTCGCTCTAGTAAAGACTGAGCCGGTCGTTGTGGTTGCCGAAATGCTCCGCACATCAGATTCCTGCTGGATGCCTTGCTCACTTTGCAAGCCGCCGCTCGTCCGCCTACCCGTCATTTTGACGTTTCATCTTCAACCCGCATCCCTCTCCGCTCATGTTGACACTGACGATGTTTATTCAGTCATCGCATTACGAATACCACACCAGAAAATTATCTCGAATTCGGTCGCATGGCAGTGTTATCATTATTGGTTGCAACATAAAATGAAGCAAGAAAATCGGTTCATTTGCAGAATCGTTTGCTCGCTCAATATATCAAACACTTATAAAAATAGATAATCCATTGTTATTGCGAAAATAATGAGTCTGACATCGATAACTGCCTATGGCGAAACGAACTGGATAATTTAAATTGAACCTGCATGTGTACTTGCAATCGGATGCTCGAAAAACGCATCCAGGGCTGACCTCAATGAGCTTGAAACTCGTCTGACCGCGCATTTGTACACCATCGCATATGCCATCGTTGTCGCTAATACGAAGTTGACTGTCGATTTCATCAAACTGCCTTTGAAAAGGGAAGAATAATCATTTTAAATCAAGCACATGGTTTTGATACACATAGAAATCACAATGGCATGAATGCAACATACGTACGAATGGAACGGTTATGGTCAAGCGACAGTACGGGTACAGTCATAGCGATATTCCATCGCGTATCAATGGAGTCAGTCACCAATTGCCTATTTTGTGAAAATCCCACACCGTTCGTTTCGACTGCCATCAGCCGACTTATTGAGGATTGATCGGGCGTAGGTTACCGGTTGGCAGTAAAAGCGATATGTTCCAAATTTCTGAGTACTGATTCAATGAAAACATTTATGGAGGGCATCATTCCGCCCGTCATCACTCCTTATCATCAGGATCTGACAATCGATTTCAGATCCTTTGCGATTCTCATGGAACACCTGATGGAATCAGGCGCCGATGCGATCATTGTCGGTGGAACAACCGGTGAATACTATCTTCACAGCACGGAAGAACGCATTCAGCTGATTCAAAAAGCCGCAGACGTGCTCAATGGTAAACTGCCTTTGATCGCCGGACTGGGTGGTATTAGAACGAATGATGCCATCGAAATCGGGCTGACTGCCAAATCGCTTGGATGTGATGGTATCTTGATATCCTCGCCATATTACGCATTACCGACGCAGACCGAACTGGCTGACCACGCACTCGCGATCGACGCGGCAGTCGGACTGCCGATCATGCTTTACAACTATCCAGGTCGAACGGGCACCCACATGGGTTCAGATTTTTTCAACCGGATCTTGACAAGTACGAATTTCCAGGCGATTAAGGAGTCGAGTGGCGATATCGGTGCATTGCATCAGCTGGCATCGGAATTTCCGCAACTCAATCTGCTGTGTGGAACAGATGATCAGGCACTTGAATTTTTTGCCTGGGGGGCGCGCGGTTGGGTTTGCGGCGCAGGCACCGCGCTACCCGACGAGCATCTTGCGTTATACCGCACCTGTATGATTGACAACGACTTCCAGACGGGCCGAGTCATTATGCTGTCTCTGCTGCCATTCCTACAGTTCCTGGAGAACGGCGGAAAATTCACCCAGAGCGTTAAGTATGCCTGCGAACTGGCCGGATTGCCGACGGGCGGCGTCCGGGCGCCTTTACAGCCACTTTCTGAAAATGAGAAAGAAGAACTGACAGATATCGTTCAGCAACTTAAAATTCAAATATCCGCAGTGATGGGCCAGCGACTTCATTCCGTCAGTCGAGCCTGAGACGAACAGGTTGCTGTAACACACCATTCACCCAAGTTTACCGTATCAAACCCTCACTGCTCATATACAATCAGCATGGAATTCGGATATGGTATTCTGTAATCAAGGTCAATTGAAACAGCGTTATGGCGGGGACGGTTCGCGACTGCAGTGACGATAAGCTGTGAACCCGGTCAGGTCCGGAAGGAAGCAGCCGCAGCAGCTGATGCGGGCATTGGATTTTGGCGAATCGAAACCGCCACCCTCATCAAACCCAGTACAGAATCATACAGTACCTTCTTTAAGTGAGTTATCTCGTACTCGCCAGAAAATGGCGACCAAAAACTTTCGATGACGTCGTCGGACAGGACCACGTCATACGTACGCTTTCGCATTCTTTGGACCATGAGCGGCTTCACCATGCTTACCTGTTCACTGGCACCCGCGGCGTCGGAAAAACAACGATCGCTCGCATTCTTGCCAAAGCGCTGAACTGTGAACAGGGGGTCCGTTCCAATCCATGCGGTCAATGTAACACCTGTCATGAAATCGATCAGGGCAGTTTCATTGATCTCATTGAAGTGGACGCGGCATCGAAGACCAAGGTTGAGGACACCCGCGCGCTGTTGGACAATGTTCCTTATCTACCAACCACAGGTCGGTACAAAATCTATCTGTTCGATGAAATTCACATGCTGTCGGGGCACAGTTTCAATGCGTTTCTGAAAACTTTGGAAGAACCGCCCGCGCATGTGAAATTCCTAATGGCGACGACAGACCCACAGAAACTTCCGATTACAGTCCTGTCTCGCTGCATTCAATTCAATCTGCGGGCGATGGACAGTGAGGAAATTGCAACCCAGCTCGAGAAAATTCTGCCCGATGAAAACGTTGATTTTGAACCGGCTGCGGTCAATGCGATAGCCCGAATCGCTCAGGGGTCCATGCGAGATGCACTCAGTGTCGTGGACCAGGCGATTTCTTACACCGCGAGCAACCTGACGGAAGTGGCCGTTCGAGAAATGCTCGGCATGCTATCTCAGGATTTTGTTTCATCAATTCTATTCGCGGTGGCCAACCGCGATGCTGACGAATTACTGAATATCGTCGAAAAAATGTTTGAGCGTTCTGTCAACATTGGCAGTGCACTGGATGACTTACTTCTGAAACTGCACGATCTCGGACTGTATAAAGTCGCGCCAAATATCATTGAATCCAGAATTGATAACATCGAACAGTTAAAAGAACTTGATTCAGTATTGTCGGCGGAGGACATTCAACTCTTTTACCAGATCGGTCTAATTGGAAAACGCGATTTGGAAAATGCGCCGACGCCGCGCATTGGCTTGCAGATGATTCTGTTGCGCATGATCGCGTTTCACCCCCATTCCCTGTCCTCAGGCTCCGCCGCTCAACATTCCACGGACGATACGGGAAGATCGACTTCACCGACCGCCGCCACCGCACCACCCATGACTTCGCAGCCGACCTTGACGGCTCCTGCGGAAACTTCCGATCAGACTGGGCTCAAGGACATTCACAATTCAGATGACTGGCTGGAATTCGTACGAAAATCAGATCAGCTGGATGGCATGGCTAAAATATTCGCAAGCCAAGTGTCATTTGGCTCAAGAAATGGAAATAAAATATCTTTGATTCTTCCTAAAGATGCTTCAGCCTCCATGACGCGGGATGGGAACAGGAGAGCGGTGGAGAAAGTTCTATGTGAATACACTGGACAGAAAATCGTCTTGATCGTCCAGGCGGGAACGGCTGAAAACATATCTCTCGAAGAACAGAACGCTCGGGATAGAGACCAGGCAGTGGCATTGGAACTAAAGCAGATCGAGCAGGAGGACGTTCCCAGAATGTTGCGACAGGAATTTGGTGCCGAGCCAGATTCCGAATCCCTTCTTCTGCCTAGCGATACATCAGATAAACCCCAACCGTGAGTAATACCCATGAATGATGAACTCCAGAAATTCCTGAAACAAGCATCAAAAATACAGGACAAAATGAAAAACACTCACTCAGCGTTGGAGCGACAGGAGGTGGTTGGCGCTGCGGGAGGCAAATTGGTCGAAGTCGTGATGAATGGTCGGCACGATGTTTCGCGCGTCAAAATCAGTGAGGAACTGATGGATGACCGAGAAATACTGGAAGATATGATTGCCGGCGCAATCAACGATGCGGTCCGCAAAGTCGACAAAATCAATCAGGAAGCCATGCAGGACTTGGCTGTCGGGCTGCCGGATCTGGATTTTCTCCGTTAATTCCAACCCGCTCTTCAGTTTCCAGCAATTTCAATGTCAGTTACCAAGGCAGTTGAAGATTTGACGAAGGCTTTTCGTCGACTGGCGGGGGTGGGGCCGAAAACTGCGGAACGCTACACGTTCCAACTGCTCGCGCGGAATCGGAAAGCCGCATTGGAAATCGCATCTGCACTCACGTTTGCAACTGAAAACGTTACGCACTGCGTTCGGTGCAACAATTTCAGTGAGTCGTCGACCTGCAGTCTCTGCGCGTCCCCAGTTCGGGAGAATACGCAACTGTGTATAGTCGAAACCCCAGCAGATCTCAACTCATTTGAAAACACTGGCATCTATAAGGGACTTTATTTTGTTCTTATGGGGCGAATCTCGCCCCTAGACGGAATAGGCCCTGAAGATTTGAGCATTACTGAGCTGCTCAGCACACTTGGCGGCCATCCGATCAAAGAAATCATTATTGCCACCAACAGTACGATTGAAGGGGATGCGACCGCGGAGTATCTGTCCGAATTACTTGCCGCACACGGTTACAGCGCGACTCGCCTGGCGCGAGGACTGCCACTGGGTGGGGAACTTGAGTACATGGACAAAGGCACTCTGATCGAAGCTTATCAGCGGCGGATACCGGCTTGATTCAAGTGAGCGCGGTACTTGATCCAGCGCATTGACTGATAGCAGACATAATAGTGAAACGTCAGACCTTTCCATCCATATCACACTCAGACGATCTGCTGGCTGACATTCGTTCAGTCATTGAGAAGGATCTCGAAAGTGCGAAATTCTTCAGCATGAGAACGCTGGATTCCGATATTCCACTGGTTCAGGAAATCGGCCGTCATTTCCATCAGTACGGCGGTAAAAAGCTGCGCCCGACCATCGTCATTCTGAGTGCCCGAGCACTGGGATTTGATCGCGGCGACAGTCATATCGTTCTTGCGACAATAATTGAGACCATACACATTGCCACACTGCTGCATGACGATGTCGTTGATGATTCCAATCTGCGCCGCGGCATCGCCAGTGCAAATTCAATCTGGGGAAACTCAGCCAGCGTATTGGTCGGAGATTTCCTTTATTCCAGAGCCTTCGAATTACTTGTTGACGTTGATCGAATGGACGTGCTCGAAGTGATGGCGAGAACGGTGCGCCGAGTGTCGGAAGGAGAAATACTGCAGCTCATTCATCTTGAAAATGCAAACACGACTGAAGAGCAGTATTTCAGCACCATCGAAAGAAAAACCGCAGCGCTGTTCTGCGCTGGAGCGCAACTGGGTGCGATTCTTGCGAATCAACCCAAAGAAATTCAGCAGCGAATGGCAGAATTCGGCACGAATCTGGGAATTGCATTTCAACTGATTGATGATTACTTGGACTACGCCGGTGATTCCACCAGAATTGGCAAGTCCATCGGCGATGATCTGGCCGAGGGAAAACTGACACTGCCCCTGATATATGCGAGACAACACGCGAGTGAGTTGCATCGCAGAGTCATTGAGAAAGCGATAAGCACGCCAACTACCATTGATGTCGGGCAAATTTATGAAATAGTTGCGACCTCGGGTGCGCTTGAATATACTGTCGGCCTTGCTCGACGATATGGTAGCCGAGCGACCCAGCGCTTGAACTTTCTTCCAGACACACCCTACCGGGATGCACTTTTCAAATTGGTTGAATTCGTTTGTAGCCGCGACTATTAGATCAATGCAAAATTCGGGGTGTAGCTCAGCCTGGTAGAGCACTGCCTTCGGGAGGCAGGGGCCGGTGGTTCGAATCCACTCACCCCGACCATTGATATATTTGTCAATCAGATGCAAGTTTTTTCTGGCGCAGTTCTCGTTTGCTGAACCAGATCCATCCTTACCAAGGAGGGCGTGCAGATGGGTTTCCAAATACACAGTTTCCACACGCTGCCGGTCTGTCCGCCATAACCTAAGAGAAACAGCCGAAGAATGGGAACTTTCACCCGTTTACAGAATATTTTCGATCTTCTCCTCTTGTGGTGTTCAGCTTCATCTCACATCAATTCATGTGTTCTCAACCTTTTCTCCGTATAATGAAATAAACGGCGGCGCGAATAGGCTCTGTGGCGTTTCTGAAACCTCCGTTGGCATGGGCAGATGAACGACCAGACGGTTATTCCGCCTGATGGTGTAGCCGTCTTCGTTCTGTAAAATAGCACCTCTGACATTTTCTTCGAAACATATCACAATTTTTTACATACTTGCAATGAGTCGATTCAAACGCATCGCAATTATCGCCATATGCCTGGCCATCATATCAACTGGTGCTGTTTCTGCAGCCGAAGACCCTGTATTTACCGGCCGGGGAGAATTTGCGATCAACGGTTATGACAGCGTTGCCTACCACCTGGAGATGAAACCCGTAAAAGGTGATAGCGATTTCACGGCGGAATGGAATGGTGCGATCTGGCGGTTTAAGTCCGCGGACAATCGAGACCGATTTGCATCAGAACCGGAACGGTGGGCCCCGAAGTACGGCGGATACTGCGCTTGGGCTGTTTCAAACAACTATACTGCGACGACTGATCCCAGAGCCTGGTCAGTCGTTGATGACAGACTTTACCTGAATTACAGCCGAAGTGTCCGCCGCACGTGGAGTGAAGACATCCCGGGAAACATCAGGCGGGCCGATGCAAACTGGCCGGCGGTGTTAGATAGATGACATCAACCACTCGAATTTGAAAGTTACGCTGTCGATCTTGAGCAACATTACAATCATCTACCAATCTCGCCCTCCGATGTCGTCAATCATCCGCAATACATGATCGAGAGCTTTTCGAGTGTTCTCCTCGGTTCCCGCAATGAATACTCTTCCCGATACGCCGAACATCTGACAGTCTACCAATACATTCTCAGCCACCGCGCATTCTGCAGCATTTGCGGCGGCGGCGGCAAACAGTGCTGGCGAAGTCTCCAGGAGAAGCATCGATTCGCCTGGTAGAATCATCGAGGCATCCCTTTGCCGATTGACGATGACCGCGTGTTGGTCGACGACGTTAGTCAGCAGATCCGAATACAGGACCCTTGGCTTCAGTTGCGAAGTCGCTTCCAGCTGAAATCCAGACAATATCGCCTCACCTGCCGCGTGCAGATCATCCAGATCGGGGCTGTGCAGTTCAAGGATGCCAAACTGCCGTTCGACATAGAGAATTCCGGGTTCAATGGTTGATACTGACTTCAGTGCCAGATCGATCACGCGGTGAATGGCCAATGCAGGTGCAATTTCTATGATCAGCGAATGCATCCCCTGCAACGGTACATAACCGCGGGCCCGCAGCGCAGTCGCCATGTAGGCCGCAAACTGCGTCTGCAGATCTTCTATCTTGAGATAAACTCGCAATTCAACCAAAGTTCTCTACTCCCAAATTGCACCCAGTGATTCCCGCGAACAGTCAGCACATTCGCCAGCAGTGATTGAAGCTCCAGTCATCAAATCTGTGATTCGATTACTTGCCAGCGGCGGCGACGTTGAATTTGCTGACGACATCGGCGTGCGGGCGTGGGATCACGTGCACAGAAACAACCTCACCTACAGAGCCGGCCGCTTCTGCACCGGCCTCCGTTGCCGCCTTCACTGCACCAACATCCCCCCGGACCAGCACTGAAACCAGTCCAGCACCGACCTGCTCCTTGGTCACAATTTCCACGTTGGCGGCTTTGACCATCGCATCCGCAGCAGTAAATGCGCCGACATAACCACGGGTCTCAATAAATCCAATTGCATTTGACATGACATTCTCCTTTTTCAAAAAAATAAACTAATTTTTACCACCAGCCTCATCATCGACAATGCCGACTACGAGTGCGTCAATGACCGCATCTCCTGACTTGAACCATCCCTTTGCAACGGAGCCTTGGGTAACCAGAACCTGTTCCCCAGAACCGGCACCGAGCGGATCATAAGCCAATATTCTTTCCGATGTTTTTCCTTCGTCGATCAGATCAATTTCAAGAAGCGCTCCTTTCGGCAACTCATCAAGTCTTCGAGTCGCCCATATTTTTCCAATCACAGTTCCTACTTTCATTGCTACTGCCTCACTATTTGAATGTTCAGCTGGCGCGCGCGGTCTCTGGCAAGTGGAGTCAAGATGACTCCTCTGCTGACTTCGATTCGCGATGTCTGATTTTTCGCCAATGCCATAACCTTCGATTCAGTCAGAACGCCAGACTCCATCCGACCACTGCAGGCGCCATGATCCACTCCTTTACGACCGTGCTCCGGAACGGACTGGTTCGATGATTTGGACACCCGGCCCGACACCGTCTCAGCTGACGACTGAAATTTCACTCGGCCCGATCGAATCAGTGCAGCCATGTTCTGGTCCTGCAGACACTTGGCCAAGCTGTTCGCAAATTCGTTGACTTTACTGTTACTGCCAAGATCAATCGTAACCGCGGTCTTAAAGTTCACCTTGGCACAGGCCAAGATCTGTTTCGCCAGCGGACAGTCTGAAGAAGCCACGTACGGAGCCTTGTTCTTGTCAGCCGGTGGAAGAGCCTCCAGCAGCGCCTCGCGTACCGCCCGACGAATCTCATCCCTAGAAAATTCCTGCTGATTCACCAGACTACATCCTCGCTTCCAGCGCTTCCTCCGCCGCTCTGGCTGCGGCGCGCACGTCACTTTCTGACCCACTCAGGTAAACTCGGCCTGTCGCCCCAATCATTCGGTAATCCACGACCTTGATGTCGGCGGCTTTTTCCGCTTCGTTCACTGCCAGAATGCTGTAGGACGCCGGCTGCATCTCAAACACGAAAAGCGATTCTCCAGGTAGAACCATGGAACCCAACTTATTGCGATTAATCAGAAAGGCATGGTAATCGTCCACTCGTTTCACGATGGTCGAAGCCAGTATTTCAGGTGGCATGGCATCTTTCGGAGATGCACCGAGAATTTCCATGACGGCTTCACCGCCAGCAATGACATCCGCTGTCAGTTTCGAATGAAATTCCAAATAGCCAAACTGTCGTTCCACCACCAGTATGCCAGGTTTGACATTCACATTTTTCAGTGCAATATCAGTAATTCTCTCAATGTGCAGACCTGGAACCACTTCAATGATCATCGCCGCGACTTCAGTTCTAGGCAGATAACCGCGTATCCAACTGCCAAGATAGCACATCGTTTTGGGCTGCATTTGGTCGATGAAAATATAGGATCGAATATTCGCCATCAGTAACGGATCTCCCGCACGAGCTGCAATGAACGAATTTCCTCGAGGATGATCTTTTGAATTTCCGATCTCAATTCTTCACCTGAAATCGCCCCACCACCATGAGAATCGAAAGCGGTTGCATCCGATTCGAAGCCGTCAGCGAAAGAGTAGTCGATTTTTTCACCGGTCCGACGTACCACCGCAGGTGTACGATGCAGGTCCAACAGTGCGTATTCATCCAGTTCGATTTCCATCTCCCTGTTGAACGCGGCCTTGGTCCACTGAACCAAGTGCTGTGGACCGACATTGTCGGCAACTGAACTTCTGCCGAAAAAACCTGTTCCAACCGTCATCGTTGGCGCGAGGTTGGTATCAAACCCAGAAGCACCGGTGCTGCAGGGCGCATTGACCGCAGTTCTGAGCACGCTCAGTTCCGCCCCAAACCTTAAAATCATCTGTGGGTCTTTACAGTGAATGGCAGCCGAATGCCCACTGCCCATCCGCCGGGTCATGGCATTGCAGGCTTTCATTGCCGCGTCGCGGCTCGCCACTTCGTAGTATCCAAGCACCGGACAGAGTTTCTCCCGACTCAATGAATAATCATCACCAATTCTCTCCAACGCAACCAGAAGCACCCGCGTCTTCTGTGGAACGCGTATCCTGGCGAGTTCCGCAATCAGTTCTGCGGATTGCCCGATGACTGACACATTGAACCGTCCTTCCGGGAAAAGCAGTTCCTCCAGGCGATCCCGTTCCTCATCGCTACACAGGTAACAACCTTCTTTCCTGAGCGCGACAAGGAGATCACTACCGATCGAGTGATGCGCGACGACAGCCGATTCATTGGTACACAATACGCTGTTATCAAATGACTTGCTGTCAGTGATGCATTTTGCCGCGTGCCCGACATCCGCCGTCTCATCGACATAAGCCGGACAGTTTCCAGGCCCGACTCCCAATGCAGGATTACCCGAACTATAGGCGGCGCGTACCATGGGCGTACCACCCGTCGCCAGAATGACATCAATTCGATCTGAACTCATCACGCCATTGATCACCTCCAGAGTCGGGTTTTCAATGACCTGCACAATTCCGTCGGGTGCACCTGCTTCCTCTGCCGCTGCAGCGATCTGATGCGCCGCATCCGAACAGCATTCTTTGGCCGCCGGGTGCGGGCTGAAGACAATGGCGTTGCGCGTCATCAGGGCAAGTAACGCTTTAAAGAAGACCGAACAAACTGGATTGGTGGACGGTGTCAACGCGAAAACCACCCCAGCGGGACGGGGGATCTCAATGACTTTCCGATCCCGATCAACCCGATGCCGGGTGAAATCCTGATCTCTATAGAACTCAAAGATGCCCCGACTGCACAGCCGATTCTTGATTTCTTTGTGATCGGCATTGCCGAATCCTGTTTCGGCAACTGCCCAGTCTGCATATTTTCTCGCTGTTGACGCTCCCAAATCTGCAACCGCTTCGGTGATACGCAAAACGTCATCGCGACAGAATGTGGCATAAACGCTACCCGCCCAGCGCGCCCGGTCGACGACTCGGGCCGCCTGAAATATGGGGGTTGGTTGTGAATGCACAGACATAAGGTCGCTGCCGCTGAAAAATTTTCGCTTTGTAGCGGAAAATTCTATTTCAGCCAAAGTGAACCACTATTGACAGTTCAAACCAAAATGTTGACTTCGGAACACGAAACGCCAGAATTTTCGCAACGGATGGCTGCCGCAATGCGAATCCGACCGCGGGTGGGAATCGGTGGCGTATGACAGACCAGAATGGCGCTTGCAGACAAGTGCGCCAAACGGCAGGAAGCCGGCGGCTAGCTGAACGAAGATTCGGAACTTCGCCCGAGCAGGTACACTTCACTGATTGCCACACTCAAGGTGGCAAAGTCGATCTTGCTGATCGTCTTCATCTCCGCGATCAGACTGGCAAGCATCCGACAACCGACCGAGTTCGCTTCCATCCATATCCTGACCGCCTGACGCGGGCTGTCAGTCTTTGCGTGTCTGACAACATCGCTCGCAATGGCGTATTGGTGAGCGTGGATGTCGTCACTCAGTCTGGATTTGGCCAGTCCGTGCCACTGATTCTCGACCGGCAGGTCTGCCACCTGCTGGCGAATCCAGATCAATTCCAGTCTGGCACCAATGTCAAAATAAACGCGCGACACAAATTCCATCGACTTATGAGTCTGCTTGATGATTTCTACAATATCCAACGCAGTGGAAAGCGCAATGCATTCGACAACCCGATTGGCTGTTTCTTTTGGAACATCACTGTCGACCAGGCGTCTGACGTGCTTTTCAATCTGACTGGAATAGTCTCTGTTCACTACGTCTGAGAGAACGCTCGAAAGCGCCTTGACATCATCTCGATAGTATTTTACGGTTTCCTCAATATTCAGCGGATGACTGCGGTGACGGAGCAGCCAAAGGGTGGCTCTTTCAAGCAGGCCTTCGGCAAAATTCAACATCTCCAGCTGACTGTGCGCACAGACTGCGTTGTCGAGCTTCTCAATCATCGACCAAGTCGAACGCATATCAAAAATCTCCCTTGCCGCACAGAATGCCCGTGCAATATCGGCATACCCGGCACTCGTCCACTTGTGCATCCGATAAGCAAAGGTCGGTCCCACCCGATTGATCATGTTATTGGTTACATAGGTTGCTATGATTTCCCGTTTCAATCGATGTCCGTTCATCTCCGAGCGAAATTTCCGCGACAGGCGATCGGGGAAATAATCATACAGATCTCTGGCCAGGTAAGCATCCTCGGGCATATCGGAATTCAGAAGCTCCTGGTAAAGAGACATCTTCGAGTAGGCCAGCAGCACTGACAGTTCCGGCAACATGAGCCCTAGCCCTGCACCTTCGCGCCGTCTGATCTCTGGCCAATCAGGGAGAAACTCAATGGCCGGGTCCAGCTGTCCCGCTTCCTGTAATTCCTGAATATAAAGACTGTGTTCCTGCAGCAGATCTTTCGAACGCCGATTGACCGAACTGAGTGCCTGACTCTGCTGATAGTTGTTATCCAGCACCAGTTCCACCACTTCTTCAGTCATGTCGCGTAGCATCTTTTCCCGCTGTTTCAGCGTCATGTCGCCGTTGTTGACAACCTGATTGAGCAGTATCTTGATATTCACCTCATGGTCCGAACAGTCCACCCCGCCGGAGTTATCGATTGAATCGGTGTAGCAGCGACCACCATGCATACAATATTCCACGCGCCCGAGCTGCGTCATGCCGAGATTGCCACCTTCTCCAACGACTTTCGCCCCCAGCTCTCTGCCATCCACTCGAATCGCATCGTTGGAACGATTCTCGGTATCTGCGTGAGACTGGGTCGAGGCTTTCACATACGTACCAATGCCACCATTCCAGAACAGATCAACTGGCGCCTTGAGCATGGCGTGCATCAGCTCGTTGGGCGTCAGTTTGTCCTGCCTGATGTTCAATCGACGCTTCACGGCCGGCGAGATGTTGATGGCCTTGGCAGTGCGGTCAAAAACTCCACCCCCTTCGGAAATCAAACTCTGATCATAATCCTTCCATGTAAGACCGGGTGTTGAAAACAGTCGCTTTCGCTCTCTGTAGCTGATCGACGCGTCGGGATCAGGATCCAAAAAGATCTCGATATGATTGAAAGCGCCGACCAACTGGATATGCTTCGACAGAAGCATGCCGTTGCCAAAGACGTCGCCACTCATATCGCCGATTCCAATCACTGTGAAATCAGTTTCCTGAATGTCAGTTCCCAGTTCTCGAAAATGACGTTTGACCGATTCCCACGCGCCTCGGGCGGTGATGCCCATGGCCTTGTGATCATAGCCGACTGAGCCACCGGAGGCAAAGGCGTCGCCCAGCCAGAATCCATATTCTTGCGACAGTCTGTTGGCGATGTCCGAAAATGTCGCGGTACCTTTGTCCGCCGCCACCACTAGGTATGGATCATCTCCATCATAGCGTTTCACATTGGCCGGGTAGACGATGTCGCCATCCACAATGTTATCGGTGATATCCAGCATACCCCGTATGAAAGTGGAGTAGCAGGCAATTCCTTCGTCGAGCGGCGTCTGACCCGGCTCCGGTGGCCGCTTGACAATGAATCCGCCTTTGGAACCAAAGGGAACGATGACTGCATTTTTGACCATCTGCGCCTTCACCAAACCAAGTACTTCGGTACGAAAATCCTCTCGTCGGTCAGACCATCGAAGGCCGCCCCGCGCAACTCTGCCACCTCTCAGATGCACGGCCTCGGTACGCGGTGAATAAACGAAGATCTCATACATCGGACGCGGATCAGGCATCTTGATAATTTGCGCAGAATCGATCTTGAATGAAATATGCGTGTTCAGTGCGCCCGATTCATCAACGCAGTAGTAGTTCGTCCGCAACGTCGAAGTCATCGCATTTTTATAGCTTCTCAAAATGACATCCACATCCAGACTGGAGACCGCATCAAGATGAGCGTCCATAACTTCCCTGATCTGCTGCAGATTCTGCTCGTTCGCTCCGACGGTCGGATCGAATTTCAACTCAAAATACTGAACCAGACTGATCGTCATTTCCGGATTGGAAATAAGCGTATTCGTAATGTATAGGTCGCTGAATGCATGACCGATCTGTTTCAGATATCGGCTGTAAGCGCGCAGAACGGCTATCTGCCGCCAGGTCAGTCCAACCGTCATGACCAGTCGGTTGAACAGGTCGTTCTCCGCCTCACCCTGCCAGATCCTGATGAAGGCTTCTTCAACGTCCCTGCGCTTGTGATCGGCATTCGGCGCGCCTGAGTAAGTCAGTGAGTAATCGTGCGCCCATATGCTGTCGCCGCCTGATAATTTAATCTCGTAGGGTCGTTCTTCCCTGACTCGAAGTCCCATGTTCTCAAGCACCGGCAACGCATCGGAAGGCGGCACCTGCTTGTTGAAACTGAACAGTTTCAACCGGACCAGATTGCTGTCAGAATCCTGCATCAGTCGCACATACGAAACAATCAGATCGTTGTCTTCGTCCAGCGCGGCGAGCTTCTCGAGATCGGCGGCAACCACCCAAGGCAGATGATCTTCCTTATAGCTGCTACTGAACGCATCTTCGAATTTTCTCAGGTATTCGGCGGCGACTTCCTCACCATAGCGTTCGACTGTCGTCTGTCGAAGGGCGTCTCGCCAGGTCGTCGCAGCATCTTGAACCTGCTGCTGAATCTCTTCCAGACTAAGGTCAGGCTCACTATCCTTGTCAACATAGACGGTGTACTCAATCCGCGCCAGAACCGAACCGGAAAACGTGGCAAAAAACTCGGACGATTTTCCCTTTAGCGACTCCATTAGAATGCTTTCGATCTTCACGCGCAACTCTCGGCCGAACAGTTCATGAGGAATATAGACCAATGCCGAGTAGAATCGTCCAAACTGTTCCCGCCGCAGTAACAGCCGCACCCGATTTCGTTCCTGCAGCTCCAGCGTTGCGGCTACGTCTTCAAACAGTTCATCAACGGAAACCCGGAACAGCATGTCGCGCGGATAGTTGTCAATGATGTTTGTCAGCACGCGGATGCTGTGCGTCGTCTCGGCAAAACGACTGCGCTGCAGGACGCGCTTGATTTTGGTGCGTAAAATCGGAATCAGTCTTGCGCTTCCGTTATAGGCCGTCGAACTGAAAAGACCAACGATTGCATGAATGCCTGAGACATTGCCGGCGGCGGTAAATTTTGGCACGACGATTAGATCGAGATAAGATGCCCGATGGATGGGCGACAGAATGTCAGCCTTGGTTACGATCAGCTCGTTATGGTTGGCTTCAGATTTCAGCGCTTCGATGGGCAATATGGCGCTGATGTCTTCGTACTCTCGCAGGATGCCCAGAACCGTCTTGCCATCCAGAGTCATGGCACCGTTCTGTCTATGTCTGAACATACCATAACCCAGCAACGTAAAATTTCCCGACGCCAACCAACTGCAGAACTCCGCGTAATCCTCAAGATCGGCATTTTCTGATCGGGCGGCCATTTTCTTTTCGAGACTTCTAGCCGCAGCTTTGACTTTATGACGCATCGGCTGCCAGTCGGTCACCGCAATCTGAATGGTCTGTAGGACTTCCCGCAGGCGTTTCTCGATCTTGACAAATTCATCATCGTTGATAAGCCCGTCGAATTCATAATGCAGGAACGATTCAAAGTCCCCATCCAGAAAATCAGCGTTAAACGGGGCGGCGATGTTCTGCAGTTCCCCTTTGGCATTTCTCTGAACCGCAAAAACGGGATGCACACAGTGTTGAACTTTGCAGCCCATCTGGTTCAGCACCATTGACATCGAGTCGACCAGAAATGGGCGATCGCGGACAACCATATCCAGCACCGCATACTTCGAACGCCAGCCGTCGCGTTCTACATCTGGAAAGTAGAGTCTGATCTTGGTCTCGTCCGACTGCCTTTTCTTACACAGTTTCCAATGCGAAAGGGCGTTGCCTCTCAGGTCGAATATTTCCCTTTGACTCAGTTCTTCATAAGGAACACCGTAGTAGTAGGACCGTACGAAATCTGTGAACTTTTCGTCGTAGGTGTGGGTAAAACCGATCTGATCGTCAACCAATCGGCTGATCAACGCTTCGGTTTGATGTGAATGAAGGATGGACATAAGATCTCGCCTCGATCTGAAACTCTGCCAACAGTCAATATAGCAATATTGGAAACACCAGCTCAGATGGAATCAATCGTTCGTTTCCTGGGACCTGGCTATCCACTGATCGCCGCGGCGCGGGAACTTGATTGGCTCTTGAGCGGGTTACAGTATGAATGATCACCTGCAACGATATGGAACATGGGCGTTTTGAAATTTTTGACTTTTCTCATGATCTGATATTTTATACCCATGTCGGGCCGGTTCGGTGTGACGGCACCGCGCGACCCAAGCACCCCGTATATAATCCCGAAAATGCCATAATGAATAAACACCCCATAAGTTTCACGCGTTATATATGTGAATGACCTTAAATGGTTTCTGTGTCGATGAGATCATCCGCTGAAAATGGCGCATCGAAGTCAAGCTTTCCGACCGTGCAGTTGGCATTCAACCTTGCCTGACTTTCAAGGAAATCGTCGTCATCAAAGCAACAGGTCTGTGTCCACTTGTACCGCTACAGTTTCAAGGCGAGGATGAGGATCATTATGCCTGCGTCCAGTGAAGCGAGACAACTGGTTGCGGCTAGAGGGATTGGTGTGCTGCGAGGCCATCGATGGATTGTCCGCCAGGTCGATCTGACTGTCGGCAGTGGTGAGTTGGTTTTCCTGATCGGTGCCAACGGCGCCGGCAAATCAACCTGCGCGAAAGCCATTTTGGATTTGATTGAAGTTGACGAGGGAATCATTGAGCGGGCAGATCCACTCAATATGGGCTATGTTCCGCAGCGACTGACGGTGAATCCCAACCTTCCCCTATCGCTGCGTCGCCTGATGACCCTGACCGGCCGTTTCTCCGCCGGCGACATTGATGCGGCACTCAAAGCGGTAGGACTGGAACGTCTGGGTGACCCGCCGGTCTCCACCCTTTCAGGCGGTGAGTTCCAGAGACTTCTTTTAGCGAGAGCACTCATTCATCAACCCGATTTTCTAGTACTGGATGAGCCCGCACAGGGTGTTGATGTCGCAGGTGCGGATGTGGTTTACGCGCTGATCGATGGTATTCGCCGCGATCTGGGATGCGGGATCCTTTTGATCTCTCACGATCTGGAAAGAGCGATGGCAATCGGCGATGACGTAGTCGTTCTGGTTCCTCACGAACATGATGAGCCAGTGGCCGCCTGAACCATGCTGGACGATTTTTTCACCCGTGCACTCCTCGCTGGCATCGGTCTTGCCTTTGTAACCGGACCGATCGGATGTTTCATCGTCTGGCGAAGACTGGCTTATTTCGGAGAAACGATTGCTCATTCTGCACTGCTCGGCGTTGCCATCGCCATTCTGATCAACCTGCATCTCGTCGTCGGCATATTCACCATCGCTTTGATGGTTGTACTGGCACTGTATTGCCTCGAACGACGCGATTCCTTGCCGACCGACACCCTGCTTGGGCTGTTCTCGCATGGTGGGCTCGCGCTCGGCATTGTTCTACTGTCGTTTTTTCCAGATATGCGATTAAGCCTACATTCGCTGCTGTTCGGGGACATTCTGACCGTTTCGCGCCTTGATCTCCTTTCCGTGTGGGTCGGCGGCGCGGCCGGTCTGACCGTTCTGTACTGGATCTGGCGACCCCTTCTGGTGACCACCGTCAACGCCGATCTTGCCGCTGTATCTGGGCTGCGGCCGGCGCGTGCGCACCTTATTTTCGGCGTTCTGCTGGCCGCGGTGATCGCCGCTTCAATCAAGATAGTGGGAGTACTGCTGATCGTCGCGCTACTGATCATTCCCGCCGCAACCGTTCGACGTTTCGCATCAAGCCCCGAGAATATGGCACTGGGCGCAGCGATAATGGGTATTCTAGCAGTGATGGGTGGGCTGTTCGCCTCGGCTTCGTTCAATACGCCTTCGGGGCCCTCGATCGTGGTTGCGGCACTGGTGATTTTCATCCTCACGCGAGTTGGTGGTATGAGAGCTGGCTGAGCCGATGCTCATGCTTCATTCAACAGACCAGCACTCAATCGCGACTGACTCAAAGGTTTGATAAGGTAATGTTGAACACAATAAGGACGATATGCTGACGCTTTGAATAAGAGTGTCAATCGATATCTACACTTGAATTTCTATTCACAGTCGCGCGATGTTTAAGATGCCTGCGATGACGGCCGGAAAGAGAAGCAGACAGAAGTGAGCTTTACTTTCGACTCAGAACTGCATCGTTTCAGTTCATCACCCGTAGATGAATCGGCTCAGGAGCCGGTGCCGCATGTATTGGCACCGGCCGCAACTGGCGTGGATCGATTCATCAACAGCCACGGCGGAGATGTCGATCGGGTGTTTGGCGAGGCTGGCGTAGACCCGAACTGTATTGGTAATCCGACTGTTGGCATGTGCCTGCGATCGTTCTGTGGCCTTTTCGAATCGGCCTCCAAAAATACTCGGAACGATAACTTCGGACTGTGGTTTGGCAATCAGTTCCAACCCGACGATCTGGGATTATGGGGATATTCGGCGATCTCTTCTCCGACTCTAGGTAATGCGCTGGACAATCTGATTGACCTTTTCCGATATCATCAGCAATGCTCGATGCTGCGGCTCAGCGTGGCAAATGCACGCTTCTGTCAGCTGGAATATCAGATCCGCGATCCGAACATCGTTCAGCGCCGACAGGATGCAGAACTGTCCCTGGGAATGTTTTTCAACCTGCTGCGCGAATGTATGGGAAAGAACTGGCACCCGCAAGAAGTGTATTTTGAACACCCGAAACCGGAAAACAGCATGGAACATGAAAATGCGTTCAATGCGCCGGTGTTTTTCAGTCAACGGTTCAATGCCATTCTATTTGATCCGGCAATCCTGGCCACACCAATGCCAAAGGCCGACCTGAAACTGATGGCTGTCACCAGAGCCTGTCTCGAATCTTTGCACACCAGTACACCCGTCAATCAGAATCTGACCGACAGAATCAGGAATCTGATCCGAATTAAACTTTCCGAGGGTTACCCCTCCCTGGACTCCATTGCCGAAAGTCTGTACATGAGCACTAGCGTCATACAGCGCAGTCTCGCCTGGGAAGGTCTGTCTTATACCGATCTGGTCGAGGAGGTGCGCCGAAGTCTGGCTGAAATGTATTTCAGACAGCGCAATCTGTCGCTGTCTGAAATCGCTTACCTGCTCGGATACTCCGAACTCAGCGCGTTCAGCCGCGCATTTCGCCGCTGGACCGGGTTCTCACCACGCGAATTTCGCGGCGGCAAGATGGCTTCACAGACCGAAAAAACATAGGAAAACGGGGACGGGGTGTACCACCCACTCCACATTGCTCAATCCCCCGCACCATCTGCGGCACTAGGTCCTTACCGAATCCGCACGCGAACCGCATCACCACCGAAGCGCCGCGACTGGCGCTCAGCGCCAAGCGCTTGGTCCAGATCGGCACCAAACGCCAGACTCATTGAAAGACTGATTACGAATCGGAGTAACCACCTTTCACTCGTCTGACAATCAGGACAACAAAAAAGGCGATTAGAACAAACCCCGCTGCGCCACCCATTGTTAAAGATCCCAGCGTGGGTACCATTGGCGTGTAACCCGAAACCATCTTCGCATACAGCCACTCGGGGATCGTCTGATCGGCGCCCGTCGTAAAGAGCGAAAGCGGAAAATTGCCCCAAGACAGCAGGAATGCGAATACCGCACCGGAGATGATGCCTGGCGACAGTATCGGTAACGTAATTTCTCTCAACACCTGCAATCGAGAAGCCCCTAAATCATAAGCCGCCTCTTCCCAAACGGGATCAAAACTGTAAACCTGGATGGACATGATCAAAGTCACAATTGGCAAGATCCAGATCATGTGCGCAAATACCGCAGTCTGCCAGCTTGTGGTGATGCCGAGAGACGAAAACCACAACAGCAGCGCCAATCCCAATACTGCCTGGGGAAAGAAAATTGGCAGCAGAATGATTCTCTGATACAGTTTTCGCCCTTTCCAGTCATAGCGCGCGAAAGCGAGCGCACCGAAAAAAGCCAATACCACGGACAGAACGGTAACCAGCAGTGCGACACTGAATGAGGTCCAGAATAAATCTCGCACCGATAACGACTCAAATGCTTTTTCATACCACCGGGTGTCCCAGGCCTTCACCGGAAAACGAAAATACCGCTGCCTGGTGAACGAGGCCAGAACCACTGCCATCATCGGCATATAAAGAAATAGCAGGACTGCGCCCGTCCAGACGATGATCAATGTGTGGATGATTCGGCGCGGTCGCGGCGACTTCATGATTTAACGCCGACCAACCAGGCGATCAAGATCGATCTTCCGAAACAGAAAGAAAATGATTAACAGTGAAAGTGTGATCAGCAACACGGACAGAACGGAACCCTTTGGCCAATTCTGTGCGAAAGTGAAAGCGGATTCAATGTCATCGGCAATCATGACGATCACCTGGCCACCCAGAATCTTTGATTCGGCCAGCGATCCCAGCGCCAGAATGAAGACCAGCAGACTGCCAATGAGTATGCCTGGCATTGACAGTGGCAGTTCGATCTCCCGAAAAATCTGCAGTCTTGATGCACCGAGGTCCGAGGCGGCTTCTTTGAGAGAATCGGGAACCATCGACATTCCGATCACCAGTGGAAACAGCATGAACGGCAGGTAAACGTAGACCAGGCCAAGTACCACAGCTGGTATCGTATACAGCAGACCTGAGACCGAAATACCGAACAGGTACTGCAGTGACCCGTCGATCACGCCATTCTTGAGTAGCAGCAGGACCCATCCGAACAATCGGATATTCTCGGATATGAGCAGAGGCAGCGCCACCAGAATGGTAACCAGCGTCGCCCATCGACCGAACAGTTTTGCCATCCCATACGCGATCGGGTAAGCGATGATCAGCAGCAGAAATACCGTGGTAACAGCGAGTGTCAGCGACCAGCCAAACGAAATGTAATAACTCTGCGTAACCACCGAGACGTAGTTCTCGAGCGTCGGCATCTGGCCAAGCGTGAACGTTTTCGGCGGCATGAAACTGTACAGCAGAACCAGTACCAGAGGCCCTGCAAAGCCAACGAGCAGAAACAAGCCGACCGGAATCGCATTCAGCAATCCAGGCTGACGAACCCATTCAGAGAATGATTTCATTGCTGTAGTGTGATATGACGCGCCATCTGGTTCGCAACACGTCAGGATGCAACCAGAATCGAATCCTCCGCCCGCCAGCCAATGGTTACCGATTCTCCAGCCTGACCGGCGTACGGCTCATCCTGCAGCCGCTCGACCAGCCATTGATTTTCGCCATCAGCACTTCGCACCTGATACTGGATCCTTGAACCCAGGGCATAGTCATTGAACAGCACGCCCCGAATCTGGTTGGGCAGCGACTCTGCCACACCGCCAATCTTCATAACTTCCGGCCGAATGATCAAAAAACCGGACTCAATTGCCGGCGCATTCCCGGCTACCTCATACAGACTTCCAGAGCTTCGTTCTTTGACTTGATTGCCTGTCGCTTTTACAACGGCCAGCGTGTTGACCTCGCCCATAAACTGTGCGACAAACTTGTTCTGCGGACGGTTGTAGATGTCATCTGGACTGCCAATCTGAATCAAATGACCGTGATTCAATATTCCGATCCGATCACTCATCACCATCGCCTCTTCCAGCGAGTGGGTAATGTAAACGAAAGTTTTACCGGTCTCCCGATGTATGTCCTTGAGTTCTTTCTCAAGCGTCTTGCGAAGCCGAAAATCAAGTGCCGACAGCGGCTCATCAAAGAACAGAATCTCC
Source organism: Arenicellales bacterium (assembly GCA_965205205.1). Taxonomy (GTDB): domain Bacteria; phylum Pseudomonadota; class Gammaproteobacteria; order Arenicellales; family JAJDZL01; genus JAJDZL01. Next base: position 751,692 of record CBDBFX010000002.1, read on the forward strand.
GGATCAAATGCCAATGCGCGCGCCAGTGCGATGCGCTGACGCTCACCGCCCGAACACTGGTTGATCCGCTTGTCGTAAAATTCGCCAGGCAGACGCAGCAGTTCCAACAGTTCCAGCGCCCGCCGGCGCCGGACCGCCGGTTCTTTCCCAGCAATCTTCATGGCGAATTCGACATTCTGCCCCACAGTCTTATGGGGAAACAGAGCAAGGTTCTGGAACACCATGCAGGTCGGACGTCGATTGGCTGGAACATCATTGATGACATCCCCTTTCAAAGCGATTTCGCCACTGGTGGGGCTGTCCATCCCCACCAGTATGCGAATCAGAGTGGTTTTTCCACTGCCGGACGGGCCAACCAGCGTAAAAAACTCGCCTTCAGCTATGCTGAGGTTTACCTCAGCCAGCGCTGTGAATTCACCGAATTGCTTTGTTACGCCTCTTAGCTCAAGAAATCCCGACCGTCCGTCATTCATTTACCATGGGCTCCATATGAAGTTCCCATCACTGAAATGCCAAACCAGTCTAGACTAGACTAACTTTCCCGCTCTCGCTTTGCTGCAGAGTAATGCTCGTACATCTCTGCGTAATCGGGATTGATGTTGTAGTCTTCCGAGCGGGCCATTTCTTCTTCCAGCGAATCCCATTGAATGGCGTCCAACTCATCCGAGTCAAATGCACTGAGCACATCAGCAGATCCCATCTGGGTTACCGGGTTATAAGTGCCTTCCGCGAAGGCGACTTTCTTACTGATATCAGGGCGCTGGATATAGGCCAGAAACTCTTCTGCCAGTGGCGACACCTGTGGATTGTTGACAACGGAAGTCAACTCGATCCAAACAATGCCACCCTTTCCATCCATCGGACCGGAATTTGGAGTAATTCCGCGCACATTGCCATAACCATCATATCGGGCCGGAGATGCGGTATAGGTGCCACCCGTGAAGTAAGCATCGATTTCACCATTGATCAGCGCCAAATTCATGGCTACCAGATCATCCGTCAAAATCTTTGCACCGTTGAAAACCTGACGCGCGACTTCGCTGAAGGCGGCAATCTCATCAGCGGTGTGGGCCTTGAAGGGGTGAACATCGGCGGCAACGCACATGTGGTAAATGTTCCAGTTGTCATAGGTAAGAACGCCGTAACGATCTTTCATGGCTGGATCCAAAAACAGCTTGAAGCCCTGATCTTCCGCCATCGACCGGGAAATCTTGTCGGTATTGACCACAAAATTAAAGGGACCGAACCGCTGTGTCACGCCGAGAAGATGCTCTCCCGTCTTGTCCATCGCCCAAGGATAGGGCGGGTGAAACGCTGGCATCATCTTGGCGAAAAATGGCTCAAAACGATCTCGAGGCAAGTCAAGAATCAAACCCTCCGGCCACATCATCTCACGCGCCCAGGGGTTGTTGACGTTGATCAGATCCCAGATTTTGGTTTCTCCGGCCCTGAGTTTGTTGACCGCGTCCGGATCTGAGGTCAATCCCTCCGCACGGACCGTAGCGCTGAACTCTTTCCGAAACGGATCCAATACATCATCCGAGTTGTATCCTTCCCAGCAATAGATGTTGAGTTCATTTTCCCGGGCCGCATGGGTGAGGCCTGGAAAACTTCCCATTGCATAAGCCGCTGCAAATGCTCCTGTCGTCTGCAGAAAGTTCCGTCTTGATTTTTTCATTGTCATTGTCCAAAAATCCTCCAATAGCCAAACAAATCACATGAATTAAGTTTTAGATGAGTACACACAGCGATCTCTCGATGGGTGCGTCATCATTCATATTAGCACAAACCGTATGCCGTAAACAATATATTTTTAACCAAACCAACGTCGCCATCTAGGTTCACCCATTGGATTCAATCAGACTATCAGACTGATTTGCGACAGTCAGGTCTCCGACCGTACGCGGTCTGCCGATTCCCACACCTCGGAGAGCTTCATCTGCTCGGCAATGATTTCCCGCTCCCGATCATCCGGCAGAAATGGATAGTCCCGGTATGCCTCACCCGGTCGGTAAGATCCATAGGGCCGATTGCAGGCCATCGCGCCCTGGCGGTCTGGACATCCGTTGGTCATAAACGCCAGACCACTGTCAAACGCAAGTTTCGCCGCCGCCATCGGAGGCGTCAGGCCGATCAGTTCACCCGCCTCATTGAACTCGAGGGCGTCTGGAGACAGATCATGATTTTCAATCAGGTATTTGACATACTGAATACGCCGCCAGCGTCGCAGTGGAGCACGCGGCACATGCTGCATCTCGGTACCAGGTTCTGGATTGAACGAAAACAGGTAACCGGCGATCTGTTCCGACTGCAGTTGGAAAATCATGTCAAACATCTCTCTGTCCGTCTCACCAAGCCCGACAATCAGGTGGCAGTTGACCTTCATCGGTCCATAGATGCGGCGTGCGGTGCGAATGATTTCCCAGTGCTGGTCCCAACGATGCGGGCCTTTCGCCAGCTTGCCGCGGGTCCGCAGGAAGACATCTTCAGAGACGGCATCCAGGCCCACGCCGATAATGTCTACGCCGGCCCGTCTGATTTCATAGAGAGCATCCTCATTCAGCAATGTCGCAGTAACCAGGGCGGAGATTGGCACCTCAGCAGCCGCGCGATGAACCCGGTCCGCCATATCAATCAAATCGCGGGTCGCCCGATGATCCTGAACCTGAGCGATACAGACTCGGCCGACTGATGAGACCGCCTCTCTCTCGGCAATTTTCTCGGCAACCAGATCCGTTGAGTAAAGCGGCCAGTCGACTCGAATGAAACTGTTGTCTTCCGCCAGACCCGGACGTTCTCGGGCCAATCCACAATACGAACAGTTGGCGGCGCATCCTTGCGGATAGTTCTGTAGCAGATTGATGCAGTTGCAGCTGCAGCCGTTGATGCGGCCCGGTGCCAGACCCAGTTCGATGGCCGCAGCAATACTGATGCGGACATAGTCCGGGCTGATCTGATAACGCTGTTCCTGCAGTCTGGTCGGAATGCCGGTTGTTGCCATCTTTTCGTCCTAACGATTGGTTGATTGGATTTACCAACTGACGCCGCAGCAGGCGTTGATGAACTCGGGTCGGAGCCCTCTGCGTCTTGCATATTCAACGATGCCATCTGCCGGATACGCGATACCATTTAATCCAGCATCAATGGCAGCCCGATCGATTCTCGCCTTATAAGGACCCATTGGCCGCGCACAGCCCAGCATGATTTTCTCATTCGGCAATGTGTTGCGGGCGTGTTCGAAAAATTCTGAGACAACTGCGGTCGACGGCGGAACGACCGCCGCCATCGGCGTGGCGGAAAGTGGCATCAGGATCACCAGAACCAGGAGTTTCAGCTGGTGGCGACTGATCATGGCGAGTGCGTCGCGCTCACCTCGCATGTCACCATAGTATAGACCCAAAATGATATGCGGTACACAGGGGACCCCGTTACGTTCAAGTCTTTCCAGCACCGCCTCGTATTCGCTGACGTCGGTTTTCAGGTGATAGACTTCCTGAATCGTCCGATTGTCTCCGATAATGTCAACCATGGCGCCGTCAATTCCCACATCCGCCAATCCGCGGCAGGTTTCTTCGTCTGGCAATCCGGGGTGTACTCGAATCACCATTCCAAGATCTCGACGAACTTTGATCAGATCGGGAATGTGCCTGCGAAGTGGGACTCTGCCCTGCCGGTCACTGCCACCTGAAATCAAAACGCCTCGAGTCCCCTGATCATGCAGCCTTGAACAAAGATCGTAGAGTGACTCATGTCCTTGCTTCAGATCATGCATCCCCCGTAAAACGCTTGTCTTACAGTGTTCACAGTTCAGCGAGCAGGCTTCGCCGGTCACGCTAATCGCGGCAAACTGTCTTTGATCGTGCTGTTCGTATTCTGAGGTACGATAGCGCTGCAGACCAGGGGCGTGAAATACGATTCGATTGTCGGCAACAGCTTTGTGCGGCGCCAGCTGATGCATTTCACAGGCTGATTGGGTGGCATGTTCAGTCATCACTGCAATCCTTCTGAAACTATTCCTTAGAATCACAATAGACTGCAAGAATCCGACGCATCACGGTTCGATTTTCCGGCTTGCACAGTGACTTCATCCTCAATGTCCCAGACAGTTGTAATTTCTGTGATTGCAAATTTTTCTATTGAAACTCATGTTCGGCGGTTGTGACGCGAATGGCACCACCATCCATATGAATATGGATCCGGTCGCAGAATTGCCGATGACCAAGGTGTTTCAATTTCACCGCTTAACGCTCAAGTAAAATCGCGCGATGCAGACTTGCTTACCCACCTGATCAATCACCCTCTGATACATTCGAGTTCCAGGGGCTATCCTTTGATGACCATCAGTGGTTTCCATATTCTCCATCATGTTCGCCGCCGATTGATCAACTGCAGATACCCACTTGATATTCATTGATATCATTTCAAACCCCTGTATCCGTACTGAATTATCCTTAACGGGGCAGTATACAATCAGAACGTCTGCACAAGCTGAAACCAACTCAGTGCCAGTCTACCACCAGTCGCATTATACGAACGGCGAAGCTGCACTGATGAAAGACAATTCGTTTTTTTCGTACCTGTGACGAAACAAAATTCACGACAAAAGCACTGAATGAAATTTCGGCGATTGCTCCGAAGTGATGAAGAAACGCGGTTCGTCTAGCCTACTTGTTCGAATTCTCGGATCAGTCTGTTGTTGACCGCAATTGGTCAGACCGCATTCGTTGAACTGATCACCCGACGACCAAAACACTGCTCCACATGACACCCTACCAATATATTGGCAGTGCTCATACGGACTCAAGGAATCTCAAGCCGCTGGCGCGCAAAACAAGCTCCTGCGCTCCATTCATTCACCGGGTTGCCGGTCTGATCAAGCGCTTTCAGTATGGCGGTCGCAATCAGATCGGATGATATGCGATCCCAATACACTGCGTTCCGGTTGACGGATTGGTCTATGGTTTCACGCAATGCAACCGGGTCACGCAGATGCCATCGGAGACTGCTCTCGAGATCATGAACCGCCTTCTCGGAGACGACGAAGTCACCACCGATATAAACCGACTTGACCGTCTTACCGACGACTATCACCTTAACGCTGAGGAGACCCGCATCGGTTCTGAGTGTATGGTGGCCGACGCGATCACGGGCGGGCGCACTGCTTTGAAATATCCACTCTTCATTCGAATACTGTTTGGCAGCCAATTCTTCAGAAAGGGCTTTTTCGCTGGGTGCAATCTGATCTGGCATGAGTTCAATACCGAATTCATCTTCATATCCCAGCTTCACCGTGTCAGCCAATTCTGCCATTGAGTAGGCGTGATTCAATTCAGAGCGAATGGTCGTAATTCGTTCGGCAACGGACTTCTCAGCGTCGAAATTGAACGATTCAAACGGTGTTCGCAGCAGTTTCAACATGTGAGCAATATCGAGATCCAATAACAATGAAGCATGAAAAAGCCTAGCGCTCGCATTGGGCTGGTAAAGACCCAATCCGGCGATTTTTCTACTTCGGGTTACAAGGTCGTTTTTACCCTCGAAGGCCGCGGGAATTCCCAGCTTTCGAAGAGCATTGATCAAGCCGCTGGCACATTGCTGCATCAGGTACGAAGAGCGCCGGGAAAAGCCGCGGGCGGGGGTTGGAATGACCAACGCGATGCCCAGCTGATCTGGACTCATGATGATGGCACCGCCGCCGCTTGGCCGGCGGTTGATGGGGATCCCCAAAATTCTGCAGTTCTCAAGATTGACCTCATTCGCGACACGCTGAAACCGGCCAACCAGAACACAGGAAGAATAGGTATAGAGTCTCAGCGTGGGCGCGCTTCTGTCGGAGGCCGATCGAGTGAGCGCATCGTCCAATGCCAATCCGCGCTGGTGAGAAACCTCACGGTCCGTCAGCAATCGCCAGCTCACAAATACCGCTCAGGAATTTTTTTCCTGACCGCGCAGATCTTCCGGCAACAGTTCAAACAGGCGGTCCGAATCAAGCAGAACTGTGCTTTCAGATTTCCAAAACTCTGGTACGATGGTCAGTAACCAGCCCGCTCCATATGGATCGGTACTCACCATTCGCGGATTGTCCAGTACTGATTCATTTCGGTCCACAATCGTACCGCTTATGGGGCTTACGATGTCCCCGGTCATTTTTGCCGCCTCCATCGAGCCAATGGACTGCCCGCGACGCACAGTGGTTCCAATGTCTGCCAAAGTCAGATAAGCCAGTTCTCCCAGCGATTCAATCGCGGGCAAACCCACTCCAACCTGCAGCTCACCGGATTCAGATTCCGGTCTGACCCAAATATAGGAGTCACCATCGTAAAATCGATCTGAAGGCAACCAAGAACGACGATCAGGCATCTCTATTCTCCCTTAAGATTCTGCTAAAGAGCTTCCAGCCTGCGCATCGATTTTGGAAGCATTTTCAAATCAACCATACCGCTCAAAAGCGCATCGATGATGCTGGCCTCTTCATAGAGCAGTTTATAGTACTGAGTTTTCAGCGTTACGGCACTTGACAGAATGATGGCAGCGACGGCCATCACCGATCCAGCAGCCAATGAAGCCACACCCGTAACCCCCTGTCCAATTGTACAACCCAGCGCCAAAACTCCACCAACACCCATTAACACACCGCCGATCGCGTTGGAGAAAAAATCTTCCATGGACGCAAACCAGGTGAATTTGAACTGCTGACGGACCAGTGCATCGATCAGCGAACCGACGACGAGTCCCAAGGCCGCAAGCATCCCGACCGTAATCAGTGCGACGGCATTTTCGAGTTCCAGAAACAGACTGATGTATTCACCCAATGGATTGACGAACGTAAAGGATTGGGCGCCAACGCCAACCGGTGGATTATCTACCCACTCGGCGGCTTCCACCCATGCCATGCCAGCTGGACCTGCGGTGAAGTACCAGCCCGCAGCCACAGCTAGCCCGATCACAACGCCAGCGAATATGTTGAGCCCATTGCCGCGAAATCCGCGAGTGCGACGAATGAAATACCAAACTAGGAAAACCGCCAGGATGATCAGCATCAACCGAATGACACCTGGGCTTGCAAAAGGAACAATGTGATGAATGATCGAACCGAAATCCTGAGACACCAATCCAAGAGTACCCAATTCGATGGACGGGGGGTGCACCCAGTTGTAGAACACCACTTCAAAAAATCGGGTTTTGGTCATTAGATAAGCAAAATAGGCAACGATCCCTAGTACCACCAGACTTTTGAGGTTACCACCGCCAAATCGCACCAGATTGCGGCTTACACAGCCACCCGCCAAGGTCATACCAACTCCAAACATCGCCCCACCGAGCAGATAGCGAAGCCAAGCAAAGGTAGCCGAGCGATAAGGTGGACGCTGTTGCGTAATGTCAATCCACGACACTAGTTCCAGCAGTACAATGACCACCGCCGCGACGGCCATCGCGAGAAACCAGGCTCCCAGACGGCCAAAGTCATTCAGATTGATCCAGTCAGACACGCCGCCCATGGTGCAGAAATTAGTTCGACTGATGACGAAGCCGAGCACCAATGAAACGGTGAAAAAACCAACAAATACAGGTAAACCGATGAAATCAGTCATGGCATCAAATTATTATTCATGGTCCAAGGAATGTGAGGCAATTTGTTTTTTGACTTACGCCGCTTTAGTTTAATTCAGACTTAAGGCATACGACTCAAAGTAATCAGGTCAGCGGAAATGATGCCTGTTCATGTTCATGCCGACTGCAGACGCTCCAAATTTTGCTGTGAAACCACTCCAGAATTGGTTGCACAATCACACAATGCGCGGTAGCGGTCATAAGGCCCCAATATGTGCAACGATACCTGACGGAGAATGAAGATCGGTTCATTCGGTGATCTCGGCTTAACGGACATATCACTTGACCGGCTTATGTGACACCGCAAGCGCCGCCGATACCGGAACACCTGCTGACGTTTCTGGTTCCCGTCCACGAATCTGCCTATTTTTAGTTCTAATCAAAAAATAATTTGGTTTGAAAATCAGGCTTTTACAAATACAAAGTGTTGGAAAGAGATCGCATAACTGCTTAAACGGATGGTATCCTATTAACCGAAGCTTCGTCGAGTTCAGCGAGACAGTATAAATTTTAAAGTGTTTATGTGTACGCTCATGGATGCAGTGCGTCAATCAGTGGCGACCCGCATGGCATCAATTCAACATAAACCATCTGTCCATGAAGCTTAATCGTTTTCGAATTGTTTATTTTTTTTAACGCCAAACGCTCATACTTGGATACCTTACCGACAGCAGCTATGGCCCGGAACCTGAGCGTCTGGTCTTTGGGAATGAGTTTTTTTGCAAAATCTGCACCCGCCCGCAGCTGCTTGACGACCCGTCCTGCGTGCAGTCGTCCCTTTTTCAATTCAAGCACGATGACCCAATAGCGTGAATCTTCACCTTCGGCAACGAAGAGATAGTCGCAACGAGACGCGTCTTGCGGCAACTGTAATCCCATTTTGTCGAAATCAATGATCAGGTGAGGTGAGGGTGAGCCGGTCATTATGATCCTACATCCACTCCTGCTCATTTTTTTTACAAGACAGCATGCATTGAGCTTGCTACGGATATGCTTTATTAGCACCGTCACTAGTCCGTCTCGATACGACTGGAGACATCTGCCCACTCGTTGTGGAGTTCTCTTGCAACTCCATCAAATCCAGTTGCATACAGACCGCCGTCAAGCTGACTTTCCTCAACGATTGAACCTCTAGGTTTCTTCTTCAGTTTGAACAGCCATGCACCCACTTCTTCGGGACTCAGGGCAACTCCGTTAGACTCGTCACCATTGTGTTCTACTTTGGAAATTTGCGACCTCCGCACTATATTGGCCAGCTCTTCCAGCAACCATTCACTATGCGTTGTAACGATCACACGAACACCTGCCTTGACAAGTAAAGCAAGTTGCCGGGTGAACTCAACCTGCATGGCCGGGTGAAGGTGCGATTCCGGCTCTTCCACGATAAGAACATTACCGGGTTTGATCAAATGACGCAGATACAAGACCACGGGCGCTAGCTCCGAAACCATTGACGATGCGTTCGCCAGTGCAAGATCACTTTTCCAACCAGACGGACGGTAGGCAAACTGCGGATAATTGATTGGAGGGGATTGGTTGATGCGTACTGATCCACCCAATATAGTGTTCTCAATATTCGTATCAAGATCCCATTTCTCCCCTTTTTTGCGTTTGTAAAGTTGGGCGATTTCAATCAGTTGTTCAAGAAAATCTGCCAGTACTCCAGTAAGCATCGGTGTACGGGTGTGTTGGCGAAGGCCTGCAAAAGGCGTGTTTGCAATCAAGTTACTGACCATAACGCTGTGCGCATGCATGACACCTGTTCGATCAGCGGGCAAGTAATATGCCGGCAAGTGCAGCGGAGTAATCAACGATGGTAGAACCAAATCACCGAGCATTAATAGAATTTCCCGAGCCATCAGCTTACGATCGCGACTATCGATTTCTCTTAAACCCAGATATTGGTAGCCAGCTGCTTTAAGTTGATAGCTAATACTCCCCCCAGGCTCGATTGGTAACGGAATTTCTGTAGGCACCTCGACCCTGAACTCAGAATTCTGAGACAATGAAACCTCGTGTTCTACAGGATTCGACTGATTGCCGATGTGCCGCCGGATGACAACGCGTGCTTGCTTCGCTTGGCTTCTGCGGGTCAGTGCCGGGACCTCACCGATACCAAAGCATCGAATGATTTCACTAGATAGCGCGTCTGTCAGTGCATTGAATTCAGAGCAAAGTGCGTCCGCGACTAATGGTGGCAGGATAATACTATCTTGATCCACCGATTCTGGATTGCCAATCAGAGTTTTCATCCAATCCGATAGTGCGTTGTACTTCTCATCGGAAAGGTCGTGGTCACCTAGCTGTCTCATACGATGGAATGCTCTAGGAAAACGCTCTAATTCGGGGAATGAATATCCACTGAAAAAACGATGCAACGCGTAGACCAGGATTGCTAGATAAGATTTTCCCGTGTTGCTCGGACCCACAAAAACCGTCAATGGACGCAGATCAATTTTTGCTTGCACAATCGGCCCGAAATTCTCCACTTCGAGTTCAAGAGAATTGTCTCTGCTTTGTTGACTCATTTTCCAGACTATTCCAGGACTGTTGTCATTGAGAAGGCGACTTATACAAACAGACTGCTCAGAATTCTTACGCCAGTTCTCAAAAGCCAAGTTTGTGCTTGACCTTTGACATCAATAGATTGCGATTTTCTGGTGTCGCTTTTCGAGATTCAATATTATAGATATTGTTAAAACAACGGAGGTAACATCAGATATTAAAGAAACGATATTCGGAAGAGTTCAAACAAATGCCTTGTGAGAAGATGCGACAGGGGTGCCGCCGTTGCATTTGGCCCGAGAGTATGTGTCCAGGCTGAAGACGCTCTATCAGTGGAAGCGGACGATTCTGCAGGAAGGAGCGGACACGGATGCGGAATCGGCTGCGCAGGTTCGGCAGTTGGAGGAGGATAGGGAAATCTCGGAAAAGGCTGCGGCCTGGTTCGCAAGAGCACACGGATAAGAGCTGAACAGGTAAGGGTGTATCGGAACGTAACCATCAGTGCAGTGTTTCCACAGACTTCAGATGATTGATGATCTGATGGCCGACGAGTTCCGCCAATCGGACCGGAACGGCGTTTCCAATCTGCCTCGACATGGACACCATGCTTCCCTTGAATATGAAGTCTTCAGGAAAGGTCTGCAGGCAGGCCGCTTCTCGTATGCTAATGGCTCTGTTCTGTTCCGGGTGCCCGAAGCGTCCATTCGAGTAACTTGTACAGCGTGTGGTAAGTCCCGATGCTGTCGCATCCCACGCCATCCGACCGTAGACATCACTGTAGCCCGACAATCCCTTGTGGCAAGCAAGCAAGAGAGATTTCGGCCAGTTCCGGTTGCCACCGCCTTCCGTGGTCGCTTTAATACGCTTCAGATTGCGCGGCGATAGATTTGCCGCCCTGTGATTGGGTACATCTTTGTGCTCTTCCCCTGCTTCAATTGGTGGAAGGTGAGCAATCCAGTCACGAACCGTAGCGTATCGTTCGTCAGGCGCTCCCGGCCCATGAGTGTAGGCCGGCAACTTTATTTTGCCATGAATGCTCCCGACTAAAACGAGCCGCCGTCGACTTTGCGGTATCCCATACCTCTTGAGTGGGATAGCCCGGTAATCTAGTTCATAATCGGCCTTATTCAATCGCCGCAGAAACCTGCCAAAAGGCTCACTTTTCGCATCCAATTCCTGTAAACCCGGTACATTCTCTAAAAATATGACATCCGGCCGATGCTCTTCGATCAGGTGTGTGAAATGGGAAAGCAACGAGACGCGATCATCTTGATCCAATTTCGGCCGAATGGTGTTGTGCCTGGTGAATGGCTGACATGGCGCACACCCACAAAACAATACCGGGTCTGATCGCTGCGAGTCTATCCGGGATCGGACGGCCTCCGTACTGACTTCTCGAATATCGGTTAATTCAAAGTGGGCATCGGGAAAATTCGCTCTGAAGCTCTCCCTGGCATCTTTGTCTTGATCCAGCGCGAATACAATATCCATCCCGGCTGCTCGAAAACCACAGCTGGCGCCACCACAACCAGCAAAAAAGTCATATACCTGTACGGATGTTAACATAGGACGATCAATCACCAATTTTCACCACATTTTGCCGTAGAGTTCCTTAAGGTCTGGGCCAAAGCACGATCGCATACATTAGACTGTTCGAATGGTGGTAGGATTACGAGGAGGTGACGGATATGAAGTGGCTGCAACCCTGATAACCCAGCAATCTACTTAATTCGATGTTTACTGTTCACGAAATTGGTGCTTCGCCCTCTCTGAAGAATCTAGACAAATTGGAGCGACTGAATACCACAAAACTCCGATGAAAACAACCGATTATCGTACTCGATCCATTGGCGCAACCCATTGTCTGACGGTCCAATTGCTGTTTCAGTTCTATTTATTACCTAATTACCGTGAATAATAAGCGGCACTTGTGATATACTAATAATATCATAATTTACTGATAATGGGGAGATATTAAATGGCTCGCAACGCAATACAGTTTCAGAAAGGCATCAGTCTGACCGATTTTCTAAAAGCCTACGGCACCGAAGAACAGTGCTTTCAGGCGCTGTTCGAGTGGCGATGGTCGAAGGGCTTTGTCTGTCCGCACTGTGGCCACGACCGGGCCTGTCTGCTGACCACCCGCCGGCTGCAGCAGTGCTATCGGTGCCACCGCCAGACCTCGGTGACGGCGGGCACCATCTTCAGTTCCACCAAACTGCCGCTGACGGTGTGGTTTCTGGCCATCTACCTGCTGACGCAGAGCAAAAAGGGCGTCTCGGCGATGCAGCTGCACCGCGAGCTGGGCATTTCCTACGATGCGGCCTGGCGGATCAAGCACAAACTGATGCAGGTGATGATGGAACGCGATGACAAACATCAGCTGGAGGGTCTGGTGCAGATCGACGATGCCTATCTCGGTGGTGAGCGAAGCGGTGGCAAACGCGGCCGCGGGGCGGCCGCCAAGACGCCGTTCCTGGCGGCCGTGCAGACCAACGACCAGGGGCATCCGCTCCGCATGAAGTTGAGCGTGATCAAAGGTTTCAGGAGCTCGGAGGTCGCCGCCTGGGCGAGGCGGCATCTGGCGGACGGCACCTGGGTCTGTTCCGACGGACTGCCCTGTTTCAACGCCCTGAGCGAGGCTGGTTTCGATCATCAGGTGGTGGTCACTGGCGGTGGCAAAGCCAGTGTCCAGAAGCCTGAGTTTCACTGGGTGAACACCATGCTCGGCAACGTCAAGTCGGCCATCCGCAGCACCCATCACTCGGTCAGCGGCAAATACGCGCACCGGTATCTGGCGGCGTTCGAGTACCGGTTCAACCGCCGGTTCCAACTGCCCGATCTGATTCCACGCTTGGCTTATGTGGCACTCAGAACGCCACCCATGCCCGACAGACTGCTAAAGTTAGGCTTAATATAAACGGTAATTAGGATTTATTATATGATTTCCCAGCGTGTGCCAGCCGATTGATACAATGCGAAGTTCTTACTGACACCTAGCGGTAAAGTCCACTTGTCGCATGCTTCTTCCGGGAGTTTTAAGGTTATTGGCAAGGTCAAGCTGATTATGAGTTGCGACATCATTGATTCTTGATTTCCGGAAGCGTTCGAGTTCGTAATTTGCCCAGCCGCTCCATTTATGGAGCTCAAATTGAGAACCGGTACCGGATTAGCCTGTTTTCAACTTGCGGTCGGATTTGATGGGAAGCATACGTCGAAACCCCGATCATCCAATAACGCTGTGTTTATGATAAAATTCCAGCCAACTACATGGAATCTCACTACCTTTTAATCAGGAGATAAATTTATGAAGCGTACTTATTTGGCTTCGATCGCATTTTGTGTGTCTTTCATTCTGTCTGCAACCGCCTGGGCAACAGACCCGGCGAGTTGTAAAAAAGTCAGATTTTCGGACGTTGGCTGGACCGATATCACCTCCACGACTGCCGCGGCATCAGTCGTTCTGGAGGCTCTCGGCTACGAACCTTCGGCCACTGTACTTTCTGTACCCGTAACTTATGTCAGTCTGGAAAATGGCGACATCGATGTTTTTCTGGGCAACTGGATGCCGACGATGGAAGCGGATATTGCACCATATCGGGAGAAGGGAACGGTCGAGACCGTGGCCGAAAATTTAACCGGTGCAAAATACACGTTGGCGGTGAACAAGATTGCTGCCGATATGGGAGTCGCTGATTTTGCTGACATTCAGAAAATCCGTGACGCCGTAGATGGCAAGATTTATGGCATTGAACCAGGCAATGACGGTAATCGCCTGATTCAGTCTATGATTGATTCCGATGCGTTCGGCCTTGCCGGCTTTGAAGTGGTTGAATCCAGTGAACAGGGCATGCTGGCGCAGGTAGACCGCGCCAATCGGCGCGACGAGCCAGTCGTATTCCTTGGGTGGGAACCGCATCCAATGAATGCCAATTTCGAGCTGACTTATCTGACTGGCGGCGATGACTATTTCGGCCCCAATCTTGGTGGAGCGACCGTTTATACCAACACCCGCGCCGGATTCAGTTCCGATTGCCCGAATTTGGGCAAGTTCCTACAGAATCTAAAATTCACCCTGGCGATGGAAAACGAGATCATGGGGGCGATTCTTAATGATGGACAGGAACCAAATGACGCCGCACTGGCTTGGCTCAAGGCGAATCCGGACGTGGCGGCCCAATGGACTGAAGGCGTATCCACAATGGATGGTGCCAGTGGAGAACAGGCAGTTGCCAAGCATTTGATGTAATCGATGCGGAAGTTCATTTGGTAATTTCTTCCTGAACTCAGTGCCACTCTCGGGTGGCACTGAGTTTTTCAAATGGCGCCTCACATTGGAATGGTTGACTGAAAACAAGATACCGCTCGGCCGATGGATCAAATCGTTTGTCGATGTTCTACAGGACAACCTGATCTATCTGTTTGACTTATTTTCCGCCGGTATCGAATTTCTGGTCAGTGGCCTGATCGACATCATGTTGTGGGTACCGCCATTGGTACTGCTGGCGATTTTCGTTCTGATTGGCTGGTACCTGCACCGTTCCTGGAAACTGTCACTGCTGATCATTGGCTCACTGCTGCTGGTCATCAATCTTGGCTACTGGACGGAGACCGTGCAGACGCTCGGCCTGATGCTGGCTTCAGCTTTCACCTGTATTGTGCTTGGCATTCCCGTTGGCATCGCGGCCGCGCATCGGGCCCGCCTTTATACGGCACTGCGTCCGATCTTGGACCTGATGCAGACGGTACCGGCGTTTGTCTATCTGATACCGACGATGATCATGTTTGGACTCGGTTTGGTTCCCGGATTAATCTCTACCGTGATTTTTGCAATCCCCGCGCCCATTCGCCTCACTTACCTCGGTGTAACCAGCGTGCCGAAAATGCTGCTGGAGGCGGGGGAGTCATTTGGGGCGACAAAGCGTCAGCTGCTCTGGAAAGTTGAACTGCCACATGCCATGCCCACCATCATGGCCGGCGTTACCCAATCCATCATGCTGTCGCTGTCAATGGTCGTCATCGCCTCCATGGTCGGTGCGCCCGGCTTAGGCATACCCGTACTCCGAGCATTGAATACGGTGAACATCGCCAAGGGATTTGAAGCCGGTCTGGCCATTGTGATTGTCGCGATATTGCTTGATCGCGTCTGTCGGCAGCGCGATAAAAGTTGAGATGGCAGCCAGCGATTCAATTATCGTGAACCCGCAGCCTATTCCAGAAATCGAACTTCGCAATGTTGATATCACATTCGGCAATCGCCCGCATGACGCGGTCGCAATGGCCGCACAAGGTGCGTCGCGGGAAGAAATTCTAGCCGCCACAGACACAGTCATCGGTGTACACAATGCATCGCTGATTGTCAACAAAGCCGAAATATGTGTGCTGATGGGACTTTCCGGTTCCGGCAAGTCAACTCTGCTGCGAGCCGTCAATGGTTTGAATTCAGTCGTCAATGGTGAGGTTTTGCTACACTGCAATGGCGAATGTAAGGATGTTGCCAAAATCGGTCTCCACGAACTGCGCGAGATCAGAATGCGATGGGTTTCGATGGTTTTTCAGCAGTTCGCACTGCTGCCCTGGCGCACGGTGGCAGAAAATGTCGCGTTCGGTCTCGAGATAAGAGGACTTCCAAAATCCGAGCGTACCGCAATAATCAACGAGAAACTGGAGATGGTGGGCCTAATCGACTGGCGCGACAAATACGCTCATGAACTGTCTGGCGGTATGCAGCAGCGGGTTGGACTGGCCCGCGCATTCGCGACCGATGCTGACATATTGTTGATGGATGAACCTTTCTCGGCCCTAGATCCATTGATTCGCTCGCGCATGCAGGATGAATTGCTTGAACTGCAGTCGAAATTGAACAAAACCGTCCTTTTTGTCAGTCACGACCTAGACGAAGCGATCAAGCTCGGTTCCAGTATAGCAATCATGGAAAGTGGCAGGATCGTGCAATTCGGATCGCCAGAAGAAATCGTTCTGAATCCAATTGATCAATATGTCGCTGATTTCGTCGCCCACATGAATCCTGTTGGGGTGCTGAGAGCAAAATCGATTATGCGGCCAGTTGAAGATTCGAAAACAACCGATGTGATTTACCATGTCAATGGACAACCGTTGAAGTTTTCGCAGTCGAAAACCGACCGATCAATCCATGCATCGTTCGATTCAACCCCACTAGAAATCATCCACTGGGAATACGGCCAAACGGTGAGACCTGAGAAAATCCATTGTGCCTCGCTTGATACGTCGTTGAAGAATGTCATTGAAATCCGACATCTCAGCAAATTACCCGTCATTTTGTTGAATGAAGAACAGTTGGTTTGTGGCATCGTGGGGGATAACGAAATTTACAGTGCGATACTGCATAAGACTGAGAAATCGACAACAGATGAATCTTGAGAAATTGTGTGCTGAGACGACATCGGTGCGTTGATTCTCATTCGACGGGTGCAGGTCTCTTACTGTCGGATTCTAGCAGACTTACCGATCCGCCACTCAGATGAGACCTGTTCCCGCTGACCGACTGCGTGCTGATGGCGTTCAGCCAGTCGAAGCCAGGAAACAGGCACCCTTGAAAACTCGGTAAGACATCTATGCGCTCTGCGAGCCCATCACCTCAATTGCTGGACTTACGGCAAGCTGCAGATGGCTTGACAACCGGACTGACTGTTGCCAATATGGTTTCAGTTTTTCAGTCGTATGATCACTGAATGCAGGCCGGCATGTGATTGAATTTCGTGGGAAGATGATTGCTGGATTCGATACATGCCATACGATATGGCGCGCAACTCCACGGTTGGTTCATGTAGCGCTCAGAACACCGCCCATGCCGGAAAGGCTGCCGAAAAATAAGCTTTATAGTGGTTGTAATGACAATTGATTTGATTGATATTTCGCAAACTGAGCTTGACAGGCGCCTGCGTTTTTTGAATAGAGTCTTGACTATTGATCACTTATAGTGTTTAACCTAACGAATATGCATACAAATCTAAAAGAGCCAGGAATTACTGAAAAATCCATCTGTAATATCGAAGAAAAGACGAATTAGCGGGCGATCGACAAGTTGCTCACTGCTTGTGTTATCATATTCCTGGAGGAAGTATCCTACTCATTGCAGCATTTTGAACTGATGCCTTAATCACCGGAAAAGCATCGGCGGTAAGGTAAATGACTGACGACATAATTTGATGCCGGCATGTTCAATTCTTCTGACCTCAAATACCAGAATCGTGCATTGGCAGGCGTATCCCGCACTTTCGCGCTTACCATCCCGCAATTGCCCGATGGTTTGCGTGATGTAGTGGGCAATGCTTACCTTCTGTGCAGAATTGCCGATACCATCGAAGATGAGCCGGCCCTATCGCATGAACGAAAAAGGCTATTTTCAGAGCAGTTCATCAACGTTGTAGCCGGAACCGAAAACGCGAACCGCTTTGCCGGAGATCTGTACGGCAAACTGTCGAAATTGACAACGACGGATGAACGCAATCTGATTCACAACACCGAACGAGTGATCCGAATCACTCACTCCTGTACCCCATTCCAGCAGCAGGCGATGACAAGGTGCGTACGCATCATGTCTCGAGGAATGGCTGAGTTCCAGGTCAAGGCATCACTGGAAGGTTTGAACGATCTTTCGGAACTCAACCAATATTGCTACTTCGTTGCCGGCGTCGTCGGCGAATTGCTGACCGAACTGTTCTGCGATCATTGCCCAGACACGGCCCGAGAATATGATCACCTGATCAAACTTTCGATCTCCTTCGGTCAGGCTCTGCAGATGACGAACATACTCAAAGATGTCTGGGATGATCAGGCGCGCGGCGTCTGCTGGTTTCCGAAAGATGTATTTAAGCGCAATGGATTCGATCTGAAATCTCTATCCGATGATCACCGTTCCAGTGGATATGTGAGAGGTCTGCATGAACTCGTTGAAGTGACCCACGGCCACCAGAAGAATGCTTTACAGTACATTCAGCTGATTCCAAGCCATCAGTCCGGAATTCGTCGACACTGTCTGTGGGCGTTGGGGATGTCACTTTTAACTCTGCAGCGAATTTACGAAAATCCAACCTTCAGCAGTGGAGCTGAGGTTAAAATTTCACGCCTGACCGTACGGTCGCTGATTGCGGAAGCCAAGAGCGCGCTGAATTCGAATCAAGCCCTAGCGGACCTGTTCAATCGACTTTCCAGCTGTTTCCAAGCCTTTTCCAAATATCAGAAACCAGCTGTTCTTTAAACCCATTCAAACACGCCGTCAGATACTCACCATGCGAACCATTGCAGTTTTACAGAATTCAGATGCGGAACATCTGGGACTGGTTGAAGACCACCTGGAGGGACGGAACATTCGGTTTAGATATGTTCGGCCCGCACACGACAGCGACTGGATTCGTAGTGCTGAGTTACCAAAAGATGGACTGATCGTGCTTGGTGCCGCTCCGTACGGCACCGTATCAGAACCGAAAATTCCCCTGTTCGATCACAAAATGAGAATCATTGACTCCGGTCTGCGCAAGAACCTGCCCATACTGGCGTTTGGAACCGGTGCACAATTGCTGAGCCTTGCTCTGCACGGCAGCGTTGAACCAATGGACCTGACGCTGTCTACCGATCGCGCCTATCGTACCGACGATGCCGCGCTGAATGGATATTTGCCAGTTGAATACCCGGTCGTCACTTTTATGCGCGACGCACCAAATGCTCCACCGGGCTCCGTCGTACTTGCGGAGTCCAAAGATGGAAAACCGATGCTTTTCCAAGCGCAAAAGAACTGCCTCGGATTCTTTGGTCACCCGGGCATTAAGAGCGCAATGATCGAAGACGCGATCGTGCAGGCGCCGAGCTTTGATTTCGATGTCAATGATGGACTGGAAAAATTGCGCTTCTGTCAGACAGAAATCGAAAGCTCGCTGGTTAGCATGATGACTGGAATCATTCAGATTACCGGCTGGATGCGTGAGGAGGCCGCTGAAGGTTAAGTGCCATTTCAGTTGACTTCGCGCGAATAGAAGTTGATTCATCATCAGGTGAATCGCATCATGTTCCAGCGGTAAGTTTCCTCAAAAACCTGCGTGACCAAATCAATGCTGGATTCTCGCCATTTTTCAGCAACACGCATCATCCCAACCTCATAAACCTCCGGCCACAAGGAATGTCTACATCGCGAAATGCCGGATTAGGTTGGTGAGGCAACACTCGCGCTTATTTCATAAATCCTTTGACAGTATGGGGCGTTCTGATGGACTCCGTCTCATATTGACATCATTGAGCGAACGATTCTAGTAAAAGAATGGCAATCTTACCTATGCACTATGCGGTCCGGTGAACTTGGTACCGGTACCTCGCCAGTTCGGGTTTGGCGCTCCCTCCCGTGGTCCGGTACGTGATTGGGTGCTGAAATGACCAAGAAACATCAGGAAAATATGATTCCGCATCAAACAGGGTCAAAGCAGGTGTTTTCCACCATCAATCTCGGATCATCCAATAAATTGACGCAGTTGGACTTGACAATAACTGACTTTTGGTTTTAGTACGCCAAATGACTTGATTGATCAGACCTTCCTGAACTATAGCCTGACCAAGTTTACTGCTCTTTCCACCGCCCAATAAGTCGCCAATCCGATACTGATCAGCATCAGCAGCCATCTTGTAAAGTTGTCGACCTTTGGGCTGATACGGTGTAATATCAGATAAATGCACCACACAACCACTACGATCAGAACTTGGCCGATTTCCACACCGATGTTGAATGTAATGAGGGACTTCCATTGATGAGCCCCACCCGGGAGAAGTAGGTCGTGTAGCACAAACGAAAAACCCAGTCCATGCAAAAGTCCGATGCCTGTGACAACTGCAAACGAAAAAATAGATTCTGATGCGTATCGTATGGGATACAGAGCGATTGCAGCAGCATAGATGATTGACAGAGCAATCGCGGTCTCAACCGCCGGTATAAACCAAGGTCCACTTGGTACATATCCAAAAAAGCCAAGCACCAATGTAACCGTATGTCCAACCGTAAAGCCGGTAATTCGCCATAAAAGCCCGACTAAGTGAGCCGCTCCCAAAGTCAGACATAAAATGAAAAGAACATGATCCAAACCTTCAAGTATGTGGATAACACCCTGCTTGATAAAGGTCGATATGACCGCCCACTCCGAGTTCCTGATTTGAACCGGTTCGTTTAAGAGGCCTGTCAGTCTGAATATCCGGATATTCCCGGGGAAATGATCAAGTATTAAGTTCGCTGTGTCTTCCTGCCCCTCAATGCCTGCATTGAATAGGCTTTGGTAGGAATAACTGTCAATGGGCTGATCATGACGATAACGAAGCAACAAATCGGTAACCGTATCTCCAACATACAGTTCCTGTTCATCATAAGGAAACACACCATCCTCAAATGCACGTCTTGCTTCGTTAAGTGAGGAGAACGGAGGTTGCTCAAAACTGGGGTGAATGCCAATCTTGACAATTTCAGCTGCCAATGCCTTCCCATCCACTGCGAAAATCTGTCCCCTCTCAGCCAGTGAAGCAAATTCAAGGGGTGATTTCCGAATTGCAGGCAAGTCAAGGTAATGCATCAATCCTCCAGCTTCAATCCTGTTGTAGGTGAAAGGCGCAGGTATCGACAATCCACTGTCATCCATTTCACCCACTAGATCCGCCAAAAAAATTGAAGTCGGTAAACGCATGTAGACATCCAATCAGTCACTGGTGTGAACGACATGAATCGTACGAATGTTTAAATTCAGATTGAAATGTGCCTGAACTGATGAGAACACCAGTAGAAGAAAGAATGACAACACCAGCCGAACTGTCAATTTTCTTATCATCTTTATTCCAAGCAGAGAAATGGCATCCACAACCGTTAACTGTTACCACAAACCGTGCGTCTGGAGCACCGATCAACCAGTTACATCCATCCAGTCCGGCTCATTCACCGCAACTTAGGAACTGAATCTAAACCAGGCTGGCTTGGATGCAGGAAAGGGCGACCATACTGGATGATGGGTTCTGCTGGCAGTAACAGACAAGCCGAGACTGAATCCCGGCTTGTCTGCTGAAATCAATTGCAAAGATGACTAAACCATCAGATCTCAGCCATCAATCGAAACCATATTGTGAGAACCGAAATACATGACATGGCCTTTCATATTTGAGATATCGGCCGCACTGAGTTGAACTGTCGGACCGTCAAGTATGGTATTCGGATGTCGTTGCGCCCATTCCAAAGCCGGCATCAATGTAGAGGTGACAAACGTCGTCTCAGGAACTAGATAGTGGTGAGGTATTGCCACTTTCGCACCGGTCATCTCAACAACCTTGTCCGCCTGCTCATAATCTAGGATATGCCTTGATCCGTCGACTGGAATGAATACGACATCAACCTGGCCAATTTTTTCCAAAACTTCAGCTGGTGGGTTGGCCCGATTGTCTCCCCACATCAACAGGCGCATACCTCCGGTTTCAATAACGTAAAGGTTGTTGTCCAAGTGTCTCATATTGGTCGGAGGACATGGATCATCCCTTCCCTCAAACTGCTTGACTGCATCAGTCCAGGGTATGATTCCGGGTGCCACGCAGACATGCTTGTCAGCAATACCGGTGATTTTCACATCACCCAGCTCAAATACACCCGCCATTCTATCAAGCAACATGTTGGCATCCAGCCGATCAAGCGCGTCATGATCAAAATGTGCATGAGTGGACAAACCGATGTCTACCTCTGTCATCGGGAACTCCATTCGGTACCAAAGACCCCAAGCACCTGAAGGGTCATTACGCCAGGGGTCCACCAACATGGTTACTCCCCTAGGTGAAGTAACCTTGAAAGATGAGTTGCTGTAGAAAGAAATCTCAACGGAATCCGTCGCTGCGCGCAACCCACCTTCATTTTGAATCTGCACAATCCTATTGTGATTATTTGTAGACATCCAAGAATTCATCTGGCTTACGACATCCTCACTGACTGTAGCCAATCCTCCCAGAACCATTGCCAGTCCGATTGAAATGAGTTTTATTTTTTTCATACTCCGTTCTCCAGTATTTCACACGTATCGATTAAATTTGAATTGACAGATGAAGCAGTCAAAGACATCGGAATGGAGTACACGCAGTTGCAGTTCCTTGATACATGATCGGCTTAATGATCTCACTCTACCTGTGCCTGGACTCAATAGCAGATGTCTAGATGTCTTCCTACGACTGCCACTTGCGTAACGCCAATGAATAAGCGGCAGACTTCTGTCAACGATGACAGCATTATATGAGTCACGGCCGCAAAATGACTTGCTCGGTAAAACAGAGGCAATTTCGCTGTCTTCATTTTGAGCGGTCAGAGGGAGTGATTGTAAAGCAATTGAAGCATCGGTCAGAGACGGGAATGGTGCGGCATTGGAAATCAGCGAGGTGCAGGGTGGTGCGATTCGAAATCAGCGCGTTTTGGGACGGTGTTGGTGGTGCCGATGGCACGGTCGGCGGTGCCGCCAGGCGTGCGAGGCGAAGTTCAGGCGCGCCGGCCCCTCAGCCGCCGGCTGCTGGCGCACCGAGTGCCGTCGGTCGGGGAGCTAAGCGGCCTGTGGCAGGGCCAGATGTCTCAGCGAGCGGGTGCGCCTCGGCTGGCCATGGCGGAACGCACTGAGGGCGACCGCCTGTTGGATGACGGTGGCCAGCAGCACCTGCAGGGCGGTCTGCGCCAGGCCCCGCGTGTGGCGCCGGTCCAGGCCACAGATGCCGCCGAGACGGGCATTGATGCGCTCGGTCGCCGAGCGGCGGGCATACCACCGGCGCCAGGTGGACGAGCAGCGCGGGGTGGGCGTGAACAGCCGTCGGTCGAACTGCAGCGGCACCCGCACCGACAGCCCCTGCCGCCGGGCCTGGCTGCCATTGTCCTGCAGGCATTCATCGAAACCGATGCAGGTCTGTTTGGCCGGACAGCGGAAGCGCAGCGTGCCGCGGTCTCGCTCATAACCGACCAGCGTCATCGCCCGCCGCTCAGCGGTGTGCGGACAGTAGCAGTGCAGCGCCCCGTGCTCATCATAACTGACATTGGTGTAAGGCTCCAGGGTCTTGGTGTGCGACAGCCCCTGCCGCACATCCGGCTGTTGGCGGTCGACCGTCCACAGCTGCCGATTGTCAATGATCGGTCGGATCTGCCAGCGGTCCCACAGTGTCGCCTTCAGGGGCCCGCTGTCCAGGCCGCGGTCGGCGACGAACGACTGGGCCCGCTGCGCCAGTTGCGGATGCCGGTCGAACAGCTGTGGCAGCAGTCGGTCAAGCGTTTTGACCTCACTGCTTGACGCCGGGGTGGTGAAGCTGAACACCGGCACCTCTAAGTTGACATCCGAAAACACCATGATGGCGTAGCCGAAACAGGTGTTTTTCTTGCACTTCTTCCGCCCTTTGACATAAGTCGTCTTGGCGCCCCAGGTGGCGTCCGGATCCCCGGTGCGTGCCGTGCGGCGCGGAGCCGGATCAGTGTCGGGTGGCGGTGTGTCGGCATCCGGGGTGCGGTCTTTGTCGTCCGGACCGTCCAGCGAGCGGCCGTTCGCCCAGCTGGCGATCCATTTGCCATCGAAGCCGAGGGCCTGACCGAAATCGGGACACTGCGCCATCAGCTGGGTGACCAGCTCATGCTGCATGTCGCTGACCAGCCCGGTCTGCGTTTCCAGGGCCGCCAGCTGTTTCTGGAAGCGACAGAAGGCGGCGGCGGTCGGGCAGCGCCAGCGGGTGATCGGCTCGCTCATCGTCCAGCCGTCTGCGGTGCGCACCGGACGGCTGTGTCGCACGACCTGCGGGGTGATGTCAAAGCCGCACAGACGCATCAGCTGCGGGTTGCAGCGCAGGGCGGCGACCAGGTTCTGAACGGTGCCCAGCTGCAGCACGATGCGGGCCACGAAGGCGGCCAGCATGGCGGCGGGCGGGTAGTCGTTGCGGCCGTGGCCGCGCTGGTGCCGCAGGGCGTCGATGATCGGTTGAAGCGGCAGGACGTTGAGCACCTGCTGGAGGTTGGCGAGGCCGTGGTGAGCGAACTGTTCATCGTCTTGACGGCGCAGAGAGTCGGTTTCGTCGAACAGGTTGGTCTGTTTTTGCGTCATGATGGGGGATCTGGATGGGGTTGTGGAATAAAGTATGAAATATTATATGATATGATAATGAAAAGAATGTGATGAATTGTTTATTTCATTCATTTATTTAACTGGGAGAGTTTTGGTGGTTGTGGATCAGGTTGGAAAACGTAAGTGTCTGATAATAGGAGGTCGGGTTGGGAGAAACGATTTTTTCAGGGTGGAATTAATGCATACAATATCAATTACTTATAAACATCGTAAACGCCTCAAAACAGGATGGAAAAATGCGAAAGATCTGACAGACCCAATTCTGGTAACAGTGCACAAGCGCAGTCAAAATTTCAGAATGATCACCGCTAATGATGCCAGACAGATAATGTATGCTGGTTCAGCGTACTTGGAAATCGTCTCTTCCGATAACTTGGATCCGGTCTCTGGGTTATATCCTTCAATTCGAATTTCGTAATCCTTGCAAATGGATGTCGCAGCTATGCCAGTCAAAGTGAATTGGGCAGTCACTTCTTTTCGGTACGGGTGCTGTCGCAAGTTGAACCGCAATTGATCACTGAAATCTACGGATGATGGCGATCCTGACAACCGATCGAATTCAATTCAGTAAGATTGAAATGCCATGTTCTCAACTCGTAACACTTGACCTCAGTCCGACTTGTATTATTATTGGTACTGCCGTAACATTCACCCAGGATTTTTACCGAAGCGGTTTGACTTAGATGCAATTGCTTTCAGTCTGATCAATTCGTCTGGTATTGCCATGGCAAATAAAAGCAGAAAACCACCAACTCGAAATTGACGCTTTATGTCATCAACGGTTAGCGTGGAACAGGAAGATTGGAAATTGAATGGATGCTGGGAAACACAATGCGTTCTGGATCATTACGGACCATGAAATCTATTTCGTTGAGAACCAATTCTGCGTAACCATCTTGCGTTGACAGACGCGCCAATCAATCCAAGTCACAGAATATGATCAAATTTCAAAAATATGATGTTAATAACTTAAAGGGCGATCTCATTGGAGGGTTGACGACTGCATTGGTAATGTTTCCGGTTGCAGTGGCTTTCGGAGTGGCTTCAGGGCTCGGACCAACCGCTGGATTGTGGAGTGCCGTTGTCGTCGGCTTGAGTGCGGCGTTATTTTGTGGGACTTCGGCGATGATATCAGGACCCACCGCACCCATGACTCTGGCAATGATCGTCATCATTTCCATTCACGCCAACAATCTTTCAGAAGCCTTTATGATTGTTATGCTGGCCGGCGCAATCCAGATCTGTTTCGGAATCTTCCGATTTGGACGATTTCTTGCCTATACGCCATATTCCGTGGTGGTGGGGGTCATGTCGGGCATCGGGTTCACAATCATTGCCATTCACATACCGACACTTTTCGGGTTTCCCATCGTTCAGGATGGTCCTACCCATGCACTGGCCAGCCTTCCTCACGTTTTATCTGAGATTAACTACGACGCTTTGATTGCGGCACTGATTGGCATCGCAGTTTTCGTTGGCCTTCCGCGGGCATGGCACAAATGGATTTCACCAACCGTGTTGGCCATGATCGTCTGCACGGTATTGGCCATTTTCTTTTTACACGATGCCCCTACCGTCGGAAAGGTATCAACAGAATTGCCGACCCTGATGGTGCTGAACCTGACGCAGAATTTCTGGCTGCGGGCTATTGAACCGGCATTTCTGATCGCTGTGATCGGTTCAATCAATTCAGTAATCTGTGCGTTAATCGCCGACTCCATGACGCTGCGAAGCCACCGCGCAAATCGAGAACTCGTTGGCCAAGGTGTTGGCAACATGCTCTCGGGTGGCATCGGCGGATTGCCTGGATCTGGCTTTATTCCAATGACTGCGCTGAATATTCGATCCGGTAGCCGAACAAGCTTTTCCTCATTTATCGTCGCCATAATCGTGTTGATTTTGGTTCTGCAATTCGCCGCCATTGCAGAACCGATTCCACTGGCGTTAGTCGCGGTCATCATGATTTCAATTGGCATGCAGCTGATAAACTGGGAGTTCATATTACGGCTCAGGCAAATTGCCATCGAACACTCAATCGTCATGCTGCTGACGTTGGCATTGACGATCTTCGTTGACATCATTGCCGGAGTGGCCATCGGATTAATCATCGCAGGAATGGTGAATGCGATGAAAATTGAACGCATTGAACTGCAGAACGTGCTTTCATTGCCACTGATTGAATTGGAAGATGAGGACCCTTTCCATCCCCCCGTCGGTTTGGTCAAATTGAGAGGTCGCTTTACCGTCGCTTCAAATACGTCACTGTTTCGCATCATCTCTGCTGATTTTGTCGATCACCAAGTCATCATTTTCGATTTTTCTGAGACCACTTCGATGGACGATAGTGCGGTTGTGGTCATTCAGAGAATGTTTGAGATGGGCATCAAAGTCAGTAAACCTTGCATTGTCTGCGGGCTGACGCCGCCAATCCGAAGCGCGCTGAATGCCTTTTCAGTATTGGACCTAATCCCAAAGGAGAATTTCTCCGATTCCCTTGCTGAAGCGAAAATTCGCGCCCGAGAAATTCTGCATCAATCCAGCTGAAGAAACGTCGAAGTCAACGCGCTGATCAATATTTCAATCTTGAGTCGTTGGTCAATCTCAGACTATGCGTATCAGGCGAATTTGACTCCAGAACAGGATTCTCAAATTCATTATTGATAACTGAATTGAGTCCATCAACCTTTTTTTGCTGGTTCTGGGTCTCTAGATAAAAATGAGTTCCACGTCCGCAAAAACTATACCCATATTTAACAGAAAAATAAAAATAATTCATAATATCAGTACCATAGGGGAGAACAGATGTCAATTATGGCACTATTTAAAGTGCCGAAGGCGACTCAGACAGTCAGTCGGTGACCTTTGCCAGCGGTCGGTGACAGGCCCAGCGCATCGTAAATCGCCCGCTGCCCGGGTTCAGCCCGCGAACACTGTCGCAGGTGCACCGTCCGACCATCCTGCTGCTGCAGGACGGTGGTGATGCGTTGATGCCTTTCCAGGACCGCCCGCAGCGTGCGCCAGCTGCGCCGGTCGCCGGCCTGGCGCAGTTTCAGACGAATGACCTGCACCAGCTGATAGGCGATGACGGTGATGAATAGATGACCTTCGGCCCGCGCCGGCTTATGATGATAGATCGGTCGCAGTCCCAGTTCGGACTTCAGCGAGCGGAAGACGGCTTCCAGGTCGGTGAGCATGGTGTAAGTGCACCACAGCGTCTGCTCGTCCCAGTCGGTGAGGTTCGAGCGCAGGGCATACACGCCGGGCTGTGTTGCCAGGGTGCCCTCGACCGGCTGGCGTCGCCAGGTCACGGCGGTGGCCCGGCTGGGGTCGCGGTGATCGGGGATGACGTCGACGACATAATGTTGCGACTGACCGTGGCTGTGCTCCTGCAACCGGCCGATGCGCCGCCACAGGTCTGACACCCGGCGGCGGGCGCGCGGCTTGGCCAGGCCATCATGCAGACTGTTCAGGGCTGTCTCATAGCGGCTGGCGAAGCGCTGGGCGATGGCCTGTTCCTTCTGACTTTTGGCCGCCGACTGGCAGCCGATGATGAGCTCGCCGGTCTGCGGGTCCAGCTGCCGGCACAGTTCCACCTCTGCCCCGCTTCGGCCCCGCACCCGGGTGGCTCGCCGGGCATCGAAGCAGTCCCGCCGCCGGCGGGCGACCACGATGTATCGGTAACGCTCCTGGCGCAGCCAGCTGAGATTGTCTTCGGTGGCCAGTCCCGCATCCATCACCACCAGGGCCTGGGCTGGCGCCTGCAGGCCATCCAGCATGGTCTGCAGGGTGGAACATTCCGCCACGTTGCCTTCAAACACCTGCGAGCGACGCACGAAGCCGCTGCCGTCGAGCACCAGGGCCAGCGTCAGCAGCCGCGCATCCGAGCGACGTTCCTTGGAGCGGCCATGTTGGGCTTTGGGCTGACCCCGAACCTGGCCTTCGAAAAAGGTGTTCGTCAGATCGAACAGGGTGACGGTCGGGGTGACCGAGAACAGGTCGGTGGCGCGGGTGAACAGATGATCTTCAATGCGTTGGCGATGGGCGAACAGGGCGTCGGAGGCCCGATACAGACGCATGATGCTCAGGCGGTGGAAATCGACTTCGAGCAGTTCACCGATGGCGCTGTGTTCGCACAGCCACTGCCAGGTGGCATGTTCCGAAGCGGGTCGGGCCAGGCGGGCGACGATGGTGGCCAGGGCGCAGGCTCGGGTGCGGCGGTCGAAGCCGAGTTCATCGAACAGGCGGTCGAGGCCGAGCTGGTTGGCCGCCCACAGGCCGACGTGTTCGATACCGACCGAACGGGGACGGCAGTTCTCCACCTGCTGCAGGTTGACCGGCTGGACCTCCGGCGTGGCCGGCGGCGCGGCGGCCCGGAGGGTGAGCTGTTCGGCGAGGCGGTGCGCTTCGGTCTCCACCAGGCGGGGCAGTTTCAGCGGCAGCAGGGTCTGCTGCTGCGGGTTGAGCAGCTGTTCGACGCGCTGGCACAGCAGTGGCCAGTGTTGCCGGTCGATGGGATAGGTGGCGCCGAGATTGAGCAGGGTGCGCTGTCGGACCTGACCGGCGATGTTCACCGATTCGACGAGGCGGTGGGTGTGATAGCTGGCGCCGTCTTTTCGGGTGCCGGTTTTGGTCTGTCGGATGTACATGGGATGTCAATATACACCATATTTGAGTTGCGTTGCGGCTAATGTTAATGATTATGGCACTATGATCGGCATGAACGAATTGAAGATGTTTGAATACAGTGGGATAGATGGATGGGGATGATGAAAACAGTGGCTTCAGCCTGAAATCGCCGAAGTCTTGTTAAATGTGGGTATAATCTCAGCCATGGAGATTGACATTTCGGCAAAGGCAGTAGATTTATGGTGCGGCATCGGCGGGTTATCTTATGGGTTGAAAACAGCCGGAATTCCAATCGGCGCTGGAGTGGATATTGACCCTAGCTGCCGTTTCGCTTTTAAGGCAAATATAGACGCCGAGTTTATTCAATTGGATATCCGGCAATGCAGATATTCCGATATTTCACCTCACTTCGGTCGCGCACGCTATAGCATTCTCGTTGGCTGCGCGCCATGTCAACCGTTTTCCACTCACGCAAACAAACTTACGAAAAATAAAGAAGATCTGAGATGGAACCTGATTGATGAGTTCCTGAGGTTGGTCGGCGAAGGCAAACCTGATGTCATATCAATGGAGAATGTGCCCACACTCAAGAAAAAGAGCATCTATCAACACTTTGTCAAAGCATTGAAAAGTTCAGGTTACAAAGTTTCAGATGCGATTGTCGCGTGTGAACATTTCGGGGTGCCACAAAGACGTCACCGCCTGGTTATGCTGGCTTCTCTGCATGGCAGGATTTCTTTACCTGAAAAAAGTGTTGGCCAGCCGGTCACAGTCAGAGATTCAATTGAACACCTGACCGAACTGCGCCACGGAACTGCCTGTTCAACAGACCCGATGCATGTCTGTAAGAAACTGTCGCCTATCAATCTGGAACGAATCAGAGCGTCAAGACCTGACAGAACCTGGAGAGATTGGCCAGAAATCCTGTTGCCCGACTGCTACCGCAAGAGCAGTGGTAAAAGCTACGCCAGTGTTTATGGTCGGATGAGCTGGAATAAACCAGCACCCACCTTGACCACGCAGTTCAACGCCTATGGCACCGGCCGCTTCGGTCATCCCGAGCAGGATCGAGCCCTGAGTCTACGGGAAGGAGCGATTCTGCAGAGCTTTCCTGAACACTACCAGTTTTCTCCCCCAGATAAACCGCCTTTTCTCACTGTTGTGGCGCGTCATATCGGCAACGCCGTACCCCCTCTGTTGGCCAATGCAATGGGTCGTTCCATCGTGAAACACCTACAGACCATCAATGACTGAGTATTGGGTATGATGATATGAATGACTATGAACTGAAGATTGATCTGAATGCTCTGAATCATTTGGGCCTGAACCTGTACAGCAACGTACCGTCGGTGCTGTCCGAACTGATCGCCAATGCCTGGGATGCCGATGCGACCGAGGTAAGACTGGATGTCCAAACGGACGACGATGGTAAGAAAAGCATCATCGTCCGAGACAATGGTTGCGGCATGGACAAAACCGACCTGCAGGAGAAGTTTCTCACCGTCGGTTATCAGCGCAGAAAATCCGGGCAAGGTGATCGGACAGCCAAGGGACGCAAGGTGATGGGCAGAAAGGGAATCGGCAAGCTCTCCATTTTCTCCATCGCCGAGAATGTCGAGGTCTATACGAAAAAAGATGGCCAGAGCCATGCTCTGAACCTCAATGTAGATGATATCCGCCGGGACATCGAACAGGGTCAACGTCACTATCCTCGTGCCATACCGCAAACTCAGAACCGATTCTGCATCAATGCGAAATCCGGAACCGTTCTTGTTCTTTCGGATCTGAAAAAGCGAATTCAATCATCAATCAACTCCAACCTGCGAAAGCGCATTGCTCGGCGATTCAGCATATGGTCAGAGGAATTCAAAGTCAGTGTGAACGACAAACAGGTGTCGATTCAGGATAGTGGCTACTTCGATGTGCTTGAGTTCGTTCAGATTTACAACGGCTACAAAGGGACGAACTTCGATCATTTGCCCAAGGACCGAAGGATTGTGCATGAAGGTTCCGTGGACGGACATGGAGATGTAAAAGGATGGATCGGTCTGGCCAAAGCGTCGGGTCTTTTGCAGGAAGGTGCTGATAATCTGAACCGGCTCGCCATTCTGGCGCGCGGCAAGGTCGCGATGGAAAACGTTCTTCCGTCTTTCGCCGAAGGCGGACTGTATACCAAGTATCTGGTCGGCGAGCTCGAAGCGGACTTTCTGGACGCAACTGATGAAGACGACATCGCAACTTCAAATCGGCAGGATTTTCTGCAGGACGATGAGAGATTTGTCGCACTGCGCGCATTCATCAAAAATGAACTAACTGATCTGAGTAAGGCCCGCGTCCATTACAAGGAAAAGGAGGGGGTTGAGAAGGCGAAGGAGAACCCAGCGATTGAAGAGTGGCTGCAGGGAATGAAGAGAGACACGAAAGCTGCCGCCGAAAGACTGCTCAGTCGAATAAATGTGATTGTTACAGATGGCGAACACAGAACCACACTCTACAAGCACGGCATCCTGGCCTTTGAGCACCTTCGCCACAAAGAAAAGCTGAATGAGTTGGACGGACTGGATGTCAGCAACCTAAAGACCGCGGTGCGGCTGTTCTCGGAACTGGACGATATTGAGGCATCCTGGTATTACGAAATCACGATGGGGCGTTTGGACATCATTCGCAAATTGAAAGAGCGGGTTGATGAGAACGCGCTGGAGAAAGTCATCCAGCAACACATCCATTCGCACTTGTGGCTTCTTGACCCTTCCTGGGACCGGGCGACGGAAGCGCCGAGCATGGAAAAAAGCATAAAGGTCGCCTTTGAAAAGATAGGTGAGACAGAAAGTGCCGAGGTGAAACGCGGACGCATTGACATCAAGTACAAAAAATCCACTGGCAAGCACATCATCATCGAACTCAAGCGGGCGAGTGTGAAACTTAGCACAACCCAATTGATGGATCAAGTTGAAAAATACCAAATAGCAGTTGAAGATGAAGATGAAGCTGAGAAGTCTGGAGATGGCGACGCTGTTGAGACGATCTGCCTGGTTGGAACAGGCCTGTCAGATTGGACATCCCCAAAATCCAAAGAAGAATCCATGAAAATTCTTCAAATAAGAAATATTCGAGTTGTCACTTATCAGCAGCTGATTAGAGAAGCCGAAATCAGTTATGGCAACTACCTGGAGAAATCTATTGAGAAAGGAAGAATCAACGCGCTGCTGGAGAAAATAGATGAACCACTCAGTCGCGATCGTCGATCAGTGCAAAGGTCAACACCAGTTCGCGAGAGGAGTCAACTGTCCAGCATCGGAAGCGCTATCAAGAGGCAAGCGCCAGCCGCTACAATCTAGTCGAGAGCAATATCAAACAAACCGTTGAAAAGCCTGAATTGCATTTTTCGATAGTCGCTGATTGTGCCCAATAATGCCAGTGAGAATAACGAGTCATAATCACCCGAAAATCGACAGAATTTTAACTAACGGTATTTTTGAGGCAAACAGGCATCTTATTTCGATTTGGTTAATTCTATATAATCAAACCTTTTAGGCAAATTGATTTTACCATGAAATTCCAAGCGACTAGATGATCACCCGTGAATTCTATCAACCAAATTTTGGAGTCTGCCCAGCGCGCAAGGCTTATCCCTACTGCTGCCGATTCTAACAAAGAGAAACGGCTTGTTTCGGTTTTACTGGCGTCTTTGTCTGTAGTCAAACCGTTTGCTGAGAAGTTATTAAGCAAATGTGCAGTGAAAGTTGGCAAGACCTCAGATCTAAGAAGCTATGTGGAAGTTGAATTTCTAAAGCCTGATAAGAGTGGCAAAGACAGGCCTGATGGCGTTCTGACATTATCGACTAGACGGGTTTCTTGGACTGCAATTCTTGAAGCGAAGGTTGATAAAAATGAAATTGATGGGAACCAAGTTCACAAATATGCAGAGATTGCGCGAGACTACGGGGTAGATGCGGTAATCACGATTTCGAATCAACTAGTATCTCTACCGACTCATGTTCCTTTTCCAACACCTAAGCGATTAAGCAGCCGGGTCAGTTTTTTTCATTTGTCTTGGGTTAGCATTCTTACAGAAGCACTGTTAATTCTGGATGATAGGGAAAAATTGAACGTAGAGCAAGAATTCATACTTAAGGAAATGGTGCGTTATTTGGAACATCCAAGCTCTGGAGTCAGAAGATTCGATCAAATGAATTCTGAGTGGCGCTCTCTCGTATTCGGAATTCGAGACGGGCAACAGTTCAATCGAACTTCTGCGGAGATTGAGAATACGGTTGCGAGCTGGCATCAGGAAGAGCGGGACATTTGTTTGATACTGAGCCGTCGTATTGGCGAGCGTGTAAGTTTCCGTCTTGCACGCAAATACCGACATAATTCAACAGTCCGTCTCAAAGATGCATGTGATGCTCTAGTCGCATCGAACGAACTGTGTTCAAGTTTTATCGTTCCGAATGCGGCCAGCAATATTGAAGTGATAGTAAATTTGCAACGGCGGACAATATCCTGTTCCATGAAACTATCCGCTCCCGGAGATAGGAAACGAGCTAGTGCGCGGATCAATTGGCTCCTCCGCCAATTACGTGCCGTTGATGGAAATGATGTTATCATTCGAACGTATTGGCCAGGACGAAGTTCGCATACTCAGGCACTAATGCCTGAAGTCCGGAACGACACTGCGTGTCTCGAAAACGAACGTGCGGGATTGGCACCTGCGAGTTTCGAAGTATTAATTCTCAAAGATCTCGGCGGAAGATTTTCTGGACGTCGGACATTTATTAAAGATTTGGAAAGATTGATCCCAGAGTTTTACGATCGCGTCGGCCAGCATTTACGGAATTGGTCTGCACCGCCTCCATCAATAGACGAGTGTGACCCAATTGAAATTGATGAAACTCGAGATGCAAATGGACAAAGCGGTAAACAGTCGGCTTAACCGGGACGGCGCATCTTCAACGTTCAATTCAATTGACCCCCAATTTAACGGCAATTTCAGTCATACAACTGTTCAGACCACAGCATTCAAGTGATCGGCTACGGCGATTCGAGAAAGATTGCCGCCGGCAAAGCATCAACTCTTATACAACAGGTCCAATAGTATCAGAAAAAGGATACTGTTTGCTTTCATAATCCGGGTGGCATCTGTTAAAATTTATCTACCATTTGCAATCAATACCGAGAAGCGAAGAGGCTCAAAGGCATGGCGGAAAAACTGGTTATTATGATGGTGAATAGTGATCCCGCAAATTGCGAGGAAATGGGTGCACCCATCTTTCAGGCTACCGTAGCGGCTGCAATGGAATATGAAGTGGAAGTGATCTGTACGGCAACTTCTGGGAAACTACTCAAGAAAGGTGTTGCTGAGAATCTTTATGTTAAGGAAGGCTCCAGCAAATCAGTCTATGATTTCATCAAAGACGCACATGATGCGGGAGTCAAATTCTACTGCTGTTCACCCAATCTGGATCTGTTCGATATGACGGAAGATGATCTGATCCCAGAATGTGAAGGCATTGTCGGCGGAGCTTATATCATTGAGCGTCTGATGGAAGAAGACGACACAAGAATGCTGACCTATTGAACGCCATGCCATCCGCAGAGCATACGATCGGCGATCCTTTCTCGAACGAAACTGATGTCAGCCAGGATAAACTTGAGGAAATATTCGCAGATATCTGCGAACACCCTCTTTATGATCATGAACTCAACGGCTGTCTGAACTGTGGCATCTGTACGGCCACCTGTCCTTCAGCACACTATTTCGATTATTCCCCGCGAGAAATCGTTCAGTTGCTCTGGACCGAGAACCTGGAAGGCATTTACGACGCCATGCAGGAAAAAATATGGGCTTGCGCACAGTGTTACACCTGTGCGGCACGATGTCCATTTGGAAACTCGCCCGGCGGCTTGGTCAGCATTATGCGGGAGACTTCGATCAAACATGGCCTGCAGTCCGCGAAAAACGTACTCAGACCCTTTTCGCGAGTGATGCTGAAACTGATTTCAACCGGCAATCAGCTGGCGCCCAATATGATTACCGCGGATCATTTCGCCGACTGGGGTCCGAACATCAGTAAAATCGATGCGCCTCTGGAACTGCTGAGGAAGGCCATCCCGATGCCTACCATGCATACGACTGATACCGCATGGCAGGTAAATCTTAAAACTTCCATCGAGCTCTACACCATCTGGGAAGACTCCGGGGTGCTGGACCAGTTGGAAACCATCGATGAAAATCTATTCGACGTCATCGTCGATATCATGGATGAAAAACGCGAAGAATACGAAGACTGGCTGGATGAACAGGAACAAGACTGACCCAGTTATTACTGCATGATCAGGGGGAGATTGCTATGAGCATACAGGTACCGTTTGGAAATCAATTTGCGGACCAGCGCTTTACCGGTCACGGCAACGAGTGGCGCGATTCAAACCTGAATCCACAGGATGCCCAGACCGCCACACAATGGGTTGAGGCGAAAATTGACAGACGATCGATGCTGACGGATAGAGATCGCGTCGAAGATGTTCGAGATGCCATGTGGCAGCTGGAGAAAGATGGTGAAATCATCGTCCATCGGATCAATGACGGACACAAATCCGCGACATCTAAAACTCTTTACGGCTGGAATAAAAAAATTCCAACCGACCGCCTCTGGCATCACAAATCGTGCGGCCAATGCGGCAACATTCCCGGCTACCCGACATCCCTCCTCTGGCTGATGAATGAATTGGGTACAACTTACCTTGATGAAACCGATCAGACCTCCTGCACGGCTTGGAACTATCATGGCTCGGGGATTGGCAACGTCGTCAGCCTGGCCGCAGTATTCCTGCGAAACTTTCATCAGGCTTATGTTGCATCTCAGGCCGAAGGACTGGATGCCGGCTATTATTTTCCTCTGGTACACTGTGGCACCTCATTTGGTAACTACAAGGAAATGCGGCAGTTTTTGATTCAGTCACCTGAATTGAGAGAACAGGTTAAAAAAATTCTGGCTAAAATCGGCCGCCTGGTTGATGGCAAGCTGCTGATTCCCGAAGAAATCGTCCACTACTCTGAATGGCTTCATGTGATGAGAGGCGAGATTCAGCAGCGACAGCAGATCGACGCTTCTGGAATACGTGCCGTCATTCACCCGGCCTGCCACGTTTACAAAATGGTGCCGGAAGATGTGATTTATGATGACGAGGTGCTAGATGGCAATCGGGTTGCCGTCTCCACCGGCATCGTTCAGGCACTCGGCGCGAACGTCATTGACTATTCCACCTGGTATGACTGCTGTGGATTTGGTTTTAGACACATCATCTCGGAGCGGGAATTCACCCGATCATTCGCCATCGATCGGAAAATCAAGGTGGCGGTAGAAGAAGCGCGGGCTGACATCATGATCGGTCATGATACCGGCTGCATTACAACACTTGATAAAAACCAGTGGATCGGTAAAGCGGTAGATAAAAATTATGAGATGCCGATCTTTGCAGACTGTCAGTTTGCCGCGGTTCTCTTGGGCGCTCATCCATACAAGATTGCCCAACTGCACTGGCACGCATCTGCATTCGAGCCGCTACTTGAGAAACTCAGCATTGACTGGCAGGGAGCAAAAATTGAATTTGAGAATTATCTGAAACAGGTGGAAGCCGGTCAGCAGGAGACATTGTATGATCCCCGTCGGGCGATTACCTCGGGTCCTGGCTATGCGGCTGAGGCGAGGGCGTGAAACAGAATACACTAGTCATTGGCGGCGGTCCAGCGGGCCTGTCTGCCGCCCGATCGCTGGCCGTAGTCGGCCGGACGGTTACCCTTGTTGAAAAGGAAGAAATTCTAGGTGGCGCACCCATTCTTTCCGGCTATGCGAAACTGGTCCCATCCGGCGAATGGGCGAGTGAAGCGATTGGTGGCATGGTCAGGTCGGTGGAGAATCTCGAGTCCATCGACATCCGAAAATCAACCAGGGTTACGAATGTGGAAGGCGAAGCCGGGACATTCAGCGCAACGTTATCAGATGGTTCTCAGGTTTCGGCTTCATCAATCATCCTCGCCACTGGCTTCACCCATTTTGATTCAGTCAACAAACCCGAATGGGGTTTTGGCTCGCATCCGGATGTCGTCACCACCACCCAGGTTGAACAGATGATATCCTCGGGTAAGGGTGTCCACTGCCCCTCAGACGGTCGCAAGCCAGAACGCGTCGCCATTCTGCTTTGCGTCGGTTCCAGAGACCGCCAGATCGGCCGCGAGTGGTGCTCGAAAATCTGCTGCACGGTTTCCGCCAATCTGGCTATGGAGATCCGCGAAGAACTCCCCCGCTGCAGCGTCTACATCTATTACATGGACATCCGCACTTTTGGGCTGTATGAGGGACAGTTCTACTGGCGCAGTCAGGAAGAATTCAAAGTCAAATACATCAAGGCGCGCATTGCTGAGGTGACCTTCGATGGCAACCGCGTGGTGCTGAAGGGAGAAGACACTTTAGTCAAGCGTCCGATTTCAATACCGTTTGATCTGGTTGTGCATGCAATTGGAATGGACCCGAACGTTGAGAACTCGAACCTCGCCGAAATATTCGGAATTGCGCTTGAGCCCCATGGCTTCATTGCACGGGAATCTTCGTATGACAGCGTCGTCGGTACATCTCGTTCAGGAATTTACGTCGCCGGTGCGGCCGTGGGGCCGGAAACGATTGATGACTCCATTGCTCAAGGTCAGGCCGCCGCCATGGCGGCACTGGGTAGTGCTGAAAAAACCGCCTGACAAAGCGGATTCGGATGTATCGCAGAAACGTCTATGAATACACCAAACCATCATTCGCTGCAGTCCGGTAACCATCTTGAGCTTCATCTAGACGGCCGACGACTTCGAGCGGCCTTTGACTCGGTCGTTGACTGCACTGAAAAACTCGGTGGCCTGGAAATCGTCGTGGAAGGATTGATCGGTAAATCCCTGCTTTTTCAGCGTACGTTTGGTAATGCGGCAGACTGTATGCTGGAAACCGAATTTTTCGATACGTGCGCATTCATACCCACCATCCGCCGACGAATGAAAAGTGTGCTTGAAAAACGCAGCTTCGACGAGATAAGGAGAGCTGTCAATAGGCTCCTAAAAGACGTATCAATCGAGAACGTGGACCAGCATGTTGAAATATTCGAATCGGAGCTGAAGTGTGTGCCAAAGGATCGATGGGTGCGAGATTTAGCTGCTGAAATTCTTCATTATAGGGAGCCGGATGTCTTTCCGTTGATGACGCGCTGGATATGGGACCGCCGTTCAAACTCTGGGGTACTGAGGGAAATCTGGTTCAGCGATTCGGAAACCGAATTTATAGATGTTCCCGATGGCGTACATACGCATTTGGAACTGCGCCGCGAACTCAGTGCTTACCTTGATGGTCTCGGTGTTTATAAGAATGTGAATTTCATGATTGATGTGCTGTTCGCCTGGATCTACAGTCTGTATATCGACAATCAGGGTGGTAGTTTTCTGAAGACCGAATTCGGTTTCACCGGAACCCAGTTTGATTACGTGTTTCGGATGTTGGGGCTGGATGCCGCGTTTTCGTCGGATGGAAAATCCAAATTGCTTCTGGCAGATGGTCGCCGTTACAGTCTGTCGGAAACCATTGATGCAGTTGTTCACTGAATCTGCACAGATCAATACGCCATGCCAATCCACGAAGAGTCACTGATCCGACCTGAAAATCTCAGGCAGCACGACCAGCTCACAATCGACGAAGTTGATGTATCGGGGCACTGGAGCACTTTCATCGAGTCGCGTTCGGTTATGGATTACAACGAAAATCTTGAACGCGAGATCGCGGCACTGCCGGGCGGTGCCTATATCCACCGATGCTGGCAATGCGGAGCCTGTACCAACTCATGCACCGTCAACGCCATCAATCCAGACTTCAATCCACGCTACTGGATCTACCTTGCGCGCCTGGGTATGGAACAGGAACTGCTTCGGGACAAGGATATCATTTGGCAATGTGTATCCTGCCATCGCTGTACCCACGTCTGCCCCCGGGATGTCGAACCGGAAGGGGTGATGAAGGCGCTCGCTCACTGGCTGGAGAAAAAGGGCCATACGCCAAAATCTCATTCTCAGCACTTTGATGAGGAATTCTATCAGCAGGTGCTGGAAACCGGAAAGATCGAAGAGGGACGAATCATCCGAAATTATTTCAAGCGGACCAATCAACCACTATTGCAGGATTGGTTGATTCGCATCGTAAAAAATGTGATGCGCGGCTTGCCATTCATGTTGATGATGCGAATGGGCCTATCGACGCTGTTCCGACCGAAGACGAAAGACTGGGACCGATCCAAACAGTCAATTGAAGAACTGATCGCACAGGTACAATCTGAGAGAGAAGAGATTTTTCAGGGGAACGAGAAATCATGAGCGGCGAAAATCTGCGAGACGATCTACACACCGTTGCCTACTATCCGGGCTGTGCGCTGGAAGGTACCGGTCACGCTTACAACCGTTCGACGAAACGGGTCGCGAAAAAACTGGGCTTAAATTTGGTTGAGATCGAAAACTGGAACTGCTGCGGTGCAATGGAAGTCAAGAACATTGATCCCGAAGTTCAAAACTACCTGTCTATTCGCAATATGATCATTGCCAAGCACAAACTTGGCTTGGACGTGGTGATGGCACCCTGCAACGGGTGCTATCACAATCTGAAAAAAGCGGAGCATGACGTAACGCATAAGAATCAGACTCGAACAACGCTGAAAAAAATGGCTGATAAAACCGGTCTGCCTGAATACAAACCCGGCGATGTCGAAACGATTCACGCGCTTGACTGGATCAAACACGCCATCGGCGAGGAAGGCCTCGCCAGTCGGGTAAAGAAATCCCTTTCCGGTCTCAGAATTGCAAATTATTACGGTTGCATGTACACCCGACCGCGGCACATTTTTCCAGAGAAAGATCAGGGGGAAGGCAGTGAGTCGACGCTGAAGCCGCATTTCATGGACGATCTCCTGCAGGCGGCCGGAGCGGAGATTGTTGACTTTCCTCTGAAAACCGCATGCTGTGGCGGGGCACACACCCTATCGGACTGCGACACGTCGACGCGGCTTGTACTGAACATTCTGCAGGCTGCCGAAGCCTGTGGCGCTGATGTGATTGCGACGGAGTGTCCGACCTGTCACAGTGGTCTTGAAATGCATCAGGTACGAGCGGCAGAGACCCTGAGTATCAATACCCAGCCAGTCATGCTGTACTTTACGCAGCTTTTGGGGCTCGCGCTCGGCATCTCGCCGCGTCAGCTCGGCATCCATGAAAACATTTCCGATTCGCTGGGACTGTTGAATGATAAAGGGCTGATATGATCAGTTTCAGCGAGATTGAACAAGGAATTGAGTCGGCGCGGAACCGTCCACATGAATTGGATGATCCTGCTGAACATCTGTTACTGATGGGGGAAGCCATTTTGGAAAACTGGCTGACTGCCCATCACATTGACCCGACTCAGGAGAAGCGCGAAGGCTTCCGACTGCTTGCCCTGCACCGGCAGGGGGCAAAACTGGAACCATCGTTTCACGCGTGCCGCGAGACATGCAGGGAACTGGTTTACCAGATAAATCTATATCACATGAAGAAGAATCCACAGCAGATTACCATGGCATCTTTGGTCGCAATGCACCTGCTTCTTTTCATTCGCGGAAAAATGGAAATTCAGGAACTTGGCGAGTTCTGCTGTAATTCAAAGGCGATTTCCACTTAACAGGAGAATGGATTGATGGCGCAAGTACGAGGATGTGAATTACCGGACGATCTGCTTTACGATGTTGAGAACAATATCTGGTACCGGGAAAATGACGATGGAACCGTTACCGTGGGCATGACTGCAATAGCAGGTGCGATGGCGGGTCAGATCGTAGCGATTACGCCCAAACGGGCGGGACGGAAAGTCGTACCCGGCCGAAGCTGTGCAACCGTCGAGTCCGGCAAATGGGTTGGACCCGCCAAATTACTCAGTGGGGGTGAAGTCGTCGAAGTCAACAAAGATGTCGTCGCTACACCGAGTCTTGCCAATTCGGACCCCTACGGCAATGGCTGGCTGCTCAAGGCGAGGGTTGATGACTGGGATGCAATCAAGCCACAATTAACGGTGGGTGCTGAAATTACTGCACCATACGAGGCTAAAATGGATGCTGATGGATTCGCTGGATGCAATCCTTGATTTTCACTGATGTCATC
Organism: Arenicellales bacterium; assembly: GCA_965205205.1. Classification (GTDB taxonomy): domain Bacteria; phylum Pseudomonadota; class Gammaproteobacteria; order Arenicellales; family JAJDZL01; genus JAJDZL01. The sequence goes on from CBDBFX010000002.1 coordinate 792,765, forward strand.
GTTTTCGATTTAGATGATCGTTCCACTACTCACTTAATTCCGACAGGAGATACAAAACATGCCGGATCAGACACTTGACACCAAAGGCCTGAACTGTCCACTACCTATTCTTAAAGCCAAAAAGTCACTTGCCCAGATGGAGTCCGGGCAGACACTGGAAGTTCTCTCGACTGATCCGGGTTCAGTACTGGATTTTGAGGCGCTTTGTCGTCAAACCGGACATGAGTTACTGGAATCGGAAAAAAAAGATGGTGTGTTCGTCTTTCTGCTGAAGAAAGCTTAGATCCTAGTCGTTTCCCGGATTGATTTATCCAGAATTCTGTAGACCTGACCCGGTTTTTCTGCTACAGCCTATCGCCAGTGTCTGAATCTACGGTGTTGGTTGACAGCACTTACCCATTCATCAAGATACTTCCACTTGGCTTGATCTAGCTCAGCCTTCACACTCCAATGAGTAAGATTTGCTGGATTGTCACTTAACTGCTTCATCAAATTCGCACATATTCTGCCCCCCATCTCCGCATTTCATTCAATACGGAACCATCAGGATAATGGTCGTTACCGTTCACCAACCGGCATTTCTCCCATGGCTTGGTTACTTCGACAAAATCAGCCGAAGTGACACATACGTTTTTCTGGACACGGTTCAATTTGAAAAACGAGGCTTTACCCATCGGAACAAGATTAAATGCGCCAATGGTGCGACATGGCTAACGATACCGGTCAAAACAAGAGGCCATATGTCTAAAACGATCAGAGATATAATGATTGACAATACACAGAAGTGGAAAAGGCGACACCTTAATTCCTTCTTCTTCAACTATAGAAAAGCGAAGTTTTTCGATAGTTTGTATCCCGAGTTAGAAAGCCTATATGCGGAACAGCATGACTTTCTATCCGACCTTGTATACTCGCAGTTGCTGTTTTGGCTCAGCGAATTGTGTATTGATACGAAAGTTCTGAAATCCAGTCAATTGCCCACTCAATGCAAGAAATCGGATTTAATCTTGGATCTGTGTTTGAAACTCGGCGCAACCCAATATCTGGCCGGTTCACTTGGTAGAAACTATCTTGAGGAATCTGCTTTCGATGAACATTCGATTAGAATCGACTACCAAGATTATCGGCATCCGATTTATCCGCAGCTTTTTGGTGAATTTGTTCCCAATCTATCAATTGTTGATTTCTGGATGAATACTCGTCAATCTTCCCTGATTTATGGAGAACAATAAATGCCCGGACCGAGCCAAAGTGACATTTGGAACAAAATTTATGGCAATCAGGAGCAAATCAGTACTTGGCCTTGGACGGACTTGGTTCAACTGATCATGCGCCACGCGCGCCCTCAGAAACAGGGCTTCAAAGTGCTTGAATTAGGGTGCGGAGCAGGCGCCAACATTCCTTTTTTTGTTTCATTGAAGGCGGACTATTATTCTGTTGAATCAAGTGAAATAATTGTCGCAAGACTACATAAAGCTTTTCCGCAATTCCGCGACTCAATAGTCGTCGGCGATTTCACAAAAGAATTACCCAATAAAAATTTTGACTTGATTGTTGACAGAGGGTCACTAAGTTGTAACAATACCGAATCGATTGAACAGTGTATTCAGCGTTGTCATGAGCAACTCAAATTCGGTGGCAAATTTGTTGGTGTGGACTGGTATTCAACCAAATGCAGTTTATTTAATCAAGGTCAAGTGGAAGATGAATGGACTCGAATTAATTTGACAAACAGTGCATTTGCGAGCCCTTTTAGGCTACATTTCAGCGACAAAGAGCATTTATTGGGCCTATTGTCCAAATTTCATATCGAGGTGTTGGAGCATAAAACGATTGAAAGCGAACTTAACGAAGAACACCCTATTTTTGCGAGTTGGAACTTCGTGGTGGCAAAATCGTGAAAAAAGTCCTTGTAGTTGCCGCTCATCCAGATGATGAAATACTAGGCTGTGGTGGAACCATGGCGCGTCATGTTGAAAACGGAGATGTCGTACAGATTCTGTTTGTTGCGGATGGTGTTACCTCAAGGGGTCAATTCAATATAGACCAACATCGTAAGGTTAGCATTCAAGCTAATGAGGAAGTGGGCGCGCAATTACCCATATTTTTGGATTTTCCAGATAATCAGCTTGATAGTGTTCCATTACTTCAGATTGTTCAAAGCATTGAACCCCATATCGATGATTTTTCACCGAGTGTCGTATATACGCATTTCGCCGGTGATTTGAATATTGATCATTCGATTGTCAATCGAGCTGTCATGACCGCCTGTCGGCCGCAACCCAATTTTTCCGTTCAGGAAATCTATGCGTTTGAAGTCCCATCCAGTACCGGGTGGCTTCCGAGCGGGGGGGGGGGCACGACCATTTGAGCCCAATTACTTTGTCAACATTTCAAATACGTTTGCAAAGAAATTGGCGGCGCTGGAGGTCTATGGAGATGAAATGCGGCCATTCCCACATAGTAGGAGCGTGGAAGGAGTAGAACACTTAGCGCACTTTCGCGGTACGTCCGTAGGGCTAGAAATGGCCGAAGGATTTATGGTGGAACGCTTTCTTCAAACTGAGATCTGAAGACTTGCATGAAAAAGCTGAGTGAAAATGTCGGTAACTGCCAGAAAGTCCTGTTCCTTGGATTCAACCAAGAAAAGACCAATTTGATCGATTTTCTAATCTCAGTCGGTTGTGAGGTCTGGCATACAGAAGATGAAATAACCGATTCCACCGATTTCGATATTGCCATAAGTTTCGGTTATAGACACATCATCACACGAGATGTACTTCAGAATGAGAACTGCCTATTCATAAATTTGCATGTTTCCTACTTGCCGTTTAACCGCGGGTCAGACCCAAATTTCTGGGCGTTCTACGATAATACTCCCAGCGGGGTAACAATCCATCTGATCGATGCCGGAATTGATACCGGTGACATCATCTGCCAGAAAAGGGTAATTTTTGATCAAGGCGAATCAACATTCACCCAGACCTACAGCAGGCTGAACAGTGAGATTGAAGAAATGTTCCAGGAATGGTGGGATGCTATTGCATCCCGGGCGTTTGTTCCTATTCCTCAGATTTTAGAATCGGGTACGTTTCACCGAGATTCAGACTTACCGAATGAACTGTCGACTTGGGATGTAGATATCGGAACAGAAATTACCCGACTGCAGAAGCTAGCAGGTTGCGGATGATATTTCGATTCCCATCATCGAATGAGCACGTGACTACATATTCATCTTCTTGTCTTACTGAATGGAAGTTCCAACTATCGGATGCTAAGAGGTTCGCGATCGAAGATGAGCATGCCAGCGAAATTCAATTCGCTTGAACAGCCAGATGATCGCAAATGTCAGAATCAGGTAAAAGACACCAGCCGTAATGAAGGACTCAAACGGCACGAAGTGACGGGAGTTCACAATTCTTGCCGCGCCGAATAGATCGATAATCGTGATGACGCCGGCTAGTGCGCTGCCATGTAGCATGAAGATCACTTCATTGCCGTAAGCAGGCAAAGCTCGGCGAAATGCACTAGGCAGAATGATGCGGCGCAGAATCAGCCATCCAGACATGCCGCAGGATCGACCCGCTTCAATCTCACCAAACGCAGTGGTAGCAATCGCACCTCGAAGAATCTCCGCCGTATAGGCGGCAGTATTCAGAGAAAAAGCAATCAACGCGCAGGCGTATGCCTCCTTGAAAATCGGCCACAGGATACTCTCGCGCAACAGTTCAAACTGCCCTGCCCCAAAATAGATCATATACATCTGCACGATAAGAGGTGTACCACGGAAAAAATAGATGAATGCTTTGGGCAGGAAAGTGATCCAGATGGTGTTCCGGCTCGCCGCCAATCCTAGGGGGATAGCCAGCACCAAGCCGAAAATCAGTGAAAGCACGACGAGTTGGACAGTCGTCGCCAAACCATCAAGGTAAAGCGGAAGATTGCTTATGATCGCTTCAAAATCCATCTTTATCTATGCTTTTCGCACACCGATGCTGTAACGTCGGTCCAACCAGCGCAGACCAACATCCGAAACCGCAGTAATGATCAGATAAAGGATTGCGACCACAAAATAAAAAGTGAACGGCTGTCGCAGAGAACCACCCGCCTGCGCGGCTCGAAACACCATGTCTTCCAAACCGATGACCGAAACCAGTGCGGTGGTTTTGGCAAGCACCAGCCAATTGTTGCCAAAACCCGGCAGAGCATGTCGCATACAGGCTGGAAAAGTGATTCTGAGAAACACCTGCAGCGGCGTCATTCCATAGGCATATCCGGCTTCGATTTCGCCGCGCGGTACCGCCAGTATCGCACCACGAAACGTTTCCGCCATATACGCTCCAAAAATGAAACCAATGGTTACGACGCCAGCCATAAATTCACTGATTTCCATGTAGTCAAAGCCGAGCGCATCACCGACGGCGTTGACCGCCAATTGCCCACCAAAGAAAATAACGAACATCAGAACAATGTCAGGTACGCCTCGAATCAGCGTCGTGTAGGCGCCGGCGACGATTTTTGCGGTGCGATTTTTCGACAGTTTGGCTGTCGCTCCCAGCAATCCCAAGGCCAGCGCGAAAATCAGCGAAAGCACGGCGAGCTCAACGGTAAGCAGCATCCCTTCCAATATGAACGGATAAAGATAGCCACCGAGAATGCCGCTTAAACTTTCAATCAGAAACTCGTGCATGATCGATCAATTCTCAGTGAGATACAGCAGCCTGTCCCCATTCCGACAGAAACACAAATCCGCTGGTTCCGCTCCCGATTGACAGGCCGCGGTAATAAGCCGAAACATTTCACAACATTGCCCTAGCGGGGTTCGAGGCTGTTCCACCATCCTCACCGACTGAACATGTGATTCCAACGTATTAATTGACAAGACAACACAACCTGTCTGAAAAGTCTAAATTCACTATGCCAGTGGCGGACCATATGAGGCGTGCGCCGGCACCTGTTCTCTGAGAGGATGATACTTCAATGCTTCGACAGCTTGTGATCTTGACAACCGCACGACGGCCACCCGTCTTACAGTCCCGCTGGTTTTCGTAGTTGACAAGCCGGTCACTCCGGGTGGCTTTCACGATACTCTGAAGCAGCTGCGGCGACTACTCCACCGCCAGTCCAATGCCGTGGATGGCACTATGTCACAATTTGGGGTAGATTGGTATATTGTCTCGCCACGCGACAGCAAAACGCTGAACGCCAGCCGATAGCGGTGCAGGCCATTGCTTTTGCCCTGCAGCAGCCGGACCACCCGACGCATCTGGGTGGGTATCATATCGCCGATCTGGGAGTCCAGATCCCGAACTCTATCATGATTCATCTGGCACCGCCTCCAGCTGAATGGTGGTGGTTGGATAATCGTTGTGATAATATCATAATAGTGACATGCAAATTACACGAAGATTCGAACTGATCCGCAATTCCTCGTTTTGATCCTGAAATCTTGCTGTAGATTGCTCCAGTGAATCTTTAATTTGTCCTTGTGAACCTCGTCCATTGGCAATTCATTCAACGCATCCGACCAAAGAGCACGAGCTTTTTCCACGACATCATCCAGATGTGGCTTTATCGCCCACCAGGGAATCCCGGCCCTATCAGCCCAATATTGAAAATTAGTAGATGTTACGGTATACCATTTTTTGGTTTTGCCAAGATTGAGCGCGTACGTTTTCTCGCCTTCGATATAAACACTCGTCGTTATGATGTCGTAGGCAGGTGAAAGCCGCGGCGTTAATTGATCCTGATAGAGCAGGCTCCAGTTCTTGAGATGCGCGTCACCATTGGCAAGAAGTATGTTGACCAATAACCGGCGGGCAAGTTGTTGGGTATCGGTCATGCCATCACCGGAGTACTCGTATATCACTCTGCCAATTTGTTCATAGTTCGTGGAACCGTATTTTTCGTGTGGATACTTCACCAGTATCTGAGCGAAATCTTCCATGTGAATCCGTCTGCTATCCTGACGGTCAAATCGCTTGATGGCAACAGCCTGCTTTTCATCAGGCAGTTTGATCGGTGGTAGGTTATCAAGTTTATCAAGATCAACCAGTTTGAATTCTGGAATATCGACACCAGCCAGCCGCGCTAAGGACATGACGGTATATTCATTGAGCGGCACGTTTACATGTTTGGTGGATGGCGTTTTGACTATCCAGTCGCCCAAGGTGTTTCCCATAGACAGATTGTAGCGACCTTCTTTTTCCTTCATGGAAAACTTCATCTGAACGCCAGCTAAAGAGAACATTTTGTTCGGACCGTCTCTGTTGAACTTAACAGCCTTCGCCTTACCATGCGCGGCTAAAATCCGATCAGGTACTTCGTCTGGCTCCATTGGGGTGGCAATCAGGGCACCAGGCATGTCTGCGCCAAGATACGACAAAATGAGAAACTCGTTATCAACATGCACCTTCAGTTCCTGCGCAATCAGTTCGCGGAGCGAACCTTCCGGTAACAGATTCGACAGAACGGGATGTAGCCGATGATTCCTTACCCATGACTCCGACAGGATATGTCCTGCGCGCGGAAATTTGGGATGCGTAATCAGACTGAAAGTGGGCCGATCAGGGTCGCAGGTAAATTCCATCAGCAAAGCTGAGTACATTACGACCACTCCGGAAACCTGCCAGGTAACCGACCAGTCGGCCATGCAATGTAAGCTTGAGTACGTTGACTTCATCACCAGCTTCCATACTCATTCATCATCCCCCAATAGGCCTTTCCAAGGATCGTCTGACCATCGCTCTTTCTCTCCGATACCCGATGGTCCTGCGGATGGACCGTCGGCAGTCTCATCTTTCAGTATCGCTTTTACAGCGCATAGTTTCTCTTGCGGAACAAACAGAATTTCACAGTTCAGACCCTTGGCGATGCGCTCGAGAGTATTCAGCCTGGGATTGCCTTTGGATTCGATGTGCTGGTATTGCTGACGTGATAAGCCAACACGCAGCAGCATATCGTGTTGTTTCAGCCCCAGCTGCAGCCGACGGGTTTTAAGTTGATCCAATAATGATGTCATACTGTAATACCGAAGCCTATACGCGGTGTAAATTACGATAGAAATATATCAGTTGCTATTATAGATAATAGCAACTGATAAGTTTCCTTTGATGATTGCAAGTCACCATCGCAATCGATCAGTTCGTCTTGACAGCGAAAGTCAATGTCCTAGCTAACACGAAGCCATTCATCACAACCGATCTCAGCAGAGCAATCAGCAATCAGAACCATACAAGAATTGATCCTGTACTACAAACCCTTGTGGAGAATAGTCCAGCGATTGTATCTTTCGTCTGCCAGCATTCTTCCTTGAACACTTCCGGTATCGTTACACCACTGCGATTGGCCGGAGTTATCTTAGGCCCCGTCTATTCAGGTGGTTTGGTTTCCTGCTTCCGGCAACGGCTAAGATCGCTGATATGGGTCTTGATTAGCTTAGGCTCTTTTCGCAAGCCTTACGCGCACGATGCGACATTCCTTTCCAAACGTCTCAGTTTATTGGCAGGTGCACATTCTGCGAAAAGAGCCATCGGCTACCGCTTATTCTCCATAAACATCAAATTCGAAATATTTGTCGTTGATCTGCTTATATTTTCCATTCCCTCGAATGGCGGCGATCGCCTCATTGAATTTTTCAACCAGGTCTTTGTTTTTCTTGCGAATTGCAATTCCGGCACCTTCACCAAAATAGGCAGGGTCCGAGTAGCCGGGGCCGACAAACTCCCATCCAGCACCTTCGGGTGTGTTGATGAATCCATCGGCCATCGCAACCGAATCCGCCAATATCAGATCGAGACGTCCTGAGACCGCGTCCAGATAAACCTCATCCTGTGTACCGTAACGCCGAATATCGACGGCTTCACCAAATACACTTGATACGAAATTGTCGTGCGTCGTCGCACGCTGTACCCCGACGGTTTTACCTTTCAGTCCTTCGGCCGTAATTTCATTGCCTGCTCCTTTCGGCTGTGCGAACTTGGCCGGCGTACTGTAATATTTGTTGGTGAACGCTACTTTCTTTTTTCGTTCTTCAGTAATGGACATGGAAGCGATGATCGCGTCGTACTTACGCGCCAGCAGAGCTGGAATGATTCCATCCCAATCCTGTTGAACAAGCGTACATTCAGCGCCCATTTCATCACACAACGCCCTGGCAATCTCGATATCGAAACCCTCAAGTTCGCCAGTCGCGGTTACAGAACTGAATGGAGGGTAGGCACCTTCCACGCCGATTCTGATTTTGTCCCAATCGCCGGCAGTTGCAAATGATGCGAATGCCATCATGGCCGACAATGTCACAATTGTGATTGCTTTTTTCATCATTAAAAGACTCCAATTTATTTTTATGAAAGAAATTTGTCTACTTTAGGTTGCCCGAAAGAAATTCCCTGAAACGGTCAGATTTGGGATGATCAAAAACCTCGTCGGGCGGTCCGTCTTCCTCAACCCTGCCCTGATGCAAAAACATCACCCGATTCGACACTTCGCGGGCGAATCCCATCTCATGTGTCACAACCAGCATGGTGGATCCGTCTTCCGCCAGCGTCCGCATCACCTTGAGTACTTCACCGACCAACTCAGGGTCCAAAGCCGAAGTCGGCTCATCAAATAACATGACGTCAGGATTCATGGCCAACGCCCTTGCTATTGCCGCCCGCTGCTGCTGACCTCCCGAGAGATGAGCCGGATAGTAGTCTTTTCGATCAATCAGTCCGACGCGCTCAAGCACCGATTCAGCCTGTTCTTTCGCTTCTTTTTTTGGCACTTTGAGCACATGAACGGGAGCCTCATAGATATTCTGGATCACTGTCATATGTGACCACAGGTTAAACTGTTGAAACACCATGGCAAGGCGGGAACGGATTCGATCCACCTGCCTGCGGTCCGCCGGTACGGCGGATCCATCCTTCAGCTTCTTCATCTCGATCAACTCACCGTTCATGCGAACCGTACCGGATGTTGGTATTTCGAGCATGTTGATGCAGCGTAGGAATGTGCTTTTCCCTGATCCGCTGCTGCCGAGGATGGATATTACATCTTGATCATGTGCCGTGAGCGATATGCCCTTGAGTACTTCAATGGATCCGAAACTTTTGTGAATGTCTTCAACTTGAAGTGCGGGAACCAATTGCGGCGCGGTTGAATTTTCGGTCATTCGATAGACCCCGAAACTTGTGGATTCTGGTGAGTTCAACTGTTGATTTTGACTTTATACAACAAAAACTGAACGATAAATCAGAAATCGACTTGATTTTTCACCCGCAGTTGTCGATTTTGCGCCTTAGTCCGCCTAAGCAGAAAAAACTGTGGGAATCACCGAACTGGGAACCGGTGTATGGGTGACGGGTAATATCAATCGCCGGCATTCAATCGGTCTGCGACTGGAACCAGACCATTGGGCGTCTAGCATTCCACTGCAGTCATTTTCGTCCGCGATGCGAGTGTGTTCGCTCGGCACCAAGCTATGGGAGACTGAAAATGCGATATCTGAATTTAACCGAAGCGGCCCGTAATATAATCTTCCGTCAGCCGATGTTTGGGGTTGGTGAATACCTCTCCCGTATTACCGACTTCAATGAGATTGCCCAGATTAAAGTACGCAGTTCTCTGGGACACGCGCGCCGCCTGCTGCAGTGAGTGGGTAACAATCACGATTGAGTACTGCGCTCGCAATTCGTCGATCAAGTCTTCAATTTTTGCCGTTGCGATTGGGTCCAGTGCCGAACAGGGTTCATCCATCAGGATGACATCCGGTTTAACCGCCAGGGCGCGGGCGATGCATAACCGCTGCTGTTGCCCACCCGACAGCTCGGTACCAGACTTATGGATTCGGTCTTCCACTTCGGAAAGCAGGCCTACCTGTCTCAGACAGGAGTAAACCACATCATCCGTTTCGCTCCGAGAATTCACCATGCTATGCAATCTCGGTCCATAAGCAACATTGTCGTAAATTGACTTTGGAAACGGATTCGGTTTCTGGAACACCATGCCAACTCTGGCCCGCAGTTCGACAACATCCAGATCGCTGTGATAAATGTCCTTACCGTCCAGTTTGATTTCGCCCGTGATGCGGCAATCCTCAACTATGTCATTGATTCGGTTGAGACACCTCAGAAAGGTGGATTTGCCGCAGCCCGACGCGCCAATGATCGACAATACCTCGTTCTCGCGAATGGACAGATTTACGTTTTTGATAGCGTGAACTTCAGAGTAATAGACATTGACATCTTTTGTCGTCATGCGATACTTGATGGCGGTATCGACATCCTTTGAATCACAGTCACTGTCCCGAAACAGGGTTTGATCGATCCGCGCGACTATTTCGTTTGATTCAAGACTTTCCGAGAGCTGCTCCATTATTCATTACCTTTAATGTTGATCCGTCATATGGGCGCGTCTGTCACCAACGTCGTTCAAATTTGTTTCGCATCAGTACTGCGGCAATGTTCATTGTAATGAGAAACACCAGCAAAATTAAGATTGCTCCTGAAGTTTTTTCCAGGAACGCTCGCTCGGGACTGTCGGCCCACAAAAAAATCTGCACCGGCAGCGCTGTCGCCGGGTCCAATGGTCCGCCCGGTATATCTACAATAAACGCAACCATTCCAATCATCAGCAATGGTGCTGTCTCCCCCAAAGCCTGCGCGATGCCAATAATTGTACCGGTCAACATACCCGGCATCGCCAAAGGTACGACATCTTGGATGATTGTCTGTGTTTTCGATGCACCCAGTGCCAGTGCGCCTTCTCGAATCGACGTCGGAACCGCGCGAAGGGCGGCCCGGCCAGCGATAATGATGGTCGGAATGGTCATCAGACTGAGCACCAGTGCCCCAACTAGCGGAACGGACCTCGGCAGACCGAAAAATCCAATGAACACTGCCAATCCCAAAAGTCCGAATACCACCGATGGTACCGCCGCAAGATTGTTGATGTTGATTTCAATAAAGTCGGTGAACCGATTGCGCGGCGCAAACTCCTCCAGATAGCAGGCGGCGGCCGCACCGATGGGGAATGAAATGAGCAGTGTGAGGAGAATCATATAAAACGAGCCCATCAACGCCCCTCTGATGCCTGCAAGTTCCGGTTCTCTGGAATCGCCGGCTGAGAAATAGAGTCGGTTGAATCGGCTGGTTATTTTTCCCTGCTCAACCAATGCATCGAACCAGCGCAACTGATCTTCGGTGATCAATCCCGCACCGCCTTTTGTTGGGTCGCGACCGAAGTCGTTCTTGTAAAGCATATCAAACAAATCATCAACTGGAAACCACAGCGTCTGCCGAGTCCCGATCAGTGAATGATCGGCTTCGACCATTCTCTGCAGCGCGATGTCAGCCCCAATGCTCACCAACCGACTGAGCTCGCGTTTTTTTCTGCGCTGGGTAACTTCCGGAAACTGACGATACATTGCCTGTTTGACAAGTTTTCCGTAATTTCCGCTCTGCAGACGCTCGACGTTGATTTCCGCCGGATCGAAATAAATGTCCAACTGAATCTGAGTCTGCCAAAACGCGCTGATGCCACTCACGGTGATGCTGACGAACAAAAGTAAAACCAAAGACACACCCGTCAGTACCGCACCGATTCCGTACCACTTGAAACGTCTTTCAGCAGCCCGTCTTCGCCTCAGATGCCGTTTGAATGCTGCAGAGTCCCAGCGACTGGTTGATTCCGTATTCATGCTACTCGTACCGCTCACTGTATTTACGCACGATGTAAAGTGCAGTGAAATTAAGCGCCAGCGTTGCAACAAAAAGCGTCAATCCCAATGCAAACGCCGCCAGCGTCTTCGGATTGCTGAACTCCTGATCACCCACCAGAAGTGTAACGATCTGCACCGTAACCGTCGTCACGGACTCCAGGGGATTGACCGTCAGCTTGGCCGCCAGACCTGCGGCCATCAGTACGATCATGGTTTCTCCAATCGCCCGCGAAATGGCAAGCAGCAGGGCGGCGACGATGCCAGGCAGCGCAGCTGGAAAAATAACTTTTCTAATCGTCTCCGAATGTGTGGCGCCACAGGCCAGAGATGCTTCCCGAATGGATTGAGGCAGTGCGGATATCACATCATCGGACAGCGAGGAAACAAATGGAGTGATCATAATACCCATAACAACCCCCGCCGCCAATGCGCTTTCGTTGGCGATTTCCAGTCCGAAAATCACTCCAGACCGCGACAGAAATGGCGCCACAACCAATGCCGCGAAAAATCCGTAAACGACGGTCGGGATTCCAGCTAGAATTTCCAGTGCCGGCTTTGCATACGATCGAATTTTCGTCGACGCATATTCGGCGAGATAGATTGCCGATAGCAACCCTATCGGCACTGCAAAGGCCATCGCGACCGCAGCAATCAGCAGTGTGCCGATGAATAGTGGAACACTTCCGAACAGTCCCGAAGAACCAACCTGGTCTTCTCGGATTGCGATCTGCGGGCTCCATTCAAGCCCAAATAGGAATTCGGAAATGTGTACCTGTCTGAAGAAACTGATCGATTCAAACAGAACGGAAAGCACAATGCCCACTGTCGTGAATATCGCGATCAGTGAACTGAGAAGCAGCAGTCCTCGAATCAGAGCTTCTGCGATGGGGCGCGCCTTGAGCTTGGCAGAAAGCAGTGAGATGAAAATGAAACTTGCAACCGCACCGAGCGACAGCACCGCCGCGTTTCGAAGCGTCTGACTCAATTCGGTAAGATGCAGATAGCGCGCGGCTGCGGACTGTAGCAATGCCGCATCGTCCGTTTTCTGTACAATGCCGGTTTGTGCGAAAATCTGAATTTGACTGGTCAACCAATCAACGTCAACCTGAGAGTTTCTGTTCAGGTCGGGGAAGAACTCAGTGAGGACAAGACGCAGAATGAAATTCTGATCCACGCTCAACCAGAGACCTAGAACCAGCAGCGCGGGTAAAGCAAACAGAAGGCCCGCCACCAATCCATAGTAGCGCGGTGCCGAATGCAGCTGCTGAATGCCACCCACAGACTTTGCTATCCGTAGCGAACGCCGCTTTGCCAAATGGTAAAACAGCGATGACAGCACCAATACCAACAGCAGTAGTATCCAAGCATTCATTTTATTTTCTGAATTTAACCGATGCGTTACGCAGATTGATGCTGGGTGGTGACTGTCAGTTGCCAGTTCGAAAGAGTGTGACGCATTCTCTCACCTAAGACTGTTTCCGCACCCCACAGGCGTTACATCGGGGTCGCGGTTAATCGGATATGACTTGCCGGGTGGGTGCGGCGGCACCCAGCCGGCAAATTGCAATTCGAAGCATGGAACGACCATCAGTGATAGATGGTGGAATCCATGTATGAGCTGATTCTTAACGGCTCAGTTTCATCGCGCGGCAAGCTTGACGGTCGTCAGATTCATGGCTGACCTGACAAACTGATTTCGCTTCTCAGCCGACATGGGGATCATTCCCTTATCAACAAGGTAACCATCTTCGCCCCATGCACGGTCACTCGTAAATTCCGAGATATACTGTCTGATTCCTGGAATCAGGTCAACATGCGCAGTTTTCACATAGAAGTACAAAGGCCGGGAAATCTTGTAAGAACCATCAGCGATGTTCTCAAACTCCGGCGCAACGCCATCAACGATGGTGCCCTGCACCAGATCTGAATTCTGATCAAGAAAACTGAAACCGAATACCCCCAATGAATTCTGGTCGGCATTCAATTTTTGAACGATCAGATTGTCATTTTCACCGACTTCCACCCAAGCACCATCTTCACGCACTCCGTGACAGATTGACTTGAACTGACTCTTATCAGATTTGCTCATCTGCTTGAGCCAGGCAAAAGTTTCACAACCGGCTTCAAGTGCCAATTCAGCAAACGCGTCTCGAGTGCCGGAAGTTGGCGGAGGGCCAAGCACCCGAATCGATATATCGGGCAGCTCAGGATTGACATCTTTCCATGTTCGGTGAGGATTTTCAATGATTTTTTCCGCACCACCTGGATCTGGAATGTTCTTTGCAAGCGCAAGGAACACATCCCTGCGGGAAAGATTCATTTGATTGGCATGAACGGAATTCGCAATGATGATGCCGTCATAACCAATCTTGATTTCGACGATACCCTGAATGCCGTTTTCCGCGCAACGATCGATTTCCGACTGCTTGATACGACGCGATGCGTTCGTAATGTCAGGATGGGAAACACCGACGCCCGCACAAAACAGCTTCAGACCACCACCCGAGCCGGTTGACTCGATGATTGGAGTTTTGTACTGTGTAGTCATTCCAAATCGCTCAGCAACCACTGTGGCGAATGGATATACAGTAGACGATCCTACGATACTGATGTAGTCTCTTTCGGTCGCCTGTGAAGAGGCTGAAAAAGACCCTAGCACAACTGCTAGACCTATCAGGAAAACCCTGAGACTTGACGAATGATTAATCATATTTCAACTCCTAGTTGAATTGGTAATCGACCCAGAACAGGCCGTCAAAGTCGGGTTTGAAGCGTTGCCTGCTTCAGTGAGAAATATAACGGATAAAATCCAGAAGTCAACAGAAAAATCAAAATAATTTTAAAAAACTTTCAGAAAATAATTTTTATATATATATTCAAATTGATACGATTTAAAATTGCAGTGATTTTTGGAGAAATGAACGAAATATATGTTTTCTATGTATTCAATATAATTGGATAGCGGGTGCGACTGAGGCGGTGGTCAGCGGTATCCAATATAGTCAAAAAATCTTATAATCAGATAAATGGAGAGTCGGACACAAATGATTGACGGGCACTATTCAGCCAAGTATGATGTCGAACTGACCGAGCTGGGCGAACAGACGCTTGAGATGGGGAGACTGATCGAAAGCCAGCTGAAACACGCGACCAACGCCTTGGTGCGAGGTGATCGAATGCTGGCTCAACTGGTGGCTGATAATGAAGTTCTCGTTAACCGCCTGGAAGTCGAAATTGACCGGAGAAGCACTGAAATTCTGGCCCGCCGACAGCCGGCGGCTGGGGACCTTCGATTTGTGCTGATGGTCATTAAAACCGTCAATGATCTCGAGCGGATGGGTGATGAGGTTACCCGCGTGGCACTCATGGGAAGCCGGGCAACTTACGTATCAGACAATATTCCGATCTATCAGGATCTGGAAGTGCTTTGCGACCGCGTGCTCATACACCTCAATCAGACCTTGGAAGCTTTCGAGACGACGGATGATACCGCTTCGCTGGAACTGATCCGCAACGAGAAAAAAGTTGACAAGAAATTTCGCAATTCGCTGAAAAAAATCATCAATTGGATGATGGCGGATTCCGATTCGATCCCCCAGGCCGTTGATATTCTTTGGGCGATTCGATCTCTTGAACGAGTGGCCGACCGTTCCTGCAATATCTGCGAGCACATCATTTATTTCGTCAAAGGGGAAGACATCCGCCACTTGGATATTGATGAGATTGACATCGGTGACTGACAGCGAGCTGACCCAAACCCCAATTACGGCGCGAGCGAGCTGACCCAAACGGCTACCGCGTCGATCAGTTCTTCCTCGTAGCCCGCAAAGAAATGATCGGCTCCATTGACGACGACCTGTGCCGATCGTGGATTCCCAGCTGCTTGAATGGCGGTCATACGATCGGGAGCCGCCTTGACTACCGCCGGATAGTCATCGCTACCAAACAAATCCAACACCGGAACACTGAATCGTTCAAAAGGCAACGGAGCCAGCATCGGCTGACGATAATCAGTCGCACCCATGCCAATACCGGCGTATGCATCAATATCCGCATCGCCAAACTCCTGCACCCAAGCCATCGTCATGTGTACGGAACAGCTGTGCGCAATCACTGCAATCCAAGCGTATCCCAAATCTCGCAGATAGTCGAGCGCGGCCTGAATGCGCGGCACCGACTCAGGAATGATTTGCAGATAATCATAGTACTTGGCGGTCTTTGCGAGCACTGGCATCTGCACGGAAAAAGTCGGGAATCCTCGATCGGTCAGACCCTCGCGCAACGGTCCGACAACCTGCGGCCAGTCAGGGTGAAACCCTCGTCCATGCAGCAGCATGACTATACCATCGGTCACCGGTTCATCCGGTTCCGACAGCAGGGAGAATATCTGCCGATCCGCTACTGGAAAATAAACGATCTCACCATCGAAAAGCCCAGCTTCCGCTTCCTCAATCAATCGCTGTTCGCGTTCATAGTCTGGTGAAGTTTCAGCGGCGCAGGCAAGTGGGACAACGCCAAAGTTAGCCACCGCGATCGCGCCGCCGATCAGCACGGTACGCGCCATACTGCGGCATTTGAACAGGATCCCGCGCATTCCCGCAGCATTTGAGGCGCCTTCGCTCGCAACCACACTACGCAATAAAAGATTCTCCACAGTTCAGCCGATCAATTTTCTCCACGCGACTCTGCAGCAGTCTCATGGTGAAATCCATACTGACAGATGCAAATGTCTTAGCCCGTTCAGCATCGTCGAAACAGTAATCGCCATCAATGCAGTGATTAACCTGAAAATTTTCAGCAAGCAGCTGACTCGCCTCCAAATTGGTTGCCAATACGAGCTGACTCTCATTTAGAGATTCTTGACACTGAATTTGTTCTATCAGGTTGTGACGGATTACAACTTTGAAATACATGAACTAAAGAGAACAGTCGGACAGAAGCTAAGGCGCAAGACGGCTATGGCCCATGCAATTGCCAAAACAATACGGTGCGTTATCCGATGATTTGCAACCACACATGTAAAACTCGCCGGATATGGGAGCGACAAACTTGATCGGCTTGAAATCCGCGCCGCGGTGAGCGCCATCGCACCAAGGTTGATTTGCACTGAGGCCGCAGCTGCACCAGGCATAGCGCACACCTGCCTTGACCATTACGATGTAGGGGGCTTTTTGCGGACAGGCCGGTAGCGTCATGTCAATTTGACTTCGACCGGGTGACCGGATAGATCTCATAACCGTCACGGTCAGTTCCTCTACCGACAGCATATCCATTGTCGAGGAGGTACCACTCAACTACGGTCTCTTCCGGCCCCGGCCAGGGTGCGAACAAATCGCTGTGAAAACTACAGGGAGCACCCGTTGTTCGCTTGATCGCCGTTACCTGCTGATCGCGCAGTTGGTACGCTTCACTGCCACGAAACCTTGCGTCAGTCATCAATAGGGGCAGAACATTCTTTAACGCCGGCATGGTGCTGATTCATTGCTCCGCCTGAACATCAACGGCCCGAAACCCGCCGAATCCATCCTCGACAATCTGATAAGTCACCCTCTGGCCCTTGCTTAATTCACCTAAGCCGCTTGATTCAACGGCACTTTTGTGAATGAACACCTTGCGCCCACTTGAATCATCCGTAATGTAGCCTCCAAATGGGTTACGCAGCGCATTGTAAACTGCGACCGCACCCGCTGATGCACCGGGCTTCAGACCCTTGGTCTGTTTCTTGTCCATTTCATCGGCACCGGAGACGGCAAGATGGGTGAGATCTTCCGAATTAAACGTCGACCATATCTGAATCGCATAATCAAAAGCCTTGCCGGCAGTCGTATCAATCTCCATGTCGGCGGTTACGTCCGCCGCGTCGGGATAGAGCGACTGTCGGAGTTTCCCGTCGTCCAAATCTCTCTTGGCCAAGCTTTCTCCAATCTGCCGACTGCGTCCACCCCCCTCCTCCTTGCGATGGTTCCAGCGCACTTCTCGGGCTGCATCTTCACTGCATGCGCGAACATAAAATACGTCGCCGATATTCTGCAGGACAGCATCCATGAATCGACTTTCCAAAATCAGCACCGGATCCGGCCAACTGAGCATCGATCGGGTTTCCTCGTCCAGTTTTCGATGAAATTCAAGGTCCACCTCATTCCCGCTTGACTGCTTGATCAACAGCGCCTGCGTCGTCACCGCCTCCCCTCGACTCGCCATCTTGTAACCCGTCAGTCGAGACAGCGCGCGGGCGACATCAGATTTCAGACTGCAGGACTTCCCATAGATTGCAATTACCCGACTCATCTTTTTTCTCTCTCTAGTGTTCCTTCTGCGTCATCGAACCCGGTACGCCAGACATCAGCCCGCGCAGTGAGTGTTCACGTTTCATATTCAATATTTTTTTCTGGGAGCCCATCAGACGACCTATCGGTGTCGCACACGAGTGGACCAACCGGTAGGCGGGGATATAGATGATGAACCCCAGCGACCCGAATACATGCAGGTACCAAAGTGGTGTGTATGCGCCCGCCAGCATGCCGGTGTTACCAGCGGACATGGACGCAAGAGCCCAGCCAACAAATGAATAGCCGACCCCGATCGCTGGTTCGTCCACCGCAATGCGACTCGCCTCGAGAATGAAGCCACTCACGACGACCGCAAATAAAAACAATGCGGACGGTGTATCGGCATATTTTTTCTCGGCCGAATTGCCAACCTTGATACGCCAGAAAAAAGCCAGCAGGCAACCAAGCAGTACCATCAGACTGAAGAACTCGAATGCAAAATCAAATGCCAGTCGGACCGGGTGTCCTGGAATTTCCCAGATATCGGTCCAGCCGAATGCCGGAACACCTTCGCGGACAAATACGGCGGCCACTTCCACTGCGAACAGCAGCGCAAATCCCCAATAAATCAGCGTGTGTCGAAGCCAGCGCAGTCCGCTGACCGAGCGCAGATTGGTGTGCAACGCCACATCGGCCAAAAAGGTCCTGCGCATCGCCGCGGGCTCGGCATCTTCCCGCTTGATGGATTGCCGGAAACGTTCCCAAGTCGGTCGATTCTTGGAATAAATGACCTTATACACGCCGAGATCGAAAAGCACGATAGCGGCCAGGGCGGTCGGCCCGAAAAGAATCCATTTCATTTCGATCTGTCCAGCCAGAGCGCGTGCAGCGTAATGTCCCGACAGATAGAAAACACCCAATACATAAGTCCATCCGCCAAGAATGAAAAACCAGCGCATCGTCCTGCAGAGTGAGCGAGTTTCTCCAGCAGTGGTAAACACCAGCACTGCCAGTGCGGATAGCCCAGTGATCAACAGAATCACGGCGACAAAAAGCAGACCGTAACCAGGGCCAGCCGTGTGTTGACCCGTCAGTTGGATGACAAACAGCGTCACACCGACGATGACCGGCAGAATGATCCGTCTTCGTTGCCGGCGGATATCGCTGTGAGGTGCGTTCATCAGACTGTTGTCGAAATCATCGGTACGGATGAAATTCTGGAATAGACGAAATTATCCGCCGGCCGCCTCCAGCTTGGCCGCCTGCTGGGCAATCCGTTCTGCATCCAATGCCAGCATCGCACCGTGCAATGCCGGATCACCACCTTTGATATCCCGATACTCCTGAACACAGGCCTTGGCTTTTTCGACCGCCACCAAGGCATCGACACCGTAGGCATCCGCCCCAATTTTGTCGCACCAGGACTGGCTGATCGGCGCACCGCCGACAAACACCTTGACGTCTCCTCGCATGTCTTCAGCCTGAATGTGCTTGATGGTTTCCCACTGCATGTTCATCGTCGTCGTCAGCAGCGCGGAAAAGCCGACGATTTGCGGATTGTGTTCGCGGATGGCGGCAATGAAGTCTTCGGGTGGCACCGTTACACCGAGATCAATCACGGTGAAGCCCGCGGCTTCCAACATCATCGCAACAATTTTTTTACCGATATCATGTAAATCACCCTGCACCGTTCCAACAACGACGGTGCCGATGTCTTCAGATTTTTCGGCGATGATCAGTGGTTTGAGAATGCCGAGGGCCGAGTGCATGCATTTGGCCGACATCATCACTTCCGGCAGGAAGTACTCATCCATCTTGAAACGTCTTCCGACTTCGGCGATACCCGTCGCCATGGGCCCGGCGACCAATGTTCTGGGGGAGATATCCGAATCCAAGGCTGGATGGATCAGATCGGATGTTTCCTCATGCTCGCCATCAATGATGTTCCACTCGATTTCGTGAAACAGCTCCTTGATTTCCAGTGGTGCATCAGTCCAACGATCACTTTCAAGAGAATCCTCATAATCATACTGAAGATCTTCCAGATCCCATTCCTTTTCTGTTTCAATAAATAGTGGCATAATGGGGAATCCGCTTATGGTTGTGGTCAGGCCGCACGAGCAGTGCGACTGCGTTCTGGGCGTCGACGCCGTTTTCGATCTCCCGTCCATGGCTCATAACCTTCTCCGGTGTCGGCACCGGGCGGTGGATCGGTTGGCAATGGGTAGACGCCATAATTTCTCGCTTCATCGATCATCGCGAGTACGTTCTGGGTGGGCACGTCGTGCTCCAGCCGATGCGAGGAACTGAGCAGGTATCCGCCACCGTGTCCCATCTCCCAGATTCGCTGGCGAACTTCGCTGCGAACATCCTCAACACTGCCCCATGGCAGGGTTTCCTGCACATCAATGCCACCATAGAAAAACATTTCCTTACCCAACTGGCGTTTTTTGGCCGCCGGATTGGAATGGCGCGCGACTTTGGGTGGCAGACTGTCGTAGCCGTCCACACCGGCTTCAATCAACCCTCGCATGAATGGCTCCGGGATGGCGCCACAGCTGTGAAACTGAATTTTTCCCAGTGGATTCTTTTTCAGATAGTAGTCTCTAATCTCGGTAAATGCCCGCACGTAGTGAGGTTTGACCTGACGATCGAACATCTTGAGCGACAAAAAGGCGGTTTTTTCGCTAGCCAAGTCTTCTGGACTCATTCGCATCCAGTCCAGATATTCCCCACATTCATCAATAATCGCTTTATTGAAATCAATTTCAATGTCCGTCAACCGCGTCAGCATCGCCTCGAGAAATTCAGGCGATTCGATGAAGTCGGAAAAAATCTTGGCATATCCAACCATATATTTGGCCTGTTCGAATATGCCACCGCGTCCGCCCTGACCCATTAATGCAAATGGCGTCTCTTCGCGGATGAATCTGCAGTACTCCCGCAACGTCATGCCAGGAATGGGAGAATCTTCGAGACAGGAATCGTCCCAGGGATCCGGCCAGGGAAACTCGTCCAGAATTCTAAGACCTTCGTCAAGCGGCGCACTGGTGGCGTGAAATAGAGGATATCCAATCATCTCATAGTAGCCGCCCTGCTCATGTGGCGTCCATTTTCGAATCACTCCCCATTCATCGACATTAATGTCAACATCCGGCGGTGGGATCCCCATATCAAATGGAATCTCATCGAAACCGATGGCGCGGAATCCCGGCGACCCGCCTGGCGTGCCAATCGCGATGCGCATAAAATCCACGCCCAGCTTTTCGGCGATGTCCAGTTCAAAACTGACATCGGTCGTCCAGGTTGTGGAACCGGTGCGATAATCCTTGGCATCGGCTTTGAAATCCATACCGATGCCTTTGCGCAGATTCTGATACCCCTCGATTGTGCCCCAAAGGCCAACGGGTACCAGATCGGGTTCGCGAAGATGCAACGCATCAATCACCCGCTTGCGTTCAGGAGGCATCGCATTACCAATGATTGCAGTCATCATTATTTCTCCTGTCTATCGGACAAATCGGCATGAAAAACATTCACATCAGGTCGCCGCACCAAACCGCGCCGCCGCGTCCATCACGACACCCGGAAACCCTTGGGACGCCAGTCGACGCGCCGCAGTTTCCCGATTCAGATTGGCCAATTCCGACATCGGACCGGAAACGATCGCACCCGTCGGGCAAATTTCCTCACAGGCGCGCGGCATATCCAGTGGACGCTCTTTGCCGGGGGTCTGGCAGAAATTGCACTTTTCCATCTTACCGGCCGTCGAGCTGAGCTGCGGTGCATTGAAGGGGCAGGCCCAGGTGCAGAAACCGCAGCCGATGCAGACTGC
Source organism: Arenicellales bacterium (assembly GCA_965205205.1). GTDB lineage: Bacteria > Pseudomonadota > Gammaproteobacteria > Arenicellales > JAJDZL01 > JAJDZL01. The sequence goes on from CBDBFX010000002.1 coordinate 814,573, forward strand.
CTGATCGACTTCGACGATGCCGTCGGCAACCCGTTTGCTGATCGCGCCGACCGGACAGGCCGATCGGCACGGTGCGTCGCCGCAGTGCATGCACGCGATGGAAACGTTCATCGCCGTTACATTGGGAAAACTGCCCGATTCAATTTTCACGACCTCCCGCCAGCGCGGTCCGACTTCGACTTCGTTCCACGACTTGCACGCGATTTCACAGGCGTGGCATTTGACGCATCTGCTGTGATCGAAATAGAATCCATGTTGCATATTCATCACTCCTGCAGGTTTGAATTAAGCCGCCCGAATTCGGACTTTGCATTCGTTGTAACAATTGGCGCCGGTGATCGGATTGGTATGCGTGTCCATCAGATTGTTGGAATGCGCACCCCGACCCTTTGCAACCGAGCCCATTGCCCAGTGTCCGAAGCCGTGACCATGACGCACGCTGACGCAGCCCGGCACCAATCCTTCGACGACTTTCGCCCTGATTTCAATTTTATCTTTGGGGGATTCGAGGATCACCATCGTTTCATCCTCAATTCCATAGCGCATCGCGTCCCGACTGTTGATTTCCACCCAGTTTTCACCGCAAACTTCCATCAGGTAAGGATTGTTCTGGGTAACAATATTGCAGTGCATGCTCAATTTCGAGTGTGTCAGCTGCAGGGGGTAATCTTCATCAGGTATCACTGAGCGTTCGGTGTAGACAGGGTAGCCGCTAAATCCAGCCTCTTCGTAGCTGCTTGAATGCAGTTCGATTTTTCCAGACGGCGTCGGCAGACCTTCCGGCACCCGATTGTAGCGAATTTCTCCCGCCCAAAATCCCTTCTCCTTCAGCTCATCAAGCGACATGGGAACATTCTCCATCATGATCTCGCCCCAGTCTTCCCACTTTTCATAGGGAAAATAGTCACCCCAGCCCATCTTGCCGGCAATCCCTTTAACGATGTCATACGGCGCTTTCGACTCCCCAACAGGTGCAACAACGGGCTGACACAGCACCACCTCGGGACCGAGCCACATGCCCTGGCGAATTTCAGCCTGCTCGTAAAAAGACGTCTCAGGCAGTACGATGTCACACTCGAGCGCGGTTTCGCTCATATAGAGTTCACAGGCGACCGCAAGATCCAGGTGTCTGAACATCTCTGTCACCCGATCCCGGTTTGGATCGCTCATCACTGGATTGGTCGCATGTACAAATAACCCCTTAACCGGATACGGAGTACCATCAATAACGGCTTCCGGGAGTCTGGAGTTCGGTAGATCGGGAGCTAGGGGATAGCCCATTGCGGCGTGCAGTGGGTCCTTGGTCGGCGCCTGCCTGGCTTCATCTGGAATGATCACCGGCAGACCCAACGGCGCCCAGTCTTTGAGGTGCAGATTGCCGGGTTTGTCCACCTCCCCACAAATCGCGTTCAGTGCATAACAGGCGCGTCCGGCATCCGCACCATTGGTGTAATAACCGGAACCTTTGAATATCGCCGACATGGCCGGTTTCGTCGTCGCAAACTCGCGCGCCAACCGCCTGATGGTGTCCTGATCAATGCCACAGATCGATTCCGCCCACTGTGGTGTGTAGCCTTGATCCTGCAAGTGTGCGCGAAACCCATCAAACCCGTTACAATAACTGTTCGCAAAATCCGCATCATAAAGACGTTCACTGATGATGCTGTGACACATTGAAAGGGCCAGCGCGCCGTCGGTACCGGGCTGAATGGGAACCCACTCGTCGGCTTTCTGCGCCGTCTCGGTGAAATTGGGGTCAACGACAATCAGCCGGCAACCTTTCTTCTGCGCCTCAATCAAAGCCCGGCTTTCCCACAGTCCCTGATTGGCGCCAAGATTGTTCATACCCCAGAGCATCACATACTTCGAATGCGCGAAATCGTGCATTGGAAAAACGTGACCGAAAAGCGTCAGGCAGGCTGAGCGTCGGTCCTGTTCGCAACCCGACGTGTGGCTGTAAAGATTCGGCGAGCCGTAGAGCTCGCCGAGCAGATGACGATAGAACTGGGTGTTGGGATCGTGATGACAGGTCAGCGCGACGGCTTCCGGACCGTATTGATCGGCGATGGTTTTCAGTTTATCGGCAATAAAGTCAAAGGCTTCTTCCCATGAGATTCGCTTGAATTGGCCGCGTTCACCTTTTGCATTCGTACGAAGCATCGGGTATTTGAGACGATCCGGATCGCGGGTTACGTGCCAACTCGCCATACCCTTGGCACAACGTGAACCGATGTTGTTGGGAGAGTCGGGATTGCCCTTATGGTAGACTATCCTGTCGTCTCGAACAAAGACTTCGGTGGGACATTGCCAAGGGCAGGTGTAACAAAAGCTCTTGACAAGTTTAGCACCTTTTATCTCGGCCAGACGAGAACCCAGGTTAATCGCACTGCTCATCGCTATCCTCCTGCAGAATTTTTGCCGGCTGGCTGGTTTCCTTCATTCCAAGTTTGCACCGACCACCAAATTGTAAACTTTCTCAAAAATCCAATTCAGATAAACAGTCGCCGAAACAACAGTCAATAATATATCTAAAATATATATCATATGATAACGCGTATCGATTTGATTTAGCTAGTACACTAGTATGACTGACAATATTCAGGAGGTCAAATTCGGCAAGCCCACTCCAATGTCCGTCTGATGCAACCCCAATTATCCGGCTTCGCGCCACTCAACCGCTTGTTTTGAAACATTCATTGTTCTGCATCTCACCCGCGTCGTTTGGACGCGCACTTCATCTCCTCAAGACTGTCCGTTCCATTGCGGTCCCCGTTCTTAACGATGATTTTCGACAGCTGCTGCTTGAGGAAGCCAAACAGCATCCTCTACGCCGGGCGCGGGACTCCATAGGCAGCGGGGAGAATCGGGTTGATCAGGACATGCTTCTCCAGGAGAAGCTAAGGGATGATGGCGCATTTGCCGAGCTCGTCGTTGAATTCCAGCGGCTGTTTGATGAGGCGGTGACGGATAGCCTGCTGTTTTCTTCTACAGTCGTTTTCAATGATGTCATGATTCAGAAGTACGAGCCTGGCAGCGGTGGTATCACTCCTCACCGCGACCGAACAGACTACCGACACATCATCTGCCTTTTTGTTCTTGATGGGCTGGGTCGTTTCTTTGTCGCCGATGATCGCAGGAAAACGAATGCACTGGAAATTGCCAATCTGCCGGGAGATGTCCTGCTGATGCCAGCGCCGGGCTTTGTCGGACTGACCGAACGCCCCTTTCATTTTTTGGAAAATATCACCCGGGAGCGTTGGATATTTGGATTGCGCCACGATCAGAGCAAACTGATGGATTGATCCAGGGGAGAAAGAAACCACCTAGAATAGGACTCGACTTAGGAATCAACATTACGATGACACGCCGAAACATGGCAAAAAATCAAATTCGTGTAACGCCCTCTCTTATCACTTGGGCTAGAGAAATGGCGGGCTATTCTACTTCCGAAGCAAAGAAGTACTTCAAAAAAATCGACCAGTGGGAAAGCGGTGAATTATTTCCAACATATCTACAGCTAGAGAAATTATCCAAACAATTCAAGGTCCCAGTTGCTGTCTTTTTCTTTCCTGACCCACCTGATGTTCCAACGATTGATGAATATTTTCGAACTTTATCCCCAGAATACATGGAGCACATGCCACCCAAGATCAGGCTTCTGCTCAGAAAAGCCAAAGTAATGCAAATCAATCTTTCTGAATTAAATGATGGCGTAAATCCAGCGAGTAAGTTCCTGACTAAAGACTTCGGATTTGACCAGAATGACAATGCTGAATCAATAGCTCAGCGACTCCGAGCGTATCTGCACGTACCAATTGGAGAGCAATTTTCATGGAAATCCATCGAAGATGCCTTAGAAAATTGGCGGCAAGTTCTAAGCGATCATGGAATTTATGTGTTTAAAGACGCTTTCATGGAAAAGGGATATTACGGATTTTGCTTATATGATGAAGAGTTTCCCATAATTTATGTAAACAACTCGTCGGCCAAATCAAGACAAATATTCACAATCTTCCATGAGTTGGCTCATCTGATTTTTCGTACCAGCGGAATTGATGTCATTAATGATGACCATATTGATGCGCTACCTGAAAATAGTCGAAAAATAGAAATATTCTGCAACCGCTTTGCTAGCAAGTTCCTTGTTCCAGACGATTCATTCAGCGAAATAAGCATCAGACGCCCGGCCAATCGAGAAACTGCACAGTGCCTTGCCAAGAAGTTTCATGTCAGCCGAGAAGTCATATATGGAAAATTTCTGGATCGAGAAGAAATTACAGAAGTTGAGTATCAGCAGGCAACAGAACAATGGAGAGGAAATGAGAAAACGAAGAATTCATCCGGGGGAGACTACTACAGCAACCATATGGCATACTTGGGGCGGCGATATATCAGTTTAACGTTTGAAAGATTCTACCAAAATCGCTTTGATGCAATTCAACTCGCAGACTACCTCAACATGAAACCCAGAAACGTTGCAAGTCTTGAAGAGAAGTACCTGAGGGAATTTACGATTGGATAACGGTAACATTGAAAGCGAACAAGCGAAGCGCGGTTAAATTCCTGATCATCTGTCAATACTACATAAGATACGATGCTTAAATATTGAGTAGACATACACGGTCAGCAATATCCTTGGCAGCCCTCCATCATGGTCAGTCACCATGAGCAGGATAAGACAGTAGTTGGTGGCGTAAACCCGCTGGGTCGCCAAGGGCCACCCATAGGCCGTTCAGTGGATCTGTGGTAAGGTAGTGCTGAATTGCGTCGGCAGATCGCTTCTCAATCCTATCCAATTAACGCAGGAACACTGAGCGCATATCGATCGGCAACCGGCCTGAAACAGCTATAGCAGCTGCGCTTCTTCCAGCACTTTCCTCGCAACCCGGAAACACTCCAGACTCTGCGGAAGCCCGCAATAGATCCCGATGACATGAATGATCGAACGGATTTCTTCCTTGCTGACGCCGTTTCGCAGTGCGCCTCGGCAATGTATTTCCCACTCGTTCATTTTACCGAGGGCTCCGATCATCGCCAGATTCATCATTGAACGCGTCTTTGGATCAATGGTGTCATCCGACCAGCCGAATCCCCAGCACCATTCAGTCATCGCTTCCTGAAACGGACGGTTGAATTCATCGGCTGAATGCAGATTTTTCTGCACGTATTCCTCACCAAGCGTCGCTTTGCGTGCGGCGAGGCCTTTTTCATATAGTTCTCTATCCATCGGCTGTTTCTCTGATTAATGTGGTGATGATAGGGTCAGCTGCTCCAGCGCCAAGTCCGACGACTGGAACAGGGTGTGAACTGGGCATTCGAAAACGATCAGGTGGTTTCGTTCAGTTGGCCGTTAAGTCTTGGACGCCTGACCGCATCCACTCCTGCAGCACCTTGATCGAGTGCTCGGAATTGACGCCACCCTGCGGATCAATCACCAGCGGACCGGGCCGATAGCCCCGATTGCGCATACCGCGCTGTACCGATTCCACCAGCCGTATGTCTTCGGCAACGGTGGTCTGTAAATCCTGCTCAGCCAACTCCTGAATGATGCGGGAACTCTCGCCATCAATGGCGTACCAGCCGCGCTGCACCTCGACATGTTCGACGTCGGTCTCCCGCCAGCAGTAAGTGTTCAGAATGTTGCCGGGGTACACTTGGAAAGAAAACATCGGCCATAGGTACCAGGACGAATACCTGCCCGCGGCTGGATTGGCACTGAGATCGACCGGATAGCTCATTTTGTCGAGATTCTGACATTCGGTCGTGTGCCGCAGGCAGTAGCCCTGCGGCTGAATATCGTAAGTTTCCGGTTTGACGACACCGTTCGAGAACGCTTTGTGATTGATCGAACAGTGATAGCACTCGGAGTAATTCTCGACTGACAATTTCCAGTTGCAATTTTCCACCACCCTGTTGACCCGAAGAATCCGCAGGCGTTTGATATGGGGCACATATTCCAGAATTTCCTCGCGCACGTCTGGATACCACATCTCCATGGGCAACGCGTCCGGGTCCAAATTGACAAACAGAAATCCATACCAATTTTCGAGCCTCGCAGAAGACAGGCAGATTTTGGAAACGTCAAGCCCCGGCACCGACGTCAGGTTTCGTCCATGCCGAAGCTGGCCATTGAGATGGTAGGTCCAGGCATGGTAGGGGCAGATGATCAGCCGCCGGTTGCCGCTCCCGGTAACCAGCTCGTGAGCGCGGTGCTGGCAGACGTTGAAGAACGCATGAATGGCGCCCTTGTCATCTCGAATGCAGAAAAGACCGTGTCCCGCAATCTCGAAAGTAAAGAAATCACCGACATTGGGGAGCTGCGATTCGTGCCCCGCATACTGCCAGGTTTTCGACAGCATCCCTTCTCGCTCACGCAAGAGTATTGACGGATCCGTATAGTGCTGGGGCGGAAGATTCCGAATCGGCAGAGATTCTGTATTCATTTTTGGTACGTTGAATATGGATGGCCGGAGCAGTACTGAATTTTACTTTGTTCCGACCATTTTTTTATCGCGGCCGTCTGTAATTCGCGTTGAGTTTGGAGCGAATCCCCTCACTGAGCACTGCCGTCAGACATCACAGTCAGCAGTCAATCTGAGTTCAGACTGCAATTCGAAAGAAATGGACAAAAAGCGCGCGACTGACACCCAATCTCGGTAATAATTCCCATTTTCCAAGTCCGCTTTGAACTCCAGTAATACTTGATGAAAGCCCAGGTCGAAACTCTCACAGTCGAATCCAGTCCACTTCCCGACACCGCCCAAGTGGTCATCATCGGGGGTGGAATCATGGGTTCAGCACTGGCCTATCACCTCACCAAGGAAGGAATGCATGATGTCGTACTGCTCGAAAAAGCCGAGCTGACATCCGGATCAACCTGGCATGCGGCCGGTCAAATCACGCGCGCCACGTCCAGCATCAGTCTCGGCAAGTGTGTCGACTATAACATCAGGCTGTATGCTAAACAGTTGTCGGAAGAAACCGGCCAGGCGGTGAGCTGGAATGGCTGCGGTTCCATTCGACTCGCCTATAGTGAAGAAGAAATGGACTGGTTCCGTCATATGCTGAGTGTCGTCCGTTCATTGAGCGAACAGGTCGAACTCGTTTCCCCTGTTCGCATTCAGCAATTGCACCCCTTCTACAATCTTGATGGAGTGATCGGCGGTCTGCACACCCCCGATGATGGCCATGTCGATCCGTCTTCGGTTACCACCGCACTGGCGCTAGGCGCAAGAAATGCAGGCGCCAGAATCATTCGCCGCTGTCGGGCGATGCATGTCAACCGTACCGCAACCGGCGAATGGACCGTGTCAACCGAACGGGGTGTCATTCGATGTGAACACATCGTCAATGCCGGCGGCAGCTATGCCCGGCAGATCGGTGAATGGAATGGACTTCAGCTGCCGATGGTGTCCATGACTCACCACTATGTGGTGACCGATGCGGTTGATGAGTTCAGATCTCTGGATAAACATTTGCCGGTGATACGGGATGATGCAGAAGTTTCCGGCTACATTCGGATGGAACAGAACTCCGGATTGATTGGAATTTACGAAAAGAAAAATCCCAATACGGTGTGGGAGAACGGTTGCCCTTGGGAGAGTGAGAACGAACTGTTTGAACCGGATTTCGAACGGATATTCAAGTGGCTGGAAAATGCGATGGAACGCATGCCGATCCTGTCCAATCTCGGTATCAGAAGTACTGTACACGGCGCCATCTCACACCCACCGGACGGCAACCCACTGATCGGTCCGGCACCTGGCGAAAACAACTACTGGTGCTGCTGCGGAATGCAGATTGGCATCGGCTGGGGTCCGGCACTGACGAGGGAACTGGCGCGCTGGATCGTGCATGGCGGTGCGGATCTGTCAATGCGGGAGTTCGACCCGCGCCGGTTCGGCGGTTACGCGACAAAATCCTGGCAGACCGTCAAAGGGAGAGAAGACTATTGCCTGCGTCACGAGATTCCGTATCCTCATTTCAATCGCCCTGCCGGACGACCCGTCCTCCCCAATCCGCTCTATTCAGTCCTGAAAGACCGAGGTGCGGTATTCGAAGAAGTGTGTGGTCATGAACGGCCGCGCTGGTATGCGCCGTCCGGTATTCGGCAGATCGATCAGTACTCATTCAGACGAAACGAGATTGATGAGATCGTCGGCAAGGAAGTTCGCGCCGTCCGTAGCAGCGTTGGGCTGATGGACATCTCGGCTTTCACAAAGGTGGAACTGACAGGCAGTGATACCGAACGTTTTCTAGATCGTACTTTCACTTCCAGGGTACCGGCGAAGGACGGCTCAATGGCACTGGGATTCTTTCTGAATCGACGCGGACGAATCGAACTGGAGCTGATAATCGTCAGAACGGCACCTGCGCGTTTCCTGCTCATCTGTGCGGCATTCTACGAAAATCGTCTGCTGGATCACATCGCCAGACATGCGGTCGGCGCGTCAATGGCAACGGTAAATCTGACGCGCGAGTGGTGTGGTCTTGCGATCCAGGGGCCTCGATCCCGCGAGGTGTTGTCACGGGCCACCACAAGCGCATGGGATGACGCCAGTTTTCGCTGGTTTACCGCCCAGTGGATCAAGATTGCCGGGCATTCGGCATTGGCCCTGCGAATTTCCTACAGCGGTGAATTGGGTTGGGAAATTCATGCCCATCAAGATGCGATTCAGGAAATCTACCGCGCACTATGGCAGTCCGGTCAATCTCAAGATATGGTCCACTACGGTTCGTTCGCCATGAACGTCATGCGCATGGAAAAGGCTTTCAAAGGCGCATCCGAACTGACGAACGAAGTTACCCTGCCGGAAGCTGACGCAATGGCATTCGTGAAACTTGGAAAAGCCAGCTTTGTCGGTCAGTCAGCGACTGAGCTGAGCATCAGCTCAAAGCGACCATGGATCTGTGCCTACCTGACGATGGATCACGACGGTACGCAGATCGGTCACGGCGGCGAGGCCGTCTTTCACAACGGACAGGTCGTCGGTTCAACGACTTCGGTGGTTTTCAGTCATACTGTAGAATGTGTACTGGCATTTGCCTACATCAAGCCGGAAGCCGCAACACCCGGTACCACGCTGAGCGTCCTGGTGGCCGGCAAACCAACTCAGGCGAAGGTTGTCGGGGAGGCCGTTTACGATCCTACTGGAAAACGAGCAAGAGTCTGATATTGAAGAAGAAAATCCAACGAACAATGCACGCTGTCGTGTTAACTGGACATGGAGAACTGGAGCAGCTGGTGTATCGGGATGATTGGCCGATGCCCACGCCGCGGGATCACCAAGTGCTGGTTGAAGTTCACGCCTGCGGCTTAAACAATACTGACATCAATTCGCGTACCGCCTGGTATTCAAAAGGAGTAACCTGTGAAACAACGGGCAGCGCCAACGCGGATGCTACGTCGAACGATGCCAGCTGGGGTGGATCAGCTTTTCAGTTTCCCAGGATACAGGGGGCCGATGTATGCGGTACGGTTGCCGAAGTCGGTGAAGGCGTTTCTGATGACCTGTTGGGAAAACGGATCATGATCGAACCTTGGATCCGAGACTGGAGCGATCCGGATAATCTGGACAAATGTGGCTACCTGGGATCGGAATTCGACGGCGGCTATGCACAATACCTAGCGGTAGACTATCGCCAGCTGCATCCGGTCGCCACCGAACTCTCCGACGTTGAGGTCGCAACATTCGCGACTTCTTGGCTAACTGCTGAAAACATGCTGAATCAGGCGCAGGTAAGCGATGGTGACGTCGTTTTGATCACCGGCGCATCTGGAGGAGTGGGGTCTGCCCTGATTCAACTGGCCAATCGACGCAAGGCCACCACCATTGCCATGGCATCCGAGTCCAAGCACGATCGTCTTCGGGCATTCTCGCCGGATGTACTGATTGGACGAACACCGAGTGACCTGAAAACTGAACTGAAGGACGCGATTGGCCAGGAATCCGTCACGGTCGTCGCCGATGTCGTTGGTGGGGACGATTGGAACCGCCTGATTTCCGTCCTTTCCCGCCATGGCCGTTATGTGTGTTCCGGCGCCATCGCCGGACCAATGGTGCACCTCGATCTGCGCACGCTGTATCTGAACGATTTGAAATTCATCGGCTGTACCGTGGTTCCTCGAGGCACTTTTTCAAATCTGGTGCGCTACATTGAAAACGGCGAAATTATCCCAGTTGTGGCGGCGACCTATCCGCTGGAACAACTCAAAGAAGCCCAGCAGGAACTGATTGCCAAGCAACACGTTGGCAATATCGTAATATCGCTGAAATAGGCATGGAAGTGATTTCAACGTTCGCCGCAAATGAACGATGGCGCATGAGTGTCATTGCCATTGAAAAATTCAGTATGTAAATCATACCAATGTTATTGGTGGCAGCGAATTTTCAAATCAATGGCGTTCCCGTAGAAAAATCCAACTGCATGATCGTCTGAAAATGAAAGCGATAGTTTTTCATCGTCAATTGGCTGTCCCACCATTACTCTTTCATTATTAAATTCCTGATGGCGGGGATGCCACGGTTTTTTCTCATGATTGAGCGTCAATCTTGTACCTAAAAATCCGCATTTTTGCCGACGAAAGAAAGGGCCGACATGACCCCAAATCACTCTCTTTCTCGAATCGATGGACTTGATCTCGCCCGACTGATGGCTTTTGTCGGTATGGTGATCGTCAATTTCAGGATCGTAATGGGCGCTGAGAGTGAAAATGGACTGTTGCGCGTTTTGTGTCGCGCATTGGAGGGCCACGCCGCGGCAGCCTTCGTGGTTCTCGCCGGAGTCGGTCTGGGGTTGGCGGGAATGAGAAGACCGAAACAGACCGTTTCCGTTACGATGAAACGGGCGTTGTTTCTACTGACGCTCGGTTTGCTGAACATGACGATTTTCGAAGCCGATATTCTGCACTACTATGCATTCTACTTTCTATTTGGGGTATTGTTGCTATCGTACGGCAGTCGCATGCTGGTCGGCGTTCTGATCGGCTTAAATGTTGTTTTTCTGATATTGACTCTGTCGCTTGACTACAATACCGGATGGAATTGGGAAGATTACACTTACGCCGGATTATGGACGCTTGACGGATTCTTACGCAACCTGTTTTTTAACGGATGGCATCCGGTTTTTCCTTGGTTCGGTTTCCTATTGTTTGGCATCATTCTGAGCCGCATCGCACTGACAGAACGAAGGGTGCAATTCAATCTGATCGGCGGTGGCTTGGCCGCCTATGGCGTCGCAAAGGTACTGAGTTCACTGATTGGCATACAGCTCGCGGCCATTTCCCCTGAGCTTGAGACACTTGCTTCGACTGCACCCATCCCACCAATGCCACTTTATGTGCTGTCCGGCCTTGGATTCTCATGTACAGCAATCGGTGTCTGCCTGCTGATCTCCGATCGTCTTCAGGCAATCGGAGTTCTGCAGCTGCTGGTTCCGGCCGGCCGACAGACCCTGACCCTTTATCTCGCCCACATTTTGATCGGTATGGGTACGCTTGAAGCACTGGATATGCTTGACGGGCAATCGCTCGGACAGGCCATTGGAGCATCAATGCTGTTTTCCATCGCAGCTGTGATCTATGCGTATCATTGGGCGAAACATTTCAGGCACGGTCCGATTGAAGCGGTGATGCGAAGGCTGACAGGCTAGATCGGGATACGGATATGATTGGAACAACATCGGGAAAATAGGTAAAGGTAGGTTAAGGATGTTCTGGAACGACAGTTCAGACTGGAGTGGAATTGAAATATGAACCAGACGGATTGGATCCAACGAGCGTACAAAGTTCTTCCAGCTGGTGGGTTCGGAAACTTTGCATCGGATGTCATCATCAGCCGCGCCGACGGGTCCCGATTATGGGATGCGGACGGAAACGAGTTTATCGATCTGCTGATCGGTTCAGGACCGATGATCCTGGGGCACGGCCATCCTGAAGTCTTGGATGCCGTGCGGTCACAGCTGGGCAACGGTATGACATTCTTTGCCAACAACCCACTCGGGATCGAGCTTGCGGAACACATATGCGAGGCGGTCGAGTGCGCACAGCTGGTGCGATTTCTCTGTACCGGTGGTGAGGCCGACATGTACGCCATACGACTAGCTCGAGCATTCACCGGCCGCGACGGAATCGTCAAACACACATGATTTGCGGGTCAATACATCCCGTTTGAATGTAACTTTTCACTAAAAGTTGCCTGCGGTCGCCTGAATGGGCGTACCACCCATCCAGGCGACCGCAGGCAACTGCTTTTCTCAGCATCCCGACGACTATAATCCACCACGGAAGCGAGATCGAGGACGTTTTTTTTCTGCCGCTGTCAAGCGCGCTTTCAAACTGTTCCCGGGCCATGGCTCCGAATCCCGTTTTGTACCCTGCACCGCAGAGGACGCACAGCAAATTGGACCGCGACTTCGTGAGTCAGCTGTCCATGACCCCCGCTTCCATCATGTTATGTTCAATCATCCATCAGACATCCTGAGGTGCTACATTATGACATCATTCGCCAACAAAGATCAACTCCAGGTCATCCATCCGTGTGCCGCCGGCCTCGACGTGCACAAAATGCAGATCACCGCCTCGGTGCTGCGGTCGAACCCCGGCACCGAGGCCGACGTGCACACCCGGCAGTTCTCCGCCCTGCCCGAAGGACTCGCCCAGCTGATTGACTGGCTGTGCGGCTTCGGCGTCACCGCCGCGGCCATGGAAGCCACCGGCATCTACTGGCTCAATGTCCATGCGGCCTTGGAACAGGCCGGCATCGAGCCGCTGGTGTTCAACGCCCAGCATGTCAAGCAGATCAAGGGCAGAAAGACCGATGTCGCCGACAGCATCTGGCTGGCCCGCATCGGCCAGTTCGGTCTCGGCCGACCCAGCTTCGTGCCGTCGCCTGAGTTCCGCGAACTGCGCGAGGTGTCCCACAAGCGTCGCCAGCTGGTGCGCGAACGGGCGCGCGTGCGCAATCGCATCCATCAGACCCTGGACCGCGCCGGCCTGCGCATCGGCGGCATCCTCTCCGACCTGTTCGGAGTCAATGGCCAGCGGATCATTCAAGGGCTCATCCTCGGCCGCTCGCCACAGGAGATCATCCATTCGCTGTCCGCCCATGTCGAGCGGCATCGCCACGCGCTGGGCGACGCACTGAATGCCGAGCTGACCGACTGCACCCGCTTCCTGCTCGAGGAACACTTCACCTCCTGGCAGCAGCTGAACGACCGCATCCGGCGGTTCGACGAGTTCATCGAACACCGCCTGCGCGAGCACCAGCACCTCATCAACCTGCTGACCACCATGCCGGGCGTCAACCACACCGCCGCCCGCGCCATTCTCATCGAACTCGGGCCCGACATGAGCGTGTTTCCCTCCACCGATCAGTGCGCCGCCTGGGCCGGCCTGTGTCCCGGCAACAACGAAAGTGCCGGTAAACGCCGCGCCGGACGCACCCGCCGCGGCAACACGCACCTGCGCAGCATCCTCATCGAGTGTGCCTTGGCCGCCGCCCGAACCCAACACAGTCAGTTCAACGGCTATCACCGCAACCTGAAGATCCGCCGCGGCTACCGCCGCGCCACGGTCGCCACCGCCCACAAGATGCTGCGGGCCATCTACTGCATGCTCAAACACGGCGAGTGCTATCGAGACCCGAAGGTCGACTACGAGGCGGCCATGGTGCAGCGCAACGCCTCGCGTTGGCTGCGGATGCTGCGCGAACATGGCTTCGCACCAACCCCTGAGACCCAACCTGCGGTGGCCGCCTGAACGACGCGCCAACCACTCCCTTCACTGACTGACCGCTTGACCTCGCCGCTGATGGAGACCGAGGGCCAGATTAACGGGAACGCCCTTTAATCCCCTTCAGACTGCGACCGGAGCCGTTGATTATGTTTTCCGACCCTCGGTGGTCGGACCGTTCCGCGCGCCTACAATCCAGAGAAGTTACACAGCAAAAGTCAGCGCAGACCAATCACCCCTGATTGAGCGTGTCACAGGAGCCGTTTTCGACCGATCTGTCGCCTGAGGCAAGAAAATCGCTCCCAGCTCTGAACAAACAAAAATCAATCTGAGATAATTGGGCCGTCATGAGATAGGAAGGCGAGAACGGTGTTGATGGATTTGCGCGCCACTAAGGTGTGGCCGGCACCCACACCGGCCGAGCGTCGGCGCTGGGACGAGCTGATCGCCCGCCATCACTATCTGCCATACCACGGGCTGTTCGGTCGCGCCATGTGGCAGTGCGGGGAGAGGCTTGGCTGGCACTGGTGGGCTGGCAGGCCGGGGCGGAACGGATCGCCACGCTGGTGCGGGGGCACTGGGATATCGAGAACCGGCTTCACTACACCCGGGACTTCAGCTATGATGAGTACCGATGCCGGGCTCATGTACGCAATGTGCCGCGCCATCTCGCCACCCTGAGTAACACAACCATCTCCCTTCTCCGTCTGGACCGCCGGTTCCATTACATCCCGCAGGCGCACCGTCATTTCGCCGCCCATTCCGATGAGGCACTCGATGCGGTCCTGAAGTGACCACGCCTTGGTCACCGGCACCGATCTGAGCGACGGCCACGCTCCGATGGGGTGCAAGGGGGATCTCTGTCTTTTGAGTGCCCGGCGGGGCGCATTCAGACCGCCGCACCTGCGCTGGCGTCGCAGACCGCAGGGTTGGGGTCTGGAACCGTCCAAAACTCACCACAGACGGCATCTGATCTCAACCTGGACCTTGCCATCGGCCCATGACTCTATGCTTGTCTTACGACTTTTGAATGTTCCTAGTTTTGCCTCGTACAGAGTCGAATCAAGTATAATGCCGTTTTTTATTTCTGAGCTTTCCATGTGAGCGGCCAATTGGCGTTCTTATGAACAGACGACGGAGGATATTCAATGATTTATACGACAAAAATTAATAATTTGGCGCGGGGCTGTGAAAGGGGATTCGACGGAACGGTTCCGCACCGATTGATTTCGGGGGGGGGGGCAGAGACACTCTCGCCAGAATCTCATTCACCCCGCGGTCGTCTTTGCGGCCCTTCTAACGCTGACTTCTGGGCCGGCATCGGCGGATAACGAGTGTGGGACCGCAACAGGAACACCACCGACGGTGACCTGCGCCCCTGGTTCTATCACTGCAGGTGTTAGAGCTAACCAAGCCGAAATTAAATATACCGTCGACCATAACACCAAGGGTTTGAAACTGACGGTTGATGAGGGGGTTGACCTTGATGGAGATTTCCCTAGCGGGTTGCGGGTGATCACACAAGGAGTGCTGACAGACGACGGTAAGATTGAAATCACCTCGAGTGGTGATTATTCCGCCGTTCTCAATGGCATTCTTGTTAAAGTCGAAGAGCAACCCAGTGTACCTGTCAATCAAGTTCCGATCATCCTGAACATACCGAAAGGCGTATTCACAATGAAAGGCGATCCTAATAATAATGGAGCCGCTGTCCATGTCGATGCAAGAGATAACAGTAAAGATATCAAAATCAATTTCAATGGACAGGTGAATGGTTCGAGTGAGAATACGAACGGCATTAGAATTTTTGACTCCTCTAAAGAAGGAGGAAGCATCTATGTGACGTTGCAGGGCGAGACTCAGATCGGCGGCGACATTGGCCACGGTGTTGAATTTCGTAGTGAGGGCTCGGAAACAGCTTACGAAGAAGTGGTTTCATTGGATATCGAGGCTGGCGCGCGCATTGGTACCGAAGATAAGCCGGTGAAGAAGGATGGTGTTTTCGTGATGATTGAAGGCGCCGGGAAGTCGACTGTCCGCGATATCAATGTGAGGCATGCCGGCCAGCTGCATGCAACCGGGCACGGCATCTGGGTGGATCATCGGTGGTCTGATTGGAAACTTGGGGTTGCAGGTAGCATGACTACGAACGAAATAGCACAACAGAATCGTCGCTTTGACGGTGGCCGGAGTGGAAAGGTGGCGGTAACGGTCGCGGCGGGTGGTCTGGTGGTGGCCGGCGAGGACAAAGACGGCATTTTCATCAGCACGCATCAGTACACGGATGATAGGGACGAAGACGTAGACCACGAACTCACCGCCAAGAAGTTGAAGCCAAGAACCTTTGTCGACAGTCCTGATGAAGATGGGGTGCTGATTGCTGAGAAGGCGGCGGTCCCAGGCATGTACCATCAGCGGGTCATCGTCGATGGTGTGGTTAAGGGCGGTAAGAACGGTGCGGCGGTGCATCTGATGGGCGGCGGCACGGTCACGCTGGGCGCCAAAGGCAAGCTGGTGCCACACGCCGAAGGGACGACGAGCCGATCGGTGAAAGTCTCCCTGCCGGCCAACAAGGCGACCGATCTTCTGATTCTTCTGAACGGGAATTTCCGAGGCATCCAGAAGATCGAGAGCGTCAAGGCCAAGACCAAATTCCGCTACCGGATACTGGGTGGCAAGAAAACCTATGAGGACCTGGAAGATGGCGGCGAGATTACGCTGGCGCTGGCGGAGCCGGGCGGCTTCTACAATGACTGGCAACGCCAGGTGAAACTGACGGCCGCCATCACGGATGTTCAGGGCAGCAACGGCGTCTTCTCGCTCAGTTTCACGCCTAATCTGGCAACCAAGCTGACCGCTGGCAACCAAGCTGACCGCGCCCACCGGACCGCGTCAGGTGTCACAGCGAGGCAATGTCTATCAGTCCCTGCCGTCGGTGCTGTGGGACCTGAGCGGTGGGATGGACCGGTATGTGCCGGCGGCACCCGCCGCCTCGGTTGAGCAGGACGGGGAAGCAATGCAGTTTTCCGCTGACGGTGCAGGCGGCGGCAACGCCGGCTGGGTGCGCGTGGAAGGTAGCAGCGGTGATCGGCGGCTGAAAAAATCGCTGGGCGAGGCGGTTTCATACCGGCTGTCATCGACCGGCTTTGCAGTGGGAGCCGACCTGCCCGGTGACGGTGGCCTCTCCTATCGGGCCGGTCTCCATCATCGGCAGGGCCGGGCCAAGGTGACCGGTGGCGGTCAGGTGGAGGCGTCGGGCATCGGGGCCGGCTTCGGCGTGTCGAAGCGCCAGGCGAACGGCTGGGTGCTGGACGGCTGGCTGGGGGTGACCCAGTATGATGACATCAAGGTGAAATCCTCGGATACGATCGCGGGTTCGGCGACGCCGTTTACGGTGAATGCCAAAACCAAGGGCACCAGCTATGCTTTGGGCATCGGTGCCGCCATGGAACTGGCGCTTGGCGACGCGACGGTTACGCAGCGCGGCTCGCTGGCCTGGACATCGGTGTCAATGAAGGATTTCAAGACCGCTTACATGAACCAGAAGTCGGCGGACAGCGACAAAGACGGCAACACATTCAATACCATAACGAGGGCAACGACGGCTTTGAACGAGACCGTCGCCATGAAAGATGGATCTGGCCTGCAGGGTGGTTATGGGGTCCGAATTGACACCCAGTATGGCACGGGCGACTGCTGCGGTCTGTTCGGTTCGCTGGACCTGATGCATGATTTCAATGCCAAGCGCAGCGTCTCGGTGTCCAGCGACCTGAGATCGGACACGGTCAGCACCGAGAGCCGACCGACCTCGATGCGCCTGGGAGCCGGTGGTTCAAGGAGCTGGAATGAAGGTCGGTCGACTTTATCCGGCGCCATTTACTACACCACGGCCGGCAGTGGCAACAGTTCGCTCAGCGGCGGCGTGGCGCTGGCTTTCAGATTCTGAGTCAATGCACTGATAGATGGCAGATCCGCCCCTTGGGAACGCACACTTCCTGGGGCGGATCCGCCATTGACCCCGATTGGGCATAGGGGGTCGCAAACCCCGCCCGCATACTTCACCGATTTGGCAGGAACAATCAAAAGTCGTAAGTCAGCATAGGGTTATGGGCTGATGACGGACAGTCCGGAAGGCGGTCGAATGCCGATGGCAAGGTCCAGGCTGAGATCAGATGCCGGCTGCGGTGAGTTTTGCACGGTTCCCGGGGCCTCAACCCTGCGGTCTGCGACGCCAGCGCAGGTGTGGCGGTCTGAAATCACCCCCCGGGCGTTCTGAAGACGACGACGGACCGATCGAAAACGGCTCCTGTAACACAATCTGAATCGCGGGAGGATTGGTCTTCGCTAACTTTTGAACTGCCGGGGCGCCCACTGAGCCGCAATGGGTTGGCACCCACCGAAGTCGGGTCCGATGCTCGGCATGCCGTATTTTCGGATAGGTTGAGGCAGGTATGGAATCTGCAAGGGACGGTGATACCGCATCGTCCGAGAACTGACACGTCTCAACCCAGCCTGCCATAAGGCCAAGAGATGAGAACTGGGTCAGTCGCCTCGGATTCAAAACAATTAAATTTTGCAATTTAATTTTTTGACTGCGTAAATTCTGCATCAATCGCTGAGCTGCTACGGTTATAATCCGTGCCAGCAATGGTTCCCATTACTGGGAAGCAATATGGAACAAGGTTAGGCTCTTCACCGAAGCCTTGGCTGCCCCCGCAACTGTATGCGGAGAGCGACTGCTCGCTGAAACCACTGGGAAACTGGGAAGGTAGAGCACAAGCACTGACCCGCAAGCCAGGAAACCTGCCATTGCCAGCGTTACCCAACCACCGAACGGGGTGTTCAGGTGGGACGGAAGCCCGTTTTCGGTGGCGCGCCAATTTGTGCTGACCGCAAAAAGGGCACCGTGATATGGGAATCTCTTCCAAATTCAGCGAAACATACGGCTCTGGCAGGCCCACCGGCTCTGCAGAACAAATCGGCATTGGTTCTCCCGCTGACATAACGCCTTCGCCCTTCTGCGATCAAAATTGATTTCTCACAGAAAGGTGTTCCAATGTCAGTTGTTCGAAATCTGTTTCCATCCCGATTCGTCAGGGCGCTTCCTGCAGTCATTATAGGGCTGGGATTTGTACTCACATCATTCACACTTCCAGCTCAGGAAGATTCGTCCCAGACAATCGAAAATAGCGAGCAGGCGAAAGAAACTTCAGCCAGTGAACTGATGGCGCCTGAAGTGATTGTCTCTGCAAGTCGGGTGCCGGTCCCTGCCAAACACATCGGTAGCAGTGTAACGGTCATCGACGCGGAGGCAATCGAACAGCGTCAACCCAGTTTCGTACACGAACTTCTGCGAGAAGTTCCTAGCTTGGCAATCAGTCAATCCGGCGCTACCGGCGGCAACACCCAGGTTCGCATTCGCGGTGCGGAAGCAAACCACACACTGGTCGTTGTCGATGGACTGGACATGGGTAATCCATTCAGCGGCGATGAATTTCAACTGCAGCACATGCCAGTTTCGTCCATTCAATCCATTGAGATCTTACGCGGCCCACAAAGCGCAATTCACGGCAGTGAGTCAATCGGCGGTGTGATCAGCATCACCACACCCATTCCCAAACAAAAGTTTGAGGCATCGGTAAGCACCGAGCTTGGAATCCACAGGACTCGAAACGCAAAGGCCTATGTCGGTACTGCAGACGACAATTTTTATGCCGCCATTACGGCCAGCCATTTTGAATCCGATGGTGGGGCCAGCGCCAGAACTCATAACAGTGAAAAAGATGGATTTGTCAATCAATACCTGCACCTTAAATCTGGTTTTCAGGTGGCGGAGAATTTCAATCTGTCCGCCGTATTCATCGGTATCGACTCAGAGAGCGAATATGACGACTACCTTGGCGCCGCTTCGTCCTGGTACAGTGGTACAGACGATTATGTTGGCAAAGATCAAAAACGCCTTGTCGGAACCACCCTTCAATACAATCAGGATGATGATCCTGTCACTCACAAATTTTCATGGTCGAAATCAATCCATAAACGAAAGGAATTCAAAGATGCCGCCGAGACCTCATCAAGCCGCGGTGAAAGCAGGAGACTTCTCTACCAGGGAACACTGAACTATCAGGCATTCAATTTACAGAACTCGACGACGTTTGCCGCCGAACAGAAGGATTCAAAAGTTCAATCCGAATCATTGAGTCATCCAGATGGGGGAAAATTCAAGCTCCGCAGTTATGTTCTTGAACATCGGCTGAACTTCGACGATATTGGATTCTTTTCAGTCAGCGGACGGTGGGACGACAGTCAGGACGATGTGTTCGCAAGCCGTAATACCTACCGAATTGCCGGTGCATGGATTTTGAATGAGCAGATGAGATTCCATGGCAGTTACGGAACTGGTGTCAAGAATCCGACGATACAGGATATTTTTGGTTGGACAACTGAATGGAAGCAGAACTCCGACATTCGACCAGAAACCAGCCGAGGCTGGGACCTGGGCATTGAAAAGGAGTTCAACGATGGAGCGTTCACCATCGATGCAACTTATTTCCATAACAAAATCAAAAACCTCATTAACATCTTCAACTGTGTCAGTGGATGCAAACCCGCGCCACCAGGTGGACCAGACCCCGATGGTGCCAGCGTCTATCAGTCAATCAATACGCCTGGCACTTCGCGCATCAAGGGAATTGAACTGTCTGCGCGGGGTAGTATTGGAGACGGTTACGATATCTCAGCCCAGCTCACCCATAGTGATGGCGTCGATGCAAAACAAAAGAAACTGAGCAGGCGCCCCACCCGCACCGCCAGTCTGAATCTGAATAAAGATGTCCCGATTTTTGGCTATGAAGGAAACGTGAATCTTAACGTTCAACACACCGGCAAACAGCTAGATAATAACGGCACGGTTGAACTGCGCAGTTTCACAATTGCCGATCTGAGCGCAACCCTGCAGATCACTCCCAACTGTCAGATCACGGCCAAAATCAATAACCTGTTCGACAAAGACAGCTACGCGGAAGTACAGGGATACGGGGTGGCAGGACGATCCCTTCATGTCGGAGTTCGGTATGAATTTTAGATTTTGCCGGAGACTTGATATCGATTCGCACGACCAGTATTGGTGATTGCTGATGCCCATTGCAGACATTCTGTTCAAAACCGCGATCGTCGCTATAACCGCGCTCTCGCCACTCATTCTTAAGGATGCACTGGCTGAACAGAAACCTGCACGCGTCGCATCAACACACCTATGCACCGACCAGCTGCTGATGCTGCTTGCAGAACCTGAACGCATCGTTTCTCTAAGCCACTACGCCAGCAATCCCGACATGTCGATGATGGCTGAGTCCGCCAGAGCCTACCCCATCAATCACGGGTTGGCGGAAGAACTGGTACTGCAGCATCCAGACCTGATACTGACCAGCCAATTCGGCAGTCCCAGCATCCTGATACTGAAGAGCCTCGGTTATCGGGTCATCAGCATCCCCGTCGCTCTCACCATCGAGGATATTCGCGTCAATATCCAGGCCGTTGCTGAAGCGATCGGCGAGCCGGAGCGCGGCAGGGGGTTGATCCGACAGTTCAACGACGAGCTGCGACAGGCTACGGCACCGGACCGAGAACCCCGACCAACCATCCTGATTTACGAAGCAAATGGCTATACGACCGGAAAGCATACATTGCAGTCGGACATTCTCGAAATGGCGGGATTTACGAATCTGGCGGCGCAGCTCGGCATCTCAAGCAATCAGCATCTACCACTCGAAGCGCTGATCATGCACCCACTGGAGGCACTGATGAGAGTTTCAGATAACGAAAAAAATTCGCTGGCATACGAAGTGCCGAATCACCCAGCGCTGCGCACAGTTTTCAGAAACGTTCCCACCATCGACATTCCAGGGAAGATGTGGATCTGCGGCACACCCTATGTCGCGCAGGCGCTTCGACGGCTGACGGATTTTCGAGTGAAGGTGGTCAGGTCAGGTGAATGAATGACCGTTTGACAACGCCGTCCGTCAGATACTCCGCGCTGATGCTGGCGCTGTCGGTATTGACGATGGCCGCTTTTCTGGGATCGCTGTCCGTCGGTCCGGCGGGCATCAAAAACGTGGAGATGCTGTATGCTTTGTTTTCAATTGAACCGAGTGCGGCGGCAGTTATCATCCAGGAAATCCGACTGCCGCGGGCACTGCTAGGTCTGTTGATCGGCGGTGCGTTGGGTCTTTGTGGGGCCGCAATGCAGGGTTACGTACGAAATCCGCTGGCGGAGCCCGGCCTGATTGGGGTCTCCGCGTCCGCCGCGCTGGGGTCCGTCCTGATGATTTACTTCGGACTGTCTGCCATCTATTCGTGGTCGTTGCCGCTGGGCGGTATGATGGGCGCCAGCATCGGCGTCGCAGTCATGATGATCATCGCCGGCCGCGAGAGTTCGGCCCTGACTCTGATACTGGCTGGCGTTGCAGTCTCCACCATGGCTGGTGCCTTGACCTCTCTGGCCCTAAATGTCGCACCCAACCCATTTTCTTCACTTGAGATCGTGTTTTGGCTGCTCGGGTCTCTGGCCAATCGCAGTTTCGAACACTTCTGGCTCGCTGCTCCGTTCATACTGGCAGGAATGGCATTGGTTCTGACTCTCGGCCGCGCACTTGATTCGCTGTCCCTCGGTGAAGACACCGCCGCGACACTCGGCATTGATCTTCGGGCTGTCAGACTGAAAATCATCCTGGGCGTAACTGCCTCCGTCGGTGCGGCGACTGCCGTAACCGGTGCAATCGGATTCATTGGACTGGTCGTTCCACACCTGATCCGACCGTTTGTGGGACATCGGCCAAGTCGCCTGCTTCCTGCCAGTGCATTGGGAGGCGCCAGCCTGCTGCTGATTTCGGATGTCGCGGTGCGTCTGATTCCCTCAGACGTGGAACTGAAACTGGGGGTGTTCACCGCCCTTGTCGGCACCCCGATCTTCCTATGGCTGATACTGCGCCTGAGGAATCAGTACCTATGAGCCTGCTGCGCGCCGAGAATATCAAGGTTTCCCGCCGTAGCCATACGATCCTTGCGGGACTGTCATTCAGCGTTCATAAAGGAGAACTCATCGGCTTGATCGGTCCGAACGGGGCCGGCAAAACCACCCTGCTTCGCGCATTGATCGGGTTGCAGTCGATTGAGAGCGGCAGGGTACTGTTCAACGGTGAAGTGATCGATCGGGATCAGCGCATTGGAATGGCCAAAAAGGTCGCTTATCTCGAACAGAACAGTCGCAGCTACTGGCCGCTTTCCGTGGAAAATCTGGTAATGCTCGGCCGCATGCCGCATCTCGGACAATGGCAAAGACCATCTGCCGTGGACTGGGAGATTGTTCATCGTGTGATGAAGACCTGCGACGTCTCTCGGTTTGCCAGCCGACCGGTTACCACGCTATCTGGTGGCGAGCAGGCTCGCGCCCTGCTCGCCCGCGCATTGGCGACCGAACCGGAAATACTACTGGCAGACGAACCCATCGCCGGATTGGACCCGGCACATCAGCTGGACGTCATGGACAAACTCCAGGAGCTGGCGGCCGATGGTGGTGGTGTAGTCGTCGTCATGCATGATCTGAGTATCGCAGCGCGCTACTGCAATCGGCTGTCACTGATCTTCGAAGGTAACGTCGCCTCTGAGGGGGATGCAGAATCGGTATTGTCCGCCCAAAATCTGAAACGATGTTACGGAATTGAAGCGTTTTTCAGTAAGATGGACGACGATCTCGTCGTGATTCCCAGAAACCGGCTGTGAAGACATGAAGAAACAGCACACCAATCGACTGCTTCTATGTATGCTGCTGTCTTTGGTCGTACACACGGGACTGGCGGCGACTTTCTTTTCTGCGGCCAAACCGAAGCCGATCAAACTGGAAGTAGCCAGTCCGATTGAAGTGTCATTGGTCCAGAATTTTGCCGATGCGGTTGGCACCATGGCCGTCGGTTCGACTGACTCCGACTCGCTCCAGAACTCGGTTCGGGAAGATCGGAATCATTCAATGGTTCCAGATGAAATTGATTTGGAAACGGCTGCTGCAAATGAAACCATTTCAAATTCATGGAAGTTTGAAGCGGCTGACAGCGAGTCTGTTGAGCCACCAATTCAATCGGTCAATCTGACTGAACCACCCCAAACGCGGCCAGTTTCGATTGCCCAGGCAACAGCAGACCGGTCTGAGCCGAATCGCCCGCTGAACCATGAATTCGTGGATGAAGCATCGAAAAAAACCGATCTGCAGCTGCCTTCCACTCGAACGGACCGCATTGAACCGGCTGCCAATCAAGTCAGAGCGGATGTACCGACGGTTGATCTTGCTGTCGAGACAACTGCGAGTTCAGTTGCTAGCGATAAAGAACATTCGGTTCAAATTGAAACGAGTGCGCAGCCTGCCGATGTCAAAATTGAAAACAAGACGGATTGGAACGCGGCGGAACACACCGTCATTCGAGAAGCTGAAGAAAGGCCTGCAACCGATGATATCGTGCGGAAATTAGCGATGTTGGGGACCAGTCCGACACCTTTGCCCCCCAGTCGATCGGAAAATATGGACTTCGATGGTAACACTGAGCAGATGGACCAATCCGACCGTGAACCTGCTTCGATTGAATTGACGCTGGATCGGCCAGAATCAGCAATCCTACCTTCTGAGCAGAATTTTGAACTCGCCTCCGATGCCGATGAAATCGCGGGACTCAGACCTGAGCCGGAGAATAGTCTCGATATTGTGGAAACCGATCATCTGTTGGCAAGTAAACCGACTGAGCCGTCCATTTCCAAATCCCCAAACCCGCTTGCCAGCTCAGCCGACTTTGAACTTCAGATCAGACAACCGGCTTATGCGAAATCGGAGGTGAACGAATTGGAGACATCACTGGTGCGCCATTCAGATCCAGCCCGAGCGGAAGCGGGGCTTCCTGTGGCTGAAATTAAGCCACCCAGCGATCAATTGAAGACAGAATCAAATAATCACCAGGACGCAATAAAAAACAAAACCTCGGATACCGCGGTGACAGAATTGAATGGAGAACAACGGGAACAGACTGTGGGAGACTCGACTGAGCGGCAGTTGGATATTAATGACTTGAACAAACCCAATGCTCATTCAATGATCGCCCAAGACAAACGACCGGAACATGATCATGATCTGAACCGTGTGGCACAAACGCAAGTGGCATCCATTCAGCCAGCACCTAACCAGCCGAATAAAAAGAGCCAAATGGAACCGTCAAAAGTTCAGCAACAGGCAGGTCTCGGCAGTGGCGTCCCAAGGTATGGAATCGAAGGCCTGCCCAACCCGGCGCCTCGCTATCCGTATTTTTCCCGCGTCAACGAAGAGCAGGGAAAAGTCATTCTTCGGGTCGTTGTTGATCGCAAAGGTCGGGTTGCGGAAATAGACATACTGAAATCCAGCGGATATTCCAGACTGGATAAGGCCGCCCGAAAAGCTGTCAAAAAATGGCGATTTCAGCCGGCGCATAAAAACGGACTCACCGTTCAGGGAGTGGTGCAAGTTCCCATCTCATTCGTACTTGAAAACACCTGATTGGATGGTTTAGCACGAATCATACCCCGCATCGTTTTAAATCAGAGTCTCAATACGCCATCAAGCACCAATCTTGTGACACTCAATAAACATGCGTTTTCTTCCATCAAGTGCAATAAACAGAGTCCAGCGATAACACCTTCTGGAAGTCTTTACTGCTACCACCTTTCAGACCGGCAGTCATCCCAAGACATCGCTCTAACTTCTTATCTTCATTCAGCTACATCAGAAGCAGAATCGATGCCAATACCATATGGCTCGCCCATTCTTTATTCCATTCAGGACCGTCTTGACTATCCGCCACTCCTGTAAAGCTTGGTTATCAAGGTAGCAAAAAGGGAATCACAACCATATCCTCCTGACTAAAATTTTGAAAAATATCAAAATGTTGTGTATAATAGGAGGAACGTTATTTTTTATCACTGTCAAATGGGAGAGAATAATGGACGCAAAAAGTGATCGAAATGTATTTTCGATCGACCTGTCTTATGATGATGGGACTTGGTGCAGCACGAGTGAAGATATACCTGGGCTGTTCCTCGAATCCGAATCACTTAAAGAATTTCTTCAGGCGGTGCAGGACATTGCTCCGTACCTCATTGAAAAAAATCTCAACATTACCGAGGACGAAATTGTTATTGAATTGAATGTGCAAAAAACTGAGCCCGTATCAACTGAGATGAGTCATTCTTTGAAGCCGACGTACACACTGAATGACGAAGCGCTACGAGCCGTTGCAATGGCGTATTAACACTTATGTCCTTCTACAGAAAAGTCTCAAAACTGTTAAAACAGACGGAAATAAAGAACAAAGTCTAACATCACAGAAAAGCGGTCGTTCAAACGCTCTCTTTTCTCTCGCCTTCCCCATAGACCGCTGCTCATTTATCTCTTAGGCAACGATTTCATAATCACTTCCGCTATTCTTTATGGGAGCACTTTATATTGCTCGAAATGTTCATTGTACTTCGAGCGGGTTGGAGCGATTTTCAGAAATCTTCTCGAACCGAGCCTTCAAAAAATCAACATCGCCTGACCATTCATACAAAATGGAGAGGTTCCGCCAGGCACTATACAGAAGCATTGAGCGGATGGTAAACCAAGTCAAGGATTTGACGCCGCCAGGCGTACAAATCGGACCCGATGGCAAATATGGTCCAGGCTGATTAACGACCTATTCATCATCAACCTGATAAATGCCCGCCGCACCCTCTTTTGGCATGGAGCACTTCCCCGAAACCCGCATGCCTTCACAGACTCCATATAAGTGCAGCGAGTGGTCCTGCAGAACAAATCCTGCCGCACTCGCCACTTCCTGCTGACGCCGCTCAATCGCCTCGTCGACAAACTCATAGACGCGACCACACTCAACACAGACCATGTGATCATGATGATCCTCATCGTTCAGCTCGTAAAAGGCTTTGTCCCCATCAAAACGGTGTCTTAAAACAATTCCAGACTGCTCAAATTGCGTCAGTACGCGATACACCGTGGCAATCCCCACCTCTTCGCCCGCTTCGTGAAGCGCGCGATAAATGTCTTCCGCACCCATGTGACGCTCCGGTGAGTTTTCCAGGATATTGAGGATCAACCGACGCGGGAGCGTCGTTCTCAATCCCGCGCTGACCAAACTGGAATCATTCACAATTGCTTTCTCCCTCCATTTCGCGGTTGACGATTGAATGTTCATTTTAGCCCATTCGGAAAAGTTTCCCAACCCAACACTGAATCTGAAAACAAAACGAAAGGCCGGCACGGGAAACATGACTTGACCGAGCACAGGCATGCGCTGATTCATCTTGGTGGTTATCGGCCGGTTCCAGCTGTTCAACCACTGAACGGCAGCCCCGCAGTTCCCGCATCAACTGCAGTGACAGATTCTTAAAATATCTGATAACATACTTTTGTCTGTTATCATGTTACATCATTTTAACAATCTGGTTTGAATCATGGCCTATACGAAACCTGGCTTAACGCGCAACCGAATCTATCAGTATGTACGCCAGCGACTGCTGGACGGCGAACCGCCAACCGTACGCGAAGTGCAGGCGGCGTTCCACATGCGGGCGGTACAGTCTGCCAAGAGCCACCTTGACGCCTTGGTCAAAGAAGGCCGACTGATCAAAGCCACCGGCAAGTCACGCGGTTACAGACTGCCTGATGTCACACAGCCAAACCGCCTGGCGCCCATCATCGGACGCGTACCAGCCGGTCCTTTCAACATGGCCGTTCAGGAAATCGAAGGCTACGTTCCGGTTCGACACCATTCTACAGAACAGACCATCTTTGGACTTCGAGTCAGTGGGGACAGCATGATTGACGCCGGCATTCTGCCTGGCGATATCGTACTGGTTCGGGCCGGAGCCGAGGTTTATCACGGTGACATCGTCGTCGCAATGATTGATGACGAAGCAACCGTTAAAGAATTTCGCCGCATTGGAAACCGAATCCACCTGCGACCGCACAATGACGCTTACCCGATCCTGTCACCCCAACCGGAAGATCTCACGATCATTGGTAAAGTGATTGAGGTACGGCGCCATCTGGAACCCATCAGTCTGATTGAAGAGGATTGGAATGGCTAAACCCATACTGCAGCCGCTTTCACAGCTGGCACAGCCGATTCTGACCAGTCAACCGCAGTGGGACCTGCAGGAGGTGGCCGGCAGACTGGTTGAGATTTCAGACCCGCAGCCAATGGCGGCTCTCAGCTTTGCGTTTCTTCTGGTCCGTGAGGCACAGATCAACAGTGAATGCGTCGCCTGGGTCGGCACGCTGGACAGCGTTTTCTATCCACCCGATGCGGCGGCCAATGGCATTGATCTTGATAATTTCCCGGTACTGCGCATGCCTGCAATCCAGCATGTCGGACGAGGTGCCGAGATGCTGCTGCGAAGTGGCGCTTTTCGACTGTTGATCCTTGATCTCGGTGTGAATCACTCTCTGCCGGCCGCACGGCTCGCCTCGCTGGATGCGCTGGCTCGAAAGCACGATGCATGTGTTCTGTTTCTGACCCAGAAACATCTCACCGAACCGTCGCTTGGCTCACTGGTGTCCCTGCGCGCCCACACCGCGCGGGAGCGCATCAGAGATGGTGAGTTTCTGTGTGAGATTCGCATTGTGCGCGACAAAAGGCGCGGTTCCCACTGGCACTGGAGCACACACTTTGTCGGGGTTGAGGGATACTACTGATCAAGGTGGTATGATGACCCGCATCGATCGGCCAGCCGAAATCGCCTGTGTATATGTACCGGACCTGCCGTTTCAGTTATCGCTGCGCGATTTGCCCGAAGGTTGCCGGCTCCCCGCCGCATTGGTTGACCGCAATGACAGCCGCGCCATCGTTTTGGCGATGAACCGGCAGGCGGCAGAACGCGGCATTTATCCGGGGCTGTCCTATGCCAATGCCATCGGACTGTGTCCCAACTTACATGCAACCTGCCCTCACCCACAGCAGATGAATCAGATTAACGGACGACTGATTCATCTGCTTGGTCTTTTCAGTCCGGCCGTTGAACCGGTTGACGAACTGTTGGGCGCCTATTACCTTGATGTCAGGGGCATGACGCGCCTCGAACCGAGTCTTGGTGACTGGGGGCGCCGCCTGCAGGAGACCCTGCTGGAAAAAGAAAAGCTGAAAGCAACTGTTGTCATCGGATTTACCCGCTTTGGCACCCGAACTGTGGTGAGCTCAGCAAGCGACGTCGTTTTTTTCAGTACCCCCGAGAATGAACTCAATGCAGCTTTTGCCACACCACTCGATAAGCTTGGGCTACCGGAAAAACCACTCAAGGAACTCGAAAAACTGAATGTTCACACCGTTGGTGAACTTCAGTCTTTTCCGGCTTGGGAAGTGCGATCGAGATTCGCTGAACCGATGTTTGAACTCGTCCGCAAGGCAAAGGAACGAGACAGCACCGTACATGGCATCAAGTTTCCAGAACCTTACGCGGCCCAGATCGAATTCGACTATACGGAAAGCAGTGCGGAACGACTTGTTGCAACCATTCAGCACCTTTGTGAACCTCTGCTCGAAAAAATGAAAAGCCAAGATCGCGGCGTCAGTACAATCCATATCCACCTGATGCGGGAAGACCGCGGGGTCAACCGTGAAAAAATAAAAACCGTAAAGCCGACCGCGGCCATGGCGACGCTGGTTGACCTCCTGCGTCTGCGCCTTCATGCCATCAGGCTGAATGAAGGTGTGACCAGGGTCGCGGTTCAGCTGATTCCCGAAGCGCTGCCAGACCCACAGCTCAATCTGTATCCGGCGCTGATCAAATCTGAGCAGACCCTTCTCAGGGCCAATCGCGCCATTGCGCGCATCGAGGCGGAATTCGGGATGAAAACGGTTGTTCGAGCAAAGTGCCGTCCATCACACCTGCCAAAAGATTCTTTCAGGTGGGAGTGCTTCGACGAGTTGCGGTACTGCAGACCGATGCAACCGACCCATGTCGCCGTCATTCGACGCTTTCTGGATCAGCCCAAACACATCTCCACACCCCATCAGGTGCCGCAGCTGCGGATTCTCGGCCCTTATTCAACCTCCGGTTTCTGGTGGCGCGAAAACAGCGTCCAACGCAACGATTATTTTGTCGAGAACCCGTCGGGAAACGCACAATGGGTTTTCTATGACAGAAACAGTCGGCAGTGGTATGCGCAGGGATTTGTTCAGTAGTCATGTCTGCATCCGTCTACACTCCTTTGTGGTGCAAGAGCAACTACTCTTTTCTGGAAGGCGCAAGTTTTCCCGAACAATACGTTGGCAGAGCTTCGGAACTGGGTTTGAAAGCCATCGCGCTGACCGATCGAGATGGGATCTACGGCATCGTCAAAGCCCATCTCGCGGCGCTTGAACACGATGTTCACCTCATCATCGGTTCACAACTGACCATTTCGCAGCCGTGCCTTTCTCCCTGCAGCCTCCTGCTGCTCGTTAAAAACCAGACGGGTTATGCCAACCTCTGTCGGCTGATCACACTCGGACGGCGGCGATGCGAAAAAGGTAAAAGTGAGGTTACCTTCGATGAGTGCTGCCAATATGCCAGCGGGCTGTATGCGATATGGCTACCGGAAAGTACCGCGATCCTGCATGGAGAACAATCCTTGACTGATGTTTTCAGCAACCTGAAGCAGGCTTTCGATGAACGGTTTTTCATCATGATCTGCCGACACCGGGAAGCGCGGGATCCGACGCTTGAATTTCGCGCCAGACATCAGGCAAAACGATATGGGGTCCGTACCGTCGCCGCTCTGGAAACCCTGTATCACTCGGCAGACCGACGCCCGATTCAGGACCTGCTGAGCTGTATCCGACTGAAACGCAGCTTCACCAACTGTGAGAACCTGCTCAAGCCCAACGCCTCACATCAATTAATCAGTGCCCGTCACTTTGTCAGCATCTTTGCCGACGACCCGCTTTCTGTAGCTGCAACGGTAGAAATTGCGGAAACCTGTCGCTTTCGACTGAACGAACTGAACTATGTCTACCCGGATGAACCGAATGCGGAAGGTCTGACCATCGCCGATCACCTGCGCGAACTCACCTTGCGCGGCGCTCTTGAACGTTATTCAGGCCGCATACCCAAAGCCGTCCAGCGGCAGATCGATCACGAACTGCGATTGATTGAATCACTCGGCTATGGCAGTTATTTTCTGACCATGCACAGCATCGTCAAGTGGTGCAGACAGCAGAACATTCTCTGTCAGGGGCGCGGCTCGGCGGCCAATTCGGCGGTCTGCTTCTGTCTTGGGATCACCAATATCGATCCGATCAGCATGGATCTTCTGTTTGAACGTTTTCTGTCTCACGAACGCAATGAGCCACCGGATATCGATCTCGATATCGAACATCAGCGGCGCGAGGAGGTCATCCAACACGTTTATTCGACTTACGGCCGCGACCACGCGGCGATGGTGGCCGTCGTCATCCGCTATCGAAGCCGTTCAGCGGTACGCGACGTCGGCGCGGCGCTTGATCTGCCCGCACTTGAACTGCAGCGGCTTTCCAAGCAGATCGATGCCCACGGAGCAGTGACGGAAAACGACTTGATCAAGGCTGGACTTGATCCTTCGCTTCGTACTTATCGGCTGCTGATGACTCTGGCGAATTCAATCATTGACTATCCCCGACACCTGTCGATTCATCCGGGCGGGTTTGTGTTTACCATCGGCAGCATTGATGAGATGATTCCGGTCGAAAACGCCACCATGACCGAGCGCACGGTCATTCAGTGGGAAAAGGACGATCTCGAAGCCATGAAAATCTTCAAGGTGGATCTTTTGGGATTGGGCGCGCTGACCCAGCTGCATCAATGTTTTGATCTGATCCTACAGCATCGGAACCTCAGACTCGACATGAGTTCGATTCCAAAAAAGGATGCCAGGGTATTCGCAATGCTGCAGAAGGCGGACACGACCGGTGTTTTCCAGATCGAGAGCCGCGCGCAGATGAGCATGCTGCCTCGACTCAAGCCGGTCAATTGGTACGACCTGGTCGTGCAGATCGCGATTGTCCGTCCCGGACCGATATCAGGCGGAATGGTGCATCCCTATCTTCGCCGGCGAAGTGGTGAGGAAGCCGTCACCTATCCACACCCTTCGCTGAAGGCGATATTGGGCAAAACGCTCGGCATTCCAATTTTCCAGGAGCAGGTGATTAAGCTGGCGATGGCGGCGGCTGATTATGAGCCGGGCGAGGCGGACCAGCTGCGTCGCGACATGGCCGCCTGGCGACGGGTCGACCGACTGGAAAAGCATCGGGAAAAACTGATCGGTCGCATGATGGAGAAAGGCATCCCGCAGCCGTTCGCGGAACAGGTGTTCGAGCAGATCCGAGGGTTTGGCGAGTACGGGTTTCCAGAATCCCATTCAGCCAGTTTCGCATTGATCGCTTACGCGGCCGCGTATCTCAAGTGTCACTATCCGGCTGAATTTGCCTGCTCACTTTTGAATTCTCAACCCATGGGTTTTTATGCTCCCGCCACTCTTATTGAAGATGCTCGCCGACACGGTGTGAAGATTCGACCCGTTGACCTGCTGTGCAGTCGGCTTGACTGCACCGTTGAACCATGTTCCGCAAGCGTCGGCGGCTATGCACTGCGAATTGGCCTGCGCTATGTTAAAGGAATCAGTGATAAGGACCTCCGGTCACTGGCATCCGTACCCAACGATCTTGAATCCATTCAGGACCTGGTTTACAGGACTGGTATCGCAAAATCCACGGTACGAAAACTGGCCGCAGCCGGTGCGCTACGGGGGCTGGCCGTCAATCGCAGAACCGCCGTATGGGAGGCGCTCGGCATACGCCGGGAAAAAGATTTGGCGGCAGACCCTGAATTTTCGGTTCAACTTGATGCGCTGAACGCTGAGGAGTCGACGGTCTGGGATTACCAAAGCACTGGAGTGAGCAGTAACGGACACATGCTCATTCACTGCCGAGAACGGCTGCGGGCGATGGGACTGCCGACTGCGAAGTCAGTCAATCGGATGCCAGATGGATGTCGAGTTCGCTATGTCGGGGCGGTCATCTGCAGACAGCGGCCTGCAAGTGCCTCAAGCGTCGTATTCATGACCCTGGAGGATGAGACCGGCTTCGTCAACGCCGTGTTCTGGCCGCGATGCTTCGAGCGCTATTCGACATTGGCCAAAACACTTTCGCTGCTGGGAGTTGAAGGCAGATTACAGGCCGGGAGCAATGTCGTTCATCTGATTGTGGATCACGTATGGAAACCGAAGGACATCGTATTGTGGAAAAATTTCAAGTCGAGGAATTTTCATTGAAAAAATTTCAACTAGCCTGAATTCCCATTACACAATATGCTGTGACAAAATTTCTACCGCAAACGAGACTCCAAGCCGTCTTTCAGCCCACTAGTCGGTCATATTGTCATAATATTCATTATAATAATTTATATTATCATCAATATTCATAAAATCCACCTCCGTTTATGGCACCGCCCCACGCAGGCTCAGAATCCTGCCTAATCCAGTGCCGCATACGGATTTTCCGCACTGTCACTGGCTTTCATTCTAACATTCCCGCCTTCAAATCTAATTCCGGCCATGTCAGAACTTTCAGCTTGACATCTGCTGACTTTATGTGATATATTGGTTTCATGTTCAACTACAACTATTTTTATGACATGACCGCTCCCAATCCCCAAAACCTCTTCCTGCAACCCACCTCCCCCATGATGCGCCGCTACGAAGCGCTCAGAGCCCGCTTCGTCGACGGCTGCTCCACCCAGGAAGCCGCCCGCCGCTTCAACTACTCTCACGGCTCGTTCAGAAACCTGTGCTCGGCCTTCCTCGCCAATCCCACCTGGACGTTCTTTCAACCGCCGCCAGCACCGCCCCCTCCGGCCGCCCCCAAACCCCCGCGCGCCCGCCGAGACCAGCTGATCTGCGAGCTGCGCGACACCCGCCAGCTGTCGGTCCATCACATCGCCGAGCAGCTCCATGCCAACCACATACCGGTCAGCGTCTCAACGGTTAGCAACGTGTTGAAAAAGGCCGGCTATGCGCGGCTGCGCCGCCGACCGGGCCATCTGCTGAGCGATCTGGTCAGGCCAGCCCGGGCGGCGCCCGCGGATGTCCGTCAGCTGGACCTGTCGCCCCGCCGCTTCACCACCGCTTACGGCGGTCTGTTTCTGTTTCTGCCGTATCTGGAACAGCTCGAACTGAACCGGCTGCTGCACACGCACGCCCTGCCGGGCAGCGAGATGATGCCGGCGGCCAGTGCGGTCCGCGCCCTGTTGGCCCTGAAGCTGTGGGGCATCGGCCGCCCCAGCCAGGCGATGGCCGACGTGTTCGATCCCGGCCTGGCGCTGTTTGCGGGACTGAACGTGTTTCCCAAACGCGCCACCCTGACCGAATACAGCTGCCGGGTGGATCCCCGGACGGTGCCGCCGCTGATGGCCGCCTGGCTGGCCGCCGCCCAGCGCCACGGGCTGCAGACCGGTGGCAGTTTCGATCTGGACTTTCACACCATTCCCCATCATGGCGACGAGGCGCTGATGGAGAAGCACTTCGTGTCGAAACGGTCCCGAAGACAGCGGGGCATCCTGGCGTTTGTCGCCCGAGACGATCAGGCGCGGGTGTTCTGCTATGCCAACGCCAAAGTCAGGAAAGCCAACCAGGCCGACGAGATCCTGCGCTTCGCCGAGTACTGGCGCCGGCACACCGGCCAATGGCCGCGCGAACTGGTGTTCGATTCCAAGCTGACCACCTATGCCAATCTGGCGGTCCTCCAGGCGCGGGGAATCGGCTTCATCACCCTGCGCCGCCGCACCGCCAAGCTGATTGATGCCATTCATGCGATACCGACCGAGCAGTGGCGGCGCCTGACACTGACCAACATCGGCCGGGCGTATCGAACGCCGCGGGTGCTCGAGCAACGGGTGCGGCTGCGCGGCTATCCGGGCGACCTTCGCCAGTTGGCGATCATGGACCTGGGACATGAAAAACCCACCCTGCTGATCACCAATCAGGACAACGAAAGTGCGGGACGACTGGTGGACCGCTATGCCCGGCGCATGGTGATTGAAAACGCCATCGCGGCGGCGATCGACCTGTTTCACATGGACGCCCTGTCGGCCTCGGTGCCACTGAAGATCGAGGTCGACCTGCAGCTGACCGTGATGGCGGAAACGCTGTACCGGCTGTTGGCCGAGCACGTGGCCCAGGGACACCAGCGCCAGGTCCCGCGCACGCTGTTTCGAAAATTCATCAACGCAGCGGCGGAGATCGTCATTGAGGAGACCGCCATCACGGTGCGTTTCGGTCGCCGGGCCAACAATCCCTTTCTGGTGCAGAACGGCTTTGCCGAACAGCACTTCGTCATCCCCTGGCTTGGCCAGCGCACGCTGCGCTTCACTTTCGGCTGATTCTCAGCCAAAATGTCATAGCCGATTTCGCGGTGGGAATCCAGGCTAGCGTAGCGATAGACCTTATCTGATGTAGCACCGGTAGTGGAGCACATAACATCTTCAGTAGGTACTTGACCTTCAAATCGTCAATAGGGAACAGGAACCATATCAACAAACCTGTATGAATCGGAACGCGAAATCACCTCGTCAAGATGTATCTTGCTGACAACTGTTTCAGGAAGTGGGAAAGCTGGTTTGATCAGTCCAAGTGCCAATATAATCCAATAATAGATGCGAGTGCTAATTCCAGCTGGTTTTAGGAGGAGGTATCTGCATTGCTGAATTCCAAACTAATTTCCCAACCAAATGAGTAACAAACATCTTGGTAGTTATACTGGTGAAGTTTCAGAAATTGATGAAAGGTGGTTACTTTGGTTTCTAACTGGCAAAACAAGACCGTCTTTACGGGCGATAATTTGCCCATTATGCGAGGAATGAATTCGGAATCTGTTGACCTGATCTATCTCGATCCTCCATTTAATTCAAATTCTAATTATGCCGCCCCAATCGGTTCAAAAGCCGCTGGTGCAGAATTTCAAGACACCTGGTCGTTAAATGATTTGGATATTGCATGGCTTGACCTGATAGAAAACAGATATCCAGCATTAAACCGAGTCATCCAAGCGGCAATGACGGACAGCGATAAATCCTACCTAATCTATATGGCCGTACGATTACTTGAAATGAAACGCATATTGAAAAACACCGGCTCAATCTACTTACACTGTGACCCAACTATGAGCCACTATTTGAAGTTGGTGATGGATGCTATATTTGGTAGGAATCAGTTCAAGAATGAGGTTATTTGGCACTATGGATTAGGTGGCAGTTCAAACAGAATGTATTCTAAAAAGCATGATGTAGTATTGTTATATACAAAATCGAAAGAATACTATTTTGACAAGCCACAAATTAAAGCCACAAGCAATATGCTCAAAGGAAAAATGAAAGGTATTTCAGATACTTGGATAGATATACCTGCATTAAACAATATGGCGAAAGAGCGGACAGGATATCCAACACAGAAGCCGTTGAAGTTGTTAGAGCGAATCATAAAGGCATCTTCAAATGAAGGAGATATCGTGTTTGACCCGTTTTGCGGTTGTGCAACAACGCTTGTCGCGGCCGACCGATTGGAACGTCAGTGGATAGGGATTGATATATCCTATAAGGCAGTTGAGTTGGTTACTGAACGAGTAAAGCAAGATCAAAAAGCATTGTTCGAACGAATAATAGCTCGTAACGACATCCCTAAACGAACTGATATAGAAGTACTGCGGCCATACAACTCACTAGAAAACAAAAAGTATCTTTATGGTCAACAAGCTGGAAATTGCAATGGATGTTTAGAACACTTTGGAATACAACACCTAGAAATTGATCACATCATCGCAAAGTGGGGGGGGGGGCACAGACCACATCGAGAACTTGCAATTACTATGCTCAAATTGCAATCGAATAAAAGGGAACCGAGGACAGGAATATTTAATTGCTAGATTGGAAGGAAGGCGTGTTAAGTACGCTTATATTCAATAATAGAAGATCGAATGAAACTTCAGATTTATTCACACGACTTTTGAATGTTACTAATCCCCCCTCCCGACCTAAATCGAGAAATGAAGCTAATATTACGAGGTTGCTTTAAAGAAAATTTGATACTGTTTCGTGATAGGTGGATACGAATTCCGACCGAGTTGATATGGAGACAATTACGCGTCAAATGTCTAGACTAAGTCATATCAACATTAAACTTCCCTCGGTGAAATATGCGGCCCGCAGAGAATTGATGGCAAGTTTCGCAAGGCTCCCAATGTTTAGAATGAATATATGATTGTGATCATATCATCGCAGAATTCTTATTGATGTACCATAAACCAAGAAACAATGAGCCCGATTACGGGTCGAATCAATCTGAATGCAGTTAATCATCACAAGACACGCAAAATCCAGCTGGGATAATCCCTACCTCCGGGATCACGACCGCCCGCTTTCCAGACGCGGCCGCAAATCCAGCGACGCAATTGGCAGATGGCTTGCACAAAAGGGATACGTTCCGAAAATCGTTCTGTGCTCCACCTCCAGAAGAACATCAGAGACCTGGGAAAGAATGGCAGGCCATATGCCGCAATCCTGCAATGTCTTTTATGAACCCCATCTGTATCATGGCCATACCGATTCATTTCTGGAGGTCCTGGCAGCCGCGGACGACTCACCGGTACTGATGCTTGGTCACAATCCGGGCATTGGTGAGTTTGCCGGAACCATACTGCGGCAGTCACCACCGCATTATGCATTTATGCAGTATCCCACAGCCGCGACGCTGGTATGTGAAGTACCGGTAACCAGTTGGGCAGACGTAAAGCTGGGAAGTGCTGAAACTTTGGATTTTGTCGTGCCGCGCGAACTGATGTGAGATTCGCAGCCGTTTCGCGAATCGCACGCGAGCCCTGATAACACACTTTACATTTCAGCTCGCGTCCTTTCCGACACCGCAACCGGCACCCGGTCAATTGTTCAATCCCAGTGCCTTAACCAAGTAAAATGCTTGGTTGTCCATTCCAGCATCATCGGTACTGAATCATTATGGGAGGAGAACTTGCGACCTGGGAAATGATTGTCGTGGGCGCCATCGCCATCGGCGTGCTCATTTTTGCATTTCCAGGACTGAAACGAATGAGCGAGGAGGCCCGCAATGCCGAAAAAGACTGGCCCGGCTTTCTGCTACCCATCGGTGCGGTCATTCTGCTGGTTATCGTGCTGATTCTGGTCGTCTGACCGGACCGGCACATTACACTTCGCTTAAAAATCATTCATCTATGTTGATCAGGGTTCTGGAAAAGGTTTTCATATGCCGAATAAAATACTGACGGTCAGACATATGGAAGAAATGCGCGATGACTATGTGGCGAGATTTCTTGATGAAAATGGCTTTCAGCAGACTCACGTCAATCCAGCGTGCGGTGTTCCCATGCCCGCCGACCCCGATGCGTTTGACGCCCTGCTGATCTACGGTGGCGTCCAAAGCGCCAACGATGGAGTGGATAAACCCTACATTGACGATGAACTGCAGTGGCTCAGCAATTGGCTTGCAGACCGCCGCCCAACTTTAGGCATTTGCCTTGGCGCGCAACTGATCGCCAAATCTCTCGGTGCGACGGTCAGTCCCCATTCGGACGGAATCCGCGAGGTTGGATTCCACAGAATCACTCCAACTGCCGAAGCGGGGGACTTTCTGGCGGCGCCGTCGTATTTTTATCAGTGGCACGGTGAGGGATTCACTCTGCCACCCGACTGTGAATTGCTGGCGGCCGGCGAACAGTT
The DNA here is from genome assembly GCA_965205205.1 of Arenicellales bacterium. Lineage (GTDB taxonomy): Bacteria > Pseudomonadota > Gammaproteobacteria > Arenicellales > JAJDZL01 > JAJDZL01. The sequence continues at coordinate 853,124 of CBDBFX010000002.1, forward strand.
TCCAAATCAGGCGTTTCGCTACCACACCAACACTTACGGCATCCAGTTTCACCCCGAAGTTACCCGACCTGTGATGACGGATTGGCTATCGAGCGGCGGTCACTCCCTCGGCTCGAACGGAACGCACGTTGCCACGCGTCAGCTGGAAGACGAAGCTCGCTATGGCGAGCAGATGGGCCGATGGTGTCAGAAGTTTGTCAGCCGCTGGGTTGAGAGCTGGTAGCACCCATCCGTTCCGTCTTCTCTGCACCGATCGACAGCCGATTCAATGTCCACCGATCAGGTACCGCGCACCTATCTCTCGGATTACCAGCCACCTCCCTTTGCTGTTCCGGAAGTTGCTCTAAAATTCCGCCTCCATAAATCAAAAACGCAGGTCGAATCGAAGCTGACCGTCAGGAAAAACGACGGTGTCAGCGAAAAAGAGGATTTCTATCTCAATGGCATTAACCTTGACCTCATTTCGCTCAGAATGGATGGAGAAGAGCTGAGCGATGATGTTGTTGTCATTGATAAAAAGGGTATCAGAATCATTCATCCACCGAATGCGTTCGAGCTCAGTGTCTGCAATACCATTGATCCATCCAGCAACAGTGCCCTGTCGGGCATGTATATGTCGGGTAACATACTGTGTACCCAGTGTGAGGCGGAAGGTTTTCGCAATATTACGTACTTTCCAGACCGTCCCGATATTCTGAGCCGATACTCAGTCCACATTGAAGCGCACAGGAAAAGGTTTCCAGTCCTGCTCTCGAATGGCGAGTTGACCGATGAAGGGAGCATCGCTGATGGTATGCATTTTGCACGGTGGCACGATCCATACCCCAAACCGAGTTATCTGTTCGCTTTGGTTGCCGGCGATCTGGCAGTCCTTGAAGACGAGTTCATCACCCGGTCGAAACGGCCTGTCAGACTCGGATTCTACGTCGCAGAAAAACATCTTGACAAATGCAGGCATGCGATGGACTGTCTTAAAAAAGCGATGCGATGGGATGAGCGGGTTTACGGTCGAGAATACGATCTCAATCGCTACATGATCGTCGCCGTCGATCATTTCAACATGGGAGCAATGGAAAACAAAGGGCTCAACATCTTCAATTCAAAGTATGTTTACGCCAAACCGGAGACCGCGACCGATCTGGACTATCAATACATCGAAAGCATCATCGCCCATGAGTACTTTCACAACTGGTCGGGAAACCGGGTAACGCTGCGGGACTGGTTCCAAATCAGTCTTAAGGAGGGATTCACAATTTTCCGCGATCAGCAGTTCAGCGCTGATATGGGATCGGCGGCCGTCCAGCGCGTTCAGGACGCCAGACTGGTCAGACTGCATCAGTTCCGGGATGATGCCGGCCCCAAACGGCACGCCGTACAGCCGGACTCGTATCTTACCATCGACAACTTCTACAACATTACCGTCTACAACAAAGGGGCTGAGCTCATTCGCATGCTCTACCTGCTGCTGGGACAGGAGCGGTTTCGCAGAGCCACCGATCTTTACTTTGAACGCTATGATGGCTGTGCGGTAACGGCTGAAGAGCTCATCCAGTCGATGGAGGAAGCGAGCGGCCGCGATCTGCAGCAGTTCCGCCGCTGGTACCGCGTTCCCGGCACGCCAACCGTTCGGGTTGAGCGATGCTACCGCGAGACTGACCGTTCGTTTCAGCTGACGCTGGAACAGATCCCCCCGGCATCGATCGACGATGAATCTGGCCAGATCATGCACATTCCGATTCAGTGTGCGCTGCTGGCTGATGGTGGCCGACAGATCTGCAGACTTCGAGGGGCGAAGGAATCAGCATGGACGGATGAATTTCTACTTGAACTTCGAGAACCAAAACAGACGTTCGAATTCGACGATGTCAGGCAACCACCGGTGCTGTCACTGCTGCGGGGCTTTAGCGCGCCGATATTGATCGAAGATCCACTCGCTGATGAAGAGCTGCACGCGGTGCTGTCATATGATGACGATCCATTCTGCCGCTGGGATGCCTGGCAGCGAATCTCAAAAGCCTGTCTACTGAAACTGGTGGAGAATTTTCAGCACGGTCCGAAGCCAAGTCAGATTGATGAGGCCTTTCTCACCCTGTATGGGCAGCTGCTTGATGAGGCGGTGAAGGATCCGCAGTTCGGTGTACTGCTGCTGGAACCACCTTCCGAAACTGCGATCGCGCAAGATATGAACATCATTGATCCGGTCGCCATTCACCAAGCCCGAAACCGGCTTGTTCAGACCCTCGCCAGCCACCATTTTGAACGTTTGATTAATCTTTACCAAAGCCTCAATCCGCCCGCAGAATTAAGTCCTGAAGCGATTGGTCAAAGAAGCCTGCGCAACCTGTGCCTGAGCCTGCTGATCGAACTCAATACGGATGGAGTATACCAGCTGGCGACCGACCAATTCGATCACAGCACGAACATGACTGACCTTGCCGCCGCACTGAAGGCGCTGGTGGCATCCGACAGCCCATATCGAAAGACGGCACTTGATTCGTTTTACGAAAATTGGAAGGAAGACTCAGGTGTTGTGGACAAGTGGTTTCATATTCAGGCGACAGCCGTGCGTGACGATACCCTGCAGAACGTCGTTCGACTGTCTTCACATCAGGCGTTCAGCTATTACACACCGAATCGGGTCTATTCCCTGATCGGCGCGTTCGGTCTGACCAATCCCTACTGTTTTCATGCCGCTGATGGCAGTGGCTACGAACTTCTGAAAGATAACATTCTCAATATCGATCGGTACAATCCACAAGGTGCGGCACTGCTGGTGGATGCCTTCACAGAAATTCAGCGATATGATGATCACCGACAGCAGGCGATGTACGATCGACTGGAGGAATTGGCGAGCGCCAGTCTTTCAGTCAACGTGCGCGAGGTCGTCGAACAGATTCTGAAATCCAAAGAACGGTAGATTCGCAACTGGCGCCCGACTGTCAACGACTGGAACATGACCAAATCCAAAAAAAATCAGCTGTCCACTTCGTCGAGCTCCGAAGTCGATCAGTTTCTGAAACAGGTTGAGATGGCGCCCCGACCGATGGCCAGCGCCAGCCGCGGCCGGCTCATCTTCGGCATGGATGCCACAGCCAGCCGCGAACCGATGTGGGATCAGGCCTGTCACATTCAGTCGGAAATGTTCTCCGCAACCGCCATCCATGGCGGACTTGACGTTCAGATGTGCTTTTACCGCGGCTTTCACCAGTTCTTCGCCAGCAAGTGGGTCAGCTCAACCGAAGCTCTCCATCGCCTGATGAGCAGTGTCAGGTGTATCGGCGGACTCACGCAGGTCGGACGATTGCTCGACCACACCCTGCGCGAGACGAAAAAACGTCGCGTCAATGCACTGGTATTCGTTGGTGATGCCATTGAGGAGAACATCGATCAGCTGTCACACAAAGCCGGGCTCCTGGGTCTGAACGGAGTGGCGGCGTTCATGTTTCACGAGGGGCACGATCTGAATGCGGAACGGGGATTTCGCGAGATTGCCAAACTGAGCGGCGGCGCGTACTGCAGATTTGACGCGTCCAGCGCCCAGCAGCTGCAGGATCTGCTGGCGGCGGTTGCCGTTTATGCGTCGGGCGGACGCCGGGCACTCGAACAGCTCAGCGACCGGCGCCAAGGCGTCGTCGCACAACTGACGCATCAGATCAAAAGAAAATAGAGTCATGTTCGTTCGTTTTTTCCTCATCCTCGTGATTGTGATCGGACTGATGTGGATCGTCAGCCGGATTGGCAGCAAATCCAGTCAGATCAATCGGCAGAAATATTTCAAGCTCGCCTTACTCTACGGTGCCACCGGCATCCTGTTGGTCCTCATCCTGACCGGCAAACTGCCGGCGCTGTTCGCGCTGGCCGCGGCCGCGGTTCCCTGGATACAGCGCATCATCATGCTGCGCAGCGCCTATAGCACGTTCAAATCATGGAAAAGCGGACCGGTACCCGGGTCGACGCCGGGCCAGACCTCGAACGTTAAAACGAAATTCCTTGAGATGACGCTTGACCACGACAGTGGTGAAATCTCGGGCCTGGTCATCTCGGGCCAGTTCAACGGTAACAATCTGAATGATATGAGCATCGAGCAGCTGGCGGAACTGCTGAACCTCTGCCGCCAGAAAGATCCACAGTCCGCATCGATTCTTGAAACCTATCTCGATCGCATGCGAACCGACGAATGGGAAGAATACGCCCGCGAGCACGGTGAAGAGCATTCGCCGCAAACCGACTTCGAGGAGATGTCGCGCGAGGAGGCCCTGCAGATTTTGGGACTCGACGGCTCAGCTACCGAGCAGGATATCATTGATGCCCACCGCACTCTGATGCAGCGAAATCATCCCGACCGCGGCGGGTCGACGTGGCTCGCCGCGCGCATCAACCGCGCCAAGGACATTCTTCTGTCATGAAGCACCGTCTGTCGCTCAGCGCGCTCGGCACACTCCTACTGATGAGTATGAGCCTGATCGTCGGTCTCTTTGCCGCTGAAATCGAGCTGCGCAACCAGGAACTCCATCACCCGAGCTTCGGCACGGTAACGGTCAAAGTCCCAATCGGTTATCGGCTTGAAATTCTTAGCGCCGATATTGACCACGCCCGAATGATGGAATTTGCGCCCAATGGCGATGTGTTCATCGGTTCGCGGCAGAATGTTTACCGATTGAAACCTCCCTACCGCCGCGCACTGCGTTTTTTTTCATCGCCAGACTATCCGCACAGCATCGCAATCCGTGGCGAAGACCTATTCATTGCCACGACGCCACGGCTTCTTCGCCTGCCCTATGAACCGGATCAACCGCGCGCCGACCCTCAGTCGCTGCGGGTCGTCACCGCCCTACCGGGCGGGTTTGGACATGCTTCCCGTACGGTAAGGGTCGGTCCCGATGGTGCGCTGTACGTCAGCGTTGGCATATCGGGCAACTGCAGCGATCAGCTGGTTTCAGATGCCTACCCATTTCGACACCGACGGGGCGGCGTCTTCCGAGTCGATGAGTCGCAACCGACGGCGCGCCTGGAACCATTCGCCGCCGGCTTAAGGAATCCGGTCGATTTTGACTGGCATCCGACGACAGGCGTCATGTACGCCGCCAACAATGGCCCCGATCACCACGGCTATCAAATGCCACCCGAGTATTTCTCGAAACTCGCGGCTGATTCGTTTCATGGCATGCCTTGGTATCAGTATGATGGAAACCGCGTCGTCAGAGACCACTGCATTGCTTCAGACCCACCTTTTCCAATCGAGAAAGTACAGATTCCAGTGGCTACGTTTGCGGCGCGAAATGCGCCGCTCGGCATGACGTTCATTCCCGAAGGAGCGATGGATGGCCGATTTACGGACAGTGCGGCAGTCGCTTTGCATGGTTCCTGGGCAACCCAGCCTGATGGCGATTTCAGTGGCGCCCCGGCAAGCCGTCGACCGCCGGCAGTTGTGCTGGTTCGCTTCGTCGACGGGAATGCGGTCGGCGTGGAACCGGTCATCAGCGGATTTCAGGATTCATCTGGCAAGCGGTGGGCCCGACCTGCAGGTGTTGCGATCGGCCCGGATGGCTGGCTCTACATCACCAGCGATGGCGGTTCATTCAAGGGTCTGATGCGGCTGATACCATCCGATCAATGATCACTGGGCACCAATCGGTCGGCGCTCAAATCACTGCGACAGCGACCACCGAGCTGACAAACAGTGGGATAATCTGAACCAATAACCGAATTTGCAACGAAGATACGGTCGGTAACATTCAAAATGCCCAATCTCAACTTAAATTTCACTCAAGCCGAATACGACGAACGCATTCGTAAAACCCGCGCCGCCATGGAACGGGCAGGAATCGAACTGCTTGTCACCGTCGACCCGTCGAATATGGCATGGCTCACGGGCTACGATGGCTGGTCTTTTTATACCCCGCAGTGCGTTCTGCTGACGCTCTGCGACGGTCCGCTGTGGTATGGCCGCGCGATGGACGCCAAAGGGGCCATGCGTACCGTTCATATGCCAGACTCCGATGTGCTATTTTACTCCGATGACTACGTGATGACTCCGGAACGACACGCCATGGACCTTCTGTCGCAGATCATCGTTCAGCGCGGTTGGGGAAAACTGCGCTGCGGAGTGGAAATGGACAACTACTACTTTTCCGCCGCCACGCTCGCCGCGCTGCAGAAGGGACTGCCAAATGCGACTTTCATCGATGCCAACACGCTGGTCAACTGGCAACGGGGTGTGAAGTCGGAGCAGGAACTCGTTTACATGCGACGCGCCGGGCGCATCGTGGAAGAAATGCACACCAGAATTTTTGACCTCATCGAGCCCGGCATGCGAAAGAACGAACTGATCGCAGAAATTTACCACACCGCAATGGTGGGGGCCGACGGCCACGGCGGCGATTACCCGGCCATCGTGCCGATGGTGCCATCCGGCGCAGATGCCGCGGCGGCGCACCTGACCTGGAATGATCTGCCGCTGCGGCATGATGAGGGTACTTTTTTTGAGATAGCTGGCTGCCACCGCCGCTATCACTGCCCGCTCTGTCGAACAGTCTACCTCGGCAACCCACCGGATCAATTTCTCAGTACGGAAAAAGCGGTTCTTGATGGAATGGAAGCGGGTCTGGAAGCAGCCCGCCCGGGCAATGTTGCTGAGGATATCATCATCGCCTTCAACCGGGCGCTGAACAGACACGGCCTCAGCAAAGATGGCCGATCCGGTTATCCGATCGGACTGAGCTATCCACCCGATTGGGGAGAACGGACGATCAGTCTGCGCCTGGGCGATCGAAGCGAACTCAAGGCCAATATGACTTTTCATTTTATGACTGCGATCTGGGGAGATGACTGGGGATTCGAAATCACTGAGAGTTTTGTCATTAAAGAAAACGGGCCCGAACTGCTGGCCAATTACCCGCGCAGACTGTTGATCAAAAACTGATGCGACGACCGAGGCGAATTCTGTGACTCACACCGATTTTCAACTGTACACCTGGGGAACACCCAACGGACGAAAAATATCCATCGCGCTCGAAGAAATGAATTTCACCTACAAGGTCCATGATGTCAATCTCGGGAGGGGTGAGCAATATGACGAATCATTTCTCGCCATCAGCCCAGCAAACAAAATACCCGCTCTCGTCGATCTGGAGGGCGACCATGGCAAACCACTGTCAATTTTCGAATCCGGTGCGATCCTCGTTTATCTCGCGCAGAAATCGGGCCAGTTCTGGGGCGCCGATTCAGTACGGCAGTCTGTCATACTGCAGTGGCTGATGTGGCAGATGGGAAATTTCGGACCGGTGCTTGGCCAGCTTCACCACTTTCGAAAATTTGCCAAGACCAAAGTCCCCTATGCCATCGACCGCTTTGATGGTCTTGCCGATCAGGCGTATCGGGTTTTGGACAGACGTCTTGCAGCGGTGGAATTTGTTGCCGTCGATTACTCGATCGCCGACATGGCGATCTATCCTTGGGCGGCTCGTTTTGAGTGGCAGCAGATTGATCTTGCGGCCTATCCGCACGTCAAACGATGGTTTGATGCCCTATCCGCCCGACCGGCGGTACAACGCGGCATGAGCGTCCCCTTTCTGAACTGAATGAGCCAGAAAAAGAGGCATGATGAGTGGCGTCAGCATCATCCTTTTTGGTTCACTCAGTCGATTTACCCTTCTGACACTGGAGAAACTGATTGGCAGAGAACTCAAGCTGAACGGCATCGTCCTGGCCGCTTATCCGCCTTCACCATTCCACTCAGCTGACCTATCAGTGCAGCTGCACCGCTCCGGTCTGCCCGCCATCGTTGAATTGGCCAACCGCCACCGCATTCCAATCTGCTTCTTCACGGGTGAGTCGGAACGGCTGACTGAATTTCTGTACTCGCGTCCCGCCGATCTGTATATTCTGTCCTGCTACCCTCGTAAGCTGCCGCAATCCATTGCGGCGATCGCTGAACACTGCTGCATCAACATCCATCCATCAAAACTGCCAAAGTACAGAGGCGCAGACCCGATTTTCTGGCAGCTGCGTTCAGGTGAGACGAATACCGGCGTGACCCTTCACAAAGTCGCCGACGCCATTGACTGCGGTGACATTCTAGCGATCGATTCCATCGCTTACCCAACGGGTGCCCGACTCAGTGAGATACAGTCCATCCTGCTTGAAGGCGCAATCGCCTGCTTGAACAATCTGCTGCGCACACCACTGCACAGCTGGCACTTTGAATCTCAAAATCATACCGAATCCAGCTGGCATCCGGCTCCCTGTGAGGAAGATTTTACGATTCAGGCGGATGTCAGTGCGCGGGCGGCCTTTAATTTTGTACGCGCCTACTCGAATCTTTCCATAAAAGTGAAGACGCTCCATACCGCCTATGTCGTCCAGGACGCTCTACGCTATGAGGCGCCGCTGAATCCTACGGACCGAGTGGTCGAATCCGAGTGCATTTCAGTTCCTTTTTCCGATGGAAACGTCGAATTCCTGTTAACCCACACCAACCGATCAAATAAAATATTGAATAGGAAAAATTTTTGAGTTTTTGATCAAGCGTTCAATATGCTACGAATTCACCAACGAAACTCACGGGTGAGACACGGATGCGGACAGCAATATAACTCACCTTCTTCCAAAGTGGCAATCTTTAGGTCCCGCGATCGAACGAATGCCCGATCCCCTCTGTCGTACCTTCTGGCTTTCATCGCCAAAACCATTTTTGCGGGGGCCGTATTTCTGGTTTTCATGCTGTTTCCAGACTCTGCTTTGGAAACCAGCCACGATAACGAACAGATCTGGGGGATCGAAAAACATCACCTGGCAGAATCGATTGCCGATGAGGTTGCTGCCAACGAATACCCGAGTCTGGTCAGGATTGCGAACGACCGGTACAATTTTGACGCGATCGTTCACTACAATATTGAACCGAAATTCAATATTTATATTGATGATTTGATTGCGAAATACGGACCTGATTATGCCGCCGTCGTCGCCCTGCAGCCACACACCGGGCGGATTCTCGCAATGTCAAGTTTTGTCAGAGATAACAGCCTCGGGCACAATCTCGCCGTTCATTCAGAATTTCCCGCAGCTTCCATCTTCAAGATCATCACCGCGGCGGCGGCAATAGATACTGGCGTCGCCAAACCGGATACGATTTATCCATACAACGGGAAAACCACCTCGCTCTATAAATCAAACGTATTGCGGCACAAAAACAACAAGTGGACGCGTAACACATCGCTCAGCCGCGCCTTTGCACTGTCGATTAATACCGTATTTGGCAGAATTGGCGTGTTTGACGTCGGTGCTGAGAAGCTTCGCTATTATGCCGATCGGTTTGGATTCAACGGTCCTGTTCCGGTAGATTTTTCGCTCGCGGCAAGCAAAACGAGATTTCGGGCAGATGACGAGTGGTCGATAGCAGAGGCGGCATCGGGATACACGCGGGAGACCACCATCTCACCGGTTCACGCAGCGATGCTCGCAGCGGTCATCGCCAACGACGGTGTGTTGATTGAGCCCAATCTGATTGATTTCGCAGTTGACATGTCAGGACCGCTCATTTACAAGTCGGAACCCACTGCGGTACGAATTCTTGATGAGCAAACCACCGAGCAACTGCGAGTACTGATGAGGGCAACTGTAAAAAGAGGATCAGCTCGAAAACACTTTCAGTCATTCTTCAGAGGCGCGTATTCGAAAATAGATGTTGGCGGCAAAACCGGATCACTGACCGGAAACAGCCCACAGGGTAGAACAGAGTGGTTCGTTGGTTATGCCAACTCCGATACGGATAAAATCGCAGTGGCGGCCGTAGTAGTGAATAAAGAAAAGTGGCGCGTAAAACCAGCCCGTCTCGCCCGCATGGTTATTGAAGAATACTTCAGACCGGCTCCTCGAAGCTGAAATCATGTCTGTCTGGGTCCACTTCCCGGCATTCATCATTCGACGCGGGGTTGAGTGGTCAATATCTTCGTATACGGTCCTCAACTACGAAATCTGTTGCACTCTGACTCCTTTTGAACCTAAAATTGATCTCCTTTGAATATTGATGAGATTTATAGGAAAAAAATTCAAATGAAGCTATTTTTAGTGGCGACACAAGATGAATATGAAGAGTTAGCGAAAAAACTCATCAATGAAGAGTACACACAGCACAATTTTCGATTACCAAATCGAAAATCTCCTTTATGGGTCATTGCCACAAACCCGAATATGACGCCAGCGAAAGTCGCTGACTCACTGAATATGTCGGATTCGTGTGACGAATCGGAACGAATTAAAGGAGCGGTATTTCAGCTAAACGAGTACTTTGGCTATGACTCCATGGCATTGTGGCAGCAATTGGAGGTGTGGTCAAATGAAGGATGATCGTGGTGTTGTCAATTTTCCAAGTGGGGCACCTGTGAGAAATAACGGCAATGGAGGTGGTGGAGACGGTACAAATGAGCGATTGGCAAGGCTTGAAGAGAGAGTCAATCATCTTGCTACACACTCACAACTGCAGGAATTGCATTTTGCTACACACTCAAAAATGCAGGAAATGAATATTAATTTGGAAAAATTACGGGCTGAAGTCAATATTCTGAAATGGATGGGAGGATTGATTGTATTGGGTGTTCTATCTGCAGTCATTCGACTGTATGCCTGATACAATCTAAAATCTGCTTTTTCATACCTGATTGATTCTTCAATCGAGTGTACTCGGTTTAGGTCACAGTTACTAAGGTTAATCACTACTCCTGATTAGGTCCCAGTCGTTGGATCAACCAACACTTGGTGACATGTCACGAAGTGTTGTTGGCCAATATTTCCCGCTCATACTCGGTCGGGCTCTGCTACCCCAATTTCGGATGCAGACGCTACGCGTTGTAGAAACCATTGATGTAGTCATACAACCGCATCCGCATCTTCTGGAAGCTTAAACGACCGTCGTCTTCCGGCAGCAACTCCCGCTTGAGCGTCGCAAACACCAACTCGGCCGTCGCATATGGTCATCGCGGTTGAATCCGGTCCACTGACTACAACAACTCCGTGCCGCTCGCACCGCGCGACCGCTACTGCAACCGCGGTCCGAGTGATGAATCACGCCGCCGCGCGGGTGGTGAACACCTTCTTCGACCAGGTGCGACCTGCCAGTCCCGACGCACCTCATACCAGCCACTGGCCTCGGCATGAACGGGGGTGTGCACCTGCCGTAGCAGACAATCATCCTACCGCTCCCGTTCTAACGCCCTTACACGTTTCCATATGTAATATGAGCACCGACACATGCGCAGCACCCCACACATCGCCACCACCGAATGATCGATCTGATTCACCAACATGAACTGATACACTCTCACCTGCTCAGCCCTGGTCCGCGTACCCTTGCATACCAAATCGCCGCCTTTTCCACGATTTCCCTATCCTCCTCCAACTGGCGAACCTGCGGGGCCCATTCCGCATCCATGCCCATCCCTTCCTGCAGCATTACCCGCTTCCATCAATAGAGCCTCTGCCGCCTGGGCTCATATTCGCGAAGCCAACTGCGACGGCGGCACCCCCTTGCCGCATCTTCTCACAAAGCATTTGTTTGAACTCTTCCGAATATCGTCCCTTCAACATCTTAAGCCACTTCCGTTTAATACAATCTGGCTAAAATAACTTAAGACTAATACAGAACTTCAGCTCAAAGTCTCATATGCAAAACAGCAATTCCCGTCGAACCTGCCGGATCAGTAAATTCGGGGGCTCCAGAGGTCTGTGAAAAACCTGTTCGCAGAGAAGACTTTTCATTGAAAAGTGGTATGTAGTATGATAGGGCTGTTTTACCCATACTGGATGACCAGCCATGCCTAAGACCATGTTTCACCAGACCCTCAGTGCGCCGGGTCTCCTTCGGGTGGTGCGTGACGAATTCGACCGTATCAAAGACCCCGTGGCCAGCGGTGACCTGGGCCTGACGGACTGCCTGATGTCGGCCCTGGCGATGTTCAGCCTGAAGCACTCGTCGCTACTGAGCTTCGAACGGGGGGCGCGGGACGAGAACCTGATCCGGTCGAACCTCAGAAACCTGTACGGGGTGGTCCGTGCGCCGTCGGATACGGCCATGCGCGAACGCCTGGACCAGGTGGACCCGCGTGCAATCCGCGGGGTCTTCAAGAAGGTGTTCGCGGCCCTGCAGCGGGGCCAGGGTCTGGAGGGTTTCACCTGGCTGGACCACCATCTGCTGTCGGTGGCAGGCATAGGTCATTTCTCCTCAAAGCGCGTGCATTGCGAGCACTGCTGTGAGAAGCATCACCGGGATGGCAGCACCACCTGGTACCACCAGATGTTGGGGGCGGTGCTGGTGCACCCGGAGCACCGGGAAGTGTTCCCGCTGGCACCGGAACCGATCCTGCGGACGGATGGTTCTAAGAAAAATGACTGCGAGCGCCATGCGGCCAAGCTGCTGCTGCGGGACGTGCGGCGGGAGCATCCGCATCTGAAGCTGCTGGTGGTGGAGGATGCGCTGGCCTCGAACGGTCCACACATCCGGCTGCTACAGGAACTTGACCTGCGCTATGTGCTGGGAGTGAAGCCGGGCGACCATGGGAAACTGTTCCACCAGGTCAATACGGCGGCAGCGACCCGAACCGTGGAGATGGAACGGGATGGCAGCCGGTTCCGCTTCCGGTTCCTGAACGGCGTGCCGCTGAATGAGACGAACTTCGACCTGGAGGTGAACTTCCTGGAGTGCTGGGAGACCCGCGCGGACGGTCGGACGCTGCATTTCTCCTGGGTCACGGACCTGGAGGTCATGGCAGCCAACGCCGACGAGCTGATGCGGGCGGGGCGGACCCGCTGGCGCATCGAGAACGAGACATTCAACACCCTGAAGAACCAAGGCGACGGCTTTGAACACAATTTCGGCCACGGCCGACGGCATCTGGCGACGGTGTTCGCCCACCTGACGATGCTGGCGTTTCTCATCGATCAGGTGCAGCAGCGGTGCTGCGCGCTGTTCCAGGCCACCCGGGCGGAAGCGGGTGGCTCGAGAGCACTGTGGGAGCGGCTGCTCAGGCTGTTCCTGGGATTCCGCATCCGGGACTGGGAGACGCTGTACCAGGCCCTCACCTTCGGGCACCGCAAGCCCGATCTGATGCCCTTCGACACTTCCTGATCCGGCCGCCATGACCGAATGTGTAACAGGCCGGTTCTTCAGGACCTCACGTCGCCAACCGCCGGTCCGACAACCTGCCGGAAGTACCGCCTTACCCGCATCCTTCCGACTCCTGTGTTTGAAGCCGGAAATTACGCCGAATCCACGGGGGCTATCCTTGGCAGGATTTGCTGTATGCAAATCAACAGATAAATATTACCATTTAGTCCAACTCACTCCAACGCATGCATTTCTGAAATCAATATGAAACAGTATCTAGATGTCGTACGGCATGTGTTGCTTAATGGTCGCCGTAAGGAAAATCGCACTGGAATTGATACGCTGTCAACTTTCAATTACAACTACGAAATTGACCTTCGGGATGGATTCCCACTATTGACGACCAAGGAGATTTCCTGGAAAAACATCGTCATCGAAAATCTCTGGTTTCTGTCTGGTCGTACGAATATTGAATTACTCCGTAAACACGGCTGCCGGTTCTGGGACCCCTGGGCCGACGAAGAAGGCTGTGTACCGAGCGCCTACGGAAATTTCTGGCGGTCTTTTCCAACTCCGAATGGACGCAGTGAACAGTCGATGGATCAGATTGCCTGGGTACTGAGCCAAATCAAGAACAACCCCATGAGCCGACGGCATGTCATTACGGCCTGGGCGCCCTCCAACGCTCAAAACAGTCATCTGCCACCGTGCCATGCATTCTGGGTTCTCAACGTTCAACCTGACGAAAACGATGAACCCATATTATGTTTACATCTCACGCAGCGAAGCGCCGACGTCGCCGTTGGCGTACCTTACAACATTGCCGGCTACGCGCTGATCTTGGAACTTTTTGCCCACCTGACCGGCATTCGTGCTGGAAAATTCGCGCACACCTTGGTCGATGCGCATGTCTACACCTGTAAACCGGATGGGTCAGACGCCGAATACGATCATGTTCCAGGGTTGCGGGAACAGCTGGAGCGCGTGCCGCGTACGCTACCGAACCTCAACATCTGTAGCTCAATCCGGTCGCTGAATGACATTGAAAACATTCTTGACGCATCAACCGAGCAGATTCTGGATGTATTCCGCCTCTCCAACTACAGCCCCTGCGAAGCGATCCAGTTTCGAGTGGCTGTCTGACCGATAACGCTGGTGAAGTGGAGCGGCAGGATAATCGTCGCCATGACCGACGATGGGGTGATTGGACTGCATGGCGGAATTCCCTGGCACTATTCCGCTGATTTGCGGCGCTTCAAAAGACTGACCATCAACTCAACCGTCATCATGGGACGAAAGACCTGGGAGTCACTGCCCGTTCAGCCACTGCCGGAACGACAGAACATCGTGGTCACGCAGACCAGCCAACCCCAAACCGAACACTTTCCGACGCTTGAACAGGCGATGGCCCACGCACGGCACGAAATAATCTGGTTCATCGGCGGTGCTGAACTCTACCGGGAAGCGATCGCATACAGTGCTATTCTCGATGTTACTTTCGTACCGGACAGCATTGCAGATCAAGCTGCGGTCCGCTTCCCTAACATGGACTGGACACACTGGGAAGCAGGCGCTCGAGTTCAGTTCGAAGACGACGGATGCCTGTATCATCAACAGTTCACCCGCATTCAGGAAACAGTATCCACATGAAAATAGAAACGGAATCTATCACCACTCATTATGAGCTGACCGGCGAACCAGCTAGCGAAACCGTCGTATTGAGTCATTCACTGGGCTCCAGCCTGACCATGTGGAATTTACAGACGCAACTGCTGACTGACAGCTACCAAGTTCTGCGTTACGACACGCGGGGACACGGACAGTCTTCCGCGCCACCCGGTTCATACACCATGGCCATGTTGATTGGTGATGCAATCGCACTGCTTGACGCGCTGGAAATTGATAAGGTGCATTGGGTGGGGCTTTCAATGGGCGGGATGATTGGTCAG
Source organism: Arenicellales bacterium (assembly GCA_965205205.1). Classification (GTDB taxonomy): domain Bacteria; phylum Pseudomonadota; class Gammaproteobacteria; order Arenicellales; family JAJDZL01; genus JAJDZL01. Next base: position 868,172 of record CBDBFX010000002.1, read on the forward strand.
GGACTCGCCCTGAGCGCGCCTGAACGGTTGATGAGTCTGACCTTGTGCAATACCATGTCGGTCATTCGAGACGAAATGAAGGACGTGTGGCAGAATCGAATCAAGTCCGGTGAACGATTCGGCATGCATCATCTGGTCGACGCGACCATGGAAAGGTGGTTTACGGAAAAATATCGAACGGCGAACTCTGAAACTTATCAGATGATTCGGGCGCAGTTTCTGCAGACGCCCGTATACGGCTATGTCGGCTGCTGTCACGCCATCTACGAACTGAACTATGTCGATCAACTGAATCAGATCGCGATACCGACGCACATCATCGCCGGTGATCAGGATTATGCAACACCAGTGGCCGAGTCAAGCGTCATGCACGAACGGATTTCCGGCTCCAGCATCAATGTCATCAAAGGGGCGGCACACCTTTCAAACATCGAACAAAGTGAGCAGTTCAATACTTCTCTGCTCAATTTCCTGAGTTCTCTATGAACCGGCTGACGGACCAATGGAATCAACTGATGATTCATTGAACCTGCAACAGATTCAGACGGCCAGGTTTTCCGAACCAACCGCAGGACCTGAGCATGCAACACCACCGCTCAGACGGAGCGCCCATTCCCACACCCGGTATGAAAATGCGCCTTTGGTGCGTTGGCAGCGAAAATCACATCTATTTCCCGCCTACATTTGGCTCGATAATTGCTGTAATAGGGCATAAGACAACTCGTGGAGAAATCAAATGAAACTAATAACCGCCATTATCAAACCGTTCAAACTGGACGACTTGCGAGAAGCGCTGTCAGAGATTGGCATCCAGGGCATGACCGTATCCGAAGTCAAGGGCTTCGGACGACAGAAGGGCCATACGGAGCTTCATCAAGGTACGGAGTATGTCGTCGATTTCGTTCCGAAAATCAAAGTCGAAATCGCAGTTTCCAACCATCGCGTTGAAGAAGTGGTCGATACGATCCGCAGAACCACACTGACCGGACAGATCGGCGATGGAAAAATTTTCGTATCGGCACTGGAAACTGTCATTCGCATCCGAACCGGAGAAATAGACGACAGTGCAGTCTGATCGGAACACCATCAATCAGCGATGAAGCCGATCATTGGATTGGTCACTCCTCTGCCTCTCCTATTCAGTGCGTCAGCATTTACCCGGGACGCGCACGGAACCACTAACACCGCGCAGCTGCTGGCTTCGGCCACCCTGGTGCTGATGATAACCATACCGGGCCTGCCGCTTTTCATGCCGGCCTTGACCGCGCCAAAAAAATTCCGGTCCATTCTGATGCAGAGTTTCACCATCAACTGCGTGACCCGTGTTCTCTGGCTGGTAGCCGGGTATTCACTGACAACGAACGCGGCTCTCACTGCTAAGACCGCCTACTCGTAAGGTATCAACTGAATCAGTTTTCTGAGTACGATGTATTCTACCCTTTGGGGTCTGGTTCGCTCGCCTCTGCGGCCAGACCCACTTTTTCTTTCCCATATCGCACCCGTTCCGCCTTGCTATATCATAGACTCCCAACCTAGAACCGTACACAAGAATTAACGATGACCGTAAAAATTCTCGCTTTCGCCGGCAGTACCCGAACGCGATCGTACAACAAGATGCTGATAGGCAACGCAGCGAAGATTACTGAGAAACAGGGTGCCGATGTGTCTTTGATCGATCTTCGAGACTATCCCATGCCGCTGTACGATGGCGATCTTGAACAAAGGGATGGGATTCCCGAGAATGCGCTCAGACTTCGTCGCGCCATGTGCGACCATCATGGCCTGCTACTGAGCTGTCCTGAGTACAACAGCGCCATTACCGCCGTACTGAAAAACGCAGTCGATTGGGTTTCTCGCCCGATTGCGGGAGAGCCACCGCTGCTCGCATTCACCGGCAAGACCGCCGCTCTTCTGGCCACCTCACCGGGTGCGTTGGGTGGACTGAGAGCTTTGGCCAGCGTGCGTACCATTCTCAGCAATCTCGGTATGATCGTTTTACCCAAACAGTATGCCCTACCAAGCGCCAACCAGAATTTTGATGAAAACGGTACACTCAGCGACGAGTCTGCCAGACAGCGACTGACCGATGTGATCGAACAGTTGGTGACCTACACGGCGCGCCTTCATCAGTAGACGGGTTGATCACCAAATACCGACTGTCATGCAATCGGATTTTGCAGATTCCTATCACCAACGTCTAGACCGGCTGGCGCGCCAGATGGAGAGCACAGCCGATGCCAGAGTACGTCTAAAGAAAGACACTTCGAACCTCTTTCGTAGCCGCGAACAGGGGCACAACCAAGAACTTTCCGTTCGTGATTTCAATCACCTGCTTGAAATCGACGTCGAAGAGCAGACCTTGGTTTCGGAAGGTATGAACCCGTATGGTGATCTGGTGAATGCGACTCTTCAGTATGGGCTGATGCCGCTGGTCGTCCCACAGCTCAACACCATTACGATTGGTGGCGCGGTTGCCGGCATCGGCATCGAATCGACCTCTTTCCGCCACGGTCTGCCGCATGAGACGGTGATCGATATGGATGTGCTGTTAGCCGACGGATCAGTCGTTCACTGTACACCTGATAACGAACACGCCGACCTCTATCACGGCTTACCAAACTCATACGGCACCCTGGGCTATGTGCTGAAACTGAAAACCCCCGCGCTGCCGGTCAAACCCTATGTCAGGCTCAGCCATACCTGCTATCAGGATGCGGAAGAGTTTTTTGCGGTCATCTCAGCATTGCAGCACTCTGACGTTGATTTTCTGGACGGCACCGTTTTCGGCAGTGGGAAATACCACCTGACGATCGGTCAGTTCACTGACTCGGCTCCCTATACCAGTGATTACACCTACCTCAATATCTACTACAGATCCATATTGGAAAAACAGACCGACTACCTGACGGTGAAAGACTACATCTGGCGATGGGACACCGACTGGTTCTGGTGTTCAAAAAATCTATACGTACAGAACGGTCTCATGCGACGGTTGGTTGGCCGGAACCGGTTGAACTCCCGCACCTATACCAAAGTCATGCGCTGGAACTCAAAATGGGGAGTAACGGAAAAACTGAATCGGCTCCTCGGCTACCATTCTGAATCGGTGATCCAGGACATTGACATCCCGATCGAAAACGCCGCGGAATTTCTCGAGTTCCTGCTCCGTGAAATCGACGTGCTGCCCATCTGGATCTGTCCCGTCGGTACCAGTGACAAATCGGACAGATTTCCGCTTTTCTCAATGCGGCCGAATACCACCTATATCAATTTCGGCTTCTGGGATTCCGTCAGATATCGAACGAAACGGCCGTCCGGATATCTCAACCGTAAGATCGAGCACAAAACCATTGAGCTCGGCGGCATCAAGTCACTGTATTCCGACGCGTACTTCGAGGAAGAAGAATTCTGGAAGATCTACCGCAGTGAAGATTATTGGGCACTAAAGGAGCGATATGATCCAAAGAGCAAATTCCTTAACCTGTATGAGAAAAGCGTGCTTCGAAAATAGCGTGTTCATCCTTCAGGCGGCGGGACTCGTGGCGGCGATTCTGATTGCCGGAACTGCAGCGGCCGCGTCGCTGAAGATCGATACTCTGGAACTGCAGAAGAAGATCGAAGCTGGAGTGCCGGTCGTTGACGTACGAACGTCACAGGAGTGGCGCGCAACCGGCGTCATTCCCGGAAGCCACCTGCTGACGTTCTTTGACAGCCGAGGAAACTACGATCTCAGCGGCTGGCTCAGCCGTTTCACTGAGATTGCCAAACCTCACGAGCCGGTTGTCATCATTTGCGAAGTTGGCAACCGATCTGAGGTCATCAGCGGTTTTCTGTCCACTCGAGCAGGTTATCACCAGGTCTATGATGCAACCCGCGGCATGCGGGAATGGATTGCGCTGTCAATGCCAACCCACAAATGGCCGTAGAGTCAATTGACATCCATCGCATCAATGCTCTGTATGTCGCTGGCGGATAGATTCACGTGTACCGCGTGAGCGCTGCTGACCGCGCTGGACATGCGGCTGGCACCAGGAATGGGTAGAATATTGTCGCTTTTTCGAAGCAGCCACGCCAACACGATCTGATAGACAGTGGTCTCATGTGCTGCAGCGAGTTGCGAGAGCACCGGCATGTTTCGAATGCCCATGTGACCGCCGCCACCGCCCATCGGACTGTAAGCGATATAGGTAATGGAGTGGTGCCGGCAGTAATCGACGAAACCATTGGTCAGATCGACGCGGTGATAGATGTTGCATCGGTTCTGGGTCGAGGTAATGGTCGTAATGTTCATTGCTTCTTCCAGCAGGTCCTGACCGACATTTGACAGGCCGATATGCAGAACCTTGCCTTCGGCCTGCAGTCTGGCCAGCTCACCGACGGAATCTGCGAAAGGCACCTGCGGGTCAGGCGCATGCAGCTGGTACAGTGAGATCGCTTCAACACTCAGATCCCGCAGACTCTGTTCACAGGCGCTCCGCAGATGCTGGGGGGAACCTCGCCTTTCCCAGCGCCCCTGCGGGCGCACCAGTCCGCCCTTGGTCGCCACGACAATGTCGTCGCGGCTGACTGTTTTCAGGGCTTGAGCGATCGTACGCTCATTGAGACCGATGTCCTGATTGTCCGTACAGTAAACATTGGCCGTATCGATAAAATTGATGCCAGCGTCAATCGCACTGTGAATGACCTCAATCGATTCCTGAAGCGGCAGACTGCCGCGAATGCCAAGTGGCATCGCGCCGAGCCCGATGGGAAAAAGTTCAATGTCCGTATGGCCGAGAATTCGTCTCATTTGCACAAGGATTGCAGGGGTTGATCGACGCACTAATGTTATCTGATTTATGACTCCGTTTCACTAGCAAACGCAGTACTTTCAGATTGTTTCCAACGCGGATCTGGTACTCACTCGACGGAATGTGAGGCATCCGTGTCAGCTTAACACGGCCTGTGATTCGATCGCCTGAATAAATCGCGATTTTTGCTGTAGTTTTGTATCTCCCAAGGCATGACCCTTTTTTTGGGGTAGGTTATATACAGCCATCGCTTTGCTCTCGTTACCGCCACAAAAGCACTATTGCATTCCTCGTCTAATTTCTCAGTGGTCTTGGCACGGTAATCGGGGAAAACCCCCTCACACATTCCGATTAAGAACACGATGTCCTTCTCAAGCCCCTTCATCGTGTGCACAGTACTCAAGGTCAGACCGCCGACGAGTCCGTTTTCGGAAAGCTGGCACAATACCGATGCATTTCGAAATGCAATTAGCGATTCACCCAGGCTCCTGGACTTGAATCGCGTCCAGGTCTGTTTGAACTGATCAAGCTCGTTAAGACTCAATCTGACGTTTTCAAATTCGTCAATTGAAGCTTCAGTAGGCTTTGTAACGTATGAAGTCAGATGACCATTAAATTCCTCTGCCAATTTCGGGATATTTGGACTGTCAATATCCAACCGATCAATAGCAATAATAAGTTTCGACAATAGCTCTGAGTCATCTTGATTGAGAGCGGAGACCTGATTCGCCAAATCAGACAGTACGGTCTTAGTCCAGCTTTGCGGTTCCTCGATATCCAGCACCTGACACAGCTTCCGGCCATCCACCCAGTCTTTAGGGTTCAGTTTGACCCGCACTGCGTAGTCCAAAACCTGACCAAACTTCGTTGATGGCTCCGACTGTCTTTCCCCTTTTCTGAGATAGTAAGGAATTCCTTTGGCTTTAAGGCAATCTATGAGACTGTTAAATCCGAACCGATTTCTAGCAATCACCACCATCTTATCTAGCGAAATTTGACCTTCGATTTCATTATGAGTTTTCAAATCCAATAGGTCATGAATAGTAGATACAATAAAATTGGCCTCGGTCTCTTCATCATCAAACGGCGCAATCTTCACACGACCTTTCAAGGCATATTTGATCTCTGTTTGGGAATGCGGCTTCAACTTGTTCGCTACCTTGATCACAGCCCTAGCGCTGCGATAGTTCTTTTTGAGTTCAAATTGCTGCGGAGAGAAATCATTTAAGAAATGCTTGCAGAGAAAATCCGGGGATGAACCATTGAATCCATAGATCATCTGATTTGGATCTCCCACCATCAGCACACTTCTTATGACATCTCCACAAAGCACTTTGATAAATTCATACTGAGCCTTGTTCAGATCTTGAGCCTCATCCACACATACATGCTTGTACTTCGATCGATAAATTTTAGCGACCCAATCATGTGTCAGTAGAATTCTGTGGGCGTACGACAAAATATCGTCATAGTCAATTCCGTCGCTGTCAATCAACGAACTCTGATAATCTTGAAATACTTTCCATAGATTTTTATTGGGATATAGGTCCTCCACATCCTGTTCCGTTAGCAGCTCCCGCTTTATTCTGGAAAAACAATCCATGTACCGCCTGAGATTCTGTTCTCTGTTTCTTAGTTCTTTTGAATTCGTTACATCCAGATACTCATCGATATTGACACCGTCATCTCGTAGGAATTGCATGAAAACTTCCATTCTGTCGTTGCCTCTATCGTAGATATGCATCTCAGATGGCAACCCAATGGTATGCCCATATTTTTGTAGGATGCGTTGTGCTACCGAGTGAATGGTCGCAATCCAGGCCCTATCCTGTTCCTGATCAAAATCGGTCAGGCGACTGGTCATTTCCAGCGCCGCTTTATTGGTAACGGTCAATGCTATCACGCCATCTTTCTTAGTTTGTTTCAGAATATGGCGAACTCGTTCGGTTAACACCCGGGTTTTGCCCGCACCGGCTGAAGCAAGAACCTGTTGCGCTCCGTCAAGAGGCAAATTAACGATTTCGGCTTGCTCGGTCGATAGAGTTAACATGGCTACTTCCATTCCAGCAATTATTCAAATACCTCAATTACTGCTTGAGGCACAATGGATTCAGGTGTCTTATTGTTGGGGTTTACTACAATTAGAGGCCGGCCAGAAATCCAGCATAAGAAGATTTACAAAATATGATGAAGATTAAACCGCCGCCCCGTCATCATCGGTTGAAAGATGTCTATAGTCCTGATCGGGGGAGGTTTCATACTGCCCGCAATGGCGTCAAGCCGAACTACACATAGTCGAACACTTACAAGCTACTGTATTGAATACATTCGTATATGATATTCTATGTATATTGATTTTCTTTACAGACCAATGCCTGACACTCTTAATGAAGGTGTTTTCCCTGCATTCTTTCTGGGATCACTTCGATTCACCCAACAACGTTGGTACTACAGAAACATTATTCAGAAGAAAACCATGTGAATAGCCTTCAACTTCAGGAATTGAATTTTGGTGTACAAATGCAGTGCAACTTAGTTTGTTCGAATTCTTAGAGTTGCAGGTATTCTTTATCTGTAAAAATCGGATCTTCAAATTGGAACGTCGCTTTTTTTGAAACTCAATTCAATGCGCCATCATCCAACAATGAACTTCGCAATCATTTCAAGCAAGTTATCTTATTCGGTTTAGGTTGTTCATCTCAGCGCACTGGGAGTCTATCCGTCATCCAATTGGTGTTTATACGCATTCGCGCAGAATCTGAAATCATGTCAAGTATTTTTGCAAACGACTTCCAGGAATGGCCCTATTGGTGGGAGGCGGCTCCTCGCCAGGCGTTGACGGAATTTGACCTCCCACGCGAAGTGGATGTCGCTGTCATCGGTTCTGGATATACCGGCCTCAATGCCGCACTTCAGACCGCCCGCGGCGGACGGTCAACCCTGGTACTGGAAAAAGACCTGACCGGCTACGGATGCAGCAGTCGCAACGGCGGGCAGGTCGGTACCAGTTTCAAACCGAAATACGCGCGGCTGGCGAAAAGATTCGGCGAGCAGACCGCACTGATGATGGTGCGGGAAGGTCATCAGGCACTGGATTACCTGCGAAATTTGATTGCAGAGGAACAAATCGACTGCGATTGGAATCCGAGCGGACGGTTCATTGGAGTGCATTCCAGACAGGCATACGATCGGCTGTCTAAAGAATGTGCGGCGACTCCCAAACAGATCGCCTTCGAATATCACATGGTACCCAAAGCGGAACTGAGCAGTGAAATTGGCTCCGAACTGTTTCATGGCGGGTGTGTACTGCCAGCGCACGGCGGTCTTCATCCGGGTAAATATCATCTTGAACTGCTAAAACGCGTCACCCAATCCGGTGCCATCGTGGCCGACCGCTGCGCGGTGGAAACCATCGAACGCAGGAATCATTCGTTTCGACTTCATACCAAGCGAGGTGCGGTTGATGCAAGCGACATCGTGCTCGCCTCAAATGGTTACACCGATCCGAGTTTCACCTGGCACAACCAACGAATACTACCGATTGGCAGCTTCCAGATCGCAACGGAAATGCTATCGGACCACCTCAGTCAGACTCTGATTCCGAAGGCGCGCGTTGTCTCCGATACGCGTCTCATCGGCAACTATTTCCGTCTGTCGCCGGACTTGAAGCGCATGCTGTTCGGCGGACGGGTTACATTTACCGAAGCCAATTCCAGAGCCGGCGCCGAGACACTTTACAAACAGATGGTAACGGTTTATCCACAGTTGGCCGAGGTAAAAGTTTCTTATGCATGGGTTGGATACGTCGCTTATACGACCGACATCAGTCCACACATCGGCGTTCAGGATAACCTGCACTATGCCATGGGATACTGTGGATCCGGCATTACGCTATCAAGTTATTTTGGCATGAAGGTCGGGCAGAAGGTGCTGGGCAATAGCGAAGGAACAACCGCACTGGATGACCTGTCATTCAGACCCTGGCCAAAAATCATCAGGACGCCGATGGTCCTGTCTGGAATTACCCGTCTGGCCCGCGTCGCCGAGCGTCTGGGTGCCTGAACGCCCGGATAAAGCGAACGCCGATTCAAATCTTCGAGCGCTCGCCAACAATTTTCAGTAGTTGAGCTTGGAAGCGAAGTCCGCAGCAACGTTCTCAATGCCGTGCCGTTTGATTTCGGAATTCAAAATCGCCCGGTAGTTGATCGCGAAACTCACATCCTGAACAATGACATCATACGCCTGCCAGCGATCTTCTTCTCGTCCCATTCTGAAATCGAGATGCACGGTCGATTGAGGTCCGGTGTGGACGACGACCGGTACGATTGCGCGGTCTTCATCTCTTCCCGGTCTGGCATCCTTGACATCAATGTTCTCCCGGTAGGAGAGAAGGACATTTCTGTGCTCCATTATGGCCTTGGTCAAAGTTCGAAACAGGTAGGCCCGCAGAATTTCCGTAAAACGGTCCCGCTGTTCGGCCGAAGCTTTTTTCCAATGCGAGGCGAGAATCAGTCTGGTGAATTTTTCGAAATTCAGAACAGGCGTCAGATGCAGGTCAACACTCTGTTCAATACTTGCGCGCAAGGCTTCTTCGGAATCATAATCAGTGGCTATCTCAGCATAAATGTTATTGATCGTTACATCAACGACATCCCGAGCTTCAGAAATGTCAGCCTTGAGGGAACTGAAGCCACAGATGGAATACAGTAGACAGAAAAGCGCTATCGGCCTCGTGATTTTCATTAAAGTAGTCCCACTGGATGATTGAAAGAGTTTCTATTATGTTTGAAATCGATTCGAATGCCAAAGAAGATCATCGCAGCATGTATGGCAAATACTTAACCCTGCTTGGCCTCGTATATGACATGCAGTCATCGAATGATGGCATTTCATACGCCGACATCCAGTCGCAATATGGGGTATCGCGCCGAACCGCAGAACGCATGATGAAAGCGATCATCGAGTCGAATTCGGATGTTGAGGTCGTGCACCACCGACCCACAAAACGTTGGCGCATCAGACAGTCGATTGAAGCGCCCAGTCCGACTCTGAACCATCTCGCCATGCTGGACACGGCGGCAAAAATGTTCAAAAGAAGTGGTATGAGAGAAGAATCCGATTATGCCAGGGAGTTGAGCCGGTTTTTTAAGGTCAGAATGAAACACAGCCGATTGACGCGACTCGACGCTGATCTTGAAATATTGCAGGAAGCTGAAATTTTCTCGCACCGACCCGGACCCGCACAGATCATTGAATCAGGTGTTCTGAAAGCACTGCGCGACGCCATCAAGGGTTTCAACAAGGTGAGCTTTGACTATGTGGCGGCTTCAGGCAAGATCAAACGTTGGTCCAGAACTCACCCCTATGGTTTTCTGCATGGAAACAACACTCGAAGTTACCTGCTCGCCTTCATCGATGATCCGAAAATAAACGAGATGCGATCATTCACGCTCACCAATATTTCCAAGTTGAAAGTCTATCCGGATCAGTTCTTCGAGCGCCAGAGTGAGCGATCGATCGAGCACTACCTCGAAAACTGCTTCGGCGTATTCAAGGAAGATCAAACCTATCAGGTTGTCTGGCGCTTTGATGTGGAATGTACAGATGTCGCAAAAACTTGGGTCTTTCATCCATCACAGACGGTCAATACGCTTGATGATGGGCGCATTGAGGTGAGTTTCGAAGCGTGCGGGCTGTTTGAGATGGCCTGGCACATCGTTACCTGGGGTGAGTTAGTGGAGGTGGTTGAGCCGCCGGAACTGATCGATGCTCTGCGGACGGTCAAAAACTCCATCCGCCTACCTCGTTGACTGGCGGTCAGTTACGTCTACCGTTCTTTAGCCATTCGACGATACTTGTGCAGCAGGTGTTCGGTGTAACCATTCGGCGATTGAATGCCTTCAAACACCAAAGCCAGTGCAGCCTGAAAGCCGATGCTGTCGGCATGATCTGCAGTCATTGGCCGATAGCCCTCCGAATCCTTGTTTTGATCATCGACAATGACTGCCATGCGCTCAAAAATGTCCTGCACCCGTTCGCGCGTAACCAGTCCGTGTCTGATCCAACTCGCGATCAGCTGACTGGATATTCTAAGCGTCGCCCGATCTTCCATCAGGTTGACTTCGTTGATATCCGGAATTTTTGAGCAGCCAATGCCCTCCTCAACCCAGTGCACAACATAACCCAGAATGCTCTGCGCATTGTTTTCGATCTCCTTCACGATTTGCTCGTCCGACAGCTCTTCACGCAGCACCGGCGGCTGCAGTATCGTTTCCAGCTTTGTCTTCTGTTCGGACAGCTTAGCACGTTGAACCGACGGTACACTGATTTCGTGATAATGCAGAGCGTGGAGCACTGCGAGAGTCGGTGAAGGCACCCAGGCGGTATTCGCACCCGCTGCCGGATGCGCTGATTTGGCCTTGTACATCGCCTTCATCAGATCAGGCATGGTCCACATCCCTTTACCGATCTGTCCGACGCTGTAAACGCCGGTATTGACGCCGACCTCCACATTCCAATCCTCGTAAGCGTGCAACCAGGGCGCCTGCTTCATCTGATCTTTCGTGATCGACGGTCCGAGATTCATCATCGTATGAATCTCATCACCAGTCCGATCTAGGAATCCCGTGTTAATGAAGATGACTCGATTGCGGGCCTCGCGTATGCATTCTCTGAGATTGGCCGTTGTACGCCGTTCCTCATCCATGATTCCGACCTTGAGGGTGTTGCGCTGCAAACTCAGCTCATCTTCAACGCGTGCGAAAAGTTCAACTGTTGCGGCCACCTCTTCCGGACCATGCAATTTGGGCTTGACGACGTATACGCTACCGCAACGGCTGTTGGAATACGACGCGGCACCCTCACCGGACAGATTGTGTATGGCACAAAGGCTGATGACCATCGCATCCAGGAACCCTTCGGGGATTTCATCGCCTGATTCGCTAACAACCGCGTCGGTGTACATGTGAAGGCCAACGTGGCGAACCAGCATCAGGCTCCGGGCTGAAACAGTTGTGAGCATGCCGTAGGGATTGGTGAATTCCATATCTAGATTGAGCGCCCGCGTGATCGTCCGGCCACCTTTCTCAAACTCGGCTGTCAATGTGCCCTTCATCAGATTCAGCCAGTTTCGATAGGCGTGAGTCTTGTCTTCCGCATCCACCGCTGAAACGGCGTCTTCAAAATCCTGAATGGTTGTTACCGCAGCCTCCATGCTGATATCGCAGATACCTGCAGCATCTTTCATACCAATGGCGGAGTTTCGGTCGAACTGCACGCGCATGAAGAGACCATTGTTATAAAGCAGAATTTCTGCTGGAGCATACATCAGGCCGCTGAATCCGGCAAACTGCCCCGGTGATCTGAGTGTCGTATGCTCACCATTTTTCAACGTGGCATGTAACTGAAGCGTCCGCCGCCCAGCCGGGACAATGGCGTAATGTACAACATCGGCGTGAATGCCCTGTTCAAGTGGCACGACCCGGTCAAGAAATTTACGCGCCCATTGAATAACTCGGTCCGCGCGCTGCCAGTCGAACCGCTCAGGTGAGGGTGCCGGTTCATCTTCGGGCTCAGCAACGCCGGAGGTGTAAAGGGCGTCATAGAGGCTTCCCCAGCGGGCATTGGCGGCATTGAGTGCGTAGCGCGCGTTGTCAATGGGTACAACCAGTTGAGGCGCACTTACATCTGAGATCTCGCGGTCTACTTCTTCCACCTCCACCTTGAACGGGGGACCTTCTTTAACCAGATAGCCGATATCAGTCAGAAACTTCCGCGTCGCATCATCACTGGCAGACCTGCCCTCATCGGCGGCGTACCAGTCATCAATGGATGTCTGTAACTGATCGCGCCTCTTTAGCAGCTGTTTGTTCTTTTCTCCCAGATCCTGAACAATTGCCGCCAGCGATGCCCAGAACGCTTTGGGATCAACGCCAGTCCCAGGGGCGATTTCGTGTGCGACCAAGTCATGGAGACAGCGGCTGACCTTGAGTCTCCCTTCAGTTACATATGGGCTTTGTTTGCGCGGCATGGTGTCTCAGTTAATCTTTAATATCGGACTTCTTTCAGTTGGCTACAGATGACCGCTTGAATTCCACGGCATCTTCTGTTTTGAACTCTACATTATGATGGCAATCGGTACCGAAGCAAAATCAATTCACCCAGTTCCAGCGATCGTCTGCGATGAACAGAAATCCGTCAATCCTCTCGGGGAAAAACTTTTGAATTTGCTTTGCTCGCTTGGTAAAATTCGCAGACATTTTAATCTTCTGCAGTGCATGGTCTTTTTCCTTTGCATTTTTTCAGGAAATCGAAGTGCACCATTACGATCAACTCACATTATCAACACATATTGATTAATATGACCGATACTAGACTGTCGGATGCGGTCAATCCAATTTTGTTTGAACCTTGGGAGGAGCCAGACAAACATTGGGATTTCTCAGTTGATGCAATATCTCCTTTGCTGAAGAATACTCGACGTCCAAGTCAACCAAGTATCGCACTTGGAAGAATGCATCACCCCCCCCCTTGATTCTGAGCCCTACCGCACCATAAATTCACTCAGAAGTGAGGTAGCCAACTGGCGAAAAGCTGGTTATCCCGGTTCCTCAGCTAGAAAACTCTTAACCAGCTGGCACGACCGGTCGGTACAAGATGAAGGCATCGAAAGGCCTTTTTTCTGTCAACGAGAAGCTGTAGAAACGCTCGCGTGGCTGTTTACATGTAAGCACGACCCGCAGGTCCAGCGCCTTCGGGACCACCTCCAGCAGGTCAATGCCGACTGGAATGACGGATTGAATCGCATTGCAGTCAAGATGGCGACAGGGGCGGGGAAAACCAGAACAATGGCCATGCTACAGGCCGTTCTGTCAACTCTGCATCCCAATGGCTGCCAGATCCTGGTCATCACGCCAAATCTGACGGTCCAGGATCGATTGCAGGAACTGTATGAATTGCAGCAGGATAGGAAGATCGTCTCGGTCGACTACCCCGCGTCAGCTCAGTTGAATATCGTCAATTTCCAAAAGTTCCGTCGTCAAGACCATACTTTCAATGGACTTGACGGAGTGACCAAACTACATCGGACATTGCTGAGAACCTCGGATCAGTTCGAGTCATCGGCACAGATGATTGACCGGCTTCTTGGTAACAGAGCGGTAAAACAACCATTGTACGTTTTCCAAGATGAAGGCCATCACTGTCGTCGCGATCAGGTCGAAAATCGAGAATTACAGGCCGAAGAATTAGACAGCAGCGGTCAATGGTATCAGACGTTGTTGGCACTTCGGGATTGTCGAAACTTGAAAGCGATTATCGATTTTTCAGCAACTCCATCTTACCTAGTTCAGCCACAAGGACTAAATTCTCCCCTTTTTCCCTGGTGTATTACTGATTTTTCCGTGGAGGACGCGCAGGAATCAGGAATATGCAAAATTGCGCGATTGCCATTCAAGATTAACGAAACAGAAGAGGATAGGAGGTTGACGGGAATTTATGATTGGTGTCAAGAACAAGGGCATCCGGTAAGGTGGGGCTCTCAACCTCCACCCGACGTTCAGGAAGTTTTTAGAGCGCTTGCTGGAGATTGGAAGGAACACCGCTGGCCCGCTTATCAACGATTCGACCGAACACCGGCACTGATTGCCGTGGTCAACTCAATTCACAACGCAAGAGTTCTGTACCAATGGCTTGCTGGCACGCGCAACGAAGACGGCCGTTGGAATCCGGGGGTGATTGACGCGTTTTCAAATATCGATGGTATGACTCTCGAACCCAAGAAAGTCCTGCCTACATTAGTCGTTCATTCACACATCAACGATGCAGATGAACTCAATGCAACAACGAGGCAAGTCGTCGATGAGCAGCTACAGCTCAGAGCTCCAGATAAAAGTCGCCCAGAGGCTTTGAATATCATTCGAGAGATATTTCAGACCGTTGGAAAAAGAGGTAAGCCGGGAGAGCACATTCGATGCGTGATATCGGTCGCGATGTTAAGCGAAGGTTGGGATGCCAAAACTGTAACCCATGTTTTCGGTTTTAGGAAATTCAGCAGTTTACTGTTGTGCGAACAGGTTATCGGCCGGGCACTTCGACGGCCGTCTCTTGACGATCCTTCAATTGCTGAATACGCTGAAGTCATCGCCGTGCCCTACCCTGGTTTGATAGCGATGGATGTTGATCCTGATAATGGAGAAGAAGCAGAACCTACACCGGCATACGAAGTATTCAGCGTACCTCGAAATGAGTCACACCGGCTTCACTGGCCCAAAATAAAGGGGATTCATACCAGGCCGGCAGTTGGGAGACGATATCGGTTGGACCCATCACTTGTGAAAGAATGGAGGCCAACCATTCCCGATCCAGTAGTGGCAGACATGAAGGATCCGCTATGGAGAGGTGAGACTGCCACGATAACCTCTGAATTGCTTCGCGATAGAAACCAAACAGCACTTTATGAGTTAGCGAAATCGCTCAGCGACAAATGGGTTGACAGAAACACAACATCAAATCACCCATTAACCCGTCGGGGTGTGCTGTTCATAGATGCTCTATATGCCCTCGCTGAGTGGTGTGCTCATCCTTTGATTGAAATTCTAGATTTGTCACCCCTGCACCATTTAGGTTGGCGCGAACAGCTGGTTGAAGAAGTAGCCGTAGCATGCATCAATGAAGAAGGTGCGAAACCAACCATGGAACCAGTCTGGAACAATCCGACTGATCCAAAAAGAGAAGTGTTTTCCGATACGAGTAACGTTGGTTTTGAAACGACTTTGAAATTCAGATACCCGAACGAAGAAGATTCGATTTGCCAGTTTTCCGAGTTAAACCGAGCGGCCTGTCACTCCGAATCAGAAGCGGTTATTGCTCAATGGTTGGATTCTGCTGAACTCGTGCGCCACTGGGTCAGAAACTTTCGATTGGGTTGGCGATTGCCCTGGTGGGATCCCGCGACGATACAGTGGCGAGAATATGAACCAGACTTCCTCGTCGAACTGGAGACCGACAAAAAGTGTTATGTCGTCATAGAAATGAAAGGTGATGAAGACGATAACAGCAGGCATAAAGCGCAGGCAGCAATTCGTTGGTGTGAGCTGGTTTCTCAATTGGAGCATCGTGAATGTATGGGCCATTGGGAGTATGTTCTCGTTACCGATCCCCAAGAATTAAACGGTAAACTTCAAACAATAAGGTCACGCTATGCCTAGAAGAAATCAATCAACGGAATCGTATAAGCACAATACAAGTAAACGCCTCAACAATCCAACTCAAGAAACAGAAAGATTTCTCACCGAAGATGATAAGAGAGTCATTCAATACGAACCTGACCTACGAGATGCAGATGTACCTCAACTGGCTTGGCAAAGGTCAAAACCAGCCACTCCTTCAAAGAAGGCTGGGCCTCTGTACATTCATGAAAAAATTGATCCTTCGGTATTTCTTGAGCAACTGGAAGGTAATCGTACACAATTGGGCCGACAATTAAATCTGTTTCAAAATCTCCCTGAAGACGCGCACTATGAGTGCTATCAACATTCCGGCGGTTGGTCCAATCGCCTGATCCATGGCGATTCCGCTCAGATTATGGCTTCACTTGCGGCCAAAGAAAATATGCAGGGTAAGGTACAAATGATCTATTTTGATCCACCCTACGGAATCTCATTTGATTCCAATATGCAGATACGAACCGACAATAAAAATACTCCAGCGGGAACCGGTGCCGTATCCCATGAACCTGAAATGCTCCGAGTATTTAGAGACACCTACAAAAATGGTATCCATGACTACTTGGACGGAATACGGGAAAACGCGATTCTGGCAAGGGATCTTCTCGCCGAGTCAGGCAGTTTTTTCCTGCAGATTGGCAAAACAAACGTTCACCGACTTGCTGTAGTCCTAGATGAGGTGTTTGGGCCAGAAAACAGAATTGCCACAATCACGTTTCGCAAAACCGGTTCTTCTCCATCTTCCACGCTAGCTGAAGTCACAGACTACCTGCTTTGGTATGCAAAAGGTCGGCAAAATGTCAAATTTCACGATCTATATAGACAGTTAAAAAGTCAAAAAGACATTATTGAATCTATGTCATCTTTTGTGATGGTTGAAGATAAAGACGGTTCTGTTCGTAATTTAACTTCCGAAGAACGAAAAAAAACTGATTTATTGGATGAATCGCTTAGACTCTTTCGAAGAATGCCATTGACTTCTAAGGGGTCTTCCTCTAGCGGCAGATCCAATCCCTTCACATGGAAAGGGAGAAAGTATACGCCTCGTAACAATAGTCACTGGATAGTGAGCCATGAAGGGCTGGAAAGACTGTCTCAAAAAAAACGTTTAGTCACCGCCGGACCTGGAGCTAGTGAGTTATTGTGGAAGCGATATAGAAAGGAAATACCAGGAACACGACTAAATAACGTTTGGGATTCTAACCTGACGGCAACAGATATTCATTATGTGGTTGAAACAGCTGAGAGAGTAATTGAAAGATGTATATTAATGTCCACTGATCCAGGAGATTTGGTTTTAGACATTACATGTGGGTCAGGAACTACTCCATATGTTGCTGAGAAATGGGGACGCCGTTGGATGGCTACTGATGCCTCCAGAGTACCCATTGCTCTCACCCGTCAAAGGGTTCTAAGTTCAGTGCATCAATGGAATGTGTTGAAGAACAGCGACGAAGGAAGAAGACTTGAACTCGGATACGGTACTCTTTCTACTGATTCTGAGGAATTAATTTCTGGATTCAGTGACTCCAGAGATCCAGCATCCGGTTTCGTTTATGAGCGAATTCCGTACGTCAGTGCAGCGACTTTGGCCTATGATAAACCACCAGAATTCACTTACTTGGTGGACAGGCCTCACAGAACACACGGAAAAAAACGAATCGCGAGTGCTTTTACTGTAGAGAGTCACAGCCCATACAGAACAGTTTCTCCAGAAGAATACCTGAAAGAAGATATGAGTTTTGAATCTCAGGAAAACATAATAGAAGCCATTCGAAGTGGTGGCTTTCGTCTGACTGAAGGAAATCGCTACCTAGTACAAGATATTGAAAAAGTATCTTCAGACTTCCTGACCTAAGCCAATTATTATGATCGATTTTTCACCAGCGAAGCGGACTGAGGCGTCCATCTGCGTCGATTTTCAACACTTGGATTCCGCGCGGTCTTAAGCTGAATTTTCAGCGTCGGCGCCATCGCCACGGCGCTGATGGCCGATGCCACGGAGTGGTGTGAAGTCGGGTCGCCGGCTGGGAGCTGAATCGGTGGTGTCGAGACGGCCGTCGCGATCCGACCGCCGGTTGACGGCGGCCGCCGAGGGGTCGGTTTCGTGGTGTGTCGGCCGCCGGCGGCCGAAGTGCCTCTCGCCGCCCTGCGGCGGGGCGACGGTCAGCGGGCGATGTCGTAAACCATTCGCAGCTCGGTGCCGGGATAACAGGTGCGGCTGCGGTTCAGTTCGTCAAGCACCGGCCGCAGCGCCCGTTCGGTGGCGCCATTGGCCAGGCCGAGCAGTTCCACGCGCAGCACGTTCTGCGAGCGATCGGGGATGAGGTTGGCGTCGGCGGCCAGCAGCGTGCGCAGCAGCCGGCGGGCGGTGGGCTGCTCGGCGCGGTCGCCGCCCACCAAGGGCATCATACGGGTCTCGGCGCGGTAGCCGATCATGCGCACCAGATCGATGAACAGCCGCTTGGCCGGCGGCAGGGCTTCGGGCTGCCGTTCGACCGGCAGGTCGCCGACGCGGACATGACTGCGCAGCTGTCTGCGCTGGGCTTTGAGGCGGACCAGTTCCTGTTCCAGCTGGGCGATCTCGGTCAGCTGGTCGGCCGTCGCGGTGGGGTGCGCCTTGGCGAGCCGGCGCGCGCGGGTCTTGTTCACCCGGTCGATGATCTTCTGCACGGCGCGGTATTCAGGATTGACCACCCGCCGGTCGGGGTCGACCGGCTGCAGGGCGTGTTCCAGCAGGGCGTCCAGGTTGAACTCGTCGCGCATGTATTTGAAGAAGTTCTCCTGCGCCCAGCGCGAGAACAGGGCGCCGGCGACCTCGGCCATCGATCGTTTCGGATGGGTGGTGATCAGCGGCACCTGCCGGCCGTCGTCCATCAGGCGGCGGATCTGCCGCACCTCGGGGCCGCCGCGCAGCCGCAGCCGCCGTTCGGCCAGGCGCACGGTGGTCCACTTGGTTTTCGCCGGACCGTCGATCGGCACCTCGCAGTCGGTGAACTCCTCAGCGGGCCAATCGTCGCCCTTGGCGTTCTTGTGCCAGGTGATGCAGGCGACGCCCTGCGCGGCCAGGCGCAGGAACAGGGCCGGACTCCAGCCTTCGCGGTCGAAGACCAGGGTCACCGTCGGTTCGACCCCGGTGGTGCGCTGGCGGTCGGTCGGCGGCACCAGTCCCAGGGCGCGCAGTTCGGGCACCACCTCGTGTTCCAGGGTCTGCACCATCTTGGCGTCCAGCGGCTGGTGCAGGCACAGCAGCGGCTCGCCGCCGAGGGCGTTGACCCAGTAGCTGACGCTGGCCGGCAGACACAGTTTCTGGCGGGCGATGAAGTGGCGGGGCAGACGGCCTTGGCCACTGTACACTTTCACATGGCCATCGACGGACAGCGTCAGCGGGCGGGCTTTGGTCTCGTCCAGCCAATGGCGGGTCAGCGTCCGCTGCAGCTGGCAGATGGTGTCGGGCGAGTCGGCCAGCTGGGCGATCTTGCGGCGCAGGGTCTTGACTTCGGGGGCGCGGTCGAGGCCGAGCAGGCGCCCCCATTCGCCGGGTGGCTGGTGGCCCAGCGACTCGACGTTGCGCACCCGGGCCAGGGCCATGAAGGCGAGCAGCAGGAGCACGCAGGTCAGGCCGTAGAAGCCGGCCGGCAGGCGCAGCAGACCCTGGGTGGCACTGAGCAGTCCTTCCCGGAGCAGGGCGGGCAGGGCGGCGAGCACGCCGCCATGGCGCACCGCCAGGGCCGGTTCAGTGAACCGTGGCGTCGCTTCCTGGAGCAGACCGTTGGCCGCCAGCTGGCGGCGTTCGGTGTCATGGCAGGCGCGTCCGGCCGCCGGCTGCCGGTCGCGGCGACTGCGCTGCGAGCGCTCGCTGGCCGCCGCCCGGGCGGCGGGCAGTCGGATGACGCCGGCGCGCACGTTCTCGTTGAAGGTGCTGGTGGACACCCCGAGCTCGGCGGCGCAGGCCCGCTGGCTCAGCCCGGCGGCCAGCCGCATCTCGGCCTGCCTCACCATCTCCGGCGTCATCACCGAACGGGCCCGGCCCTGCCCCCGGCGCGGCGCGTAGAACCCCTCATCGCCCTGCTCCTTCCACCGGTCGGCCACCCGTTTCACGGTCGCCCGCGACACCCCGAAGGCGCGCATCAGATCCTTCACCGGCAGCCGATTCAGCTGCCGCAGGCGGGCGATGCGCAGCAGCATGGCCGGGCGGTCATCGCGCGGATGGCAGTCGACCGGCGACAGGTAGTTGTAGTAGTAGATCATGCCCCGGTCGATCACGAGGGAGAACGGTCCGCAGATGTGCGTCGCCTGTGCGGGAATCAGTTCCATGGGCTGCTGGATGGCATCTGTGTAAAGCATGTTGGAATCCTGCTATAATGTATTGATAATTATGTTCTTAATTATACTGCAGCCGGCCGATGCGGCGGACTTTTTTCACTTTTTTCTGCGCTTTTTTCAACCGCACCGCCGACCGACAGCCGCCGACCACCGGCGTGATGGGAGGGTGCAGATGCCGCCGGCGAGCGGGCGGCGGCCAGGGTGTCAACCGGTGATTTCAACCCCCGACCGACGGACACTGAGGTATCATGATCGAATCTGTGGCGAGAGATTTATGGAGCTGGCCATATTGGACGGCCCGATCGGGAGAAAGCCGCAGCTGGAGAACGTTAAACCACTGATTTGACAGACCTGTCCATCCGTGAAACACCGCTGAAGTCGGTTACCATGTCAGGAAGTCTGATCTTATCCAGACCACGGGTACCTGACCCACCTGTGTAGCATTCGTCTAGAAAATCACGAACACGAAGAACCTGAACTCATCGCCCTATCAATTCTGCCTGATGATGCGTCGTGCAGTCAAGCATGGATTTCACAATCTTTAAATAAGACGGCAGCATTACGCGAGCCCAGAAAAGTCATCATTATTGCATTCAACTTCGACTCCGACGCTCTTGTTGACACACCAACCAAATTGGGAAATGTAACAGCCATCTGTCTGCGTGCTAATCGCGACCTGATGATTTCTAGCTTGGAGCATACCGAATATGACAGTGCATTCGTTCAGATTGGTGAACCGGAGATTCAGATTGCGAAAGTTGGAGAGAATCAACTGACAGTTGAAGTGAAGGGTTTTGACACCTTTGACCCAAAGTCAGGTAATTTAAAACGTGGAGATACGAAAAACATAGATTGCTGGATGCTTGATACGAACTACAACCAGACAGCATTCATGGCAAGACGCATACATTTTCCAAATGGTCATGGAGAAAAGCAATTGAATCGATATAAACGGGTACTAACTGCCATGATTGATGAGAATGAATGGGATTGTATGCTGTCTTCAAAATCATCGCCGTTCGATAAACCTGAGACAGGCCAAATCGCAGTCAGAATTATTACGACTACAGCAGTTGAAATGACAACCGTTAAAAGCATTTAGATACGGAGACTATTTCTACTGGCCGAAACCCTATTGAAGTAGGTAGGGTTCCAGCATGATGAGTGAATGCCGCTCGCCTCTATTAGGTCCCAAAATAATGCGCGGGTTGAATTTTCAACTTTGAACTGCGCTCTCGGGTAATTGTTAGGTTTACATAGTCAGGCATAGCCCAAATTCCAATTCTATCAACAGGTCTCAAAGCCGGTACGCAAAATCGGGACTGATGGATTTATTTGAGCATAGTACCCCCTGCTAGTTCAAAATCTGGTGCAAAATTTGAGGATCTAATATCTGTATTTTGTTACTCAAATTCAAGTGCCCGCCATCATTTTGCATAATAATACTGAACAGTATGGATATAGAACTGTGAGGTAACTCAACATGCTTAGATCAACCGATTCAACCACAAACGCAACCATTTGCAAAATTTTTCTGATCACGGCGCTTTTTCTGCTGAGCGGATTATTTTCTGGAGATGCCTACAGTTCCCATTACAGTAAGCTGAGTAAAAAAGAACTTGAGGTAAAACAAAAACAAAGGTTTGTCTATTACGCCACATGGAATCCGAAAATCAAAATACCGCCCAGCACCAATCCACGAACACTGAACCGTTCATCAACTCCAATCCCAGAATCTTTACGCAAGCTGATTGGTGGGTCAGCCATTTTCTCCCTGATGTATTTCGATGGAGAGAACGTCGTATACGATTGGAAAAAAGAAGATCTAACCGAAAGTAAACCCATTTATGGAATGTCAATGTCAAAGAGCATCCTTTCCTATCTCATTGGAAAAGCCTACTGTGATGGCAGGATAGATTCTCTGACAGACTCGATTGGACAATACACAACCGCTTTTGAAGGCTCGTTCTACCATAACGTCCGAATTATTGATGCACTGAACATGGCTTCCGGTGACCAAAAACTTTATCCTAACAGTAAGACCGGTGCCAGTCGTTGGAAATATTACGTCCTGCCGATCTGGTCTGACAGATTGACAGTAAGACAGGCCGTCGCCAATCTCGGCAATAAGAAACCAGGTAAGAAAAAATACAACTATACGAATGCCAACACTGACGTACTGGCGAGCTTACTTGTATCAGTCTCACCTGAAGGAGTATCTGAATTCATCAGTGCCAATCTGGCTGAGCCGGCAGGATTTGAATATGAATCTCATTTCTTGGCTGATTATGATGGAGTACCACTTGCCCATGCATATTTCATGGCTGCGCGTTCTGATTGGTTGCGGGCAGCGATAAAAATCAGTGAAGACTTTCACTCTCCAGCCTGCATCGGCAAGTACCTGAAAAGTGCCGCTGAAGATACGGTTAAAACACGGCAAGAGTTTAAGTACAGCCATACGCGATATGGCAAGTTCTTTTGGACCAATGGAATTCTTAACAAAAAAAAGTATCCACATTTGGCGATGAAGGGCCATGGCGGACATCGGGGATACCTATTGACCGGAACACCGACGCCCAAAGTGATTCTTATCCATTCGGTCCGTAATGATTACAAAGAATCCGCATTGATAAAGAAAATCCTCAAATAACCGCTCGAAATCAATTTCACGAACATTATCGCTGGCTTGAGATATCAGATGCAGTCTCTGATTTGTGAAAACCGGTTGTGTAGACCATTGAACACTATAGTAGTATCATCATCGCCTGAAGTCCAGTACTGAGAAATTTTCATCCATAAGGACATTTTGGTAAGGAAAGCACGGCTCAGAGCGTGATTCTGTAGCCTGATCTCGAATCGAGATCTTCAAAATCGACGACCAGCCGGACATAAACATGACCGACGATTCGGCGTTTATTCTGCATCGAATGTCTTTCCCTCAGGCCCAAAGATCGCTTCCATTGGTTTTTGAATGAGTCAAAAACACGGGCGAACAGATATGGCAGAAGTTTAATTCCAATGAACGGCTACCATTCATTGCAATTCTCACCACCTGCAGATTATTCCAATTCAACTCCCCGACACGTCGGTCCAAAGCGACCGTTCAGAGACGAGATCACCATTTGCGCCGTCGGATTCTTTTCGTCGCAGCATCGGTGCCGTCATGAAATGAACCGAACCATCGGTCCCACGGCATTTCAATCGTGCCATAGTTGCACTTGAAGTGCTTGTGATGCAACTGGTGAAAAAATACGCCCAGCTCCACCCTTTTTCTGCCCTGTACTTTCAATCCCTCAAACCCGCTGTGCGAGATCGCGGCACCGGTCGTCTCGTAGTAGGCATGAAACAGAAAATGCAATGGGTGTGAAACAACGACGAAATGAATCAGCAGGCTGGAAAGATAAAGAACGTGCTCAATCGGATGCATGGAGATTCCAGACCAGGGCCCGATGTTGACGTTGCGGTGATGAAGCGAATGCGCCAACCTGTAAAGCGGCGGCCAATGCAGCAGACGATGTATCCAGTAGAAATGCATTGACGACCAGATTGGAATCAATGCAAATAGAATGATGAACCAGACCGGATGATCTGCGATCGCGAATGTCGGTAGATGGCCGTTGGCGCTCAGCCAGAAATAGAGAACTTCGTAACCGCTCCAGATCAACACCCCACTGCCCAGTGTCCAGAACATATTGTCCAGTACCTGGTTGCCAAAATTGTGAACCTTGCTGTTTCGTTCTTGACTCCGATTCTCATATTTGAGTTCGTTTCCCTGCTTTCTCAGGATATACAGATAAAAATGTAACAATCCCGCAACCGAAAAAATGATCATCAGGTTGCGCAGCCAGATTTGCGCAATCCAGCCAAAAGACAGTTCTTTCATTTCAGCCGTCGTCGGCTGAAATACGAAGTAAACGGTACAGGCGAGAGCAAGGCACAGCAGGTGCGTTCCAACGGTGAGCCATGAAGCCGCAAGCCAGCGGAGGACGCCACCAATATTGAGTGGCCAGCTGAAAATCGGATTCAATTGAACCGGCAGCTCAGGTGTATGGTGAAACTTGGCGCCGCTTTTCGATGATGTTATATCCATGGTAAAGTTACCGCCATCAATCGGAGTCGAGTGTTGTCCTGAAACAGGTAAATGGTCTGTTGAGCGAGATGAATTTTAACTGAAGTGAACTTCGGTTCATTTGCTTTTTTGCACAATCGGGAACAGGTGCCGGATGTGGCTGCCGATCAATCTTCAGATGGGAAGAAATGTCACCTTTTGAAGTATTGATGAAGATGCAAAGTTCAGTGAAACAAGATGAACCAGCTGAGAAAAGCAATGCCCGGCAGTACCTACTTTCACACGGAATTTCTCCGCACTATCATCGGCGCGAAACGTTTTCACTTCTGAGTTCGAGATGGATTCAGGTGGTACCCATTTGCTATTGCCGCCGGGCAAATCGGTTGACCCAGCGTTGATTTGAAACGACTGGACCAAAAAACAAAATTGGTAGTCAAAGTTCGGTATGCACTTGTAAACATACAACCGCTCGAACAACTCGAGTGTTATATGGTCAAGCCTCACGGGCAATTAGTACGGGTTAGCTTAATACATTACTGCACTTCCACATCCCGCCTATCAACGTTGTAGTCTTCAACGGCCCTTCAGGGACCTCACGGGTCCAGGGAGACCTAATCTTGAGGGAGGCTTCCCGCTTAGATGCTTTCAGCGGTTATCCTGTCCATACATAGCTACCCAGCAATGCCACTGGCGTGACAACTGGAACACCAGAGGTATGTCCACTCCGGTCCTTTCGTACTAGGAGCAGCTCCTCTCAAGTCTCCAGCGCCCACAGCAGATAGGGACCAAACTGTCTCACGACGTTCTAAACCCAGCTCGCGTACCTCTTTAAATGGCGAACAGCCATACCCTTGGGACCGACTCCAGCCCCAGGATGAGATGAGCCGACATCGAGGTGCCAAACACCCCCGTCGATATGGACTCTTGGGGGGTATCAGCCTGTTATCCCCGGAGTACCTTTTATCCGATTAGCGATGGCCCTTCCATACAGAACCACCGGATCACTAAGACCTGCTTTCGCACCTGCTCGACGTGTCTGTCTCGCAGTCAAGCATCCTTGTGCCTTTACACTATCCGCACGATTTCCGACCGTACTTAGGATACCTTTGCGCTCCTCCGTTACTCTTTGGGAGGAAACCGCCCCAGTTAAACTACCCACCACACACTGTCCCGGATCCGGATAACGGACCTCGGTTAGAACCTCAAACATATCAGGGTGGTATTCCTCTTTTTGGCTCCACAGGAACTAGCGTCCCTGCTTCATTGCCTCCCACCTATCCAGTACAAACATATTCAAGATCCAGTATGAAGCTGTAGTAAAGGTTCACGGGGTCTTTCCGTCTAGCTGCGGGTACGCTGCATCTTCACAGCGAGTTCAATTTCGCTGAGTCCCGGGTGGAGACAGTGTGGCCATCGTTACGCCATTCGTGCAGGTCGGAACTTACCCGACAAGGAATTTCGCTACCTTAGGACCGTTATAGTTACGGCCGCCGTTCACCGGGGCTTCGATTGAAAGCTTCGCCCACAAGGAGCTAACCTCCGCACTTAACCTTCCGGCACCGGGCAGGCGTCACACCCTATACGTCCTCTTGCGAGTTTGCAGAGTGCTATGTTTTTAATAAACAGTCGCAGCCACCTCTTTGTTGCAACCCCCTTCCGCTCCAGCCGCAGGGCCTTCACGTAACGGGGGCACACCTTCTCCCGAAGTTACGGTGTCATTTTGCCGAGTTCCTTCACCCGAGTTCTCTCAAGCGCCTTGGGCTTCTCGCCCCGCCTACCTGTGTCGGTTTGGGGTACGGTCGCATACAGCATAAGTTTAGAGGCTTTTCCTGGAAGCATGGCATCAATCACTTCACAACGCAATGTGTTCGTCGTCACGTCTCAGAATAGGCACTTCCGGATTTTCCTGGAAATGCTCCCTACACGCTTAAACCGGGATATCCAACACCCGGCTGATCTAGCCTTCTCCGTCCCCCCATCACTGCTGCACACGGTTCAGGAATATTAACCTGATTCCCATCGACTACGCCTTTCGGCCTCGTCTTAGGGTCCGACTCACCCTGCGCCGATTAACGTGGCGCAGGAAACCTTAGGCTTTCGGCGAGGGGGTTTTTCACCCCCTTTATCGCTACTCATGTCAGCATTCGCACTTCTGATACCTCCAGCATGCCTTGCGGCACACCTTCGACAGCTTACAGAACGCTCCCCTACCATGCGTGCATTCGCACGCATCCGCAGCTTCGGTACATTGCTTGAGCCCCGTTGAATCTTCCGCGCAGGCCGACTCGACCAGTGAGCTGTTACGCTTTCTTTAAAGGATGGCTGCTTCTAAGCCAACCTCCTGGCTGTCTGGGCCTTCCCACATCGTTTCCCACTGAGCAATGATTTAAGGACCTTAGCTGGCGGTCTGGGCTGTTTC